>JBNKHG010000034.1:0-25332 GCA_050290225.1 Cellvibrionaceae bacterium
GCCGCCACGGCCAATATGGCGCATTGGGGTGGGTTGATAATTGCGTCAAACTCGTCGACGTCAAACATACCCAGGTTCGAAATGCTGAATGTGCCGCCCTGGATCTGATCCATTTTGAGTTTTCCAGCATGGGCGCGGCCAACCAGGTCTTTGACCTCTGCGGCAATGTCATGCAAGCTTTTCCTGTTGGCTGACCTCACCACGGGGGTCACCAAACCACCCTCGACAGCAACCACCACGGAAATGTCCGCTTGCGAGTATTGCTGAATCTGACCATCCACATACTGAATATTGATTTCGGGACAGGCCACCAGCGCTTCGGCGCAGGCCTTGATCACGAAATCGTTGACTGAGACTTTGGGGGCTGAACTAGCGGTATTCAGTTTTTTGCGCGCCCCCAGAAGCGCGTCCATGTCAATATCAACAGCTACCCGATAGTGGGGTATATTTTGTTTTGCCTCCACCATACGGGCAGCAATAATCTTGCGCAGAGGCGACAGAGGAATAGGCACGGAAGAGTCGTTCATCAATCGGCCTCAATTAACGCAATGACGGTGCCCACTTCCGCGTCTTCGTCCTCGGCCAGTAGTATTTTTTGCAAGATTCCATTAACCGGAGATTCGACTTCTTCCACCGCTTTGGCGGTTTCGATGTCAACCAGAATTTCACCTTGGGTAATCGCATCGCCTTCGGCCTTGTACCACTTGGCAATCGTACCCTCAGTAATGCCCATACCAGATTTGGGGATTTTTAATTCAATACTCATGGATTTACGCTCCTGTCAGCCCAGCTTTTTTACCGCATTGATAATATATTGCTGACTGGGATACAGCGGTTTCTCCAGCGCTGGGCTGAAGGGAATCTGCACATCTGGTGTGGTCACCAGCTGAACCGGTTTTCTCAGGCAATCGAAGCCTTCTTCCGCCACGACCGCGGCGATTTCCGATGCCACGCTGCCGGTGCGATGGGCATTATCGACGATCACTAGGCGGCCAGTTTTGGCGACAGATTTCAGGATGGTTTCCTTATCCAGTGGTACGATGGTTCTGGGATCGATGACTTCCACCGAAACCCCTTCGTCCTCCAACGCCTTGGCGGCCTTCAATGCCGGGTGTAGACAACCACCGATTGACACAACCGTAACGTCGCTGCCTGCTTTTTTGATATCCGCCTTGCCGATGGGCACCAGGTAGTCGGGGTCCGTGGGGACGAGTTCTTTTTTAGCCCACAGATTGACGTCTTCAAACACCAGCACCGGGTCATCGTCGCGAATCGCCGACTTTAACAGGCCCTTGACGTCGGAAGGCGTCGCCGGAAGGACAATTTTCAAGCCAGGGGTATTCATAAATAGTGTGTAGGATCGATCTGAATGCTGCGCCGCGACACTGGCGTTGTAATACATGCAGGTCCGAATCACGAGGGGTACCTGAGCCTTACCGCCGGTCATATAACGCAGCTTCGCGGCCTGATTGATGATCTGGTCCGAGGCCAAATAGATAAAACTGGACATAGTGAGGTCGATGATCGGCCGCAAGCCGGTCAAGGCCGCGCCAACGCCAATACCGGCCATGCCCAGTTCGGAAATCGGTGTGGTTCGTATGCGGTCCTTGCGTATCGCGTCGAAATGACCACCAGTGGTATAGAGCGGTGTGTCCTGTCCCAGTAGCACCACGCGTTCATCGCGGGACATTTCCTCTGCTTGAGCCTGTGTCACGGCATCCAAGTAGCTGATTTTACGGTGAGTATCATTCATGACTGTGTTGATCCTGTCTGCGGCGGGTAGTGGATGGGATTGCTGTACATAAAATCGTACACGTCAGCCGGGTCTGGCAGTGGACTTTCATGGGCAAAGGCGACAGACAGGGAGACAGCTTCGACGACCTCGGATTCAATCGCTTCTAAATCCGCTGCATTGACGCCACCAGCCAGCAATACTGCCTTATATAATGCCAGTGGATCACGGTTGGACTTGTAGTCTTCGATCTCTTTTGCATCCCGATAGGCAACGGGAACATTCAATCCAATGGCATGTTCTTCAAAACGGTAGGTTTTGGCTTCGATTAACGTGGGACCTTCGCCACGGCGTGCTCGGGCAACAGCGGTTTGGGTAACGTCATAAACCGCTTCGGCATTCTGTCCATCCACGCAAAAACCCGGTATGCCGTAACTCTCGGCGCGTTTGGCAATGTCGGGTTGGCCGTGCGATGTCACAAGCGGCGTGGTAATGGCGTACTGATTGTTCTCGCAAAAATAGATCGCGGGCAGCTTCCAAATCGCCGCCATGTTGATCGATTCGTGAAACGCGCCTTCGTTGACCGCGCCGTCGCCGAAAAAACACAGGCTGACCTGGCCGCTGCCACACACTTGCGCGCTTAACCCCGCCCCGGTGGCCAGCGGAATACCGCCGCCGACGATGGCCGATTCGCCGATGATGCCGACACTGGCATCCGCGAGATGCATGGAGCCTCCCCGGCCTTTGCATATGCCCGTAGCCTTGCCCAACAGCTCCGCCATCAAGGGACTGAGATCAGCGCCTTTACCAATCGGGTGGCCGTGGGAGCGGTGGGTGCCGGTGATCATGTCATCGTCGTTGAGAGCCATACAGGCGCCGACGATGGCCGCCTCATGGCCGATGCTGGAGTGACAGGCGCCGGGGATATTTCCGGCCTTGACCTGCTCTGTCACCGCTTCATCGAAACGGCGAATGCGGAGCATCCGCCGGTACATTTCCAACTTTTTCGTTTCATGCATTGTCATAGCCGGACACCTTGTTCGTCGTAGGCAATACCCATCTCGTCATAATCCTGTTTCAGTTCAATCAATTCCTGTTCCTCGTTTACCCTGGGGGGTACATCTCTCTCAATCGGCACCAACCAATGGCCGAGAGATATGCCGCCATCGACTATCAGGTTCTGCCCGGTCACGTAGTCAGACGCTTTCGACGCCAAAAACAAAATGGGGCCACAGAGGTCTTGCGGACGTTGGATGTGTCCCATGGGCGTGATTTCCCGAATTCTAGGACGTCTTTCAAGCGGAAAATAACCCGCAAACATGGGAGTCATTACATAGCTGGGGCTGATGCAATTCACGTTGATATTGAAACGACCCCACTGGGCGGCCAGCGAGCGCGTCATATGCGCGACACCGGCCTTGGAAACGTCATAGGAACTGTTGCCTGGGTACATCGCCTGCGTCGCGGCGATCGACCCGGTGTTAATGATTTTACCCTCGGTGGGATTTTGCTGGCTCATTTGCCGCGCCTGAGCCTGGGCGCAAAGCCAAACGCCGGTAAGGTTGATGCTCATGACTTTATCCCAGTCTTCCCTGGCATAGGTCAGTTCATCGTCAACGATACCTGTACCAACATTATTGACGCCGATGTCAAGGCGACCAAAGCGTTCCACCACGGCAGCCGTCATCTCGCTGACCTGTTGTTGATCGGATACATCACAGACGATAAAGCAGGCATCCACGCCCAAAGCGCGCAGTGAAGCCGCCGCCTTATTACCTCGTTCTTCATTGAGATCGACGACGGCAACATCGGCGCCCGCTCGAGCCAACGCTATCGCATAAGCGCGGCCAATCCCACTGGCACCACCGGTCACTAACGCTTTTTTACCACTCAAATCAAAAAGAGAAAAATCGGCCATGTATAAACCTCAATCGCATAGGGCTTTTCATTGGTAGGAATAGTTGGATTAACGTCATAACCAAAAATGTTATCGATCCAGCTATAGTAGTGATGGTGTGTCAGGTAGCCTGCCCCAATAAAGCATCCACCTTCTTGACCTTGACGTTATGGCCCCCTTCCGTAATAGAGATTTCCTTTCTTTCTTTTGCTGCCAAATCCGCATCGACACTCTGCCCCGCACGCCAAAAATAATAGGTCGCGCCAAACACCGCTGTAGCAACCATGATCATGGCGGTAGGCAATCCTTTGGCCCCTAACGTTGGGGTGAGGAGATCACTAAAAATTCCGACCAATTGCGGGCCGAGGCCCATTGCGATCAGGTTAAGCGCCAATCCCGAAAATGCTATCGCTGTCGCCCGCATATCGTCGCGCACCAGTCGCTGCCACAGAGCGGTCGCCGACAGGCGCGCCTGGTTGGCGAAAATCACCCCGGAGGGTCCGAAGATATCGCCGGCGGATTTCAGGTTGCCGCCGCCGGATTGCGCCAGGGTCACCAGCGGCAGTTTGTTTTCGAGGCAGATGGTCTGCAAACGCAGCCGCTTGGCGCTGCCCAGGGTGGAAATCATGCCGCCCTTGATCAGATAGTTATCCACGGTCACGGCACAGCGCACACCGGCAATGTAACCGATGCCGGTGATCACGAAAGCGCCTGCCCCGGAGCCGTCCGTATCGCCATCCTGCAAATACCCGGCGATCGATGACAGCTCAAAAAAGGGGGCGCCGGGATCGAGCAGGCACTTCAGGCGCTCCCGCGGAGTCAAATAGCCCTTGGCAACATAACGCGACGCCTTGGCCGCGGCGGCATCGATCACCGATTGTTCGATGGCTCGGACTTCCTCGACGGCCGCCTGCATCTGCTCGGCGTTGCGCAGGAAATGATCGGAAGACTTATTGAGTTGGGGTTCATAAACAGCCATGCACTCTTACCTTGTATACGAAATTCTCATTCATTTACGTTTCACAACGTGGAGCATAAGCTGTTTGTTCGGGGGCAGCTTTGTACAGGGTGCCAATCGTTTGCTAATCGATGCCAAAAGGGGCGAATGGTTATATACTGAACAATTTCCAGGTATAAAACAAAGCACCGAAGCTGAGGGCAAACTGGCCTCTCATCCTGCCCGGATCTGTGTCCTGTGATATCGGCCATAAGAAAACTGTTAGTCCGTGGTCTATAAAGCGCCTACACAAAGTGTTCAAGAGCACATCAACAGCGACTATCACATGATTTTTGGATAACCATTTTTTGCTTTACTTGACAAGAAGCCTCACGGGTTACCCCAATACTCAAATGCGCAACATGCGCCTGTCGATTTCGAATATCTCGTTAAGTGAACAATCAATTTCTGTGCACTCTTTGGCTATGAAGCCAACTTATCCCTCAGCTCACGCTTGAGGATCTTGCCAATGGGGCTGCGGGGTAACTCATTCATAAAACGGATTTCTGAAAGTCGCTGGGCTTTTCCAAGCTTAGCATTAGTCTCAGTACGCAGGGCTTCAGCGTCTATACATGCCCCATACTCCAATACTACAAATGCCACAGGTGTTTCACCCCACTCCGCGCTGGGGGCACCCACGACAGCGGCATCGGCCACATCTGCGTGTGAAAGGAGGGCTTTTTCCAGGTCAATAGCAAATATGTTGAAGCCACCCGAGATAATCAAATCCTTCTTACGATCCAAAAGATGAATGAAACCATCGTTATCCATCCAACCGATATCGCCACTTCTATGATAGCGCCTGCCATCCTCATCGTACCAACTGGCCTCTTGGGTAGCCTCTTCCCGGTTGTGATAACCGTCCATCATCAGCGGTGACCAACCCACCAGCTCCCCCGGTTGGCCCACTGGCACTTCCTTTCCGTCATCCCCGATGATTTTCAGGTCACAAATCGGCGAAGGCTGACCTACCGTATCCAGTTTGTTTGGATATTCGTGGGCGACTAATACACAAGCAACGCCACCCTCTGTCATGCCGTAAATTTCAGTCAACCCACCGGCAGGCCACTGCGTAAGAATAGCCTGCTTCACAGATTGATGTAGAGGAGCACTAGTAGAGAATTTGTGCTCATAGGATGAGAGATCAAACTCACCAAAATTCGGCTCTGCCAGCAGCCGCGTATATTGCACAGGCACCAGCATGGCATGGGTGATTTTCTTTTCTTGACTCAGTTTTAAAAAACGCTGCGCATCGAATTTCTCCATCAGAACAGCGGTACCCCCCGCTGCCATTAATGGCAGAAAGACACCAAGCGTGGTGTTGGAATAAAGGGGAGTGGACACCAGCGCCCGACTATCCGATCCCATACCGAAGGCCGCTGATACTACCCCGCCCTCAATGGCACGAAAGCGTCGGTTATGCACTATTCCCTTGGGTTTACCCGTGGTGCCGGAGGAATAGATCAGATTAAAGCCGTGCTTCTCGTTGAGTTCAACAAGCGGCGCCTCGGAGCTGACATTATGCGCAAAGTCAGCTACAGAGATATATTCATCATCCCCCTTATCAAGAAACATTATGCCGCCGGGCATGAGAGTTTTCAGGTCTTGTTGGAATGGCAGAATAGCGTCTGCATAATCGCGGGAGACAAATAGGTACTTCGCTGCGCTATCGTTCACCATCGTGATCAATGTTTCAGGTGCAGCCAATGAGGAAAGCGGCACGGCACAGCCACCAGCCCGTAGAATGCCAAAAAGAAGAACCGCATAATCCACCGAATTACGAGCCAGAATGGCAACCTTGTCATTGGGTACAACGCTCCCGGCAATCAGCGCATTGGCAATACTATTCAACCGGGCATCGAACTCTGCCCAACTAAGGGCCGTCTTGCTATCTTCAATGGCTATTTTTTTCGGATTCAGCTTGGCTACGTCACGCAGACGCAAATCTACGTCTTGCATATTCATCTCAACGACCCCTTCCGACAAACAATCAAACTTGCCGTTTTGCTCTGGAAATATCTGTTCCATTGTTAGTCTTCTCTCTGTTTTGATTGACCTGCTGACCTCATGCTAAAACCGGCCCTAAGGTCACGGATACGATATAGTCGGAAAAAACAAGCACACTATGTCTCACAAAGATCAGGCAAACCTAGAAAACCGACTCACCCCAGCTGTTTTCTGGGACTAAACCCACTGTTGAACGAGCGAGTTGAACCCACGGAGCAACAAACAGAGCACATCTCCGCCCACACTCCTCGAAAGGGATTTGGATGGGCCGGCACGGCAAAGCCTTCACTTTGCCCGCGTATCGGCTTTTTCAGGTTTTACATCCGCAGCGCCAGAAATGATCCGGGAATGACGATACAATTGAAAGCCGCCTGTCAACCAAGCAGGCCCCATACCGCCAGTTCGGGGCCGGGATAAGTCCCATACCAGGTGTCCAAAGTCCAGCCAGTGTACATCCGCCACAAAGGTTAAATTGCCAGAAGAACATTTGAGTTTTTTACCTTAACTCTCTCAAGAGCGACTTATAGACAATCTGTCGCATGCAGGCGCGGGTATCTATTGGAAATCCGTTGGGAATAACCTGAGTAAAAACAATACCAATCAGACTCTCTTTTGAATCAATCCAGAAATCGGTGGTTGCCCAACCGTTCCAGCTGTACTCCCCGGTCGATCCCACACTGTCGGCCTTTGATATATCTGTCACTATCAGTCCACCAAAGCCAAACCCCAAGCCCTCTTTATCCATCCACGGCAAACCCAAATCTGCCAGTGGCCGCTTACCAAATTCGGGACCCAGTTGGTTACTCATCATTTGCTTCGTTGAACTTGGATTCAGAAGTCTTGTACCGTCTAATTCGCCCCCATTTAGTAGCATTTGGGCAAAACGCAAGTAATCCGCTGCCGTACTTACCAAACCTGCACCACCATATTCGAGGAGTGGCTCCTTGCAATAATCACCGCCATAGCTATCCTCAGCGGCAAGCACCATTGACCCGTCGGGACACAATTCGTAAAGTGTCACCAGACGATCCGCTTTCTCCTGCGGAACGAAAAAATCAGTATCTATCATTTTCAAGGGTTCTAATACTTTCGCTTTGAGAAAATGACGAAATGACACGCTGGATACGACCTCCAATAATCGGCCCAGCACACCCATTGATTCGCCATAATTCCAAACAGTACCTGGTCGAGCGACCAGAGGTAACGTAGCAAGCCTTTTGACATGATCCTCCAACGATTCTTCGGAAATCCGATCTAGAACACCATGCAATCCAATATTGGCATAATACTCTGCCACAGGAGAAATAAGGTTTGAGTACGCAAATCCGGCTGTGTGCGTAAGCAAATGCCGAATTGTTATGGGAGTGTCGCAATCGACAAGGCCGTCTTGTGTCCACACCTTCATCGCCGCGAATTCAGGTAGATAATCAGATATTGGATCATCAAGTAAGAAAAGACCCTCCTCGCAGGCAACCATAGCAGCAACAGCCGTAACCGGTTTGGTCAAGGAATATATTCGGAAAATTGCATCGGGCTTGAGCGGAATGCCTTTCTCTATATCGGCATATCCCTGAGTCTCAAAATGCACAAGCTTGCCGTATCGAGCAATGGCTGTCAGCAAACCAGGAACTTGCCGTTTCTCAACATATGATTGCATCAAAGGCCTTATGCGTGCCAAATGTTCCTCTGATATACCCGCATCCTGCGGGTTCACAGCAGGAAGTCCATACTGACTAGATGGATCGGAAATTCGCTTTGAGTGAGGCATTAAACAAGCTCTTTAAATTTTCTACAGTAACTAGCAGGAAAACTGGACATGCCCTGCATACGCAAGGCATTCCACTGTTTTGCTCGATCAAAATTCGTAACCTAGGCTTACCCCATAAGTACGCGGAGGCTGGAGATGAGCGCTATGAACTTGCCCGTATGCCTCACCAAAAGCACTAAGGTTTTCTATAACATCATCATCCTCAATGTTGTTTACGAAAGCGGATGCACTCCAGCCGGTGCTTGGATTTTCCCATATCAGACGAATATCCGTACGATGATACGATGGCCGAAGGTCACGACTAGTATTGAATTCCATGAAATAAGTTTCATCCACCCAGGAAAAATTAGCACGGGCAGTTAAATCACCGTATCGCCCTATTTCCCACGTGTAGGCTGCACCAAAATTTACTTTCCATTCAGGAGATCGAGGAAGAACGTTACCACTTACATCCTCTATCACACTCCTTGTGACATCTTGTGCATTTGTGAACTTATCATATCGAGCATGCAGATATGAAACCATGGCCGTCAACTCTAACTGCGAAATAGGCCTGGATTGAATCTCCGCCTCGAGGCCATAAATCGTCGCCGCCGCTGCATTTCGGATGAATCCTTTATTATTCAAAACCTGAAATTCTTGCTTGTCTTGATAATCGTTGTAAAACCCTGTTAGATTAACTTGCAATTTATTGTTCCAAAGAAGACTTTTCAAACCTGCCTCATATGCCGTGAGCGTTTCCGGGTCAAAATCATCATTACCCAGACCATTAAATCCGCCTGCTTTATATCCTGTAGCGATAGAAGCAAAAACCATCATGTCTTCTGTTATCGAATAATTTGCGGCAAACCGCCCGGTAACTTCAGACCAAGACCCCTCTTGCGGATTGGGGTTATCACCGAATTCAGCAAAAACATAGTTTGGATTTCCATCCCATACTCCAACACTAAATCCAGCGTTATAATTTTTTTCATCACGCGAATAACGCACTCCGTAAGTTAACTCAAGTCTATCGTTGATTTGATGATCGAGCTGAGCAAATACCCCCAGCGATGCAGTCTCCACTGCCTCCAGAATATCCAACCTCGTTGGCTGACCGGCGGCCAATAGATCATAGGAAGATCCCACACCAAAATCTTGCCGAGTGTCTTCTTCATAATAATACAAACCCGTGATCCATTTAATTCGACCTCCACCATCGTAAGAAAATTGCAACTCCTGACTGAAAGTTTCATACTGAAGATCATATGGCACTATCAATGTCACCAAGTCTGAATTGCTTGCATCCCAGAGCACGAAAGTTTCCGAATCGTTGTAGCTTGACAGAGAGCGGACAAGGTAGTTTCCTAGAGACCAATCAATATCAATTGACACTCCTTGAGCACTGTCATCCCCTTTATGCTTAACAGCACTACGAGTCTCTCGGCGATTCTCAATCGCTGGATTCACTCCAACTCCTGGCGCCAACCAAGGATTGGGAATCTGACCGCCGAGAAAATTTACCAGAGTTGGGGCGTCAGGGTAACCATAAATAAGACTCTTTGTGCTTGTACCTTTGTTTGTATAGTCATAGCCACTAATAAAGATGTCGATATCATTGGTAGGGGTATAGAGTAGTGAAGCTCGAATAGCCGTATAATCCGAGTCATTCAAATCATCGCCGTTGGTTAGATTTCGGGTATATCCATCACGATCTTCGGACACCAGTGCGAAGCGACTCTGCAGGTTTTCGCTGATTGGAAGATTCAGCACTCCTTTGATCTTGCGGTGGGCATAATTGCCGACTTCCAAACCAACTTGGCCTTCCACTTCGTCAGATGGGCGATTAGTAATAATGTTGATGGTACCCCCTACGACATTTTTGCCATAGAGCGTTCCCTGGGGCCCTCGCAAAACTTCAATCCGTGATACATCGTAAAAATCTCGCGTCATAAAAGCTGTTGACTGGAGGTAATGTCCATCGATGTGAATGGCTACCCCGGGGTCAAATCCAACACCGAAACTTCCAGAACTAATACCACGCAAAGAAACCTGAGCTTGACCACCGTCATTCTTACCGTAGACGAGGCCAGGCACAAATTCTTGGAGGCTGGATACATTATCAATGCCTAGGTGTTCCAGTTTTTTCTCAGAAAACGCACTAATAGAAATGGGAACGTCTTGTGCGTTTTGCTCTCTCTTTTGAGCGGTAACTATTACCTCTTCCAGCCTGGCCGTTGATTTCCGTGCTACTTCATAGTCGCTCTGGGCTGCTGCATTATTCGCGCCGCCAGCCCCGACCAAAAAGCTAATCACTGTCGCCAGGATACTTTTTTTACTGTTCATTATATCGCTCTCCCCACTGTTATCGTCAGAATCACGCGAAATGGTGATCACTTCGCGCCGGGTAAGGCCGGCGGAGAGAGCGGTACCCTTGAACAACTCCGTTAACGCCTGCTTGAGCGTGTAACGGCCTTTCAGAGGGTTGGTTTCGATGTCGGTGACATCGGCGGATTGGAAGATGACCGGGTAGCCGGTCTGGCGTGACAGCGTCTTAATTGCCTGTTCGGCTTTGGCTTGCGGGATGTCCAGGGAATAGCGTTTATCCGCTTTCGCTGTTGCATCCGCTACTGCAGTCAATGCCTGGGCAATACTTAGCCAGAGGATCACTAGGATTCTCACTCCAATCCGCCTTGCGGTCGACGTTTCGAAACGCCTCGCCGGCGGCCTTGTAGAGGTAGTACCTCTGGCCACAAAAACCCTCTATATAAATTTCAAAAAAATGTAAAAAAATTTTTCGTGAACATTTTTTGCTTCGTTGCGAGCGTGTTGTCGGAATGAATTCCGACCTGAAAATGATAAAGTCGGAATGGAATCCGACCTGCTCATGCGGCTTTGTCGGGATAAATCCCGACCCACAACGGTTGAAGCCCGGGCAGGCGCCGGGCCGTTATTTTCGGAATGAGCTTCAACCCACAGGGGTTAGCCCTGAGGGGGACGGCCGAGCTGTACCGTGTTGGCGTCCACATAGGTCACCTCGATGCCGTAGGCGGTTTCCAGGGTTTCCAGCAGCGTGTCGATATTGCCGGTGGGAAAGATACCGCTGAATTTACGATCTCGCAGGGCCGGGTCAGCAATCTCGATGTTGAGACGGGTGTGGCGGTCGAATTCCCGCACCACCTGGTCGAGCGGTGTCTCGGAGAAGTCGAACAGACCCTCCCGCCAGGAGAGGCTGCGGCGGATTTCCTCTTCGGTGACGGTTTTGATTTTCGGTGCGGGCTCCCGGGCCGACAGAACCAGGTGTTGGCCGGCATCCAATATTGTTTGTACCAGGGGCGGCTCTTTTTGGGCGCGGGTGTCCGGTGGCTGATCTTCACCACTGGTTGCAGTTTTCGGTGGCGCTCCATCGGGCGTCATGTGTTCCGACGCCTCTTTCGTTACTGATGGCGGTTGCGCCCGCAGTTCCACTCGGCCTTCAGTGACGGTTACTTCCAGGTCTGTGCCCTCCTTCCACGTTCTGTCCAGCCGCACGGCGAAGGCGGTGCCCACGGCGCGGATAGTTTTGCCGTTGGCGTGCACCACGAAAGGCCGTTCGGGGTTGTGGGCCACCTGGAAGAAGACTTCGCCCCGGCGCAGGAAGATGTGGCGCTGTTTGTCGTTGTAGGCTATGTCGATGCGGCTGTCGGTGTTGAGTTTGACCACGCTGCCGTCGGCCAAGGTCTGCTCCAGGTAGCCGCCAATGGGCGTCTCCAACTCGGTGGGGAACTGGGGCAAAAACATGCCGCGCAATAGTACGGCCATGACCAGGAGCAGTACGCCAGTGGCTGCCGCGAAGGTACCTAGGCGCTGCGGGACAAATAGGGCACGGAATCCTGTACCCTCCGGGCGGCCGCGGGTAATTGGCCGATAGTGTTCCGCAGCATCGCGCAGGGCCGGCTCCAGACCGTTGAGGATGTTGAGTTCAGCCGACAACCTCGCCAAGCGCCGCACTTCCGCTGTGTGACGGGGACTACGCTGCATCCATTCCCGGAACGCTTCCACGTCCGCCGGGGTAAGGTCGCCAGTTTCGAGCTGGGCAATCCAGCTGCATGCTTCAGCGGTGATGTCTGGAGTCTGGTTCGCAAGCTGGTTTCTACTCATGGATCTGTCCTCCCTGGGTGTTCCCGATCACGCCGCATCTCACCTGGATTATCGGCCGGGCAGGCCTCCCGCTCCAGGTGCCGAGCCATATAGTCGCTACAGCGTTTTAGACCGGCGGAGGCGTGTTTTTCCACGGTACTGACCGAGATATCCAGTTTCCTGGCGATTTCCTTGTGAGAGTAGCCGTGTACCTTTTTCATCAGAAAGACCTTTTGGCACTGACTGGGGAGCGTGGCCACTGCCTGGCCGAACAGGATCATCCGCTGGTGGGCGTCCAGCTGCTCCTCGAGGCTCGGCTCCTCCACAGGGTACTCCTGGGGCGCGAAGTCTTCCACAAAGTCGATCAGGGAACGGGATTTTTTGTCCAGGTCCTTGCGGACGATATTTCTCGCCACACCGAACAGAAAGGCCCGGGGCTCCTGAATCTGCCGGGACTGTTCCGCCTCCAGGGCACGAAGCACGGTCTCCTGGCAAATATCTTCCACATCCTGGCGGCTGGAGGTGAACCGACGCAAGAAGCGCTTCAGGATGGATTCGTTCTCCTGAAATACGCCGAATATCCGCAAGGCTTCGCGGTTCTGCTTTGGTTTGCTCGTATTGCTTCCCATCCGCCTTCTCGTCAACCGTCGGTCCTGGGCTTGGATCTTTGCGTATTTGACTTGACGTTATTTGGCCGGGCGGGCCCTGCGTCTGGTCCCAACCCCGGGTTGCGCGGTAGTGATATCTTTCAATTCAGCCTACCCCTAGAGATAGCCCAGATTTTGCCCACTGTCACCCGCCGCCGTGTCGGCATACACCCGGCCACTTGGCCCTTTTCGGCCCATCGGGGATTGCCGCACCTCGCTTTCGCGTCAGATACATAAAGGTAGTACCTCCTGTGGCGAAAAACCGCTATAGGAATGTTAATGAGAAATTGAAAATTTAGATAAAAGAGGGCGATACAAAAAAGCTCTGGGCCGAATTGCAGGGCCCAGAGGGGGCCACCTTAGAGGACAAGGAGCATGAGTTTCAGGAATTAACTTGCCTATTCCGTGACAGCATCACACAAGAATCGACACAATCCATAGCATTAGCGTAAATATTTCCTTCGCTACGCAAGCGACTCTATGGTGAACCCACTGCCAATTGAATACCAGAGCATTTCCGGTCTTATTAATTGGCAAAACCAGACAATCTGTCGTCTGCGACAATGGAAAATTCAGACCAGAGTGGCAGTCTGGGCTGACCTCTGTCACAGACTCAACCTTTGTCCTATTTCGCTGGTTATGATGGCAATTTTTGCTATAGATAATAGGCATATTCATCGCTAGACTAAGCCCATTTAGGACTGATTGAAATCGTGACGCCTAAAAAAGTAGCAGTACACCTGCCTTCCACTAATCAATGCAGGAGAAATCAAAAACATCAACAACGGTCTTAAGACCCTGTATCAAAAAATTCATTATTATAATAAAAGGAGAGAAACCCTATGATAGGTCCCGCTGAAATCAAGGCCTTACAGGATTATCCCGAAGACTACATGCCTACGGAAATCCCGAGCTTCTCGGAAGATACTCGTGAACCACCCAAGGAAGCCAGGCAGACATCAGTCCTACTGATGAACCCTTTCCCCACGCATAAGAAAATCAGCGCCTGGTAGTCCATTTACAAACTGCTGCCAGCAGGCTTGACGGCAAAGCGGAGTTTTTTAGAAGAGATCCCTTTTTCAGAGTCACATGGCGCGTGACTCTGACAGGGTTATGCGGCCAGCCCCGCCACGAAGCGCAGCAATGGACGACTGCGGAAAGCCAAGTGAGGCCGAGTCTCACCAAAACCCCGGTTATATGTTGTTTATGACTCGACTAAAAATGAAACCCACCGCGGCACAAGATACCCCAATGATTGCACCGATAACGGCAAAATAGATACCTGCCTGATAGCCTGAGATAAATTGAGTTTGGACACATTCAAACACAGGGAAAGTACTGAAATAAATTCCCAGGAACATGCCGATCATTGCCAGTAGGATACCCAAAATATTTCCGATTTTCATAATCACCTCCATATTTAGAGAGATATTGCTATGCAGGGGTTCTACGAGTTTTGAGTAACATCAACAGATCCGTTTAATTAGTGTACGAACAATCATGACGTCAAGGCCATAGCACTTAGGGACAATTTACTTAGCGGAATAGGCAAAGTCGCATTCACTCAACCAACAATGCCGCCACCCATAAAACCTATAGCCTTACACCTTGGCGCCGTGTGGGTCGTGTCGCTTAACCGGCATAATCAAGTATTGAGAGATAAAAAAACCCACCATCAGGTGGGTAAATGCGGGGAGAATCCAACTGTTCTCTGGCAGTTTTATCAACACACTTCAAACAAACCGGCTGCACCCATGCCACCGCCGACGCACATGGTGATCACCACATATTTCACACCACGACGTTTGCCTTCAATCAACGCATGCCCCACCATACGCGCGCCGCTCATACCGTAGGGGTGACCAACGGAGATGGCACCGCCGTTGACGTTGAGGCGCTCATTGGGAATACCCAGCTTGTCGCGGCAGTAAAGTACCTGCACAGCAAAGGCTTCATTCAGTTCCCACAAGCCGATATCGTCAATGGACAGGCCGTTGCGTTTCAACAGCTTCGGAATGGCGAATACCGGACCGATACCCATTTCATCAGGCTCGCACCCCGCCACCGCCAGGCCACGGTAGATACCGAGAGGCTCCAGGCCACGTTGCTCAGCGAGTTTTGCGTCCATGACCACGGCGGCGGAGGCACCGTCGGACAGCTGGCTGGCGTTGCCTGCGGTAATCACACCGCCGTCAATAACCGGATTCAACCCAGCCAGGTCCTGGGCCGTTGTCTGCGGGCGGTTACCTTCGTCCTTGGACAGGGTGACCTCTTCGTAGCTAACCTCCTTGGTTTCCTTGTTGACGACAGCTTTCACTGAAGTCAGGGGAACGATTTCGTCGTCGAACTTACCCGCCTCCTGGGCGGCGGCCGTGCGCATCTGGCTTTCCAGGGCGTATTCATCCTGGGCTTCGCGGCTGATGCCGTAGCGCTTGGCCACCACTTCGGCTGTCTGCAGCATCGGCATATACATGTCCTTGTGAACCGCCAGCAGTTTTTCGTCCTCCATCATGTAGCCGTTCATATGGTCGTTTTGCACAAGGCTGATGGACTCGACACCGGCGCCAACTGCGATGGGTAAGCCGTCGGTGATCACCTGCTTGGCGGCAGTGGCGATGGCATAAAGGCCTGAGGAGCATTGCCGATCCAGACTCATACCGCCCACTGTCACCGGCAAGCCGGCGGCAAGTGCCGCCGTGCGGCCGATATTGTAACCGGTGGTTCCCTGCTGCAGGGCACAACCCATCACCACATCGTCCACTTCCCCCGGTTCAATGCCAGCGCGCTTTACCGCCTCGCGAATCGCATGACCCGCCAATTGCGGGCCCTTGGTGTTATTAAAGGCACCACGGTAAGCCTTACCGATAGGTGTCCTCGCGGTTGATACAATCACTGCGTCTTTCATAGTCATGGTTTCCTTTTAAAATGTGTTTCAGATGGATTAGCCCAACTCGATACCACTTGCCTCAGCCGCTTTTCTGACAAACTTATCACTCTGCTGGTAGGCCTGGTCCAACATCGCTTGCTGGGCGGGATCGAGAATCTGTTCGATACTGGCGGCGATATTTTCCGGGTTCTGTTTTTCCGGCGGGAGGTAAATACCGTCAGTTTCGTAAATGCGCGTTGTCGCATAACCGCCCGCGCCGGCACACAAAATCAGGCGTGATGGCGCTTGATCGGAAGCCAGATACAACAGTCCGGCCGTCACGCTTTCCACCGTCATCAGTTCCGCCGCGGTTTCATCCACCAGGCCATTGAGCATCCGGGTGGCGGCCGTCGGCGAGAGGGCATTGACACTGATGCCGTACTTGGCCCCTTCCTGGTGTAACACATTCATCAGGCCCACTACGCCCATCTTGGCCGCGCCGTAGTTGGATTGTCCGAAATTCCCGTAAAGGCCTGACGATGAAGTGGTCATCACAATGCGGCCATACTGCCGTTCCTTCATTAGCTCCCACACCGCTTTGGTGCAGTTGACCGATCCCATCAGATGGACATCCACCACCAACCGAAAATCCTCCAGGCTCATCTTGGAGAACGTCTTGTCCCGAAGGATGCCGGCATTGTTGACCAGGATATCCACATGCCCCCACTGCGACAGAGCCTGTTCAACCATGGCATTGACCTGATCGAAATCGGTCACGCTGGCACCATTGGCAATCGCCTCACCGCCGGCCGCGCGAATCTCCTCGACCACACGCTCGGCGGCGGTTAGGCTTCCACCGGAGCCATCCACCGCGCCCCCCAGATCGTTGACGACCACTTTGGCGCCCCGGGCCGCCAATGCCAGCGCATGGGATCGACCCAGACCGTTACCTGCCCCGGTGACAATCGCCACCTTTCCATCGTATCGAATTGTCATAGTTCTACCTCTTCAATTACATATCTGAACAACCACACCCCGGCAAGCAGGAGAATCAAGACTGCTGCTCCTGGCCAACCACTGTCGCGAACGTCTGCCCCTGCGCCACAATCCTTTCGAGAAGGGGCGAGGGCGTAAACCACATCGCGCCGTAATCCCCCAATTGCTCGCGGTACTTATGCATTACCGCCAGTACCTTTTCCGGGCCGATTTCGTCGGCGTACTGCATGGGGCCACCGCGCCAACGGGGGAAGCCGTAACCGTTGGTCCACACCAGATCGATATCCCCGGAACGGTAGGCGATGCCTTCGGCCAAAATATCGGCCCCCTCATTGATCAACGGATACAGGCACCGTTCCAAAACTTCCTCATCGCTGATACTGCGTCGCTCGATACCAAATTCCCGGGCTGTTTGTTCCGCCAACGGGATAAAATCCGGGTCATTGACCTGATTGCGCCCCACGTAGCGATAGTAACCGTGCGAGGTCTTTTGGCCGTAACGCCCCAATTCGTAGAGTCTGTCGCCAAGCACCTCGAAGGTCGGATCCTTGCAGATCCGGTCACGAATGGATTCGCGCACCAGGTAGCCCACATCGATCCCCGCCAGGTCATACATGGAGACCACCCCCATGGCCATTCCGAAGTCGGTCAGCACCCGATCAATCTGGTCAGGCGTCGCCCCCTCCAGCAGCAGCCGGTTGGCTTCGCGGGAATAGGGACCGAGCATGCGGTTACCGACAAAGCCGAAGCACACACCCACCACCACCGGCGTCTTGCCGATAGCCCCTGCCATATCCACGCAGGAGGCAATCACGTCTGCGGCAGTTTTCTCACCGCGCACGATCTCCAACAGCTTCATCACATTGGCGGGGCTGAAAAAATGCAGTCCAACCACATCCTGCGGGCGACGGGTGGCCGCGGCAATTTCGTTGACGTCCAACGTGGACGTGTTGGTGGCCAAAATCGCGCCGGGTTTGCAAACCTCGTCCAGCGCCTCGAAGACCTGTTTCTTGATTGTCATGTCCTCGAACACGGCTTCGATCACCAGATCGACATCGGCAATATCGATATAATCTGTGGTGGGCCGAATCAATGCCATGCGTCCTACCACCTGCTGCTGGGTGAATCGCCCCTTTTGGGCCGAGATCTCATAGTTACTGCGGATAGTGGCCATACCCCGTTCCAGGGCATCCGCATTGAGATCGAGAAGGATGGTCTGAATACCGGCGTTGGCAAAGTTCATGGCGATGCCGCCGCCCATGGTACCGGAACCGATCACAGCCACTTTACAGATAGGCCGCCGCGGCGTGTGTGCCGGTACGCCGGGCACCTTTTTCGCTTGGCGCTCGGCAAAAAACATATGCTGCAGGGCTCTCGCCTCCGCGTTTTTGGCACATTCCTGGAAGTGTTCGCCCTCTTTTCGCAAACCCTCCTCAAACGACAGTGCACAGGCAGCTTCCACACACCGGATACAGCGCTCCGGTGCGAAACGCCCACATTGATGTCGCGGCATCGATTGGCGGAATTGCACAAAAAAATCGTCGGGCAGGGCGGACGTATCCACGCCGTTCTCATAAGGGCTGCGCAAGGGTGCATCGCACTCGATCAGCTTACGGGCATAGGCCATGGCAGCCTGCTCGAAATCGTCACCACTGTGCACCCGGTCGACAATGCCCTTTTTCAAAGCCTCGCCCGCATCAACCGGCTTGCCGGCGATGATCATCTCCAGGGCAACCTGCGGACCGGCGACCCGGGGCAGCAACTGCGTGCCGCCCGCACCGGGCAGAATACCCAGATTCACCTCGGTGAGACCGATCCTGGCCGTGTTGCTGGCAATGCGGTAATGACAGGCCAAAGCCATCTCACAACCACCGCCCAGGGCAGCACCGTGAACCGCCGCCAACGTCAATTTGGGTGAGCGGCAGAGCTCGGCCACCAGCTGCTGGAGGTTGGGTTCCGACGCGGCGGCACCCGTGGCAAACTCACTGATATCGGCACCGGCTGAGAAGAAACGGTCACTGCCGATAAACACAATCGCTTTGACCGCCGGATCGGCAACCGCTTGCTGCAGCGCCCGCTGCACAGAGAGCCGGAGCGCGTGACTAAAAGCATTGACCGGTGCATTGTCAAACCTGATCAGTGCCACGGCACCGTCAAGATGATATTGAACCCCACCACTCTCCAACTGCCTGGTTTCACCCATAGCCGCAACCATTACTTTGCCTCGCCCTTTTGATTGCTGTAGTCATACCACCCCTTACCGGTTTTCTCACCGTATTCACCCTTGACGTAGTGCTCCACCAGGCTCGGCGGAGGCAGGTCGGCGGGATTGCCGGAAGCACGAAACGCTTCCATACCCATAATGTAGGAGAGATCGATCCCGGTCAGGTCGTTGAGGCGGAACGGGCCCATGGGATGACCGGCACCGAATACGCACGCCTTGTCGATATCCTCCACGCTGGCCACGCCCATTTCCAACAACCAGAAAGCCTCCCTGCCAATGGCGCCGAAGATACGGTTGAGCAGGAAGCCCTCCACTTCCTTTTTCAGGTGCACGGGCACCTTGTTGAGCTTTTCGCACAGATGCAGGGAGAGCTGGGTGGTCTCGTCGGAAACGTGGGGCCCCTGTACCACCTCCACCAGTTTCATGACCAGCGCCGGGTTGAAAAAATGCAGGTTCAGCACCTTGTCGGGACGGGAGGTCACATCGGCGATTTTCGAGCTGACAATCGCCGAGCTGTTGCTGGCCAGGATGGCGTGGGGCGGCGCCAGACGATCGAGGTCGGCAAAGATCTTGCGCTTGATTTCCAGTACTTCCAGCACCGCCTCGATGCAGTAATCAGCTTCAGCGACCGCGGTTTCGAGGTCGGCGACAAAACGGATATTGTTCCGCGCCCGGCTCGCTTCCTCTTCGCTCAAGCGCCCTTTGGCCACCCGCCCCGGTAGATAGTCATCCACGAAGGCTTCCGCCTTGGCCAGTGTCTCGGCGTTAATGTCGGTACAATTAACGGTGAAGCCGCTAATGGCGGCGTGCAGGGCAATCTGGTGGCCCATATTGCCCGCGCCGATTACAGCAATGGTTTTGATATCATCAATTTGCATAGTCCTATCCAATGGTCATGGTGAAAGAGTTAAAAATTCCTAAAGGGCTTGCCCGATCAAGCCACCTCCACTTGCGGTTCGCACACAAATAGATTCAGCCATTCACAGGCCAGGGCCGGTTTCGCCTGTCCCTCGATCTCGACAGTCACCGCCAGCTTGACGATTACCCGGTTGCTGGCCCTCTCCTCAACGTCGGCAATGGCCGCGCTGACTCTCACCCGATCACCGGGCCGTACCGGATTCAGGAAGCGCAATCCATCCACACCATAATTGATATGAGTGACGCAGTTGTCGGGTTTAGGCATAACCGTCCCGGCGAGGCGGGTCAGCAGCGACAAGGTCAAAAAGCCGTGGGCCACAGTACTGCCAAAAGCACTGTTCCCCGCCAATTGCGGATCGACATGAATAAATTGGTGGTCCTGCGTGACGTCGGCAAAGTCGTTGATACGTTCCTGTTCGATGACAAACCAGTCACCAGGTTGGAGCTGGCGACCAATGTGTGCTTTCAATTCGGAAATATTCATAAACATCAGCGTTAAAGTGATTGTGTCAATACCACGCATCCCGCATGTCGAAACACAGACGGTTATTGGAAATCAGCAGATCCGCCTGCTGAACAGTCAGGGGCAGCTCCCACTCAAAATAATAACGAGCCGCCTGGAGCTTGCCCCGGTAAAAATTTTCTTCCGCCTCGACCAACGCTTGCATACTCCCCATCGCCCGCGATGCCGTGACCGCCTGTTTTAACCAGATCCACGCCATCACAATGCGCCCGAAAAAATCCAGGTATAGGGTGGCGTTGGCCAAACCCAAATCGGGGTCGCGTTGGGAGACCGCCAGCAGCGCCTCGGTAACATCGTCCAACCGTTTCAAAGCCTCGCGCAGCGGTTGACACACATCATTGAGTGAATCAAATTGCTTCGCCAACTGCAGGGTGAGCCGCATCTCCTGTTTAAAGACTTCATAACTGTAGCGGTGCTGCATGGGCACTTTACGACTCAGCAGTTCCAGTGCCAGGATACTCTCGGCATCGTCATGGATGTGACTCTGACGAACGGATAGATCATTGCTGCGGCAGCCGTATTTCGAAGGCCAGGTTTTAACCACCGGCGTCAAAAGATCCTGCAACACGGCCGCCCGCTGTTTTTCGCAGTCGGTGTCGGCGGTTTCCATGTCCTCCACCAGGGATGCGGCATAGAAGCTAAGCGCCAGGGCGCCTTCCGCATAAGCCTTCAGCGTAAGTAGCCTACGCCGCACATGCACCTGCCCGATAATTTTCGCCGGGCTGTAGGGTAACCGCTCCTGGGGTTGCTCCCTGGCACACCCCAGGGCCTGCAGGTAGCCCCGATAAGCCAGCGCCGCAGTCTTGGTACTCACTTCGAGGCAGGTCTCGCTCAAAAGCGGATGACCATCGGAGCTGATATTGGCGGCACTGAAATAGGCCTGCACCGCAGCACACACCACACCTGGCAACGGTCTGTCACCTTCGCCGGACGCCTGGTGCGTCGCCATGAATCCGGCTTCGGCGATAGCGTTCCAGGCCTCTTGGGCTTCCGGTATTGGATTCGCCCGCGCGTCATCAAACGTGGGCTCGTTGTCATCCACGTTCTCGTCTTGGCTGGCAAAGTATTCACAGGCGATACTGTCGGCGGTATTCAGAATGACGTCGAATATCTCACGGGATTGTTCCCGGTAGCGCTCCCGACGCAGCAAGGATTCCGTGTCCAGCATTTCGTAGAGTAAAAAGTCCAGATCCCTGGAATTGAGCAGTTTGTCCATAATGAATCCCAACCTGTGCCGTTAGTCGATAACTTCGGAATAATGGCGCCAAGGCGCCCCGTAGCCCATGGCAGATGCGGCGGCAATTTTTAACATTTTTGACTCATCCGCCAATTGGATAATAAAGCTACGCAACATCCAGCTCCCACACATAGGCCAACTTATCGAGTACAGTTCCCACCACCCTGTGCGCCGCTTCCAGTTGTTCGCCAGCGGCTTCCAGCCGCAACAGAACTTTCAAGCCGTGGGCGCTGTCATCAACCACCCTGGCCTCCACCTGTCCGTCGAGCCACACACCCGTCGCCGCCCGACAATAGGCCAGGGAGATAGCATCCTTGCGCAATGGTGGCTTGAACGTTTTACCAACGGCGGTTTTCGGCAAGTCGTCCCAAATAAAAACCTCCACCGGCGCACCTGCCCGTTCCGCCACGTGTTCACGGGCAAAGGCTTTCAGTGCCTCCGCCGTGACGCTCGCGCCCGGGCGCAACTGCACATAGGCCACGGGAACTTCCCCCGCATAGGCATCCGGCATGCCGACGGCGGCGGCCATTTCCACATCCGGGTGACAGGTCAGTGAATCCTCGGTGATCAACGGATCGATATTGTGGCCGCCGCGGATAATCAGGTCCTTGGCGCGGCCGGTGAGCCAGACGTAGCCGTCGGCATCGATGCGGCCCATGTCGCCGGTGTTCAACCAGCCCTCCTCCGGCCAGGCGCCTTCATTGGCGAACGCCTGTTTGTAAGCGGGAATGACGTTGGGTCCGCGCAGCAAAATAACGCCGATTTCATTCACCTCGCAGTCCCGCTGCACGCCACCATTGGCATCTATAATCACCGCACGAATTTGCTGGTAGGGAATCCGCATGCCGATGGAGCCCACATGACGGGGGCCGTAATAATAGTGGGCGGTGGCGCAGGTCACGGTCTCCGTCATGCCGTAGCCCTCCATAATGTCCGCGCCCGTGCGTTCGCGGAATTCCCGCAGCATGCTGACCGGCATCGGCGCCGCGCCGCAGGCACAATGGGACAGGCTGCCCAGGTCGAACGCCTCCGAAGACTGCTCCAGCAGCGCCGCGTAAACGGTGGGCACCCCGGCAAAGAACGTCACCTGGTAGCGTTCCACCAGCGACCAGAAATCCCGGATCAATGCTTTCTCCCGAAAACCGTGTGGCCCGGCGAGAATCAACTCGCCGCCGCTCATCACCGTCGACAGTGCCGAGACGAATACCGCATTGACATGGAACAGTGGCAGGCCACACAAAATAACCGATCGCACCGGCTCATCGCTCTCGGCCACGGGGCCTGTCATGGCCATCTGGCAGACATTGATGACCTGAGCCCGGTGGGTATGCTGCGCCAGTTTCGGCGTTCCCGTGGTGCCACCGGTATGGAAATAGGCGGCAATCTCCTCACCGCAAAAATGACGCTCGCCGGCAATGCGCTCGATAGGCTGTTCGGGATTAGCTGCCTGCCAAGGGACAACCCCATCTACCTCGATTCCATTTTTGTCGCCATCATTGCCACCCACAGTGCCACCCACAGTGCCACCAACGGTAACGATATGCTGAATGGATTCCACCTCCCGGGCGACAGCCTGCGCCTTCTGGAAAAACAGGTCGCCCTCCTCATCGCCGGGTACCAAAGTTACCAGTATGCGGGCATTGGCCTCGCGGGCGATGCCGGCCATCTGCTCCGGTTGCAGGAACGGGTTGATGGGCGCGGCAATGCCCACCGCTTCCGCCGCCCAAACACCGAACAACAGCTCCGGTAGGTTCGGCAACAGGAAAATCACCGATTCATCGTGCCGCAAACCAAGCTGTCGAAAACACGCTGCGGCCGCCGCCACCGCCTGATGGTATTCCCGGTATGTCCAGCGTTGCGGTTCGCCACTGGCAGACCCCGTGGGTAAATAGCTAAGGGCGATACTGTCCGGCTGATCCCCGGCAATGATTTCCAGGGCCTGAATGGGTGAGACACAGGGACAACGCTCCTCAACGGGCACCTGCTCAATCGCCTGAATATCCGCCAAGGTCCGGATGCGATCCGGATCGGTGGCATAGGCGCGGATAAAATGTCGGAAACCCGGTGCTGCGCAATTGAATGCCATGGTTCTGCTTACCATCCCTCATTACTGTTTAGTGGTAGCGGTAGTGTCTAATAAGCCGACCCTTCAACCCATAGCGGCTAAAGACAATTTACTTAGCAATTGCTGTCACGGATTGAGGAGATTGAATTCGGATGTGGTTGATTGTTCCCCTTTTCCAAGGGTCACCAGGGGAAACAGGCCCAGCACCACCCGCGCCATATTGAAGCGGGTGGATTGGCAACCGGGCCGCGCGTGAAGATTGCGATGGTCAAGGGAATACCTGCTCGGCATGGATAGGCATAATCATTCCTGCCAGTCTGTGGGCCGGGCCTTCGCCAGACCTTGGCTAAGATGGCAACAATAATTTGCAATCAATGCACTAAGGAACTCAACGCCAACTCGTTATCCGACCGACAAAATCCTCGTCGTAGATTTCGTCGGGCGTCTCCCGCACCAAAGCATCCAGCTCCAACGCATCAGCGCCCACAAGAATTCGCCACTTTCCAGCGCGTATACCGTCCAGAATAATGGCGGCGGCTTCATCCGCCGTAGTCAACGCACTGTCGGAGAACGCCTGGCTGGCGGCCACCACCTGTTGATCGTCTCCATTGCCAACATGTTTTTGCGATTCGGCGATCAGGTCGGTTTTCACTTTCCCCGGTATCACCACCGCTGCTTTCACGTGAGGCGCGTGTTGGCGAAGATCGAATATCAAAGACTCGGCAAATCCCCTGACCACGAATTTGGAGGTGCTATACGCACTTCCCGCGGCCCAAAGGCCGCAATTACAGCCGGACATGCGTCACCTCCCAGGTATACGCCAGCTTCTCGAGCGCCGGTGTGAACATTTCCCGCACCTGTTCCAGGTCGTTGTCTTCCGTTGCGATCACTGACAACTGCACCTTCAGGCCGTGAACACTGTCCTCCAGCACCTGCGCATCCACAGGCCCGTGCGGCCACGCGTCCGCCGCGCTGCGCTGGTAAGCCCGGGCAATGGCGTCTTTACGCAGGGGCGGCTTGAAGGTCTTGCCCACGGCGGTTTTGGGCAGCTCCTCCCAGATAAACACTTCCACCGGCGCAATGGGAGAGGCTGGACACGTCGTACCCCTCGGAGGACTGCTCCAGCAGCGCCGCATATACAGTGGGCACACCGGCAAAAAACGTCACCCGATAACGCTCCACCAGCGGCCAGAAATCCCTGATCAATGCTTTATTCCGAAAGCCGTGCCGGCCCGCCAGCACCAACTCGCCACCGGACATGATCGACGACAGGGCGGAGACAAACACCGCGTTGACGTGGAACAGGGGCAGTCCACACAGGGTAACGGAGTGCACCACCTCCCCGCCTTCGTCGACC
>JBNKHG010000035.1:0-25443 GCA_050290225.1 Cellvibrionaceae bacterium
AACAAGATTCGTGTACTGCAACGCCGCGCCTATGGTTACCGTGATGAGGAGTATTTAAAACTCAAAATCATCGCCTCTTTCCTCCCGCCTCTACCCAAAAGGATGCTTTATGACCCACACTAATCCGCGTAGACCCAAAAATAATAACTTTGTTCTATCCATTATGAAAAACGTCCTTTACCGGTTTCTGTTAGTATTTGAATTCACTCACTTTGGCACCTTCACTAACCGATCCATCCGATAAGATCTGTGCGCGAAAACCGGATTTGTGCACCAGAGCGGGCAGGATATCATCGACCAATAACCTTGAAATATATATTTCTACAACAGTACTCATTTTGGTTCTTCTTTGAGTCGCCTGATCCCGGTAGGTCAAATTACAGTACCCGCAAATAACGTTGATATATCAACAGACAATAAACAAACACGACAGCGCCCAGAACCTTATTCCTTGCTGAGCCCATAATGCCGCTACCTTTTTGCAGTCCTTAAAATAGCCAGTCCGGCCAACATCAACAGAAATGGCCACTGAATCCCGCCCCCACCTCCATATCCTTGTCTGTGCGTAATTTGCACACTCTTATCCTCTTTTATCCTTTCCTTAAAGCGGTCAAGCTCGACGGCTAAGTTTTTTGACATATCTGCCATGGCTAACTCGAACCCCTTTTCTCTCGCTTCTCTATTGGCCTGATTGACTTCCACCAACGTAGATGACTGTTGAATATCACTCACGCCTGGTGCGCGAAACAGCATTTTCCTGGAATTGACATCGAATACTGCGGTATCGACAAAAGTTGTCGCCTGATTCTGGTTTCCCTTTATGAAATAAGCACCGACAATGGTCCAATACAATAGGGAGCTTTTCGTTTCCGAGGTGACGGCGACCTGGTCATAGGATACCAACGCGACAATGTCCAGACCGTATAACCGCGCTATCTGCCCCACACCCTCAAATCCTTTAGACGACCGCATGTATGTCTCTGGAACAATGGTTATCTCTTTTACATAATCCAGTCCGACAAATTTTTGCTTTACCTTCTCAAGAAGCTGAGTTTTTTTGGCTTCAGGTAGTGAGAAAAATGTAGCTCTCTGCGACGGAACAAACGCCAAACCCACTGTCAGCGGAAGACGGAGGTGCGGCGTGGTTTCCTCATGTTTTGGGGGGACCTGACCATCTGGATACAGGTAATCCACGAGGCTGCTTGAAACGCCTCTACGGCCTTCCTGACCAAAATATGATGCACATGAGGTTAAAAACAAGGCAATTACCGCGAAGAAGCAAGCTTTAATAGTCATAATTCTCATGGATTCTCCTTAGCATTATTATTTGTACCGCCTAACGCCCGGCTTCAGTGGGCGGATCGTAGCTGGCTCAATTGCATGTCCCCACAGTCGCTTATGATTTTGATGTTTCTTATTGGCGTGAAGTTAAGCTCCAAGCTTTTTAGCAATGATGAATACCTCGATATTTTGTGGCCCAGAGTGCCATTGCCTTTCGATAGAGAACCCGGCATTTTCTATGTCAGCGACCAGCTCAGTCTCACTGAATATGAATACGTCCGGCATGATTCCGAACGACTTTAATAAAGGTATTGAGAATTTTAAAAATCGAAAGTATGAACCTCCTAGACAGCCGGTGCTACTTACGAAAACTCCTCCTGGTTTTAGAATTCTTGCTACTTCATTGATCAGTTCTTTTCTGTTTGGAATGAGGTGAATTACATTTAGCCCCAATACAGCATCAAGACTACAAGGGCTAGCTTTGAACTCTTCTAAAGTGCTACGACTGAAAGTAAGATTACTTACCCCTGCCGCTTCGGCTTTAGCGCGACCAATTTCGATCATCTTTTCAGATATGTCAATTGCATCTATTTTTCTTACATTTGGCGAATGGTAGATTGCTGTTGTACCCGTTCCGCAGCCAAACTCTAATACATGCATCTTTTGAGTTAAGAACTCTTGTGTTTCAGATAGTTTCCTTCGATATTTCTCTTCATTGGGTACTTTCTTCTTAGAATATTTCTCCGCAGTATTGTCCCAGAATTTATCTGATGCGTTCATGTTGTTTTCCAATTCATTGTGACTGGCTTATCAGGTTGATTCTCGAAGATTCATAACGAGGCTGTAGAAAAACCCATCTTTCAAATAGACGGTCTTCCTAAACTTCTCTTTCTTTCCTGTTTTCATTTGCTTATCCCGACCCTAAAAAATCCACACAAAGTGTCGCGCAAAATTATTTTGTTCAAAAAAACACCAAAAACATAGGGCGAAACGCTTCTGAGCGGCATTATCTCTACCGATTCTGCCCCAAGCGCCCTTCAAAAAACAGTTTTCTTTTGCCTATATCGGTCGTGCCTTCACGGCGAAAACTGATTTGATTTCCCGCCGGGCAAATACACATTCGCCTTGCTGGATCGAGGTGAAACTCACTGGCGGGGATAACGTTTCGCGTTCCCTTTTTCGTGTCTTGATGGCGTTTGCCATGCTTGATCTTTTGGCCCGGGAATTTTGGATCACGACTTCGAAACCGGTTGTCCGGGATATAGCCGTTGATACCATGATTGTGCAAATATTGCATGTTGGCTTCGTTGGCAAAACCGGTATCGGCTGTGACGACTGTGCCTTTTACATAGATGTCCTCATCGATACCCAGCCTGCGGTAGCGCGACTCTATCACCAGTAGCACCTTTTCAAAAAGGTCTCCCATCTCTTGACTATGACCACTCACGAAAGCAGCAATAGTGGTAAAGTGAGGCACGGTGTCACAGGACAGGGCTTTAAAAATGATGTTGTACTGGCAGCACCATTCGATCTCACGGCTCGACGTAATACCCTTTGAATAGGCAAAGAGAATAATTTTTAGCGAAATGGCCGGATCATAAGCCGGACGTCCGGTGCCATCATTTTTAATTTTGGGGAGAAAAGCAGAGAGGTCAAGACGGTGAGTGATCAGGTGGTGGAGGGCAAACTCAAATGTTCCCCGCTGGAGTTGATCGGCGTAATTGATCACGACCATGGTGTTTTGATTGTAGTCGTAGGGGATGAACTTTGGCATATCCTTGGCCGCTCGAATGGTTTGTCCCATTTTAATCGATTTGGGTGAATAAATCTGGGTTTTTCTACAGCCTCAACGCCGCCAACACACACCGAGCGACAGCGAGGTCCAGCCCGTGCGCTTTTTGCGCGGGCGACTGCGATTGGCCTTGTTAGCTCTTTTAGGTGTTGCACTACATGTATATGATGGTAATATACAGACATGATTGATTGGGCGCAAATAACAGGCTTTGAATGGGACGCTGGCAATGAACGAAAAAGCGTTGAAAAACATGGTGTTAGACAATTTGAGGCCGAGCAAGTATTTTTTAACCGGCCATTGCTGGTTTTGGAGGAGCAAAAGCACAGCCAGAGAGAAGCCCGCTTCCACGCCCTGGGCAAAACAGATAGTGCTCGCCTTTTGCATATTACCTTTACCCTGCGCTCAGCCAATGCATTAATACGTTTTATCTCGGCGCGCGACATGCACCGAAAAGAGAGAACTGTTTATGAGCAAAGCTAAAAAGATACCGCAATTTAAAACCGAAGCCGAAGAGCGCGCTTTTTGGGAAACACACGACTCCAGTGGTTATGTTGACTGGAGTCAGGCGCAATCAGTTTCGATGCCTAATCTTAAACCTTCTACTAAAACGATTTCGTTGAGGCTACCCGAAAGTTTATTGGACAGTATCAAGGTTGAAGCCAATAAACGCGATATGCCTTATCAATCATTAATCAAAGTTTGGCTCTCTGAGGATGTCAAAGAGAGTCGCAGAGCTTAGTAGTGCTAACGCTGCCAGAACGCGCAGCTTTGTAGTTGATTGTTTTGTGGCAGTCTTTTTCGCCACCAAACAAGCGACGGAAAAGCTGTCGCTGTTACTGGCCTTGTTAGTGCCGTAGTGATATTTGTATTTGGTTAATCTTGACCAACCCATGCAGGTAAGGGTTGATTGAATGTTGACGACCATTCACGAGCATAACAGTCACGTTGTTGTATTGCTTGCTTAACTTTAGCTACAGCTTCACTAGGCGTAAGGGCCTCAATTCCAAACAAATCTAAAAGGGCTTTTCTATTTCCTAGTATACCTCCCGGTTGGGACTTAGATGCCCCGTCATTAGTGACCAAAGGATTGGGGTACTTTCCTGCGTTGAAAACGATATCTACATCATTTCTTTGATTCTGATTTTTTGGCCCTCCTGGAAATAATGTCTCCCCAATAAGCTGAATTCTATCTTTTTCTTCTTGAATTGTGATTTCAGACTTTGTGTATACAAAATTATAAGCTTTTTCTTTTCGCTTTTGGTTATTTCCAAAAGCCATTTCTCCTTGAGCCGTTTCCGCTGTTATCAACAGTATAAGCTCTTGTTCGGCCCATTTCTCCAATTGATTCATCTCAGGAATAAGCTGCTTTGAATTCAAACAATTAGCATCAATGGTAAATCCAATATGTACTAGTCGTCGTTCTGGTTCCATCTGATCTATGGGGGAATTCTCCTGCTTTGAAATATGCCCAAAATCATGATCTTGCATACTAATGTTGTACTTATTTTGTAATTCTGAAAATATTTTCCCTACTAAAGGAGCTGAATTTTCTGCTGGTAGCTGACCGTTTCTGTAGTATGCAGGTGACCAATTACAACCATTTTCATCCAGCTCTCGAAGAGAATATACTCCAGATACTTCACAATCAGAAATTTCTGGAGCTTTCTTGATTTCAAGATTAATCAGCAGTATCAGCTTTTCTTTTGAGACTATTTTTCTGCACATACCTTTGTTCTCAGGTGCCACTAACGCCGAGTTTACAGGCGCGCTGCTTTTGCGCGTCCGGTGGAACGACGTGTTAGACGCCCTGTTGACCATAGCACCATAGCAGCCCCCAAGACCACAAATGGTAGGCTCAAGTACTGCCCAACACTGAAGAACTGGCCCGCCTCATATGCGGCCTGGGGAACCTTATAGAATTCAAGTGCGATGCGCGTGGAGAAAATTAGCACAAGGAATACACCGAACAGCAAACCGTGTGATGTACGCTGCTTTCGACACCGGTATATGGCTAGCAATATGATACAGGTGGTCAGATAGGCAACAGCTTCGTACAACTGCACCGGGTGGCGAGGCAATTCATCAACCGTCTCGAATACCACTCCCCATCCCCCCGAAGTGGGAACGCCTACAATCTCTGAGTTGAGGAAGTTGGCAACCCTCACGAACACAGCTCCAAGAGCCGCAGGGATGCTTGCACGATCAATGAGCCAGAGAAACGATATCTTAGGGTCTATGATCCGCTTCCCCAACCAAAGACTGAGAAGCATTCCTACAGCCCCTCCATGGCTAGCGAGTCCACCTTCCCATATCCGAAGAATTGCTAATGGATTTGAAAGGTAGTACTGCGGATCATAGAAAAAGCAATGAACCAGACGTGCACCGGCTATGGTTCCCAGCAATGCATACAACAAGAGGCGTTCTGCATTTTCCTGTGGAACCCCTTCAGCCTTGAATAGTCGGGCCAGCACTGCTTGCCCAGCAAGAAAGGCTCCAACGAACAGCAGACCATACCACCGAATTACCAACGGCCCTATGGAAACCAAGATAGGATCAAATTGCCAGTGAATTATCATATTTCTCTCTTGCCTCAAGGGCATTTAACGAGTGCTCTGCTCCTCCGAGAAAATCGAGGATCCCCTCTCACCCTGCCTCTTTCACTTTAAATATCTCCTTTTGTTTCGAACACATTTAACGCTCACCTCTCAGGAAAACGAAAGCAGAGCGCAGCGGCGCTTTTGGTTTTCCTGAGCAGGTGTTTGTTATGCCTAAATTCTGTCCATTAAACATTTTCTACTCCGATACAAAAATAATTCAGTACATATTATTTTTATAATCCGATTCCAAGCCTTTCTTTACCAAGCCTGGCACGGATACTATTGTACGAGCAATTTTTGCTGCCAAGGATTTCTCTTTACTTTGACTTACGTGAGATTTAAATATCTCTGAAGGATTCAAATCTTCAGGTGCTGATTTTGCTGGCCATAAATTTGACGTTACTAGTGCTTTACTCGGTTTTATTTGTATTGAGTTGGGAGCGATTTTTGTAACTATCTTTGGTTTCTTGCCTTGGACTATAAAGCGTTGCAAAAGGTTTTCATCAGTGCAAATTTCTGCTCTACCTTGCAGTTCGAGTATATCCTTGCAGCCCGGTATCAAGGCGATAATGCTAACCTTTGGCTGCTCAATAATGTTACGAAAGCTATCGATTCTTCGATTTCCTGGTCGGTCAGCAAAACAAATGAAGTGTTTTTCCTCTTGTATTAAAAAATTCTCCGGATCACCTTTAGGGCTAACGTCAACTTGTCCGCCACTATTAATGCTAGCAAGCAACAAAAATTTTGCTTGCCTTACAAAACTTGATATTTGGTCGTGTGAACTTATTGATTGAGGCAACCAAAAATTGGAACGCCTGAACGCTTTGGCACAGTGAAGATAGCACTCTTCTACTTTTAAGGTAAAACTCTCATCAGACATGGCGGAGACTTTGCCATTAATACGCAAGCTTTCTTCCATGCCACTTGCCGTAAATAGTGCACCTAAAGACAAACCAACTTCAACGATGCTATCTTTGTCTAATGCAGTTAAAGAAATTCGTACAGTTTTGGAATCGAGAGCGAATACAAAGTTTTCTTCACCACCCACTGTTGTGAGTCGGATATTTCCAGATTCCCCAAAAGCAATAAACGCGAGATTCGTATATGACAACCAAAGCCTAGCATGCTCGTCAATAAAGTCGATAACCTTAAGATCGCGCGGCCCAGGCAGTTTTCCAACTATTTTTTGGACTTGTTCAATATTAGTCAGGTTCATCTCAATTCCATTCTCGTTGATCTTGAAGCATAACGCCGCAATAACCCGCAGCTACTGTGGAGCATTTTTTGGTGTATTTTGGGAGCGCAGCGAACCACACTAAAAAATGTGGAGCAGTAGCTGTCGGTGTTGATTGCTTTGTTGAACGAAGCCGCTCCGCGGCAAGACTGACACCTACCACTCCACACTGAACTCAACTCCTCTCACAGAGATAATTCCTCTACGTGCCGAATCCCCGGCACGACAACTAGAGGAATATCTCATGAACAAAGCACAGCAAAAACGCTATGAATCACTGTACCGCAAGCATGTTAGCGCATTGCGCCGACAAGGCAAAGCCGACTCCACCATTGATGTCTATTCCCGCGCCGTACGCCGGGTCTCCGAGTTCTTTGACTGCTCTCCCGACACCCTCAGCCAGGAACAATTAGAGGCCTATTTCGATTCCCTGGTCAAAACCCATAGCTGGTCCACGGTCAAAGTGGATCGCAATGGGTTGCAGTTCTTCTACCGACACATCCTCAAGCGCGAGTGGCAATGGGTCGATATCGTCAAACCACCCCAGGTCAAAACCCTACCGGATGTGCTAACCCTGAAGGAGATCGAACGGCTCATCAACGGCACCCACGAACTGCGCTACCAGACCTTTATCCTGGTCTGCTTCAGCATGGGCCTGCGCCTGGGCGAAGCCTTGTCCTTACGGGTCGGCGATATCGACAGCGAACGCATGAAGGTGCATGTTCGCCAGGCCAAGGGCAAAAAAGATCGTTATGTCACTCTGCCACAACTGACACTCAACGCCCTGCGAAGTTACTGGACCACCTATCGACACTCTGCCTTCCTTTTTCCTCGCGGTCGCACCCCGGAAGAACGCCACAGCGCCGATGCGCCCATGGATCGCGGGGGATTACAGAAGTCCTTTAAGGCCATTGTCAAAGACGTGGGCATCCACAAGGACATTACCGTGCACTCCCTGCGCCACTGTTACGGCACGCTGCTCACCGAGGCCGGGGTTAGCTTGCGTTCGATTCAGCACGAGATGGGCCACGAGTGCCCCAAGACAACAGCCCTGTATACCCAGCTGTCCACCTACACCCAAAACGATACCGACAAGCGTATCAATGGGCTGATGGCCAGGCTTCGGGTGTTGTGGGGAGATTGATATGGATTTACAACAGATCATCTCAGCCTATCGTGAACCGTTTATCGCCCGCTATGGCGCTACACTCAATGCCGATCAATGGTCGGCGCTTAACGCCATCACCGGTTGTCGGCAGGGACAGTACGGTGACTTGTTACTGTCTTGCCAGGCTTGCCGGCAACCCGCCCAGCTACCACGCTCTTGTGGCCACCGGGCCTGCAACCAATGCCAGAACAACAGTACCCAGGATTGGCTCGACCGGCAGCAGCAAAAGCTATTGCCGGTGAATTACTACATGGTCACCTTTACCCTGCCTTATGAACTGCGATCCCTGGCTAAAGCCCACCCCAAAACGGTCTACAGCCTGCTGATCCAGTGCGCCACGTCCACGCTCAAAGCCTTTGCCTTGAACAAGAAAAACTTTGAGGCAGAGCTGGGACTTTGTGCGGTGCTGCACACCCATACCCGCCGACTGGAGTATCACCCACATGTACATATTGTGGCCCCGGGAGGCGGCGTTCATCGTGCCCGGCGGGAATGGCGCAAGCTCCAGGGCGATTACCTGTTTAACGGCAGGGCGCTGGCAGCGGCTTTCCGGGGCGCCTTCCTGAAGGCGCTGGATAACGCGCACCTAAATCCCGGCATTACCCCAAAAAAGTGGGTGGCCCAGTGCCAGAAGGTTGGCCGTGGCAAGCAAGCTGTACAGTACCTCGCCCGCTATCTGTATCGCGGCGTGATCAGCAACAGCAATATCCTGGAAGATGATGGCTGCAATGTCACCTTCCGTTACCGCGACAGTAAAACCAATACGTGGCAAACCCGCACGTTACCGGGCGAGGATTTTATCGCGCTGGTGTTACAGCACGTGTTGCCAAAGGGGTTCCGGCGGGCACGGGATTATGGGTTTTTGCATGGCAACGCCAAGCCATTACTGCGCGTCGTGCAATGGGTGCTTCAGGTAAATCTGCCGGAAAAAATCCCTCGGCGTAAAGCCACATTTTGCTGCCCGCGCTGCCGACAGCCCATGATCTTATGTGGTGTTCGCCGCCCTTCAGGATAAAAAACTGCACGGAAAAATACACCGCCATTCACTCGTAGGAGGGCTATTACAGACTATGTAAATAAGCACGTCTATTATCGTCAACGGGGGCGAGGATTTTGTTCGCCCCCAAAAAACCGGGCTGTCAAAAACAGCTTAGCCACGCCAAGATAAAATCGATTTATTTCCTATAAATAGAAACAACACCGGGCTTGTTCAACAATGAGATATGTCGCGCGGCTCAGCCGCGCGACATATCCTTATTTGTTAGGGCTCATTTGCTTCCTCAACACGGCGAGCTAGTAACGATGCGAAGATTAAATATTGAGCCGCTTTTTCATCAGTTAAATCATGCCTAAGACTGTGGGCTTTTGGATTACGGATACCTATATAGGCACCTTGGAATATTTGTAAAAAACCAGCTTGGTCGTTTCTACCTGAGTCAGAGTCTAACTCACTCAAAATTAGCTTAGGATCTTGAACAGAGAAAACTTGGCCTGCCAACTTAGCCCCATCTAAATCTAAACCAGTACGCTCTCTTATGAGGTCAAACACTGAAACAAATGCATTTAACACTGCATCTCTTAGGTGCCCAGAACGATACTGATGATAAGCATGTTCAAATACTACAGGATGCAATAAGTCTTCAAAGCCGATTTCATTGTGCTGATGTTGATTTTCTAGAAGATGTTGCTCAGCTTTTGCTTCGGCATTTGGCAGGTCGTGATTTAGAATATCGTCATAGTCGTGAGCTTCACCAAACCCTATATGCCGCCCAAGATATCCAAGTTCTTTTGGATCAAAATGCTCTTCCCATACTCTCCGTAGACTTGCATAGTCAGTTTTCAAGTAACCATTGACAACCTTAGCAGCACCTTCGTCACCATTTTTTAACGCAGATGCCGCATCCAGAGATTTCTTTCTGATTTCTCGAAATACTCTATTTACTTCTAAATACCATTTGATCATCGAGGCTTCCCTATAGCCCTAACGCCCGGCTCACCGAGCAAATTTTTGATGGCGGCTTTTGTGCGTTTTTTTGCACAAAAGGTGACAGCGGAAATTTGTCCGGTGCAGCCGATTGTTATAAGTCATTTACCTACGGAGTTCCATTCTGGCGATAAAGAAGAAACTATGCTGTCTTCTAGGCCAGCCGCTAAATTGATATGAAATTCACCAAAATGCAAAAGCCCGTGATCTGGCAGAACATATAGTTCTATTACAGAACCATTTTCTAAAGCTAATTTAATATTGCCATTATTCCGAATGTTAGTGCTCTGGGTTGCCGCCGGTTTACGGTAACCATACATTCTCTTTTTGAGAGGCTGAACCGTTTTCCCAACGTATTTGGGAATTCCGTCGACAACAAAGCTATAGAGGATATTTGCAGACTCTCCCTCAGCTTCAATTTCCAGATCAGGCTCACCATTAGCAAGTGACCAGATACCTACCTTTCTGAATCCAATGTCAGTTAATTTACTCAGCATAGTTTTGACTTATAACAGTTTTATTCTCTCCAACGCTCATTCTATCCCCGTTGGACATATTTCTTTTTTGAGAAAGGGAAAAATTTTAAAAATCAACGCGTTCACCAGCGCTGCGGCGGGATAGGACTCCCTGATCATGCTATTTCCCTTAGTCATATTTCCTGAAACGGCCATTAACATAGCTCCAACCTATTGATTTTTCAATTAATTTCTTCGCAATCTCGCTTTCACCCGAAATAGGACCAGTGCAGAGCTTTATTTTAGGTATTTCGGAGGGCGGCATGGGGAATATGTAGGACCACCGCTTTGGGTGGGGAGCCGCAGAAACTAGGGGGGCGTAATCGGCATTATATTAGCGACTGCTAACAGTCGCCTTTGGATTTAAAGCGGCCGCTGCCCCTGCCTGGCACAGTACCTATCGGAAACCCACGTTGTCGAGCAGGATCCTCAAACGGGCGAATACCCGCCCGGCGCCGGCAACCTCTCCGCCTCTCCCTGGTCAATCGCGCGCCCCACAGTCAATGCCTCCCGCATTTGCGGATCCAGCGTCAGAAACGCCGAATCGGGTTTGGCCCCCAGCGCATCCCCCAACCGGGCAAAAAAGCAGCGAGCCGCGGCGCTGGCGGCAATATCAAAGATTTCCGCATCGGAAAATCCCAGGGTTTTCAGTTCATCGATATCCGCCTGAGTGACAGAGGAAGAATCCGTTGCCACCTTTGCCGCGTATCGCATCATCGCCCACTCCGCGGGGGACAACGGCCCACGTGACTCTTCTTCAACAACTGTTAACGTCTCGTCACCTACAACCTTTCTCGCCTCTTCACCTAGAACAACTTTTAACACATCCGTTGAATAAAATTTTTGTTGCAGCATGCGACCATAGGAAAGCGCACAGTAGCTACTGCCGATGGCACGCGCCGCCGCCAACGAAACCAATCCGTAGTGTTTGGCATCAATATGTCGGCGTATGCACTTTTGCAAATCAGCCCAGGCTTTCATCACCTGCGGACGATAGCAATACACCTTGGCGTAGTTGGGTACATAATCCCTGCTACCCTGCTGGCGTTGATACAGTTCGCGGACCTCTCCGGTCGCTTCACTCACGGGAATGGTATCGATATAGGCCATTATTGAACCTCTCTTTGACGTCTACAGAGCGAAAGGATTTTCAGAGTTGGGTAAAACACGGTAGTGACTGATCTGGACCTCCTCGCCGTAATCGGCGTAATCCCCCATCGCTCGACGTTGGCGGAACTCGCCCCAGTTGATACTGTGGTATCGGGCGGGGTGCAGCTCGTCCACGGTCGTTGACAGGGGACGGTACTCGGTGTTGTAAGCGGGATTAAAAAAGAAAGGAGCGCTGTATCTCGCCGCCCGGCTGCTGGCCACGACCCGGTGCACGGGGGCGCAATAACGGTCATTGGACCAGACTTGCAGGATATCGCCGAGATTGACCAACAGCGCATGCGGACGCGGCGCCACCTGCTGCCAACAACCCTGGTGCAGAATTTCGAGCCCGGGCTGACTGTCCTGTAACAGCAGCGTCAGGGCGCCGGCATCGGTATGATGGTTAACACCAAAGCGTTTGTTGGTCTCTGCGGCCAATTCATTTTCGGGCTCCGCGCCGGGACAGACCGGATAATAGTTGAGGCGTACAAAACTGGTCGGCTCCGACTCAAAATATTGCCTCAGCCAGTCGGGGGCCACCCCCAGGTTCGTGGCAATGGCGCCCAACAGTCGATGGGCCAGTGCGTTGCAGGCATTGTAAAAATCCAGTACCGCGGTTCTAAATCCCGGCAAACCGGCCGGCCACTGAGGACACAGGCCAGCATCATCCTCCGGGCCATAGTCAAACACCTGTTTCCAGTCCCGGATGTTTTTTGTGAGTTCACGATCGTAGAATCCCCAGGGATTGTTCTCACTGCGGGAGATCGCCTGCTTTTGCGCGGGAGACAGGGCAAAGAACGCCTCCATGGCCGCTTGCATTGCCCGCAGCACCGATTCGTCGATACCGTGCTCCACAACCAGGAATGCTCCCCAGTTGCGGCAGGCACAGTCCAATGCCCGCAGTGTTTCGCCCCGGTGGAGCTCGGCGACATTGATCACCGGAATCGCGGCACTTTTCATTCCCGTCTCCATAATACGCAATGGTCAGGCACGCTTGCGCGGATGCATCCAGTTTGGCAGAAGGTCTGCCGGGTCGAGTGTCAGGTCCTGCCTGAAGGTAATACCCAGGGCCTCGAGGCGCTGTTGCAACCGGCCGCTTTGGTAACTCTCGGCCAGCTCGGTACTGCCGCCGATCCATTCGCCGCCGACAAATATCTGCGGAATGGTCGGCACGCCCAAACGGTGATGGAGCACGTCGCGAATCCTGCCGCCGCGGTCTTCCCGCTGGTAAGCCACTGAATCCAGATCAACGCTGTAATAGGGGATACCCAATTTGGCGAAGAGTTTACGCACGGACCAGCAAAACTCACACCACTCCAGGGCGAACATGACCACCGGTTCCCGCGCCAAAATACTGTCGACAAATTCCACCGCTTCCTCATCGAGAACCGTATCGATGGATGTGGGTTCGTCTTTGATGTCGGCCGCGTCCGGTTCACGATCCGGCACATCAAATTGAAAGCCGGGAGTTGAGCGCGACAAGTCTGATTCCTCTTCAGTCATCTGCTCCGGGATATCCTCAAACAGCGGGGTGGACAGATAACGCTCGCCGGTATCCGGCAACATGCAGACAATATTGGCACCGCTCGGCGCACGCTCGGCGATAGCGAGGGCCGCAGCCAGGGTCGCACCGGCGGAGATCCCGACAAAAATACCCTCGCGGCGCGCCAGCTCCCGCGACAGGCGCAATGCCTCCTTACCATCGACCGGTACCACCTGGTCCACCAGCTGCGCCTGCACCGCATCCTCAGTCAGGCGCGAAATAAAGTCCGGGCTCCAGCCCTGCATCAAATGCGGACGAAAGTGGGGATGGCTGCGGGAGGGTTCACCGTCCGCATTACGGGGTTGGGGTATACCGCTACCCAGAACCTGGGCGTTATCCGGCTCGGCCACAACGACCTGGGTCTGCGGCGTGACGGCTTTCAGGGCGCGTGCCACGCCTTTCAAGGTACCGCCGGTGCCAAAACCGGACACCCAGTAATGCAGGAACTCATCGGCAAAGTCCGCGATAATTTCCTGCGCCGTTGTCGCCGAATGCACATCAGCATTGGCCTCGTTTTCAAACTGGCGGCAGAGGTAGTAGCCGTGAGCTTCGGCCAGCTCCACCGCCTTGGCGAGCATACCGGTGCCCTTTTCCGCCGCCGGGGTCAGCACCACCCGGGCGCCCAGGAATCGCAGCAACCTGCGGCGCTCGACGCTGAAATTCTCCGCCATGGTCACCACCAGCGGATAACCCTTACAGGCGCAGACCATGGCCAGGCCAATGCCGGTATTGCCACTGGTGGCCTCGATCACCGTCTGTCCCGGGCGCAGTTCGCCGCTGGCTTCGGCCCGCTCGATCACGGCCAGGGCCATGCGGTCCTTTACGGAGCCCATAGGATTGAAGGCTTCAACCTTCACATACAGGTTGACGTGGCTGGGGGCCAACCGATTCAGCTTTACCAGGGGGGTGTTGCCGATGGTGTCGAGAATACTGTCATAACGGGCCATATCCGTCCCTTTCCTATATTAAAAGTTATTAACAACAATCGGTTTAAAACCACCGTTTCTGTGAACGGTAAAGACAGAATGCCAGTGCAACGGCGTATTTAGCGTGTGAACGAGCGTGGTTTTTTCCGTTCCGTCGTGGTTTTTCACCTCTCGGGTACAGACTTCGACTTACCTGAGTGGTATTCCTATACTTCTCTCATAGTCTAGTACGCCTTCAAAATGATATTGACGCAATAGCTCTCCGAATCGACAGCGATGTGAGGTCTGAGTGGCTGGGGTGTTTTCAGAAACCGTGCGCGACAAGGACGTCGCGCCCGAGCCCCCAGGGAAGGGTCTACGGCGTGTTTCTGAAAACACCCCAGCCACTCAGGCCGGATCGAAGCCGACTTACCTATTTCCCTCAATATCAACTTAAAGGAGTACTGGCATTCTCACCCGGTAAAACAGCGGCAGACCGTGAATGGCACAGCTAAATTTGCACTTTCTCGGCGAACTCGAAGTGATTCGGGACGGCGCCTCGCTGGATCTGCCCCCCTCCAAAAAAACCCGGGGCCTGCTCGCCTACCTGGCCCTGAATAACAAGCCCTTCCGCCGTGAACAGCTCTGCGAACTGCTGTGGGAAGTGCCGGACGACCCCCGCGGCTCGCTGCGCTGGAGCCTGTCTAAACTGCGCCGGCTGGTGGACGAAGAGGCGCATCCCCGCATTGTTGCCGATCGCACCCGTGTGGCCTTCGACGCGGACGATGTGGATATCGACGTGGCCACCCTCCACAAGCTGATCAAGGCCGGCCCCGAAAAGCAGTCGACCGCTCAATTGCTGGAGGCGGCGGCGCGCTACCGGGGCAACTTTCTCGAAGGCCTGGAGCTGCCCAACTTCCCCGAGTTCTACACCTGGAGTGTGGCGGAACGCGAACACGCCAACCGTTCCCAGGCCACGATTTTGCGCGAGTTGATTCAACGCCTACGCGAACAGCCCGAAGCGGCCTTGGAACATACACGGATGCTGGTGACTATCCAGCCGTACGATGAATCCGCCCGCGCCACCCTGATCAGGCTGCTGGTTACACTCGGCCGCAGCCAGGAAGCCGAGCAGCAGTACCGCTTGGGCAAGCGCCTGCTGGAAGAGGTGGGTGCCGAAGACAAAGGCATACTGCTAAAGGCTTGGCGCCACGGCGACGGCATCACCATAAATGCCGATAAAGCCTTTGCCGAAAAGGCGCGTGTTTCCGAATCGCGAAAACCCAAATCCCCGCTCGTCTCGCAAATCATAACAACAGAGGCGCCCCTGTTCGGTCGCGACAATGAGATTCAAAACCTGACGCAATTTCTGGTACAACACGCCCGGCAGCGCCGAGCGGGTTTTATGCTGATTCGCGGCGAACCGGGCATCGGCAAGAGCCGGCTGCTGGATGCAGTCGTGCCTCTGGCGCGGGAATTTGGCGCAGGTCTGTTGCGCGCCGAGGCTTTCGAATCGGAAGTGATTCGCCCCTATGCCCTGTGGCAGGACGCATTCCGACGCAGCAGCGCGGTGGAAACGCCCGAGTTGCTCAACAGCACTGACCGTATTGACCGCGACACTTTGTTTGGAGGCTTAAGCGACCTGGTGGCCAGGGAAACCGAACAAAATCCGGTGGTGGCGATTCTCGACGACATTCAGTGGTGCGACGAGTCCAGCGCCGCGGCACTGCACTACGTTCTACGGATGAATCGCCGACGACCACTGCTGGTGGTGGCAGCCGCAAGGGAGATCGAACTGAGGGAGAACCACGCCATGCAACAAACACTGCGGGGATTGCGCCGCGAGCACCTGTTGCAGGAATTGCGAATCGGCCCCCTGGCCAGCAGTGCCTTGCGGGAACTGATTGCCGCCTTTGCGCCCGGGGCGGACAGCCCACGCCTGAGCCGGGAGTGCGGCGGTAATCCCCTGCTCGCCATAGAACTGGCCCGAGCCGAAACCGAACGCGATAGCGGCGCATCACTGAACGAGCTTATTCAGGAGCGTATGTCACGGCTGGATATCGACGCCACCGAGGTTCTGCACTGGGCAGCAGTGTTGGCGCCCCGTATCGATGTCAGCTCGCTGGCCAGGGTTACCGGGCTCGACGACAGTCAATTGCAGGATGCGCTCGAAATCGTCGAGCGGCAGGGAGTGTTGAAATCCAGCGATCGCGGGTTTCGTTTTTCCCACGATCTGGTGGCGCAGAGTGTTTACATGGATATCTCCCCGGCGCGACGGCAGGTGATGCACCGCCGTGTGGCTGAATTTCTGGAAGTGGACACGGCACTGGATCTGCAACTGGCCGCCGACCTCGCTCACCACGCCGCCCAAAGCGGGGACCCGGCGCTGGCGGCCAGGGCCATGGTGTTCGCCGGGCGGCTCTGCCTGCGTTTCTACGCCAACGAAGAGGCATTGAACCTGGTGGACAAAGGTCTGCAATTCGCCGAAAAACTCTCCGACGCCGAACGCATTTGCCTGACCCTCGATCTGAGCGAAATCCGCCTGACCGCCGCCCCGCCACACAACTGGGAAAACGCCGCGGCCGAATATGTTGCACTGGCGGAAAGGGCCCTGGACCATGGCGCCCTGCCCTACGCCCGCCTCGGTTACCAACTGGCCAGCTACGTCCGCTGGGTACACGGCCAGTGGTCAGACGCCCAGCGCGACTCGCTGCAGGCGGAGCGGGTGACCCGCGCCGGCAGTGAGGAGGACCATATACTCGGCATGGCTGAAACCGCAAAATGCCTGGCATTGCTTGAGCGTGACCTGTCCCAGGCCGACGCCATGCTGTTGGAAGCCCATTCCCTGGCGTCCCGTAAACAGGTGCACTGCACCCCGATTCCCGCGGCTCAGGGCATACTCCGCTATTACGAAAACAATCTCGATGCCGCTGAAGAACTCCTGCAGGAGGCACGTACCCGTTTTAAATCCCAGGGAGACAGACTCAACGAATTCCAGGCCAACGAATTTCTGGCGATGGTCGATATCGAACGCGGGGATTACCGCTCGGCCCTGTCCCGCTGTAGGCAACTCAACGACATTGGCGACAAGCTGCAGGTAGGTAGTGAAGGGCCTTTTGCCCGGGCTCTCACGGCCTTTTGCCATTACGCCGTCAGTCATTACCAGCGCGATCCCAATGCCGATGACAATTCGGCCGAACGCCGGCAAACCCTGGCATCCCGGCTGGACGAATTGCGCCTGTCCGACGCCAAGCAACGCCTGGCCTATATCCTCAACCGTACGGCGCTGCTGGAATTGGAGAGAGATGATCCCACCCGCGCCCGAACCGCTGCCGAAGAGGCGCTACGTTGCGCGCAAGCGCTGGATCGCAACTCCGACAAGATGCTGGCTCATATTGCCCTGGCTCGCGTTTGCCGGATGCTCGGTGATGACAACGGCTACCGGGAACATCTCGACGCCCTGTCCCGGCTGGATAATATCACCGCTGTAAAATGGGCCCGGGACAGGGCCGCACCACTGCTTCATCCGGAAAACTAGGGGAGTTCACTCATGTTACATGCAATTCTGGAACGGGAGTTCGAATCGCCACTCACCCAGGAGCATCTCGACGCCATGTCGGCCTCCAGTGCCGATTGCCTGAACCTCTTTCGCATCGAATGGCAAGAGAGCTTTCTGGCCGACGATGGCCGAAAAATGCTCTGTCATTTTTTATCACCGGACCTGGAATCGGTACGGGTACTGACTCGCCGGACCGATTGCAGCAACTATTCCCTCTGGTCGGGCTCGCTGCACGACACATCATCAGACCAGGAGGTCACTGTCGTTATCGAAAGGCAATTTGATCAGCCAGCCGATATCGATGCCCTGCAAGCACTGGAAAACGCCGCTTCCGACTGCCTGGCCATGCACCGGGTTTCCTTTGTGAAAACATTCATAGCCAATGATAAAAAGCGCATGATATGCCTGTACCGCGCCCCTGATGCTGAATCCGTGCGGGTGGCGCAACGGCAGGCGAAGATGCCGGTCACCCGGGTCTGGGCCTGCGGCCACCTCAAACGTCCTCAGAATTAACCGCTGTCGTTTCTACAACCCGGCGACGGCCATCTGCTTACGAAGCGCCGGAGCCTTGCGATAACGGCGGCAACTTCAACGCCGTAACCTTAAAAAACCACGCCCTCTCAAACGTTCACTTCCACGCGCCCGGTTCACGCTACTCCCACCTGGTAACAAACCAGTTCCGCAAAACACCTACAAACAAGTGGAGAATCCGCATGAATATGTACACCCGAATTGCCGACAATGGTGTTAACGTCCAGGCCCTGCTGGAAGCGCGCGATGCCCTGAACGAAGCCCCCGAAGCCGCCCGCTTCCAATGGCGCGCCAACTGCCAATGGGTCAATGGCACCCACAGCACAGTGGAAGTGGAGCAGTTTTTCGGCCTCGGCGAAGGACAGAAACACAAGCGCTGTTTTCACTTCGACGCCGATCACCCGCAGGTGTTTGCCTCTGAAGACAAGGGCATTACGCCGGTAGAGTATGTGCTGGTCGGCCTGGCCGGCTGTCTTACGGCAGGCATCGCGTCGGTGGCGCAAAACAGAAATATCCAATTACATTCGGTCAAGGCCACCCTTGAGGGGAATATGGACCTGCAGGGGATTCTCGGCATCGACAGCGACGTGCGTAACGGGTTTGACGCCGTGCGTGTCATCTTCGACATCGATGCCGATGCCTCCCGGGACGATATCGAAGCCCTGGTGGCCCAGTCGCAAAAACGCTCCGCGGTTTTCGACATCATCACCAACCCAACCCATGTAGAGGTCGAGACCCGCGTATGAACACACTCAGGCATCCGTGGCGACGCCGTGCCAAACGCGTCACCACCGTGATTATCGGCGCCGGACACAATGGCCTGGCCATGAGTCGAGCGCTCAGCCGCCGCGCCGTCGACCACGTGGTGCTCGAGCGCGGCGACATCGGCAACGCCTGGCGCTCCGAGCGCTGGGATTCGCTCAGACTGTTGACGCCCAACTGGCAAAGTCGCTTGCCCGGCTACGGCTACCGGGGAGACGATCCCTTTGGTTATATGTCCCGGACCGACACCATCGACTTTATTACCGGCTATGCCGACGTTATCGCCGCGCCCGTGAAGACCCATACCCGGGTACTGGCTGTGCGCGCCAGCGGCAACGGCTACCTGGTAACCACCAATCGCGGCGAGTGGCGTTGCCGTACCCTGGTCATTGCCAGCGGCGCTTTCAGTATCCCCGCACTGCCCTCTTGCAGCGCGGCGATACCGGAAACCGTCGAACAGGTCACCACCAATCACTATCGCAATCCACAGCAACTCAAGGACGGTGGCGTATTGGTGGTCGGCGCCTCCGCCACGGGCCTGCAGCTGGCGCAGGAGATCCACCTGTCCGGGCGTCCCGTCACCCTGGCCGTCGGCGAGCACGTGCGTCTACCGCGACTTTACCGGGGCCTGGATATTCTCTGGTGGATGAATGAAACGGGCATTCTCGACGAACACTACCACAACGTTGACGATCTGCGACGCGTGCGGCGTGTTCCCTCTCCGCAGCTGGTTGGCAACAGCTCACGGAACTCACTGGATCTCAACAGCCTGAGTTCACTGGGGATAAAACTGGTGGGCAAACTATCGGGTGTGCACAACCACACCGCACAGTTTTCCGGCTCTCTGAACAATGTTTGCAAATTGGCGGACCTGAAAATGAATCGCCTGCTGGACAGGCTCGATCGTTGGGCAGAGGAGAATGGCTGGCACTCTGCGGTCGACGGCCCCGAGCGGTTTGCGCCCACTGCCGTTGACAGATCGCCGACATTAAACCTGAATCTCACCAGCGGCGAAGTCAAAACGGTCGTCTGGGCCACCGGCTTTCGGCCCGATTACCACTGGCTAAAACTCCCGGTATTCGACCGCAAAGGTGCCCTCTGCCACGATGGCGGCATCGTCAACGCGCCCGGAGTCTATGTGTTGGGACTGCCCTTTATGCGGCGGCGCAAGTCGACCTACATACACGGTGCCGAAGACGACGTACGCGATTTGAGTGAGCATCTGCTGGCGGGATTGGCCCAGCGGCAATTGGGGAAATCGGCTGTGGTCTGATGCGCCACAGTCCTGTCTTAAGCGTGAATTACCGATTTGATTTCTTGGGGCAAGCCCTTGAATCTGTCAAATTTGATTCTATATAGATAATGCTGGTGCCATGTCTCTCCGGGAATGGTGCCGCTGTAATTAATTGTTTTTATTTCATATTGCCTCTAAGGGAGGGAGTGTTATGAACACAATTGATTTGACCCCGTTATACCGCAACAGCATTGGTTTCGATCGTTTCGGCTCCCTGCTGGACACCGCCCTGAGAAATGAACCTGCATCAGCAGGCTATCCGCCATATAACATTGAGATCCACGATGAAAACGAGTACGCCATCACCCTGGCCGTTGCCGGTTTTACACGCGACGACCTGAATATCCAGGTGGCCAATGGCGTGCTGACAGTCACAGGCGAAAGGCATACCGACGAGAAGGAACACACTTATCTGTATCAAGGCATCGCCAGTCGGTCATTTGAACGCAAGTTCAACCTCGCTGACTTTGTTGAAGTGACCAGTGCCGACCTTAACAACGGTCTGCTGACCATTAACCTGGTGAAAGAGATACCGGAGGCGATGAAGCCCAAATCCATACAGATTCACCAGACGGACAGCGATGTTCAACACTAGGTCCTGATATGGGCTATAAGCGGGGCGAAAAGTCCCAAAAACATCCTTACCGACCGCGGCCATCACCGCGGTCGGTATATGTCAATGCGATCAAAATCAAAGTTCAGCTTAGCGTTGAATTCTGCAGCCGTTGGCATCAACTGTAAGTTGTTAATTGTGCTTCCTCATCCTTAAGGGAGGGTTATCACCGTTATGAACGCAAACTGCAAATCACCCACCCTTTATCTGGTGCTCCTGATGCTTGGATTGCTGCATGCGACTTTGAGTGCAGCCGCATTACCTACCCATGATGCCGCCGGTAACGCGCTGCCTTCGCTCGCGCCCTTGCTGAAGCAGGTAAATCCCGCCGTGGTCAATATCTCGACCTACTCAACCCAACAACTAGCCCTTAATCCCCTGCTGAACGACCCCTTTTTTCGCCACTTCTTCAACATTCCGGATCAACGGCAGATACAGCCACGCGGTCCGCAAAAGCGTCAGCAAAGTGCGGGTTCCGGGGTGATTGTCAACGCCGATGACGGCATCGTCATCACAAATTACCATGTCATCAAGGGCGCTGATGAAGTACGGGTCTCATTGGTCGATGGTCGACACTTTTTAGCCAAAATTGTCGGCTCCGACCCGGAACTGGATATTGCCATTCTGAAAATAAAAGCCAAAAACCTGACCGAGATAGCATTGAGCGATTCAAACCGCCTGCAAGTGGGGGATTTTGTCATTGCCATCGGCAACCCTTTTGGCCTGGGCCAGACCGTGACCACCGGCGTGGTCAGTGCCCTGGGCCGTACCGGGCTGGGGATTGAAGGTTATGAGAATTTCATCCAGACCGATGCCTCGATCAACCCAGGTAATTCCGGCGGCGCATTGGTTAATCTGCGCGGCGAACTGGTTGGCATCAATACCGCCATTATCGCACCCGCCGGCGGCAATGTGGGAATTGGATTTGCCATTCCTGTTAATATGGCTAAAGCCAGCATGGATCAGATCGTAGAACATGGCGAAGTCAAGCGCGGACTGCTCGGCATCACCATTCAGGACGTTACGCCGGATCTTCGTGAAGCATTTAACCTGGAAAACGGTCAGCAGGGTGTACTCATTTCCAGTGTCAATGAAGGCTCTCCCGCTGAAAAAGCTGGCCTCAAGGCTGGCGATATCGTGCTGAAGGTAGATGGCGTGGCCACACATTCCACCGGGCAACTCCGTAGTCAGGTGGGTGTCAGGGAGATCGGTGAGCTGGTGGAGTTGACCCTCTTGCGCAACGGCAAAACCCAGCGAATCAAGGTGAAAGTCGGTGAGCCAGACCAAGTCACACAGGTCAGCCGAAAGCTTCATACCTTGCTTGAGGGCGCCCGCTTTGACAATAATCCCGATGGCAAAGGTGTGGTGGTGACGGAACTCTCACCCAATTCACCCGCCCTTTACAGCGGCCTTCGCCAGGGTGATCTGATTATTGGTGCAAACAAGCGCCCGGTAAAGAATCTCAACGACTTCAAGCGAGCCCTGTCTCTGAATAAAGAGGCGGTACTACTGCACATTAATCGCGGTGGCGGCTCCTTGTATCTCGTGATCCGCTAGTGCGCTCCTTGCCAATACGCCAAACCACGGAGAGGCGATCAGACACGCTGGGCGTTTGACCGCCGGATCGCCTGCTTGACCATGGCGACAGACGGCGCAGCAACGCTGAAGGACGTTATACCGCACTGGAGTATCTTCTCAATAGCGTGAGAGCGGCTTGCCAACTCGCCGCAAATGGAAAGTGGAAGCTGTGGCACAGATCGCTGGACGAGGCGCATCAAGTCAAAGACTACCCGATGGCCATCGTCAAAATAGCCATCGACCGCGGCGTTCTCGCGATCGGCAGCAAAGCTGTACTGAGTGAGATCATTGGTGCCAAAACTCAGGAAGTCGGCAAAAGGGGCGATATCCGCGGCGGACAGTGCCGCCGCCGGCGTTTCAATCATGGCCCCCAATTTCGGTATCGACTTGAGACCGGTATGGCCAGCGACTTTGGTGAGTTCTTCCCGCACAAATTGCATATCGCTCGGTAAAGTGACCATGGGAACCAGAATCTGCAAGTCAAAATCCGGTACCAGTTGTAACAGGGCTTTCAGTTGCACGCGCAACAAATTCGGATACTTTCGCAAGAAGCGTATGCCACGGCAGCCCAGGGCGGGATTGAGTTCCCGGTAGGTTTCCAGGAAGGGGAGTGGCTTGTCGGCGCCAACATCCAACAACCGCACACACACCGAAAGTCCCCGTGCGGGCATGAGTGTCTGCCGCATATTTTCCAGTAGTTTGTCGACACCCGGTGGCTTTTGAAGGCCCAGGTAAATCCGCTCAATACGGTAAAGTCCAACGCCTTCCGCGCCATTTTCCATGGCTTCTTTGGTGTCCTCATAGCAACCGACATTGGCCACGACCCTGACAGCCGTTCCATCCCGGGTGATGGCCGGTTCATGGGAAGACGCCTGTGCCGAACGACGTTCCAAATCCTGACGTTCACGTCTTTGGTCGAAGGCGTTAATGTCCTCGCGACAGGGATTGAGAATAACCTCCCCGCTGTCCGCATCCACCAGGGCCAGTGTATCGTGGGACGCCTTGTCCAATAATCCGGGTATACCGGCAAGACAGGGGAGACCTATTTCGTGAGCAAAAAGTGCGGCATGGGACGTGGCTCCACCGACCTCGACCACTGCGGCGCTGGCTCGACGACGACCCAAAAACACCGTGTCGGAGGGCAACAATCGATTGGCCACCAGCACACTACCGGGGGGCAATGTCTCAAGCTCATGGGCCCGCGCTCCGCTCATGGTTCCCAACAGCCGGCGTGCCAGGTCCCGCATGTCGTCGCCCTTCTGTCTCGCAAGCGTGTTTTCCATCGAGCAGAACCGGCGCTCCCAGCGTCGGAAAACCGTCTTTACCGCGAGACCGGCACTCACCAACTGTTCTCTAATCTCTTTTTCTACTTCGGCTTTGAGTTGCGCATCCTGCAATATAACCTTGTGGGCTTCGAAAATGGCCGCCATGTCAGAGTCCAACTCTTTTTTTACCTGCGCCACCAACAGGCTCAAATCAGCCAATACCGCCGTTACAGCGTCACAATATCGTTGCAGCTCATCGGGTACCGCAGCGTCTTTGATTTCATAGAATTCGTCAAAGCGCGTCAGGTCGTCGCGATAGACAAACACCCTGCCCTTCCCCATTCCCGGGGCTAGTGTTCTGCCATATAACTTGACGCTGTTCACGGGTGCGGTCATTTAGCGTACTTCGGAATTTTCAATCTATCCGAGGGAGGCCCAGCCACAGTTTTGCCGTTCAAACGAACGCCTGAAGCGCCGGACATGGATGCATGTAAACACCAAACATGCAGTAAACACCAAACATGCAGTAAACAATAGCACCTGCAAGGGGCGGGTTACAATAATTCAGGCGCCGGGGGGGGGGGAAGAATCAGGGCGCCACCCAAGCAAACATATTGGGATTGCCAGAACCGACTGCAGCCGGGTTTACATCGCCAACACTTTCCACACTTATTTTGGCGTCAGCTAATCAGGCATTGCCTTGATAACAGGGTTCAGGAATTTACTGATAAGCGTTAAAGTCTGAGACGCCTGCTCTTTGTAGGGAGAGTGGCCACACGCAGCCAACAGGTTGACAGCAACCGGGGCCGTCGCCTTTTGCGCGATAGCCTCCACCTGCGCCACCGTACCGTACTGGTCATCTTCACCCTGTATAACCAGTTGCGGCACTTTGATGCCGGGCAGGAACTCTTCAATGTTCCAATGGACAAAATCCGGGTGCAACCAGGCGTTGTTCCATCCCCAAAACGCGCAATCGACATTGTTGTGGTGGTATTTCGCCAGCCGGGTTCGCAAGTCGCTATCGAGAAACGCCTGTTTGGCCTCGGCAATGGAACTCACTGACAGCTCTTCACAGAATACGTGAGGTGCCATGGTGACCACCGCGCGAAGCCCGACAGCCGCCGTACCGCCGGCATGAATCAGCGAAATGGAGCCCCCGTCGGAATGGCCAATCAATATATAGTCATCAATCCCGCAAAGCGCCAACAACCGGGGCAAGACCTCCAGCGCTTCAGTATGCATATAGCTGAGGGGGCGCGGCACTGTACAGGGATCGGATCGCCCGTACCCCTGACGACTATAAACCAACACCGGACATCCCGTTTTCAAAGCCAGCTTTTCCGGAAAATCGCGCCACAGTTCGATACAACCCAGCCCTTCATGCAGCAAAACCAACGTAGGCGCCTGACAATCGCTCCCTGAGAACTGTTTTACTTCAAGCTTGACGCCATCGACATTCAGGTACCCCTGCTCGCAGGAAATCATGTTACCCGGTTCCATCATCGTCACGATCGACATTCCTCAATAAATATGGTTCCTCTGAATAATCCGTGGGTATGATGTGGTTCGAGAGTCTATTAACCTGTTGAAATTCAAGATCTTTTTGTGGTAGGTCGGTAAATATTATTCGGATATCATTTATTAGAAGGTTTAGGCACGATGTGATAGTC
>JBNKHG010000036.1:0-129129 GCA_050290225.1 Cellvibrionaceae bacterium
GACATATCGCTCACGTTCGGTAAGATGTGTATAGGGCATAACGCTTCTTCTTGTTGGGGTTTAGTTGGCGAACCAAACACTAACAGCGTTGGGCGTTATGTCCTACCTCTCTAATGGTGCACTTTGATGTTGAATTCGGGATATACTGTTGATAATTGGGGCCAGGTTCACCCTTATGGAGAGTCCTATTGAAATGGTTTAAGGACCGCATCGATGCCATGCGCGCCTTTATCACCGTGGTAACGGAAGGCAGCTTTACCCGTGCCGCAGAGCGACTCGACATGTCGCCACAGTTGGTGAGCAAGTACGTCTCGCAACTGGAGGAGCGGATAGGGGTGCGCCTGCTCAATCGCACCACCCGAAAAGTGCACTTGACCGAAGCCGGTAGCCGCTATGCCCCACACGCGCAACGGGTGCTGGATGATATAGACGAGATGGAAAATCACCTGGGCGATCTGCAGGAAAATGCGCACGGCCGCTTGCGTATCAGCGCGCCGGTCTCTTTTGCCACCCAGCACCTGGCACCGTTGCTGTGCGATTTCCAGCGCACCTTTCCGGCCGTTGCCATCGATCTGCAGCTGAATGACCGCAAAGTGGATATCGTGGAAGAGGGCTTCGATATCGCCCTGCGAATCGGCCACCTGAAGAGTTCCTCCCTGATTGCCAAACGCATTGCGCCGGTACGGCTGGTTGTGTGCGCCTCCCCGGAGTACCTGTCACGCCACGGGACGCCGACCCGGCCGGAAGAGCTGCGGCAGCATCGCTACCTGCGTTACAGCTACATGGAGCGCAACAGCAACTTGCCCATCCATGAACGGCTACTGGCCGATGCGCGGGACGAAAGCGGCGACCTGGTCAGCAATAATGGCGATGTGTTGGTGCGGGCAGCCATAGAAGGTGCCGGTATCGCTATCCAACCGACGTTTATCTGCGGTGCGGCCGTTGCCGAGGGCAAGCTGAGGGTCATTCTGCCGGAGTTCGAAACCGGAACCCATGGGCCTGTACGCCGTGTACGCGCACCGCACCTTGCTGGCCAGCAAGGTGCGGTGCTTTATCGATTTTATGGAAGGGTACTTCGGTGACCCGCCCTATTGGGATGATTTCGATCGGGTGAATGGTTGAAAATTTATTAAAACTGCGATCATCGGGTACACCACTTATCTATTACGTTCCTTGTGATGACGGTATAGAAATAAACCGAACCGGCACCACGGTTTAACCGGTCGGCACCCTTGGTTTAACCGGTTGGCGCCCACGACTTAACCGTTCGGCATCCACGGTTTACCCGGCAAGTACCCACTTTTCAACCGAACAGGAACCACTGCTCACCCTGTAGGAACCTGCTGCTACCCGAATCACGTCTACTAGCTGGCTGACTAAAATATATACTCCACACCCTTGGAAACTGGCATCCAATCAAGCTTATCGCCGCTTTTTTGACCTAATCGAAACCGAACATTTCCGCCACTAGCTGCCCCTCCCTTATCTCAAAAGGGGGAATTATTGAGAGGTAGAGATTACTGGTATATATTTATATTTCAATTTATGGGAATTATGAGATACGAATGATCAAGCGGCCGCCAAAACCAAACGATAAAACAGGCAATGTATTTAGCTACATAAAAGAGAATCACCCGGATTCTATAGGTGATTACCTTGAATATTATCACCCCACTGACAATAAAGGTCGATACCACCCTTACCATGAATTCAGGCACAGAGTTAAAAGTGGGCTTGAGGTAGACGTGGCATGGGCTGTAACAAAGGCGGCAAGGAATGCCAGGAGAACGACAATAAAATTGCCGATAGCAGGGCATCCGTATGGGTGCCCCTTTTATCTAACTCCAACAATTCTAAAAGCTATTTCCACAATTGATCGCCACGCAACCACTGCCGCATTAGAGCATATGAGCTCAAAAATTGGGGAAGAGCATCAAATTCGTTACCTGCTGAATGACCTCGTTGAAGATGAAGCCATTAGCAGTAGCCAATTAGAGGGAGCAGCTACCACTACAATTGTGGCAAAAGACATGCTTAAGAGAAAACGCCAACCTCGGAGCATGGATGAGAAGATGATCTTAGGCAACTTCAAAATGATGAAATTAGCTTGGTCAAACAGATCAGAACCCTTATCAGTTGAGCTAATACTAGAACTACATAAAACTGGCGTCGAAGGTATTAATGACGAAAAATACACCCCCGGTCACTTTAGAAAAACTGATGACGTAGTCGTTGAAGGAAAAGATGGAGATATTGTCCATGTCCCCCCAGCGGCCGATGGGGTTGAAGACAGGCTAGAAGCCCTATTCGCGTGGATAAATACATGCCACGATAACACCGAGACGAAGGACTTTATACACCCGCTTATTAAAGCCATATGCTTACATTTTGCGATAGGTTTTGAACACCCTTTTAGAGATGGTAATGGCCGGGTTGCTAGAGCCCTATTCTATTGGTTTTTATTCAAAAGTGACTATGCAGCACTAAGATATATAACGATAAGCACACTTCTTAAAGATGCGGCTACTCAGTATGGTAAATCGTATCTTTACACTGAAACGGACGGAATGGATTTAACCTATTTTGTTGATTATCAATGCGCGATTGTCATGAGGGCGATCAACGGCTTCCTGGACACATACAAGAAAGCCGTCGAGGATATGGAAGATTTCAATAATTTTTTATGGGATTCCGGCCTTTACGGAAAACTCAACGAAAAACAAAGAGTCGTATTTCAAGTGGCAAAAAGCGGAATGGCCAAGGAATTTACCGCTGCGGCAGTAAAAGAAAACTTAGAGTGTTCATACAATACAGCAGCAACCATTTTAAACAAACTTGTTGAGCTCAGTTTATTCAAAAGAACAAAGCGAGGCAGAGAGTGGATCTATGAAATGGAGAAGAAGAAAAATATCAAAGAAAAATGGAAAATGAACCGCTCCAATTAAGCTGAGTGGAGGCTGAGCCAAGCGCTTAGCTTAGTTTGGCTCATTCTCCACTCAGTAACCTGCTGGTCCGGGATTTTGCCACCAGCAAACCCAACGAAAAGTGGGTGGTGGGGCTACAGTGGCAGCATGTGAACCTGAAGAATCGTCAATTGAAGGTCATACGCCTGAAGGATGGTACACGCCTTGCGCCATGGTTGTGGCACTCAGTTGGTCGAAAAAGGAGTTCACCTGATGGTCATCAAGGACTACTTGGGGCACAAGAACATCCAAAACACCACGCGCTATCTGCATGAGTCCGGGGCACAGTTCAAAGACATTCAATGGTAGGCAACGTATTGCCCCCAACATGGGCAAAACATTGCCGAGGCTGCAAATATTAGCCGGGTTGTTTAATCCCTAAAATACTCATCAATTCCAACATTCGCGGATCACCGGCAACCTTGTTTTCAAAGGTCTGTTTGAATGCTGGGTTTCCATCATTCGCGGCTATCACCTGTGTATAGTGATCATCGTTCGTAGCTAAACCGTGTTCCGCTTTGGTCTCTTCATAGTATTCATTGAACTTGCTGGTGTACTCGCTTAGCTCAATCTTGTGAGCATCCCTAAAGCTGCTTTCCCACGCTGCATAGCCTTTTGTATGGCTACCTACCTCACCCGATAGAACGTTGACCTTTGGCAGATACTCACCAGCCCAACCCGGATAAGCCGCCAATTTCTCAAACTCTGCTTTAGCTTCAGGCGATAGCGTCACACTGTCCTGATTCGTGTTTGACTGTGGTGTCTGAGGTGGAACACCGACACCAGTGGAAACACTACGATTTTGAATGTAGGAGTTGTTTGATAGTCCTGTAATTTGCATTGGTCGGTTCTCCCTGTGTGTGGGCTTGGTAGTAACAATGCAGGTACGGTGCCAACATGGGAAAATGGCGTTTAACCTGTTTGAACCGGCTCACATGCCTTCAAGAAAGCACTATTTTCATCGTTACTGAACCTTCAATTGAATATTCCGGAGCAAGTTGAACGCTGATTCCGCTACAAGTTGAACACCCATTCCGTTCGAAGATGAACACCGGTATATCGCGGTCGTCGCCAACGTTGGCGACATACTGTCACGCTTTTGGTGTATAAACACCTACAATTGTTTGACGGAAATGGGGCGTCCATATGAGGCCCTAGCAAAATCCCACAACAGTTTCCTGAAGGAGCCGGATTCCGGGTTCGATATCTTCCGCATCAATCAGGCCAAAACCAAGCCCTGCGCCCCATTGAGCGGGTGGCCTGTGGTAAAAGCCCTGGGCAGAGAATACGGCAATAGCGCGTTCCCGCAATTTTTCCAGGCAGGCCATACCGCGATCTGCGGTTAACCTGTTCAACCACAGCAAAACGTGGAGTCCGGTATTGCTCGCTTCAATGCGGACGTCATCGTCTGCAAAGTATTTTTCCAGGCAGTATAACAAAACGCTGTAGCGCTCGGCATAGCACTTGTGCATACGGCGTAAATGCCGGTGGTGATAGCCCTCGGTCATCCAGCGCGCCAGCGCCTGTTGTTGCAGGGGCGCGGATGCCATGCCCGCAGTCCATCGCAGGGTAACAAATGGTGCAACCAGCGGCTCAGGCAATACCGCATAGCCCATTCTTAATGCCGGAGAAAGAACCTTGGAAAATGTACCCACATAAACAGTGCTGCCGTGAGGGTCAATGGACTGAATAGCCTCCATAGGCCTGCCGCCATAGTGAAATTCACTGTCGTAATCATCTTCGATGATGCAGGCATTGTTTGACCTGGCCCATTCCACCAGCGCCATGCGCCGGGAAAGTGACATAATACAGCCGGTAGGAAACTGGTGGGACGGTGTCACATAAACCAGCTTTGCCTTTGCCGCTTTTCTATTAAGCTGCTCAATACTGATGCCTTCCCGGTCAATATCCACATAAACACATTTTGCCCGGCAAGCCTTAAATGCCTGCCGGGCGCCGAAAAAACCCGGCTCCTCCAGCGCTACCGTATCACCGGGGTTAAGGAAAAGCCGCCCCAACAAATCAAAAGCCTGTTGTGCCCCCTGAGTAATCACAATATTTTCCGCTCGGCAATGGCAGTTGCGCACCCGCTGCAGGTGCTCGGCAATGGCCTGCCGCAGTGGGTAATAACCTTGAGGATCGAGAAAAGGTGATTCTTTTTCCTTTAAACAGCGGTTAACCAGGCTTCGCCAGACATGGCCGCTACGGTTATCCATGCGAACAGCCCCCATGCGAAAATCGTAACGTACCGGCACATTATTCGGGGGTGTAGGAGCGTTAAACAGGGAATCAACATAGCTATTCATCTGCCTGACTGAGTCAGATAAAGGAAAAGGCTGGCCTTTTTCCATTATGCCGGGCTTGGTTCCGACCATTTCCCGCGGCTGCGGCAAGGCACTGATATAGGTACCGGAACCGCGCCGGGTATGTATATAGCCCTCTGCGATAAGCTGGTCATAGGCCTGCAGCACCGTGGTACGGGAAACAGACAAGTTCTGCGCCATTTCCCGGGTAGCCGGCAGTTTTTGGCCTGCTTTAAGTTCTCCGGACAACACTTGATCGCGCAGTTTTTCGTATATCTGCCGGTGCAACGGCAGCGCATCATCCAATGTGATCAGCATAATTGGTATTGTTAAATTTAAGAAAATTGGTCGTACAAGGATATCAAATTTTAAGGTAGTTTTGTCCCACCATATCATTCAGTGGTCCTTGCCATGTTCAGAAGACTGACTATTACTGCCTATAGAAACGAGCTCTTCATCACAGCAGCATTTGCCTGTCTGTTAGCCACAGGTACCGTAAGCCTGGCTGACGCCGCACTTAAGACCTCTCATCCCGGCACTGTGTTTTCGGAACTGCTGCCGGATGTTCCGGGAAAACGGCTGACCGTTATTAAGTTGAATTTCAAGCCAAAGTCAGGGAAGCCGGAACAGGCTTCCTCTTCCACCCCCTATCTGGGCCACCGTCATCCGGGGTCGGTCTATGTCTATGTCACCGAGGGCACCGTACGCTTTGGTATTGAAGGAGAACCTGTTCAAACATTGAAAGTCGGTGACAGCTTCTTTGAACCTCCGGGGGTTTTACACACCGTTGCCGAAAATGCCGGTTCCACTGAACCCGCTTCGGCAATCGCCGTTATGATTATGCCTGACGGGGCGCCTGTTCTAACCATGGAGAAAAAGCCCGACTGAGGCAGAGATGTTTTATGAATATATACCTTTTACCCGTTATTGCGTTGGCGGTATTTTCCATGAAAGCGCTTTCCACCAATATGCCCGAGGAATTCCTGCATATTCCGATACCCTTGATATCCGGCAAGGATACATCGCTTGCTGAATACAAGGGAAAGAAACCCGTCTATCTGAAATTCTGGGCCACTTGGTGTCAGCCTTGTCGCAAGGAAATGCCACACTTCGAAAAGGTGCAAAAGAAATACGGCGAGACGATAGAAGTTATTGGCATAAATCTGGGCGTTAATGACAGTATTAAAGCCATTGAAGATACCATCAATGAATTTGGATTAACTATGCCAATAGCCATCGACAAGCAGGGGGATTTGGCTCAGGCCTTTCGAATCAAAGGGACGCCCTGGGGGTTGTTATTTGATCGTGATATAAACCTGATTCACTATCAACACAATGCAGATGAATCGCTGGATGATAAAATTGATCTGGTATCGCGTGTCGAGCCCGTAGATCTTATGAGCACTGACTTACTGGCGGAAAAGGAACCGGATTTAAATCTCAACCTGGATGACGGCAAACTCCATGCGCTGTTTTTTTCGGCAACCTGGTGCGACTGGTATTTAAAAGAAAGTCGGCCGCAATATTCTAAACATTGCGTGGTGGCGCAGAACAACCTGAATACAATATCCGGGGAATATTCCAATATTGTCTGGCATGGCATAGTTTCAAGGCTCTGGACGGGTGATAGAGCGCTGCAGGAATACATAGCAAGGTACTCTGTGTCCTACCCTATTGAAATAGACAACAGCAATAGCTGGTTTCACCAGTATTCGATCAGGGACGTACCCACTCTAATTTTGGTAAAAAACGGCAAAACTGTTCTGAAAGTAACGAACTTTAACGATAAGGAACAGCTAACAGAATTAATCGATACTGTTATCAATTAACCTTTGTGATCCTTACCCAGGAAAAAGCCAACCGTCCCCACGCCCTACGTTCGCGAGGGGGAGATAAAAACAGAGGCCCTGCCATGAAAACAAAAATACTACCGTGGCTTGCTCCCTTAATCGGGACAATGTTTTATCCCCATTTGATCACCCATTTTTCAATTGCAATGAAAGACCACAGTGGCTCCGGCAGTGTATTAACTGCAGGGTGGGCAACCCTTTTGATGCTCTTGGCAATGGCCGTGCCCTTGTCTGCACTTTGGGCATTGATGTCTGACCGCAATATCAGACATCCGGTGTTAACGCGAAGCATGTTACATCTGATGTCTGCGATTCCGCCCATTTTTGTAATTATCCTACTCTCAGGAGTTACTGCATCATTGCAGGCCGCATGGTTTTCCCTATGGATTGTAATTGGCCTGCTTCTATTTTTCGTGAAGGAGAAGCAACCGCTATCTCCTCGGGATTCTGGTATACCCTGGCTGCGAGTTGTACATGGCGGGTCCGCTTTATTGGTGCTATGCGGTTTTATCGTTATGCATCTGACTAATCACAGTCTCGCCTTATGGAGCATTGATCTTCACATTTCGGCAATTGAATTCCTGAGACTCTGGTATCGCTCGGATTTGATTGAACCCGTATTGCTTGCATTGTTAATAATTATGATCCTAACGGGAATTCCAATGGTCGTGCATTACGCAAGCCATGAAAGCGACAAATTCCGGCGGGTTCAAATGGCAACGGGCGTTTATATCGGATTGTTTTTATGCGCACATATCATGGCCACCTTTGGGGCAAGAAGCTATGGCGTGGAAACGGACTGGATTTTTGCCACAGGTGAAACCGGGCTTCTTCACAGCCAAAGTATATTATTTCCTTACTACACCTTTTCCGTTTTCTTCCTGATATTGCATGTCGCCTGCGGACTGCGGATTATCTTGTTAAAACATCACATTTCGGAACCAATAACAGACCAAACAGTTTATTTTATCGCTGCCGCTGGCTTGGTGTTTACCTCGGCCATAGCTATGGCATCATTGGGTTTTCATTTTGTCAGTGCCTGAAGGATTGTGAAGGGGGATCCTTTCGGGTTCCGGCTTTGGCTGGAATGGCAGACAAAAAGTATTTTCCAATTTGGAAATGAGCCTGAAGGAGGGCTTATCATGCCCTAATCCTGGATCGCTCATGGATTTTTCTAATAGATAATCGCGTGCCGAATTAAGCTGCTCGGCGGCTTCATTATCGGTCATTTCGTTGGCATATGCACCCAGAGATTTGAAGGTAATCCCTGGTTTGAGTATTGGATGGGGCGTGCCAGTGAGCGGAGTTTTTCGTAGGGGTCATCATATCGCTATAGAGATATTTTTTCCTTTTTTTACCTTTGTCATCTGTGGTTGTACGGGGAAGAGTATAAAGAAAACAAAAGTGCTTTTCGACATACAGCGGGTTTGATTGACAGCGTTTCAAGGCTCGAAAATCTGTGGAATCTGTGGCTTCAGGTTGTCGTCAGTCGATCAATTCCAGCCGTTTGTCACCTTTTCCTGGGGATTGAATAGAGAGATCCCTTAGGGAGTCGTTCTCCCCCACGAAATATTCCCCTTTTGATTAGCTGTAGGTGGACAGCAGTTCGAGGTGTTGCTCGGATCGCGTCAATACGGGTGGTGCCCGAGGGGCAGTGTTCTTCGCCTGTTCCTTTTCTTCTTTACTCGCCAGGTGTGTGAATGGTGTTGATAACCACGGGGTCTTCGATGCAGGCAATCACTCTGACTGGGCCGGCGCACCGCTCGCAAACGGTAATGTCTATATTGAATACGCGCTTGAGTCGCTGGGCCCAGCTCATTCTCTGGCGTTGGTTTTCCGGTGTGATGTCTTCCTGACCGATGTCGCTGTAGGGGGCTTTTCCCTTACCCCATTTTGCTTCTGTGATGGTCACGCGGTGACGGCTGTTGGGTGCAAAGATACCGTGAAAGCGGGTGAGGTTGACTCGCGGTTTTGGTGCCAGGGCGGCCAGCCAGCCTTGCCATGAAATCCAAAGGTTCGAAGATCACGTGCGTTGTTTCGTCTCTGTACGGTGTCTTCAGCATGTAGCGGACCTGGCTGTTAGGTGTGAGGGAGAGGCGTGTCTCCGAGACAGCGGGCCGGGCGATTATAGTGGCAGATACGCTCCAGTTTGTCGCTCTGGTGAGCAGCGGTAACCGCGCCGGCGTGCAGGCTAAAGCCGGCGGATTTGCCCACGGGTCTGAAGGGGCAGAGCCGGTATGTGGCGGCAATGTCTGGAGTGTGAAAACCTTGCGCCCCTGCTGCGGCCCGACGGCGATACGGTAGGTGATACTGTGCTGTTGCAGGTGAGGCAGCGGCGAGTCATCGTCTTCGTTGTCCAATGTCAGGTAGCTGTTTTCCGCATCCTGAACCAACAGACCTTCGCGAACCAGGAAGCGCGCCAGGCGCTGACTGATCCGCTGTACCAGGGTTTGCAGTTCGGCCGGTGAGGGTGATTTGACTCGTCGAAAGGTCGATTGCCCACAGTCGCCACCGACGTCATAGACACCATCAAGCAATAGCATGTGAAAGTAAACGTTGAGGTACAATGCCGAACCAAAACGTTGAATGAACATGACTGCCCTGGTTTTTATGCCGTGGTGTGGGTGAAGCCCGCCGCGTGGATCAGATGGGTAGCAATGCAACGGTAGACAATGCCCAGTGCTCTGCCCATCACCTGGGGGCGAGTATTTTTGAGTTGTCTACTCTGAATAGCTGTCATATTTTTCAAAGGGGGTGGAATTGACGTAACCCCTTGATTTTATTGGTGCCCGGGGCCGGACTTGAACCGGCACGATCTTGCGATCGGGAGATTTTAAGTCTCCTGTGTCTACCAATTCCACCACCCGGGCTAGGGGTGCTTGTCGCGGATAGAAGCGGGGGAGGAGGCCGGGATCCTTGACAAGGGAAAGTGGAGGCGCGAGCCGGAGTCGAACCGGCCTAAACGGATTTGCAATCCGCGGCATAACCGCTTTGCTATCGCGCCTTGGTGTTCTCCACGGGTAGAGCAGGGTTTTAAGCCCGCGATCCAGCCCTCTGAAGGAGCGCTGAATTCTAACGGAATCGACCAAAAAATCCTAGTGCTTTCTGATACTTACCGCCGTTTCTTGCCGTCGAGGCTAAACGCGGCGCTATTCTATGCGTTGGGCGCGAGGAGTCAAGAGGGTGGGCCCGGTTAACCGTGGATTTTACCCGATCACCGATAGATTCCCGGGTTTTAAGCGCTCTACAATCTCGAACGCCAGTGTAATAAACTGGCCGGAACAGGGAAACCTATAACCATCCGCTTGGGGCATTCGATGATTTCGCTGACAGGAAGAAAAAAAGCCAAACTGGGTTCGGGGTCCGGTAAGGATCAGACAGCAGGGGGGCAGCGGCCAACCAGGTTGAAAATTGAACACCTGCGGCGGATGATCAACGCCGTCAAGATCGGCTGCCGCATTCGCTATCACAAGGAATATGAGGAAAACAGTATCCTCGAAAGCCTGGTTATTGGTTACCGTATCAATGATATTTTTGTTTTTCGGCAAAGTGATATCAGCTTCTCCAGCGACGGCGACGTACCTCGGTTGGTGATTCGCACGCCCCAGGGGGTTGAGGAGATTGCCCGGGTGGAAAAGGTACAGCTGGTGGTGCCCAGTGCCATAGGCGAGGAAAAGAAACTGGATTATGACTCGCGTGCCAATCTCGGCATGCGCGGCCCCTTTGCCCCCAGAACGCGCCTGGTGTTGATGTCCTATAGTTACACCGGGGAACACCTCAAGCTGGAAGCGGAGGTGCATCGCAACCAGAAACTGGTCGAAGGCGTGCATGCGGGCCTGCAGGTGGCGTTGCTGGACGTTATGCTTGGGACCCTCGACAGCCATGAGCCTCGCGAGCACACCCGGGTGGAGGCCAATCTCTCTGTGACCGTCTGTAAAAACGGGACCGAGAATATCTTTCCGGCGATGCTACTCGATTTTTCGGAAAAGAGCCTGCGTCTGGCTTTGGACAGGCCCGGCGATAGCTGGCCGGCGCTTGGGAAGAAAGATTTTGTGCTGATCGGTATGAAGTCCTCACTCGAAAAGCCGCTGTTCAAATTACGGTGTAACCTGATTGGTGAGCGTGGTGATGAACGCGTTTTCGAGATGACTCATATTATACGCCAGGGAAATAGTGCCCCTTTCGAAATGATTGATGCCTTGGAAATCAAAATCGATTTGATGCATCAGTAAGCTGAAGGTTAGAACTTAAAGACACGGTATCAAGGTTGTTGCAAGGAGGAGTGAAGATGTTGCAAAAATCCATTTTTATTTTGGCATTGTTCAGTGCGGCAATGGCGGCTTGTGCACGCCCTGAATCGATTGAGGAGGGAACCCTTGTGTCAGTGACAGGAGAGGGGGAAGTTCACGCCACGCCGGATATTGCGATTGTCGGCGCAAGTCTGGTACAGCAGGGAAACAACAGTAGGGCACTGCTCGAGCGAGTCAATCGTGAAATGGCCTCCGTTATTGACGCGCTAAAGAAGCAGGGCATTCCCGAGAGTGATATTCAGGCCGGTCAGGTACGCATAAATCAGGTATGGCAGCGACAGGATGGTCGCAGTCAGCCGGCCGGTTACAATGCCCAGCGCCCGGTCACCGTCACGGTAAAAAAGATAGATCAATATCCCCGGATCATCGATGCCATGAGCGAAGCCGGTGTCAATACTATCAATAACATCAGTTTTGATTACTCCAAGCGGCAGGAATTGGCCGATCGCGCACTGAAACTGGCTGTCAAGGATGCCGCCCGAAAAGCTGGTCTGTTGGCGGGGGAGCTGGACATCGGTCATTGCAAGCCTCGGCAATTATCCGTAGGTGGGGGGCATATCCCCGTGCCAAGAATGGAGATCGCTACGATGAAGGCGGATGTATCGGGCTATAACCCCGGGCAGCAGCTCATTTCAGCGTCCGTTAGCGGGGAGTTTTTTTGTAAATAGTAAGCGCAACGTTGTTATCGATTCTGACCAATGGGTTTGCTGCTCTGTCGATTTCTACCCGATAATTTTGATTATATCCAACAGTACTCCGAGTGCTGTGGATGGTTTTTATTGGTGGGTTAGGGTTGGTTTAAGCTGGTACCCCTCGGCGGTCTCATTGTGAAAAACCAAACCGAGAATAGAAAGCCCATACACGCAAGCCATAAATCTGTCAGCAAAGGACTACAGACTTTTTTGAGTAGCTACTAAAAGATCAAGTTGAGCCCTGATCTCGAGAAAAGTTGGATCGAATCCCAGCTTTTACACCTTATTACAGGTTTCATGAGTTCAGTCATCTTTCGCGACAACCGAATATCTAAGCTGGTTTACTTCTTTGATGAGGCTGGGTTTTATCGTTTCCAACTGGCCCCATTTTTTTTGTCGCGCCAAGTCTTCAAGTTCGATGGCTATGGCCAGTACTCTTCCTCGGGTAAATAATCGCGCAATGCCCAATAGTCGATGGGCCGTTTCGAATAATGATTCCGTCTGTCCACCGCTTAAAAACGTCGATAGGTTGTCCAGCAATCGCTCCAACTCGTCGAGAACGGCATTGGCTTCAATGCCGGGAGCAAGCTCGAAACGGGAACTGCCTTTTGTCGCCTGTTCATCTTCGGGAATTTTCTCTGGCTCAAGTCCCTGCTCAAGAATCTTTTTAAGCGTATCTTCTTTGAGTGGTTTGTACAGAATTTTTCGAACGCCGATATCGAGCAGTGCTTTCTCCTCCGAGCCGGTAATGTTCGCTGTTAGCGCATAGAGTGGGATGTCCGGCGCGTGTTCCTTGAATGTGGCGGCAAGCTTCACCCCATCCATGCCCGGCATGTGAATATCCATAAAAATGACGTCAAAATGTTCATTTTCCGCAGCCCCCAAAGCTTCGATGCCGCTTGAAACGGCCTTGACTTTGATGCCGATATTTTCCATTTGAATGGTGATAAGTCGTCGATTGAGCTCGTTGTCTTCCACTACCAGCGCCTTGACGCTTTCCGGTGAAGAGGTCGTCCGCGACTGAGAAAGGGGAGCGTGTTGACGCTGATCGCTCAACTGCATTTGAACAGTGATGGTTACCTCGACGCCCTGGCCCGAATCACTGCGTAGCGACACATCCCCCCCCATATACTGGGCGAGCTTGCGTGTAATTGACAAACCCAATCCACTGCCGCCAAAGCGGCGGGAAATGCTCTCATCGGCTTGGGTAAACGGCTGGAACAGTTGTGACTGCTTGTCCTTTGGTATGCCTATGCCGGTATCAGTAACCACAATCTGTATGCAGGCTTTGTCGTAGTTGGGGTAGGTGGCGGAGGCGTGGAGTCTGACCTGACCCCGGTCAGTGAATTTTATGGCGTTACTGAGCAAATTGGTCACTATCTGCGCCAATCGGGCAGAGTCGCCGCAAACCCATGTTGGAAGGTTGTCGTCGCAGTCACAGATCAAGTCGAGTTTTTTGCGGTCAGCCTCCGGGGCCTGCATGGCAACGACATTTTCGATACAGTCCCTGAGATCGAAATCGATATTTTCCAGGCGAATGGACTCATCTTCCAGGCGGATAAAGTCAAGGATATCGTCGATAGTGGCCAGCAAAATTTTCGAGGCCTGTTCGACAATCCTGCCGTAGTCCTTGCGTTTGGCGGAATCTTCAGCCGTTTCCTGCAATCGCGAGTAACCTATCACCGAAGCCAGGGGGGTACGCAGCTCGTGACTCATACGGGCGAGGAATAAGTCTTTTGTGCGGTTGGCTTCCTCTGCTTTGGCGCGAGCCTGTTCCAGGTCCTTGTTTTTGCTTTCCAGGGTTTCCAGGGCCTGTACAAGATCAGATGTTGCCTTTTCAACCTGCTGCTGCAAATTGGTGTTGGCTTCCTCGACCCGTGTCGCCATGGCATTAACGCCATCTTCCAGACGGCGCAATTCTCCACGGCTACTGGGAATAGTGCGTGCGCTCAGGTTGCCGCGCTGGATAGCACTGACCACCTTGTAGAGTCTCGAGATGGGCCGGGAAATGCCTTCGGCAAAAAACAGTGCGATCATGCTGGCGATAAGTATGGCGACACAGGTGATCGCCAGGCCGTCAAACAGCATGCGTTGCTGCAATGCCTGCAATTGTTCGGTACTGAAGGACACCAGTATGCGACCGACAATCTCGTTTTCAATGGGTGTATCGGAAATATCTGGCGGCACAAATTCCGGGTTTTTCGTGACCGACACTCCTGGCGATATTATTGGCTGATTGAAAAACAGACGGGTTTGATAACGCTGGCAGGCGAGAGTGTCGTAGAAGCAGATCAGTGCCACCTCAATTTCCTTTCTGTTTCCCGCTGACACCAGCACATTTTCCTTGGCATCCAGTATTATCAGCGCAAGTACCTGTTCAGATACTCTCATATTGGAAACGACAAAGTCTTCCAGCGCCGGCTGGTTGCCCGAGATAACGTTAAACTCACTCGCGGCAGCCAAATACTCTCCGTAGCGCTGTCCCTGCATTTCAAGTTCATTACGGGCGTCATCAATGCGCACGCGAATAAAGTAAAATCCCATGATCAATGCCAGCAACAGCAATGGGACAATAACAGTAAATAAGGTCCTGCTACGTATGCCTATACTCACCGCTGTCGCTCCAGTTCCTGCAATATTTGCTTGATGTCATTATCGCTCGGGAGGTCTTTGCCCAAACGCTGGGCAATTTCGCGGTTGATTGACACTGAAAACCTGTTGGGATGGCTTGGTGGTGGTAACCTGATGTCCCGGAAGTCAATGGCTTTGATCCAGGATGCGGCCTGCAAGCCAATATCTGAGGGGCGTGAGTAAACCGCTGCCAAAGCGCCTGATTGTACATAGTCTGCGGAAAACCCCAGCAGGGGTTTACGATGGCGATAACTGAGATAGAGCATCCATTTGGCAGTGGAGCGGTTGAAAATAAATCGACCCGGTACAGCGATAAACATGTCGATATCGGCGTACATTTCCCGCAGTGCGGCCACCGGGTTTTCGCTTTGTTCCAGTTGTCGCGCCAGTAGTTTCACGCCTTTTTCGTTGGCGGCAATATCCAGGGCCTTGATCAGAGAACTGGATTGCGCATCGTAAAGGGTGCCAAGATTTTTAAGCCCGGGATCCACATACTTGGCGAGGTTGATTTGTCGTTCCCCAGGCTGGTCCATGTAGATGGCTGAAATTTTACCGAGTTTTAGCTTGTTGGCTGCTGATTGAGAGTGCTCCAATAATCGGGTAAATGTGTTTGAGGGCAACAGAATACTGAGTCCAGGGGCCATCGGGTTCGAAGTGAACATTTTCTTGGTGGCGGATGCGCCTATGGCAACGACAAGGTCGGATTTCGCCTCTCCAGACCAATCTTCCGCCATGGATGTGGCGATATCGACATTGGGTGGCAGGTTGTCGCCAAAAGCCTGAAGTGTTTGTTGATACAGGGGATTTGAGCCGCTGAGTAAAACGGCAATAGTTATTCTGTCTGCTTGATGCGTGGCGTTTGAACTTATGGGGGCGCAGTAGACCACGGGGACGCAGCAAAGCCATAGCCAGGCGGCGATCCCCATCGTTCTCAGTTCCCTGAGATATTGTAGTTTTAATCCTTTTATCATGCGTCCTGCATTTCCTCGGCTAAAGGTGGTTCACTCTAGGGCCATTTAATTGAAAACGATAAAAATGTTCGACGATCAAAGCGGTTGTTTCTTTGATACTCCAGATAATCCTCGTCGAAAAGGTTTTGCGACATTACAGCCAATTCACTCTCTGTTTTACCCCAGCGCCATTGTCTGGCCAACTTCAGATCAAAACGTGAATAGCTCTCGACCCTGGTCCCGCTGCGCCAGGCCACTGTATCGGTGTATTGAAGAAAACCGCTCAGTTGCCAGTTTTCTGTCAGCTTGTGGGAAAACAGCAGCCCGGCTGTGTGTTTGGGTACTGAATCGGTAACTTCTTTAATCAAACTGCTGACTGACCTGACGCGCTTGCCTTCGGCCTCAAGCCTCGCATAATTGAAACGCAGCCAGGTGTTGATTGCCAGCTTCCAGCGCAGCTGCAACTCCACGCCTTCCACGGTCCAACTGGCGGCATTGGAGAAAACCCGCATCTTTTTTTCCAGGGGCGCACCATATTCGTCGCCTACAAAGAAGCTCTGGCAGTACTCCTCGGCCAGCGCAGCGAAAGCGGGAGCCGGGTTGAGGCATTGATCCTCAAACATATCGACGCCATCAATGGCGTCTCGAATTTCCTCTCGAAAAATTTTGGCGTCCAGTTTAAGCCTGTTGTTGTGCCAAAAACCAAAATAGCCGAGTTCCGCGGTATCCACGCGTTCAGATTCAATATCCGGGTGCGAGCGATGCACAATATCGATTAAGTCGCCATTGCTGAAGCGAATGGTCCACAAGCGTTCGGATTCCATGATGGCAGGCTGGCGAAAGGCGCGTGTTAGGCTGGCGCGGACATGCTGTTGTGCTGTGAATTGATGATTCAACGACAATCGCGTGGAAAGGTCGGCGGGAAATCCCTCCTTGTCCTCCAGCATAAGCCCGCCATTGAATATCCATTTAGGAGAGGCGTGCCATTCCAGGTTGCCGAACAGGGAATACACGGCACTGTCGCTTTTACCATCATTGCCCAGGAAACGATCGGATTTCACAGAATCCAATCGCAGTCCGGCTCCCAAAACCGAACGCCATCCACCGGCGAAGGAGGCATGTCGCTCCAGTTCCGCATTGAACACGTTGAAGTCAATATCGCCCTGTTCCAGCTCAAGGGCTTCATCCTCGTGACCGGGCACAATCGCGGGAATCTGCTCTGGGGGGACAAAAAGAAGATCTGACAGCAAAACCGCTCGATGGCGATCGAAACTGTGGTTGGCGAAAGAGGTGTTCAGTTTCCACAAAGTTTTACCGCATGTATGCTCCCAGATACCCTGTAACCACCATGAATTGCGGTCTTCGTCGGCGAATTCATCCAGATGGTCGCCGTCGCCAATGCCGAAATTTCCGTGGCTGTAGCCGATTTCGAATTCCAGGGAGTTGGCCAGGTCAGGGGTGTAGACACCGCTAACGGCAAGGTGACCGGCATGGGACTCATCCTCAACCCCGTCAAAGCCGTTGTTTTCCTTATAGGCGCTTCTCAGCAGACCGTCCACTGCCCCTTGCTGAAAGTAGTGTTGGGTGTTTATAGCACGTGTATTGACGCTGCCAGCGGTAACCTTCACGTTGTCGCCGGAACCCTTTACCGGGTTGAGCGTTATGATGTTGATTGCCCCCAATATGGCGTTTGAGCCATAGGCAGGCACATTGGAGCCGCGGACCACTTCGATATGATCAATGTCTTCCGGTGTGATCCCCAGGGATTCCCAGGCCGTTGAAGACAGCAGTGGCAGGTAGACGGATCGACCGTTGACACGAACTTCCATACGGCGTGGATCACGATCACTGAAGCCGTGAGGTGTCACTCCAAACGTAGAGCCGTTGGTGTAGAAAACCTGAAATCCGGGCACCAATCGCATCAGTTCCGCGATATTTAAAGCGCCGAGAGCATCGATCATCTCCCGGTTGATGATGGTCACTGATGAGGGGGCGTGAATAATGCTTTGTTCCTGCCTTGTCGCAGATACCACTTTGGGTATTTCGGACAGCCAATCGCTCTCGGTGATCAGCTCGGCCCCGGCAAGGCAGGTGCTGGCAATCAACAGACAGCCAAGGTTGCCCCCGTGTGATATGAGTGCTCCCAAGCGATTGCGAATCCAATGCCGGAAAGGAAGGAGATTCATACTTTATAATTGCCAAGGTTTTCAACAATTGCCTGGTAGATCATTTTTCTTGAGCCCATACCCAGGAGTCAGCTCATACGGTGTGTAGACACTAAGGCAGTTCCTGTTAATTGTAACAGGTTTGGTCGGGTCTCCCTATGGCGTGAATGTGCCCATCCAGCCCTCGGAAGTCCTATGGTCTTGCCAGGTCTGGTCTACTCTTATAGAAGTGAAGGAGCCTCCAGTTATGACAGGAATGATTCTGATTAAATAATGAGCAGTCAATTGTCCTCAAAATCTGTCGATAGTGGAATCAAACCCAAGAAAATCGCTCTTGCACTGGGTAGCGGCTCTGCCCGGGGATGGGCACATATCGGTGTTCTTCGTGCGCTACTCGAAGCGGAAATCTTCCCCGATATCATTTGTGGATCGTCAATTGGTGCCCTGATTGGCGCCAGCTATGTCAATGGGCGGCTCGATGATCTGGAATCCTGGGCCAAATCGCTGACTCGATGGAAAATGGTGCGTTTTGTGGACCTAACCTTCTCCAGCAATGCCGTAATCGATGGCATTCGTTTGCGAGAAGAGCTCAGTGATGTTATTGCCGATCATGACACCCTTATAGAGAATTTGCCGATTCAGTTCGCCTGCGTGGCCACCAAACTGTTAACCGGGCGGGAAATAAGGTTTATCCAGGGACCGCTGCACGATGCCATATGGAGTTCAGCGGCGATTCCCGGCATTTTGCCGCCGGCGTATATCGACAATGACTGGTTGATAGACGGCGGCGTGGTGAATCCAGTACCGGTCAATCTCTGTCGCCACCTGGACGCCCATTGGGTTATCGCGGTTAATTTAAACGGTAATATCATCCGCGAAAGGCCTGATCGGGGCTCGAATGTTGCGCCGTCTGCCACAGTGACCGCCAAGACTATTGGAGATCCTATTACCAGATTGAAGGGATCTATCGCTCGACACCCCTTATTCCCGTTTGCGACTGAGTCGAGTAGCACTGGCTCGGGTATCCCCAAAGCACCAGGTATGGTAGAAACCTTTGCCGACGCCATCAATATTATGCAGGACCGGATTACCCGAAGCCGAATGGTAGGCGACCCGCCGGATATCCTGATAACGCCACAATTGGCGAATATCGGGATGATGGACTTCGTTCGGGCACAGGAGATTATTGAACTGGGATATGCCAGTGTTCAGCGTCTGCTGCCTGAAATTCGACACAGACTAAAACTGAACTGACACTGACATAGCTTCAGGCTTTCTTCGTCTTTCTCTTACCGGCGGGCGCTTTTTTGGTTGCGGCCTTTGACTTTGCCGTAGTCGACTTTTTGGTGGCAGGACGTTTCTTAGCAGTTGGAGCCTTCTTGGGAGTTGCTGCTTTCTTGGTCACAGCTTTTTTCTTTGCAACAGGCTTGGACGCCGACGCCGCTTTTTTGGCCGGTGTCTTCCTGGCGCTTGCCGCTTGCTTGGCGGTCTTTGTTTTCGGGGTGGCAGCGGTTTTTTTGACCGGTGAAGTGGCTTGGGCGGCTGACTTCCTGGCTACACGTGTTTTCCTGGTAGCGGCTGCTTTTTTAGGTGCCGCTTTGGCCGCTGCGGTGGCTTTCTGGGTTGCCGCCTTGGTTTTTGTCGGACGCTTGGCCGGACCTTTCTTGGCCGAGGCCTTTTTCTTAGCGGGTGAGCCTTTCGACTTGTCCGGATTTTCCAGGCTTCCTCGTTCAGAGGCCCAGAATACGCCCTCGAGTTTCTTAAGGCCCTCTTCGCGAGCCCGTATGGCCATTTGCTTGGCTACGGCTTCACCGTACTCATTCACGGAAAAGTTGATAGATTGGCTCTCGCCGGGGGCCGTGGGCCAATGTGCCTCCCAATACCAGGAAGCGCGCTCGCGACCGTCTTTCAGAAGGTATTTTTTCGCATATCGGTAAACACCGGTGATACCGGTATTGTTGTTTCGCCGCATAATGGAGGCAAACTCCTTGCGGCTCATCGGGGGGTTCTCATGCAGTAGCTCGTCACGATAGCGCTTCGCTTCCGCCAGGGCCTTGCGTTTGCCTCCACATTTCTTATCTGCGAAGTTTCTGACGAGGCTCTTTCCATGTCGACGCAAACTTACACGCCAAGCGTGAGTTCGGTAAATGTCGTCATCAATACGGGAAATGCCATACATGGCCAGGTTTTTCTTTTTCACAGGAGGTCCCCAACAAATATCCTAAATATAGCGGCTGCCATGCCGCCTCAGATCAAAAAGTGGCGTATTCTGCCACACAACCTCTAATACGGCTATTATAGGTGCTGTACCCCGCATTTATAAAGTTGTCTTCAGGTAGCGCTTGAGCGGCGGTTATTGAAATGTCTGCCGGAAAAGCGGCATTTCGTTATCCGCTGGCGTTTTTCCGAGGTTATCGCCATAACGGGAAGGGCGTTTGACACCACTTTTCTGTAAGAATTCCCTTCAGCGAGAAGACTAATTGACAGTCCCAATGCCTGTCAGTGTCAACCAGGCGAAGATTCTCGCTTTGGTTGTGGAGAGGCGTATTTTGGCCTATGGTTTGGACTTTTTGCGGAAAGCCAAACTTTTTAGGCCACTGATGACAGAAAATAGCTCAGCCCAGAATGCTCAACCGGAACTTCCAAAAGCTGAACACTTAAGCGATCCTCGTTTTTTGGAGGAGGTTCGACAGCAGATGCTCAAGTTTGCGGTTTTGCAACTTAATGACAGGCATTTAGCTGAAGACGCAGTCCAGGAGGCGCTGATCGGCGCCCTAAAGAATGCAAAGTCATTCGCCGGAAAAGCGGCACTAAAAACCTGGATATTTGCCATTTTGAGGAATAAAGTTGCCGATATTTTGCGCAAAAGACTTAAGCGGGGAGAAATCAGTTCATCGGGGTATTCCACTGCCGACGAAGACAGTGACCTCTCGGAGCTGTTCGACCAGAGAGGACATTGGAATCCGGAAGAACGACCACTGGAATGGCAAAACCCGGAAGCCAGCTTTAAGCAGTTGCAATTTTGGACTGTTTTTGAAGCTTGTCTGAACAATTTGCCTCCGAGACAGGCAAGGGTGTTCATGATGCGAGAATATATTGGCCTGGATAGTGCCGAGATTTGTCAGGAAGCCGATTTGACCACCAGCAACCTGCATGTTCTCTTGCACCGGGCGCGATTGCGCCTGCAAAAGTGTCTCGAACTGCACTGGATCAGGGAGGGGGCCAATGCTTAGTTGTCGAGAAACCACGCGCCTCCTGTCGGAATCCCAGGATCGTCCACTGTCCCTAAAAGAGAAGATGGAACTCAGGTTCCACACGGTGATCTGCAAAGGGTGCCGGAATTTCGGAAAAAGCCTTACAGCTATTCGCTCAGCCATGCAAAGCTTTGTGGCGGGGGACTTTGAAAGGCGCAAAGGTGACGATCATCGTTCCGACCGGTAAAGGGGATGAAGAATAAGTAAAGGGGATGAAGAATAACTGGCGGAGGGGGCTGAACAGAGGCTAAAAGGTGCCGAACCCGGAGTGGGTTCGGCACCATGGGTGGCCTAGTCTATTGGCTAGACCCGTCTTGCTGCAAGCTTGTCAGTCTGACCATTAACACCTTCCGGTGCCCGCTCTCCCCGGATACGACGAGAGCGTGTAAACCTGTTAAGCAGGCTGTCCAGACTTAGCTTGCCTCCTCCCATAAAGACCAACGGAATCAACATCGTGAGAAATATCAGTGGTAGCTTGAAGTTCCCAAACCCCTTGTCGGTGATAGCGTAACCCTTGACCAGCTCAGCCAGCGTATGCCAATCCGTTGGCCAGTGTACTGCTGCGGTGGCGACGACGGTCAAAATGATCAGGGAGAATGCGAAGAAGCGGGTACCCAATCCCAGTATCAACGCCAGGCCGCCAATCAATTCGAAGTAGGTGGCCATGGTCCAGCTTACAGAGGCGGGTATCACGTTAAAGGGGAAGGGAAATTGATCATGGATCTGGTGAAACCAGTTTTCACCATTGTATTTTTCGATACCGGCTTCCAGAAACTCCCATCCGATCAGTATTCTTAGCAGTAACAGTGCTACCCACGGGGCAGCTCTGTCCAAAAACTGAAAGATTTTGTGTGCCTGATAAATAAGTGTATTCATCGGGCATTACCACGGTGTTGATTGTTCATAACTTACCCTATCTGTCGAATTGGAGCGGTCAATTCAAGTTCTCACTTGCTTCTGTAAAACGTGTGGATTGATAGGTTAGTCGCAGCCATGACGGATTTCTTACAACCCAAAGGTCATTTTGTGGAGCCTGTCAGTACTTATAAAGTAGTTAAGGTATTTGTTATAACCAGTTGAATTTTAAACAGATTCTATTATTTTTAATAAAAGGGCGTAATTTAGGGGGAGGGCAGTTATTGGAGGAAGTTTGGAAGCGGGGGTCATTTTGCAATAGGGCAGGGATGAGCCCCCTGCTGGAAAGGGTTACTCGCAAATAATGCGATTGCGGCCTTTTGACTTTGCGGTATAGAGATACTTATCCGCCCTGTTTATCAGTTGATTGCGACCTTCGCCCTGGGTAAGGGCGGCGACGCCGATAGACACGGTGACACAACCCATGGGTTTACGATCCGGGCCGCTGGTTAACTTTGCGGCCTCTATTGTCTTGCGTATTTTTTCGGCGATATTGGCCGCGTCCTCGAGGCAACAATCCTCGAGCAAGAGCTGAAACTCCTCGCCACCGAAACGGGCGAGCAGATCCTGGCCTTTGATGACCTTCTTGATCATCTGGACAACGAAACAGAGCACCTTATCGCCCATCAAGTGGCCATGACGGTCGTTAAAGTCCTTAAACTTGTCGATATCCATCGTCAACAGGCAGGCATTGCGGTCGGGGGTCAGGTTGCTCAGTACCTGATCCAGCTTCCTTTCGAAGGCGCGTCGGTTCGCAACCCCGGTCAATTCGTCCGTCATAGCCTCGGAATGGGCTTTCTCCAGATTGACTTCCAGTGATGACATTTTGGTCTGTAAACCGCTGATCACCCCTTTCATGTGATTATTTTGGTTAAGCACCAGCCGGCTTTCATCGATTAACTGCGCTGTAATCTTTCTGAGAGCTTGCAATTCGCAACCATTTGCAAGCGCATTCTCGGCACTGGCGATGGCTTTGGCGCACTCGCTGGAAGTGGGGACGAGGTTGGCTAACTCGATCCCTATTTCTGACGCGAGATGCTGAACCGCATCTTTAAATTCCCGCAGCTGCTGCGATGGCAGTTCGCCGAAAAATCGCTCATAGAGATTGTTGCAGATAACCTCATCGAACTTGATTTTGGATTGAATCAGCTCGTCTACTGCGTCATTGAGCTCTTGATACCCGCCTTCGCTGTATTCGTACCATATCCGTATATTCGACGGATTTGTGGGTATTGATCGGGCCTCCATGTGCAGGAGGGCGCTTTGAAGATGGGCCGAGCAAATCTGTAAGTCTTGAGGTTCCGACATGGGGTTGCCAAACTCTCCATACCACTAAATGGAATTGCCGAATACTACCATAGATAAATGGCAAAAATGACTGCCCGGTAGAGCCTTCGGCGGGAATCTGTGTGTGGTAAAAGGTGCCTGTTATCGTCGGCATCTGAATCACTTCAAACTGGGTATGAGCGACTGTCCCGGTTCCTGATACAATCCGCCCCTGGATATCTGCCAGACGATTTGCACACAATTTATTCAAATGAGTCGTGCGCCAGCCTGGCCAAGAAGTAAATTGAGTCACACAATGTTTAGCTATTTTGAACGTCTTATCGATCCCTTTCCGGCGGAGCATCCGCAGCAACCGCCGAAAGAACTGTTTGCATTTTGTCGCCACTATACCAAGGGGATAGAACCTTTCCTTGTGATTATGGGCTGTCTTACTGCCTGTATGGCGGTAGGGGAAGCCTTGCTCTACGGTATTCTGGGGCAACTGGTGGATTGGTTATCGGCCAAGAACCCGGCCATATTTATTGAACAGGAATGGCCGGTTCTGCTGGGGATGAGTGTTTTTGTACTGCTGGTCCTGCCGGTCGTGGTGTTTTTTCAGTCAGTGATTGTCCATCAAACCCTGCTGGGAAACTTTCCCATGGTGGTGCGCTGGCAGTCTCACCGCTACTTGTTGAACCAGAGTTACGCCTTCTTCCAAAACGAGTTCAGCGGGCGTATTGCCACCAAGGTGATGCAGACTGCACTGGCGGTTCGTGAATCCGTCATGAAGCTGCTGGACGTGATGTTGTTCGCCACCATTTATATGGTCACAGGCATTATTCTGATCGCCAACTCCGATCTGCGCTTGTCTCTGCCGGTGGTTTTCTGGCTGGCAGCCTATATTGCGGTTTTGAGATTTTTCTTACCCCGCCTGAAAGATATATCCACCCGCCAGGCTGACGCCCGTTCGATGATGACCGGACGTATTGTCGACAGTTATACCAATATACTGACCCTCAAGCTCTTCTCTCACAGCCGCCGCGAGGCAGATTACGTCAAGGAAGGCATGGAGGAGTTTCTGGATACTGTTCACCCGCAGATGCGACTGGTCACCTGGCTTAATTTAGCGGTGTGGAGCATCAATATGTTATTGGTCTTTGCCACCGGCACCACGGGTATACTGCTTTGGATAGACAGCTCAATTTCACCAGGCGCACTGGCAGTGGCCATGAGTCTGGCGATTCGATTGACGGGCATGTCGCACTGGATTATGTGGGAAGTCAGTAATCTGTTTGAAAATATCGGCACGGTGCAAGATGGCATCAACACCATTGCCAATCCCCATAGCATCCGCAATGCCGAGACGCCTGAAGTGTTATCCGTCGATCAGGGACGTATTGAATTTCGCCATGTCAGTTTCGGTTATCCCTCCGGATCGGCAGGGGACGGCGGAAGGTTGGAATACAGCAATGTCTTTCAGAACCTCAACCTGGCCATCGCTGCAGGCGAAAAGGTCGGTGTTGTCGGCCGCTCAGGTGCAGGGAAGTCCACGCTGGTCAACCTGTTGCTGCGATTCTACGACCTGGACCAAGGGGTTATCTGTATTGATGGTCAGGATATTAGCCAGGTGGACCAGGAAAAGCTGCGGGCGAATATTGCCATGGTGACCCAGGACACCTCGCTGTTGCATCGATCAGTGCGGGATAACATTATGTTTGGTCGCCCCGACGCCAGTGAGAGGGAGCTTATCGATGCCGCCCGACAGGCCCAGGCTCACGATTTTATTCAGGAACTCAGGGATGTTAAAGGACGCTGCGGCTATGAAGCGCATGTCGGTGAAAGGGGGGTTAATCTTTCCGGCGGACAGCGCCAGCGAATCGCCATTGCACGGGTACTGCTCAAGGATGCCCCGATCCTGGTACTCGACGAAGCCACCTCCGCCCTCGACTCTGAGGTGGAGGCCAGTATTCAGGACAGTCTTTACACCATGATGGAAGGCAAAACCGTAATCGCCATCGCTCACCGTCTGTCCACCATAGCGGCGATGGACCGGCTTATCGTTTTGGACAAAGGCCGGATAGTGGAGCAGGGGACGCATCGCGAACTGCTGGACAAGCAGGGACTCTATGCCCAGCTCTGGGCCCACCAGTCCGGGGGTTTTATTGGTGAGCGATAGGCAGAGGGGTGCCGGTTTTTACAACGTCTGGCTCCTCGCCGCCTGTAACGCCATGGCTTTTGCGGCAACGCCGCTGATGATGCTGATCGGCAGTCTGATGGGGGTGGAGCTGGCTCCATCCCCCGACTGGGCCACTTTGCCCATTACCACCATGGTTGTCGGGGCGGCAGTGGGGATAGTGCCCGTAACCCAGACCATGGCGCGCATCGGCCGCAGACCGGGATTTTTCCTGTTCATGGCTGTCGGTATTTTGACTTGCGGTTTATCGTTCTATGCACTCGAAGCCCGCAGTTTTGGTTTGTTTTGTCTGTCATCGGCCCTGCTGGGGTTTACCAATGCCGCTATCCAGCAATTACGTTTCGCGGCCATGGAAAGTGTGGATGTCCACCATGGACCGACTGCCGCCTCCATAGTCATGTGCGGCGGAATTATTGCCGCCGTGCTGGGGCCGGAAATGGCTTTGGCCGGTCGCTATATCACGGTTGTTGAATACCAGGGATCTTTTGTGTTGGCGGGGTTGTGCTTTATCGCAACTGCAGTGCTGCTGTCGCTGTTGCAATTACCAGAGTCAGTCCATGGGGCACAGGGGACGCGGCGCTCAAGACCGTTGAGGGAGATGCTGCAAAATCGCAATTTGGTCTTAGCCATTGTCAGTGGCGCTGTAGGCTACATGGTGATGACCTTCGTCATGACTGGAACCCCCATCAGTATGCACCTGCACCAAGGCCATAGTCTGGCGGATACAAAATGGGTGATTCAATCCCATATTGCCGCCATGTTCCTGCCTTCCCTGATCACCCCTTTTTTGTTTCGCTGGTTGAGAATCAGGGGGCTGATGGTATTGGGTCTGGGGTGCTACGGTCTGACAATTGCCGTGGGGATTTTCGATGTTTCGGTGATGGGCTTCTGGTATCAATTGGTGGCGCTTGGGGTAGGGTGGAACTTCCTGTTTGTATCGGGAACCGCACTGTTGCCAAGCAGCTATCTGGAGGGAGAGGCCTTTCGTGCCCAGGGTTTACATGACAGTACCGTATTTTCATGTCAGGCATTGGCGTCGTTTGCCGCCGGTTGGGCTATGAGTACAACCAGCTGGCAAACTGTATTGCTGGTGTGCCTGCTACCCATGTTGTTACTGGTGTTCGCCTTGCTGCGGGCCCGGCAAGGGAACCTGTCAGCCGGCAATAGTGCTCCATAAATAATGCTCCGTGAAGATAATGCTCCGTGAGGATAATGCTCCGTGAAGATAACGTTCCGTGAGGATAACGCCTCGTGAAGATAATATTGAGCCGCAAGGGATTTGATTCCTCCTCCGGGGGGTGCCCCAACCCCATTTTTCCCGGCGGCAAGTTGCTGGCGTTACCGATTCCGGATTCAACATCGCCGGTCAGATACGAACAACTCAATTTTTGCACTGAAGCTACAGTCTCGATTAATCTTGGAGATCTGGTCCGGGAATTGACTGGCGGACGGCTCAGACCGTGTATGGGGCTCATCTGGACCCCGATATCGACGCTTCTCTCTGTCAGCGGCCAGTGGGTTGGCGACCCTTGTTTGGTCAATTCGGGGCGGCCCAGGGGCATTTGCACAAGCAGAACATAGCACCGGGCGATCTGTTCCTCTTCTTCGGACTCTTTCAGGCAGTCACTTTAGTTGCCGATTCGGGTGGAAGTTATCGATGGCAGTTTGACAAGCGTTCGCCCAAGCGGCACTTGCTTTGGGGATGGCTGCAGGTCGACGCCATTTACGACATTGATCGATTGCTTCCGGAAGCGCTGCCCTGGGGGCGAAATCACCCGCATTTCCACGGCGACTACACAGGTAAAAACTGTCTGTATCTCGGTCGAAAAAAATTATCCCTGGATAATGACGACGGAACGATAGCCGGTGCTGGCTGTTTTCCCCGTTTCAGTACAGCGCTTTCCTTGACCGCGGCTAATGCGTCTGCGCCCACTCATTGGCATTTACCGGCGTGGTTTTATCCATTCAGTCGCAAAGGGAAACCATTGAGGGAGCCGTTGACTTATCATAGCAAGCGCTGGCGGTGGGAGAGGGAGGAAGCCGGCACCAGGTTGACGGCCGCTGCCAGAGGGCAGGAATTTGTCCTGGACTCCGAGGTATACCCGGAAGCGGTTGATTGGGTACTGTCCCACATCCGACGATCTGCGGGGCGCTAAGGCAATTTTTGAGGTGCGTATTTATAGCAGATGGCCCCACCAAAGTCTGTGTGTAACCTCTCATTAATTTACTTGCAATATGAATCTTTTGTGGCTACGCCTGTTCCACGGTTAAGGTGCACTAACGCTTTATACACAGTGTTTCGGTTCTTCACATATATTACTCACTTAGTTGTATTTTTTTCCAAAAATAACAGTTGCATTTATTAAGCTGTTGAATTTTAAAGGGTTTTTGATGTTGGATAAAAAACAGACAATTTGTTGATTGCATAGTAATAATGCGGGTTTAGAGCCTTTTCCCAAATATTATGCACTGACTTATCCACAGAGAATGTGGAAAAATGCCACATAAATTCAGCGGTTGAAATATTGTTGAAATATTTCCTTAAATCCAGTGTCACAATCCTGTGCTTGGCGGATATCGGCTTTCTGCCGGCGCCGCTAAGGCCTATAATTCGCCCCGTTTTTTAATCAGTTACTCGCCACTATGACCCCCGAACGTTACGCACGACTGCGCCAGGTGCTGGATCGCCGCCAACCCGATCTGACTGTTATCGCTGATGAAGTGCATATGGGGAGAAACCTGTCCGCCATTATGCGTACCTGTGATGCCGTTGGGGTGGGGTTGGTACATGGGGTACGTCCACGCAAAGGCTTTCGCACCTTCCGAGGGACGGCTATGGGCAGTCAGAAGTGGGTAGAGTGGGCACTGTACGATTCCGTGGACGAGCCGATCGCTTTGATGCAGTCCAAGGGTTTCCAGGTACTGGCAGCCCACGTCTCGCCCGATGCCGTAGATTTCCGCAATGTCGATTTCACCCTACCCACGGCTCTGTTAATGGGCACAGAAAAACACGGCGTCAGTGACAGGGCACTTGAGAAGGTGGATCAGCACATCACGGTCCCCATGATGGGAATGGTTGAATCCTTTAATGTGTCGGTGGCCGCAGCCATTATCCTGTCCGAAGCCCAGCGGCAACGGCAGATCGCCGGTTTTTACGCACATTCGCGACTGCCGGATGATATCTATCAACGGCTCTTGTTCCAATGGGGACATCCGGCGGTGACAAAATTCTGTGACGAGCGAGGCCTGGATTATCCGCCCCTGGACGAGAACGGCGAAATTATTGAACCGGCCAAATGGTATCAGTCGGTGCGCGAATCAGAGGCCGCGCAGAATGTTTCGATAGGTGACGGGTTATAAAGGGAGACGGATAGCAGATGGTTGTTTATTCCCAGGGAAATGGATCAACTGTCTAATTTCAACTCCTTGATCGCAATTTCTCGCATGCGGAATTTCTGTAGCTTGCCGGTGACGGTCATCGGAAACTCATCCACAATCTTGATGTAGCGTGGAATTTTGAAGTGGGCTATTTTATCGAGACAGAAGTCGCGAATATCGTTTTCTGTCACCTTGGCAGCGCCTTCACGTAACTTTATCCAAGCTGCGACTTGCTCACCAAAATGCTTGTCGGGAACCCCGAAAACAGAGACTTGAGCCACGTCGGGATGAGTGAAAATAAAAGCCTCGATTTCGGCAGGATAGATATTTTCACCACCACGAATAATCATCTCTTTCAGGCGACCGACAATGCGCACGTAGCCGTCAGCATCCATAATGCCGAGATCGCCGGAGGCCAACCAGCCATTCCCATCTATGGCCCTGGCTGTGGCATCGGCGTCTTTATAATAGCCCTTCATTACGTGGTAGCCGCGAAAACATACCTCTCCCACGGTTTCCAGTGAGACTGTCTGGCGGCTCTTCCTGTCGACGATCTTCACTTCCTGATGAGCCAAATTCCGACCCACGGTCTGTGTACGCCGTTGCATGGTGTCGTCGGCGGTGGTGAGATGGGTGAGCGGCGATGCTTCGGTTTCACCGTAACCGATTAAAATTTCCGGACAATGCATATCCTCCATAACCCTCTTCATCAGCGGCGCTGGACAGGGGGCGCCGGCCATGATTCCCGTGCGTAAAGATGAGAGGTCAAAGCGGGAAAACGTGGGTACATCCAGCTCGGCTATAAACATGGTGGGAACACCGTGCAAAGCACTGCAGCGCTCTTTTTCCACTGCCTGCAACACAGCGATCGGTTCAAAATGCTCACAGGGAACGACCAGGCAGGCACCGACGCTGAATGACATCAAATTGGCCAGCACCATGCCGAAACAGTGGTAAAAAGGTACTGCCACAGCGAGTCGGTCGATTTCGGTAAATCCCATGGCCTGGGCGGTAAACCAGGCATTGTTCAAAATATTGTGATGACTCAGTACGACGGCCTTCGGGAAACCCGTTGTGCCCGAGGTGTACTGAATATTAATGGCATCGTCTCTATCCAGCATGTCGATCATTGTGTCGAGTTGTTCTTGTGGCACCGATTCACCGGCCTTTACAAGATCGAACCAACTGCTGAGGCCAGGGTGCGCAGTACGGAGGGTTGACGTTAATCTGGAATCTCCGGTGATGGGGAAATCTGAAGGGTCGAAGAGAAACACGCGGCGTAAGAAGGGAAATGCCGGATTTCGCAGGTCTTCGCCTGTGTCCATCGCAGTTTGCAGTTCAGGAATGAGCCCTAGCAACATGTCGACATAGTTACTGCTGCGAAACGCCGGAATCAGGAATAGGCCCTGGACTTCTGAGTGCGTCAAGGCATAGGCAAGTTCCCGTGGGCGGTAAGCAGGGTTGATATTGACCAATATTGCACCAATGCGCGCGGTGGCCATTTGAACAATCAACCACTGGATATTGTTGGTCGACCAGATCCCGATGCGATCCCCTTTTTCAAAGCCTGCCGCCAACAACCCGAGGGCAAGGCGATCAATTTCTGTGGACAGTTGCCGGTAAGTAAGGCGTTGCTGTTGAGGCAATGAAACAACCGCTTCCCTGTCCGGAAAGCGCTCGACGATTCCCAAAAAGTGTTCCGGGATCGTTGCGCCCGTCAGTGCTTGTTCGCCACCACGGTGGTAATAGCTTTTGGGAGTATGGGTTTCCAGTTCTGTGTCTTTCACCATTCGGTTTTCCGGGGGTTAAGACGCTAATGTATGGCTTCCCAATAGTGGTCCACCCGTGCTTGAATTTCTGTGATCAGTTGAGAGTTTCTCCGGGGCTCGAACAGGTGCGCAAATCGTCCCTGCAGTTTAAGGTATTCTTCCACCGCTATACGTTGGCGAGGAATTTTTGTATGACGAACGTTGCCATCAATAGCTTCTTTTAAGGGCCAAACCCCGGTTTTTACAGCGAGCTTGCCCACGTTCACCGATTCCTTCGGGTCGTAATCCCAGCCTGTGGGACAGGGCGCAAGCGCGATAATCATACGTGGCCCTTTCAGGTTTTTGGCCTTTTCAATTTTGCGTACCAAGTCCAGTGGTTCGCTACCGATAACGGTGGCCACATAGGCCGGTTTATGGGCTGCCCAGATCGAAAACAGGTCTTTCTTGTAGCCGGGGTAACCGCGGCTGCCGCGACTGGTAGAGGTTTTGGCCCCATGGGGAGTGGCGCTTGAATATTGCTGTCCGGTATTGCCATAGCCTTCATTGTCGTAACAGATGTACATGTAATCAAGGTCTCGGTCCATGGTGCCGGAGGTCGCCGACAGTCCCATACCATAAGCAGAGCCGTCGCCGGTAAGCACCACCACGTTCAGATCGTCTTCCGGCGGGATGCGTTTTTTTTGTAACAGTATGTCCAGTGCGTCGCGAACGCCCTGTGCCCCTGCGGGTGCTGAAGCCATGGCCGTATAAAGCCAGGAGCCCCTGAACGGGGTGAACGGGTAGACGGATAAAAGGGTCATGCAACCGGCGGCATTGATAAAGACGGTTTTTTCGCCCAGTACATCGTAAATCTCATGCAAGGCTTCAAGACCACCGCAACCAGAGCACATAGGGGTGCCTGTGCCGAGCAGATGGGTGGACGGAAGATCCTTCATGCGCTTGAAAAGGCTTTCATTCATGAGCTATCTCCCGGCTCGAAAACTTATTTATCAGACGTCTGCCGGCGCGGAGGTGATGTCTCCGCTCTTTCGACTTTGGCTATCGCCTGCAGCTTGCGCATTTCGCGCATTTCATTATCTGTATATAGAAGTCGTGGGGGAGGCGTCACTCCTTCGGTAATCGCCTTGCGGGTATGAGCAACCATTTCGTAGAACTCCTCGGCACTGATGTCTCTCCCACCCAGGCCGCCTATAAAACTGGTTAGCACGGGGGCATGAGCTTGCCCGTATAGCACAGACGCGAGTTCAGAATGCAGCACGCCCCCTTTGCCCATGGAAAGATTCTGGTCGATCACAGTGACGCCCTGTTTGCCGGTTAGCAGTGACTTTAACATCTCGGTTGGAAAGGGTCGAAGCAAGCGCGGACGTACCAATCCCACTTTCTGGCCCTCTTCACGCAGACGATCCACCGCATCCCGCGCTTTGGTGGCAAAGGAACCCACCATAAAAAACACAATCTCAGCATCATCGGTGCGATAGCTCTCAACGAGATCCATTCGCCGTCCGGTGATGCTCGCGAATTGTTTTTCAATTTCCTGGTAAACAGCGGCGCCGTTGAGGGCCGCCAAGTGAGTTTCATACCGAAAATAGGAATAGGGGCCTCCACCAAGGACAGCAACAGCTTGGCTTTCAGGTGCACTGGCGGTAAAACGAATGTTTTCAGGATCGAACGGTGGTAAAAACTGGCGGACGGTTTCAGTCGTCGGAATTGAAACGGGCTCTCTTGTGAATGACAGGTAAAACCCATCCAAATTCACCAGCACGGGAAGTCGAACCCGGGCATCTTCTCCGAGTCGGTAGGCCAGCAGAACGCTATCGAACACTTCCTGGCAGTTGGCGCAATGGATCTGTAAAAACCCGCAGTCCCGTGCAGCCATGATGTCACAGTGATCCGACTCCAGCGTGATAGGGGCGGCCAGGCCACGTGAGACATTGACCAGTACGAAAGGCGCGCGCCAGCCGGCAACGGTGTAGAGCATTTCCATGGCGTACAAGAGCCCCTGGCTGGATGTCGCGCTGAACACACGAACGCCGGTGGCGGCCGCCGCACCGGCTGCGGTGATCATGGAGTGTTCCGATTCCAGCGTCACCATACGCCCGTCCATCTCTCCGCCATCTACCCAGTTGCCCAGCGTCTCAATGATTTCCGATTGCGGCGTGATGGGGAAAGCGGGTATGTAATCCGCCTCTGCCATACGCGCGCCCCAGGCCGCAGCGCCATTGCCGGTCAATAGTTTAAGCGTCATGCTTTCCTCCCTTTGGGCTTTCGGTTGCCGTTGACGCTTTATCTTCTACTTTGTTCTTGGCTTCCTCTTCCTGTGCCAAGTACTCGGGAATCGCTTCGATGGCGTGGGGAGGGCATACGCCTACACAGACCAGACAGCCTTTGCAGTGGTCATAATCAATGACGGGAATGCCATCCTCGATATTAATGGCGCTGTCCGGGCAAAAAGTGCTGCATACCCACCAACATTTATTACAGCGATCATAGTCGATGACGGGACGCATGGTGCGCCACAAACCGGTTTTGACTTCGACACTGGTGTCTTTACCGTGAATATCCGGCGCTGAAATGCTTGCTTCTTCAAACGGAAAGTCAATCCAGTCTGGTGAGGTGCTATCAGCAGCCGTCAGTGGCTGAGCCTCCGTAACCAGGCCTCGGTTATTGATAAAGCCATCGAAAGCTCGAAGCGCATTCTCACAATTTTTTTGCACAATGGCCGGCCCCAGGGCTTCGAGTTCCTCTTCAATCGCCTGTAGAAGCACATCCCGGTTCACGACTCCCAATAAACAGGCGGCCGCCCCGGCGCAGGTAGCGCCGATATAGGGGAGTTCTGCGCGATCCTCTACCTCTTCGGCAGCCGGCAATATAAGGATCTGAGCTTCGATATTCAGACGGTTTTGCCAGACATCCGGAGCTGTGTGGGAATTGATCAGGACTATGGTTCGTTCGGTAATACCCTGCAAGACGCCTGCGGCAGGGACGGCCACCAGGGTATCGTCCGTCACCACAACCAGGTCCGGGTGCAGAATCACGCCTCGCTCATTAATCGGTTGTCGCGCTGCGCGTACGTAAGCAAAAATGGGCGCACCTCGACGCTCTGCACCATATTTCGGTGCGTCTTGTACGGTAAAGCCAGAGCGAAACAGGGCAGTGCCAATGATCCTGCTTGCCATTTTTACGCCCTGTCCACCACGACCATGGAACCGAATTCGATACATCTTTTCCTCGGGAACAGGCTCTGGGTAGTAGTGAAAGCACCAATAACACTAAGAGCCAGGTTAGATATAACCTTCTCTAAATGGACACTGGGAGCAAGGTTATTTGTCTATAGATGAGTCTAGGATTTTTCCCAAGGTATTGATAAAACTTATTGATCCTATAATGCTGAACAACAAGTACGGCTTGGACTAACCAATATGAGGAAGTGGATGTATGGGGAAGTGAGAGAGGAAAGTGACTAGCAGACAGATGCTGCGGGCGTGTGTATGGACCAGGGCGGAAACCCGAGTTTCCGTTGCGACGTGTAAACCGTGTATCTGTTAGGCACTTGAGTACATGCACTTGAGTACATGCACTTGAGTAAAATTGGTCGGAGCGAGAGGATTCGAACCTCCGACCCCTTCCTCCCGAAGGAAGTGCGCTACCAGGCTGCGCTACGCTCCGACACTGGTTTGCCGCCAGACGGGATCATGGCGACAAGCGGGCGCGATTATAGCCACCTCATGAGGAGTTTGTAAAGCATGTCTACGCTAAGGGCTTGATTTTAAAAGGCGTTCTGCACCCCAAAAAAAACCCCGCGATCTGGGGGAGATGCGGGGCCAAGACCATTAGGAGTGAAACATTAAGGATAACTTCCTTAAATAGAGCCACTTGCGTAGCTCAACCGGTGTCTACTTACACTTGGGGGGATGTGTGCCACCAGTTACCCATAAGTATTAGTCAGCTTTCCAAAACTTCCAGTCTTATCTGAACAATTCTTAAACAATTTTGCAATAGGTTGTCAATCAGGTTAGCAGAATGGGCTATAACTTGGTCAATCTTTAGTCACACGCTGTTCCAAGGCCTTGTCCAGCTTGGTTTCGATACGCTTTAATCGCTGCTCCAGTTGCTCAACACGCTTCATAGTCTCTTTTTCACTGCTGGCAAGTTCCCCTTCCTGGGCGCTCAAAAACCAGGCCGCAATACTGGCTGTGAGCAGTGATATCAGTCCGAGGCCGAGCAAAATCAAAAAGGCGCCAAATATCCGACCGATCATGCTTACGGGCACCAGGTCACCGTAACCGACGGTGCTGACCGTGACCCAGGCCCACCAGATGCCGTCGGTAACGGTTTCGATGCCGGGATCGAGCGTGGCGATCATGACGCCCGCCATCAGAATAATAATGGCAATTCCAGCGAGGGTTGAACCCAATTGCTTTCCTTCGAACAGCTGGCGTACTGAACTCCCGACGTGAACCAACAAGCTGAACAGAATCAGGACTCGCAGAATGCGCAAGGCTCCAGCTACAGAAGGCGCCCCCCAGAGCAGGGGGAGGCCCATGGCTATAATAATCAGGTTTAACCAGTTGCCTTTCAGGTAGGATTTGGGGTTGTTTACCAGCAAGGTGAGAAGAACAGTTTCAAAGACAAACAGGGACCAGAGGCCGATATCATAGCCGCGGTGCATTTCGAAGCCAGGTCCCTTGGTGCTCAAATACCAGCGTGCCATCACCCAAAGGGCGGCCATAATCATGGGGAATTCAAGCATACGACTGCAGAATCGCGCTTTGGCGTTTTCATCGGCAGCGATGCCTGTCAGTCCAATGTACTTATAGAGCCGCACGCCAGGATCCTTATGCTATTCAGGTACCTAAGAACGCCAGCCTCAGTCCAGGGGGCGTATCAAGCCTTCCTGGACAGTGGAGGCGACCAATTTGCCGTCTCGGGTGTAAATCTGGCCGCGGTTAAGTCCTCGGGCACCACCCGCCCAAGGGCTGTCAGTCGCGTACAGTAGCCATTCATCGGCACGAAAGTCGGTGTGGAACCACATGGCATGATCAAGGCTGGCGGGCATCAGCTTGGGATTGAATACATTGGTCGGGTGGGGAAACAGGCTGGTGGCCATGAGCCCCAAATCCGAAGCGTAAGCCAGAGCTGAACGATGCAGAATCGGATCGTCCGGGAGCGTCCCGGTGGCTTTGATCCAAAATCGGCCAACGGGTTGAGACGGTATATCCGAAAGATAGGATTCGGTATCCACAGGGCGTAATTCGAACATGCCACGTTTCGACAGGGTCGCCAGCACGTCTTCAGGCAGTTCCGGGTGTAACTGCATGGCGATATCCCTGCCGGAAGGCAGGGTGTCGGGGTCATCCATCGATTCCAGAAATGGCATCTGGTGTTCATAACCGGCTTCTTCGGTATGGTAGGACACCGCCATATTGAAAATAGCGCGCCCTTTTTGTTTGGCGACCACGCGACGGGTGGTAAAACTGCGGCCGTCACGTATCCGGTCCACGTCGTAGATAACGGGCAATTCGCTGCTGCCGGCCCGAAGGAAGTAACCGTGGAGAGAGTGTGGCTTGCGGTCCTCTACCGTTTGTGACGCCGCCACCAATGCCTGGCCCAGTACCTGGCCACCGAAGAGATGCTTGCGGTGATTCTCCTGGTAGCTGAGACTGCGGTAGAGGTTAATGTCCAGTTGCTCTAGTTGTAACAGATCAACAAGTTGTTCAGTCATGGCCATAGTCTATAGTATTTAGGAGCTATTGGTTACAATAGCAAACTGATCGAACAAGGGCCGTAGGATGGATAAAGCAAAGCAGAAAGTCCAGAAGTTCAGACAGCGCGAGCAGAACATACTGGATGCTGCCCTGGCATTATTGATTGAGCGCGGCGAAGAAAACGTCACTGTCGAACAGATTGCCGAGCATGTGGATATTGGTAAAGGGACCATATACAAACACTTCACCTCGAAAACCGACATCTACATGCAGTTGCTGTTTGACTACGAGCAGGCACTGGCGGAAAAATTGAAGGACGCTATCGCAGCCACGGAAAAAGGCGATTACGCTGCTCCGGCTAGAGCTTATTTTGAGTCACGTATGTCAGATCCGACCAAAGCACGGTTGTTTCAGCGTCTTGAAGAAAAAATTATTGCCTTGAATCAGGTGCCGGAAAAGATGCAGGCCTTGAACAAGATTCGGGGGGATATTTCGGCATCGCTCAACCAGATGTTTCAACGGCGAATAGATGAAGGTCGACTGGAGAATGTGCCACCCTATTTTTATTACTCCGCATACTGGGCGCTGACGCAAGGAGCGGTTGAACTTTACCATTCCAAGGCCTTTGCATCGGTTGTGGAAGATATGGATGGTTTGATGTCGTTTATTATGGAATTGGGGGTTCACATGGGTAGTAAAAATGTACCGGCAGCCAATGCCGCTGTGGAACAGAGTTCGGCGAGTCACGATCAGATTGAAAATAATGAATAACGTTTATTGCCTGGGGAGCCGCCTCAATATCACTTCTCTGTGTATTTCCTTAACGAGGATAACGGCGTTCCTGGGTGCGGCAGCGATGTCGTTGATTGTTGGATGTACCAACGAGTACGCGATACAGGAAACTGAATACTGGGGGGATAAATCGCAAGTTGCATCGACCCACAGTGTTAGTCGTCAGGGGGACTGGGTACTTCCTGCAGACAGTCCCATCTACATCGCCAAACCGCAAACGCCGCAAGGGAGCGATAGCACCCAACAAGCCGTGACCAACCAGATTTGCGCGAATCTTGCAAAAGCCATGTCTGAGTACTTCCCTCAGACGACGCTTGGTGCGGACTTTTTATTCCTGGAGGATGCGCTGGCTGAGGCCCGCCGTTCGGGCAATCTTTATCTGATTTATCCCAAGTTGGTACAGTTTCATCAAGGGACGCTTGCGGGCGATCAGTTGGAGGATGAGGCTGAAGACATCAGAGCGATCAGCAGAAGTCGTATCTCCGTTCAATTAATGATCTATGATGTACTGTCCCGGCAATTTATTGAAGGTGTCACCGTCCACAGTAAAGGGGGTTGGCTGGCCGATTTTAAGGAGGAGCCTTCCAGTTTGATTGCTGAGGGGTTCGCCCTCTTCAGTCGCCAGCTTTCGGCTGTAGCGCCCGATTAGCCCGCTATAAACGTCGCCCGAATTCAATATAGCAAGAGTTGAAGTCCTCTCGAAAAACTGTTTACCCAGAGTTCACTATGACCCGACCCACTCCTGACGCTCTTTTCGAGCAACTGCGCGCCGCCCAGGCCGCCGATGAGGCCAAGTTACCGCCTGTGGACAAGTGGCACCCTGAGCTCAGTGGCGACATGGATATGCGCATTGCCCGCGACGGGACCTGGTACCACGAAGGCAACCCCATCAAACGCGAGGCGATGGTAAAGCTTTTTTCCAGCATTCTAGTCAGGGAAGGGGATGAGTATTTTCTGGTGACGCCGGTAGAGAAATGGCGTATCCAGGTGGATGACGCTCCCTTTGTGGCGGTGGCAGTGGCGGTGGAAAATCCCGGTGAAAACCAGGCATTGCTATTTACCACCAATACAGGCTCGACAGTGATTGCCGGCGATAACAATGCGCTCTGGATCAGAACCGATGCCAGCAATGGCGAGCCATCGCCCTACATACACGTCAGAAAGAATCTCAACGCGCTGATTAATCGCAATGTCTTTTATCAGTTGGCTGATATGGCTGTCGAGCGGGTGGTGGAAGGGCGTTCGCAATGGGGAGTCTGGAGTCTGGGGCGTTTCTTTAGTCTGGAATAAGCACAAAAAAAGGGCCGCATGACTGCAGCCCTTTGAGGTGGATAGGATCACATATTGGGGTAGTTGGGACCGCCGGAACCTTCCGGTGCCACCCAGGTAATATTCTGAGTCGGGTCCTTGATGTCGCAGGTTTTGCAATGGACGCAGTTCTGGGCATTGATCTGGAACCGCTTGTTGCCGTCCTCGCCCTCAACAATTTCGTATACACCCGCCGGGCAGTAGCGCTGAGCTGGCTCGTCATAGACGGGCAGGTTGTGATTCAGCGGCACATCCGGGTCGGTTAACTTCAGGTGGCAGGGCTGATCTTCCTCGTGGTTGGTGTTTGACAGGAAGACCGAGGACAGCTTGTCGAAGCTGAGTGCACCGTCGGGCTTGGGGTAATCGATCTTCTTGCATTCTGCGGCTGGCTTTAGCTGGGCGTGGTCCGGTTTGGGGTCGGACAGCGTCCAGGGCAGTTTGCCATTGAACAGGTTGAGGTCGATAAAAGCGTAAGCGGAGCCGAGTATATTGCCCCACTTGTGTTGTGCCGGGCCGAAGTTGCGTTGAGTGTGCAACTCCTTGTATGCCCAGGAGTTCTGATACTCAGTGGTGTATTCGCTGACTTCGTCGTTGGCACGACCGGCATCAATCGCGGCGACCACGGTTTCGGCAGCAATCATGCCGGATTTCATGGCCGTATGGCTGCCCTTGATCTTGGCGAAATTCAGGGTGCCAGCGTTGTCGCCGATAATCAGGCCGCCGGGGAAGGTCATCTTTGGCTGCGACTGGATGCCGCCCTTGGTGATGGCGCGGGCCCCGTAGCTGACTCGCTCGCCACCCTCCAGGTACTTCTTGATCATCGGGTGGTGTTTGTAGCGCTGGAATTCGTCAAACGGGCTGACGTGGGGGTTGGAGTAGGCCAGGTCTGTGATCAGGCCACAGACCACCTGGTTGTCTTCAATATGGTAGAGGAAGCTGCCACCGGCGGAGCCGGATTCGCTCAGAGGCCAACCCGCGGTGTGCACCACCAGGCCTTCTTTGTGTTGCGCGGCGGGGATCTTCCACAGCTCCTTGATGCCGATGCCGTAGTGCTGGGGTTCCTTGCCAGCGTCGAGGGCAAATTTGGCAATCAGCTGCTTGCCCAGTTGGCCGCGACAGCCCTCGCTGAACAGGGTGTACTTGGCGTGGAGCTCCATGCCGGGCATGTAAGAGTCTTTCTTCTCGCCGTCCATGCCGATCCCCATGTCGCCAGTGGCGATACCCTTGACGCTGCCGTCCTCGTTGTAAAGTACTTCGGCGGCGGCAAAGCAGGGGAAGATCTCCACACCCAGGGCTTCAGCCTGCTCGGCCAGCCAGCGGCAGACATTGCCCAGGCTGACAATGTAGTTGCCTTCATTGTGCATGGTCTTGGGGGCGAAGAGGTGGGGGACCTTGATGCCTTTTTCGGCACTGGTGAGCATCAGGATGTCGTCACCGCTGACTTCGGTATTCAGTGGCGCGCCTTTCTCTTTCCAGTCGGGGAAAAGCTCGTTCAGGGCGGTGGGCTCGAACACGGCGCCGGAGAGGATATGGGCGCCGACCTCGGAGCCTTTCTCCACCACGCAGACACTGATGGCCTCGCTGAGTTGACGAATGCGACATGCAGCAGCCAGGCCAGAGGGGCCTGCGCCGACAATGACCACATCGTATTCCATATATTCTCGTTCCACGAGCTTTCTCCTAGCTGTAAATGCATTTTCACGGTTTTATATTATTTTTTTAGCATATAGTTTGGGGCGGGCGACCACCTCACCCTCAGGGGTTAATTTAGGGTGACGCAGGGGTTCAGGATTTACCGGTGCGTACCTTGAGCAGCGCCTGGGTGCGATTTTCAACCCCCATTTTTCCGTAAAGGTTACGGATATGAACCTTAAGTGTGTTGGGAGAGATCGAGAGTTTATCGGCGATCTGTTTGTTTGTGAGGCCGTCAGCCACACACTCCATCACTTCCTGTTCCCGCTGAGTCAGGGGTTCCACGAGTGGCGGAGGCTCTTCCCCTGTTAGCGTTTCGCTGTCGTTGGTCGATTCCGAGGCCTGGGTGATCAGTGAGCTGATCTCCGGGGCGAGTGCCTGGGATTCATCTTCCGGTAAAGCTTTCACCCAGCGCTGCAATGTCTGTTGCTGGCCCCTGTCCATATCGACAACCGCGAGCTGCTCAATCAGGCGCCTGGCCCAGCTCCAGTCGCCAAGGGTGAGCACCTGTTCCATGGCATCTTCGACATAGCCGGCCTGTTCGAGCCACTGCGCCGCCCGAGTCCTGGCCCCCCGCTGCTCTGCTTCGGAGAGTTGCTGGAAACGCTGCAGCAAAAAGCGGCGAAACAGGTCGTGGTAGCGGAACCAGGTGCGATGATTGTCCAGTGACACCAAAAACAGGTTACACCTGTCCACCTGTTGTAGAAGTGCCTGACTGTCCGTCAGTTCGCCGACCGCATTGCAGAGGGCGGCACAAAACCGTGGTACACAGGCAGTTAAAACCAGAAAGGCCTTAAGGGAAGGGGGCTGTCGATCGAAGACTTCATCGAAGAGATAGTCTGCCACATCGCGGTGCAGAGGGATGGATTCCAACGCCTGTGCCGCTGGAACTCCACGCTCGCGCTGCAACGACAGGGCAATCAGCTGCAGTCCGGCAGCCCAGCCCTCAGCGCTGTGGCTAAGCTTGGCAATAAGATTATCCTCCAACGCCAAATCCATTGTCTGGCGAAAGAAGGTCCGGCTCTCTTCTTCAGCGAACAGCAGGTCATCAGCCCCCAATTGAAGCAGCTGGTTGTTGGCGCGGCGGCGCGCCAGCGCCAGCGGCGGCTCGCTGCGGGCAGTGGCCACTATCCGCAGCGCCGGTGGCAAGTGATCGAGAAACAGGCTCAGCTGTTTCATCAGAACGGAATTGTCCAGCTCGTGAATATCGTCCAGGACCAGGGTTAAAGGTGCACCACGGTTATGGACGCTGAGGGCGTCGAGGTCATTGAGTAGCGCAACCAAAGCTGCTTGCAGTGAGCCTTCCTCGGTTCCCTCCAGCAGCGTCAAGGCACTCTCGCCCAACTGCGGCTGGGCATTGCGAAGGGCATTGATAAAATAGCGCCAAAACACAACTGGCACCGACATGCTCTTATCCAGGGTTATCCAGGAGAAGGCGTGGGGATGGGCGTGTAGCCACTGGCTTACCAGGGTGGTTTTACCATAACCGGCCGGCGCCGAGATCAACACTAACTCTCCGCCGCTGGAGTGCTGCAAACGCTCAACCAACTGCGGGCGAGGCACGCAATGTTGACGTAGAGGGGGGAGATAAAACCGTGTTTTTAGCAACATGCCAGCGCTGAATTCCTCCGGGCCTTTGCAAAAGGCGCATACCTTAAAAGGTTTTAGGCACAGGGTTCAAGGAGAGAGTCCCGACCGTGGACAACGTCACCCTCAAACCCGGCTGGCCACAAGTCCAACCTTCACTGCAAATCAAATCTAACCACTTGATTATAAAGAATATAAATCACAATGGCGAAGACCTCAGGTACTTTACGCAAATGAAGGCGGCAAACATAACGTTCCATTCAGGCCTATTTGAGAAAATTTCTTATATGAAATAAACCCTTGATCCTTTGGGAAATCTTGAATTGGAATCAACGAGCTAAGGGGGGGGTTAGAGAACCGACTCACCCCTAGGGGTATTGATTTTAAAAAATGAAACAGTCACCATACTCCGCCTTCAAACACCCGTTCGAGCCGTAAGGCAGTGATATCGACGGAAGGTTTGTACGATGAAAAACGTGACATTGCCACAGAAGCGATGCCGTTTTGTTCTCAACAGATTAGTGAGACGGGAAACCCATGAAGATTCTTGTTGCTGTTAAACGTGTGGTTGATTACAACGTCAAGGTGCGTCCCAAGTCCGATGGTACCGGTGTTGATATCGCCAATGTCAAAATGTCCATCAACCCCTTTTGTGAAATCGCCGTGGAAGAGGCGGTTCGTCTGAAAGAGAAAGGTGTTGCCACTGAAATCGTCGCCGTTTCCCTGGGGCCCAAACAGTCCCAGGAGCAGATCCGCACAGCGTTGGCGCTGGGAGCAGACCGCGGCGTCCTGGTTGAAACCGATGCCGAACTGCAGCCGCTGGCCGTCTCCAAATGCCTCAAGGCCCTGGTGGAAAAAGAATCCCCTGACCTCGTGATAATGGGCAAGCAGTCCATCGATGGCGACAACAACCAGACTGGCCAGATGCTGGGCGCACTGACCGGCATGCCGCAGGGGACTTTCGCTTCTGAAGTGAACCTGGCCGACGGCAAGGTTGCCGTAACCCGTGAAATCGACGGCGGTCTGCAGACTGTGTCCCTCAACCTGCCTGCCATCGTGACCACCGACCTGCGTTTGAACGAGCCGCGTTACGCCTCGCTGCCAAATATCATGAAGGCCAAGAAAAAGCCGCTGGACATCACCACCCCTGAAGAGCTGGGTGTCGATGTGGCGCCTCGCGTGCAGACCCTGAAGGTAGAGCCGCCGGCGGAGCGTCAAGCCGGTATCAAGGTCGCCGATGTGGCGGAACTGGTCGACAAACTCAAGAACGAGGCGAAGGTGGTTTAAGATGAGCGTATTAGTTATAGCTGAACACGACAACGCCAGTGTTAAAGGCGCTACCTTGAACACTGTCGCCGCTGCCAAGGCGATTGGTGGCGATATCGATGTCCTGGTGGCCGGTGCCGGTTGTGCCGCTGCCGGTGAGGCGGCCGCGAAGATAGAAGGTGTGGCCAAGGTCCTGGTGGCCGACAATGCCGCATACGAGCATCAACTGGCCGAAAACGTCGCTGCCCTGATTGCCGAAGTGGGCAAGAACTACACCCACATTCTGGCCCCTGCGACCACCAACGGTAAAAATACCCTGCCGCGCGCTGCCGCGCTGCTGGACGTGCAGGCTATCTCCGACATTGTCGCGGTAGAGAGTGCCGATACCTTCAAGCGCCCCATTTATGCCGGTAACGTCATCGCTACCGTGCAGAGCGCGGACGCCATCAAAGTGATCACTGTGCGCACCACCGGGTTCGATGCGGTTGCCGCCGAAGGTGGTTCCGCCGCCGTCGAAAGTGTGGACGCCGTCACTGATGCAGGCATTTCCGCCTTTGTGGGTGAGGAATTGGCCAAGTCTGACCGTCCCGAGCTGACCGCGGCCAAGGTGGTCGTTTCCGGTGGCCGTGGTATGCAGAACGGCGATAACTTTGAGATGTTGTATAAAGTGGCCGACAAGCTGGGCGCAGCAGTGGGTGCCTCCCGCGCCGCCGTTGACGCCGGCTTTGTACCCAACGATATGCAGGTGGGCCAAACCGGTAAGATTGTGGCTCCGGAGCTGTACATTGCCGTGGGTATCTCTGGTGCAATCCAGCACCTGGCCGGGATGAAAGACAGCAAGGTGATTGTCGCCATTAACAAAGACGAAGAGGCACCGATATTCCAGGTGGCGGATTATGGCCTGGTTGCCGATCTCTTCGATGCGGTTCCCGAATTGGAGAGCAAGCTGTAAGCAGCTTTTCGAATTCGCTAAAAAACCGGCCCCAGGCCGGTTTTTTTTATGGTTCGCATCACTTCAGTTCCTATACAATGGCGCCCGATGAATTGGGACTGACCAATATTGGTATGAGAGGTGTTTTCCCCTATGCATATAACCATCGAAGAGTTTGAATCCATTTCCCTGGTAATTGGTGTAGGAGGATTGATTGCCTTTATGGTCTTTATCATGTGGGACCTGGCCAAAAAATCCAATGCTGGCAAGTTCGGCACGTTTGTCCTTTTCACCGCGCTGGGATTGGGGCTTCTTGGATTTTTGATTAAGACCGTGATGGTGGAGGTGCTGGAAAAAACCTGAGCTGGTCAAACTGTTGCCGTTATCTCCGGCCAGAGGGGCTGTTTTTACCTAAAGCTATCTCTAGGAAAGTTGTATAATCTATTGAATATGCTGGGTTTTTATTGTTTTTCTGTAATTTACCTTAGGTTACAAAGCGGGGATTTGTGACTAATCGGCTCTATACTTAGAACATTATTAAAACCTTGATTCCTTAATCAATTTACGAATCAGAACAAACAATAAGAACAGTCTGGACAGGCCAAATGTTGCAGCTCTTCAAGCCAGAATCCAAAGTACAGAAAGATCGAAAAATCATGCGCGAAACCGATGCGCGCATGGCCAAATACAGTCGCCGTGGCCTGGTACTCAATTTATTTGCGTTTGCTATCAGTCTGTTGTTGGGGGAGTTTTACGACAAGGCAGAGGGATTGGCGATCATTCTGGCCGCTGGCCTGCTGCTGTTGACCTTTTGGCGGGGTTACTACCTGTTCCGCTTCGATGCGCTTTATCCCCGCGCACCAGCCCGCTGGCGTAACCGCTACTTTGTGGCTTCTTTTATTGGTGCCATCTGGTGGAGCGGAATCCTGGTCAGTCTGACGTTGAAGCTGGGGATGGAAGCTGAAACTCCGATACTATGGCTTTATACGGTCATTTTTCTGTCCAGCATCTCCAACGTCTTCGCACCCTACCGCCAATTTCTGAGTTACTACCTGTTTTTGGTTCAGTTGCCGCCAGCCATAGCTGCGCTGTTTATCGGTTCGGTAGAGGGCTATCTCTACGCCGCCATGATGGTGGTACTTTTCCTCACCCTGAGTCACCAGGGACATATCACTTGCCGAACCTATTGGGAACGGCTCGAAGCTAATTACGCCCTCAAACAGAAAGCCCGTGACCTGGAAGAGGAAAATCTCGATTCCCAAGCGGCCAATGATTTGAAAAACGAATTCCTGACCAATCTCGGCCATGAATTTCGAACCTCCCTCAGTGACGTCCTGGGTGCCCTCCAGCTATTGAAGGATAGTGCGGTAAGTGACCGGCAGCAGGAGTTGCTGGCGATGGCTGAAAAGGCCTCAGAGCGACAATTGGGGCTGGTCAATAACGTGATGGACTATTCGCGTATCGCCGCCAAGGAGTTGGCCCTGGATATCGCGGTATTCAATCTCCGTCGACAGTTGGAGAAACTGATCGAAGAGCTGGCCCCTGAGGCGCACCAGCAGGGGGTGGAGCTGAACTATGTGTTCGACAGGGACCTGCCTGTACGAATCAAGGGTGACGCGGCAAGATTACGGGAAATCATACTCAACCTGGTTAGCCATGCCATTCACTTTTCCGAGCAGGGTGAGGTATTGCTGGAGGTGCACTTCAATCGCGAGACCGAGGACTCTGGTGAGTTGTTGGTGATTATAAGCGACCAGGGGCAGGGGGGCACACTGGGCGACCAAAAAGAGATTATGAATCCGTATGCGAAGGTGACGACCACCAAGGCGGGAACGGGGATTGGACTGGCGATTTGCAAAGCCCTGGCCGAGTGTATGGATGGCAGTGTTCGGGTGACCAGTGAAGAGGGAGAGGGTAATAAGTTCTATCTTTCCCTTAAATTCCAGGTATCGGGTAAACAGGTGCAACCGCTGAGCGTCAATCCCCGCCTGCAAGGGCGAAGAATTTTATTGCTCGATGCTCCCACGCCTATTGAAGGCGCCATGATTGAGGAGTTGGAATCCTGGGGGATGGCGGTGGAAATGGTGAAAGGCGGTGAGCAGGCGCGTTCGCGGTTGAAACACGCTCGTGACGAGGGCCGTCCTTTCGATATTTTGCTGATGTATATGCCGCTGCAGAATCTCAAGCTGCTCGACTTTTCGCAAGAACTGGCCGCTGCGGAAGAACTTGAAGGACTCAAGCAGATCGTGGCCATGAGCCAGCTTCAGCAGCTCAGTGAAGAGGTTGTAGCCTTATTGAAAAAATCGACCTCAGATATTGCGATTATCGATAAGCCGGTTATCCGTCAGCGCTTACACGAAACTATCAATAAACAACTCTTCGATATCAGTGTGGACGCCTCCGAGCAATCAACGGAATCAAAGAGTGGTAAAGTCGGCGCCGGCCAGCATATTCTGTTGGTGGAAGATCACCGGGTCAATCAGATGGTTGCTCAGGGTATGCTGAAAAAGCTGGGGTACAGCGTGACCCTGGCCAGTAACGGTAAAGAGGCCTTGGAGGTAATGTCACAGGAGGCATTCGATCTGATTCTGATGGATTGTCAGATGCCGGAAATGGACGGCTATATGGCGACGCAGGAAATTCGCAATCGCGAAGCGGAAAGCGAAGAGCAGCAGCATATTCCCATTGTTGCCATGACCGCCCACGCCGCCGAAGGTGATCAAACCCGCTGTTTGGCTGCGGGTATGGATGACTATCTGGCCAAGCCGGTACGTTACGAGGATCTGGATAATCGTCTGCAGCGCTGGTTGGGAGCCAATGCACTCAGTACCGGTGAGGACTGAGTGCAGGGAACCCCGATCGTGTTATTCAAACAGCGACCAAATAGGGGCGTGGTCGGAGGGTTTCTCCATGGCACGGATATCATAGTCGATGCCGGCATCTTTACAGCGTTTTTGGAGGCTCGCTGTCGCTAAAATAACGTCGATTCGCAAGCCGCGTTTAGGTTCCCTTTCAAAACCCTTGCTGCGGTAATCAAACCAGCTGAACTGGTCGGCGATCTCGGGGTGGCACTCCCGGAAGGTATCTCTCAATCCCCAGCTGTGCAATCGCTCCATCCACTCCCGCTCTTCGGGTAAGAAGCTGCATTTGCCGGTTCGCAGCCAACGTTTGCGATTGTCTTCGCCAATGCCAATGTCGTGGTCCTGGGTTGAAATGTTGGCGTCCCCCATCACGATCACCTGGCTTGCTGCGTCACAGTGTTTATTCAAGTGTTCCTGAAGGTCTTCGTAAAATTTTTTCTTGGCGGGAAACTTGATGGGATGATCTCGATTCTCACCCTGTGGGAAGTAGCCGTTAATGACGGTGATATCGCCATTCAACGGGCTGGCAAAGGTGCCTCCCACCAGGCGCCGCTGCGATTCTTCCCCATCGTTTTCGAAGCCCTTGAAGCTGGATTTAAAATCATGTTTTGACAAAAGCGCGACACCATAATGGGTTTTCTGGCCGTGATATACAGCCTGGTAACCCAACGCCTCGACAGCGTCCAGTGGAAATTCTTCGTCCCGCACTTTGGTTTCCTGCAGACCGATAAAATCCGGCATATGCTTGGCAACAACCGCTTCCAACTGGTGCAAGCGTGTGCGAATGCTATTGACATTGAATGAAACGACTTTCATGTCTTGTTACGGCCTCCTAAAAACAAGGGCAGGCCTTGGCCCGCCCTCATCAATCCTATGGGATGTTTGGGTATGAATGAAAATTAGAAGTTGGCGACCTGGGGTTTTTCCTGCTGTTTCAAGGCGTCCATAAAATCAATCAGGATATAGCCGGCTTCTGTCAGCAATGGATCCTTGTCGGGGTTGATTTCAACCGGGCCACCTGCTGCGGTGGTTTCTTCTTCGGCGGCATTCTCTTCGCGCATGGCCTTCACATTAACATACTGTTCGAGTCCCTTTGCCTTGCGACGTTGATTCTCAATGGTCAGGCTTTGCTCCTCGAGTACCTGTTGATCCTTTAAACGCTGACTTTCCTGCAGGGAGATTTGCTGGCGATCCCGTGACTCCTTAATCAGTGCCAGTTGTTGCAGCAAATACACAAAGTCCGGGTCCTTTTCTGCGCGTGCCTGGTGTTGTTTACGTAATAGCGGGATCAACCGTGCCAAGTCAAAGTATTCCGGGTGCGGGGCAGCATGAATCTGGTCCCAGGGTAGGGCATAGTCATAAGAGCTTTCTCCCACCTCTTCAGTATTAACCATGGTGGGCAATTCGATATCGGGAATCACGCCACGGTGCTGGGTGGAGTCGCCGCTGACCCGATAAAATTTGGATTCGGTGATTTTAAGCTGACCTTCCTTGAGAGGAGTCAGCGACTGAACCGTGCCTTTGCCGAACGTCTGGGCCCCCACCACGATACCGCGATGGTAATCCTGGATGGCGCCTGCAAAAATCTCTGAAGCCGATGCACTGAGCCGGTTGATCAATACCAGCAGGGGGCCACGATAGCGGGCCTTGCTGCGGGAGCGGTAATGGCGAGAGATACGCTGATTGGTTTGACGGATCTGCACTACCGGGCCCTGATCGATAAACAAGTCAGTCAGGGTCGTTGCCTCTTGTAATGAACCTCCACCATTGTTGCGCAAATCAATGATAATGCCGTCGACATTCTCTTCCTGCAGTTCTTTCAGTAGTTTTAATACATCGCGGGTAGTGCTCTTGAAGTTGGGGTCGCGATTGCGATAAGCCTCAAAATCAATATAGAACGCTGGCACATCGATAACGCCGATCTTGTAAACCTCGTCATCGTTACCCAGCTCGAACACCGCCTTTTTGGCGGCTTGTTCTTCAAGTTTTACTTTGCCGCGACTGATTTTGATGGTTTTGCCGGGGGCATCGGCACCGGCGTCGGCAGAAACCACTTCCAGCCTGACCACTGTGTTCTTGGGCCCGCGGATCAATTTGACGACCTCATCGAGACGCCAGCCAACAACATCGACCATTTCGCCTTCACTGCCTTGCCCTACCGCGATAATGCGGTCCGCTGGTTTCAGTTCCCCCTGCTTGTCGGCGGGGCCGGCGGCGATCAGGCGCACGACCTTGGTGAATTCGTCTTCCGTTTGCAGCACCGCGCCTATACCTTCCAGGGACAGAGACATATTGATATTGAAATTTTCCAGGGTGCGAGGTGACAGATAGCTTGTGTGGGGGTCGTAGAGCAGGGTAAGCGAGTTGATGACCACTTCGAATGCATCAGCGTTATCCTGCTGTAGAACACGCTTCATCTGGTTGCTGTAACGCTTCTTCAGGGTGACTTTTGCTTCGTCCAGGGTTTTACCGGCAAGCTTCAGGCTAAGCACGCTGGACTTGAGTCGCTTGCGCCACAACTCGTCAGCGGTCGCCTTGTCGGCCGGCCATTCTGACTCATCCCGGTCGATTTCCAGACTTTCGGGTTTGTTGAAATCGAAATTGAGATCCTCGCTGTCCAGGAGGTTGAGTATCGATTCCAAGCGCGTCACAACACGCTCTCTGTAGCGATGGAAAATGTCGAAACTGGCCCTGAGTTTGCCCGCTTTCAGAAGATCATCGAATTGAGAGCGGTATTTCTCAAATTCCTGGATATCGGCTTTGTAGAAGTAGACTTTGGACGGATCCAGGGTCTCCAAATACAGATCCAGGTAACGGCTGGACAGCTTGTCGTCGAACGGCTGGTTGCGGTAATGGCGGTTGGCCAGCTTATCAATAATCTCAATCGCTGTTTCGGCTTGGCCTGGGGTGAAATTCAGGGGCTCAACGGGTTTGGCGTTGGCGGTGGAGGTCGAAAGGAGTATGAACGAGATTAAGCCGAAAGCTAGAGATAAAGCACTGCGAATCATATACCGAGTCTCTCTGGTCCCTTTGCCGAGACTGCATGGCCTCTTGCAAGGATATTTTTAAGCGATTATTGCTCATTATAAGCCGGATATTCCTGGGCGGGCACTAATTCTTGCCGGCAGATGTCTCAAATTTGCCGCTAAACGCGCTGTAACAGGGTTTATTCGGCAAAACGGGAAGATTTGAAGAAAGCTGCAGTCTAAAAATTGAACTAAATGATGCCTTATGTCATAAAAAATGGGGGATTCGCGGTCAATCATCCGGCACTAACCAGACGCAACCCCGCCGAAGTGGCAACCATTGAAACCAATTGACTTGTTGTTTTTTTACAACCTATAAATTCAGTTTATCTTTCTGTATGATACGCACGCCGAATTTTGCACAACTATGACTTAAATGCCCGAATACGTCATTAAGTCATTTATTCACAGATAAGCGGGGAACACATGACAAAACAGAAGTCGAAGATTATTTACACCCTCACCGATGAAGCGCCAGCCCTGGCCACCTATTCATTACTCCCCATTGTTAATACCTTTGCCGCCGCCGCTGATATTGAAGTCGAAACCAGCGATATCTCACTGGCAGCACGCATCATCGCTAATTTTCCCGAGAATCTTACTGAAGAACAAAAAATTCCTGATGCCCTGGCGGAACTGGGGGAGATGACCCAGGATCCAGACGCCAATATCATTAAGTTGCCCAATATCAGTGCCTCTATCCCTCAGCTGGTCGGCGCCATCAAAGAACTGCAGGCCAAGGGGTACGATATCCCCGACTATCCGGAAGATCCCCAGAACGACATCGAAGCCGAGATCAAGTCCCGCTACGCCAAGATCCTGGGTAGCGCCGTAAACCCGGTGTTACGCGAAGGTAACTCAGACCGTCGTGCGCCTGCTGCCGTTAAACGCTATGCCAGGAAAAACCCCCATTCCATGGGCAAGTGGAGCCAGGCTTCCCGCACCCATGTCGCCCATATGCGTGAGGGTGACTTCTACGCCAGCGATATCTCTACCACTATGGCGCAGGCCGACAACCTCAAAATTGAGCTGGTGGAAAAAGATGGCAAGGTCACGCTACTGAAGGAAGTAGCCGTACAGGATGGTGAAGTGGTTAGCGCCCAGTTTATGAGTACCAGGGCACTGCGCAAGTTCCTGGACGAGGAGATGGAAGGTGCCCGCAAGGCCGGCCTGTTGTTCTCCCTTCATATGAAAGCCACCATGATGAAGGTTTCCGACCCCATCGTCTTTGGCCATGCGGTAACCGTTTACTTTAAAGAAGCCTGGGAGAAGCACGCCGATACCCTCAAAGAGCTGGGCGTCAACCCAAATGACGGTGTGCAGGCAGCCCTGATGAAAATCGATAAACTGCCGTACTCCAAACGTTCTGAAATCGAATACGACTTGCGCAAGTGCTATGAGGCCCGTCCGATGATGGCCATGGTCGACTCTGATAAGGGTATTACCAACTTGCACGTTCCCAGCGATATTATCGTCGATGCCTCCATGCCCGCTATGATCCGCAACGGCGGGAAAATGTGGAGTGCCGACGGCAAGCTGCAAGACACCAAGGCAGTGATCCCCGACAGCTGCTACGCCACCATCTATCAGGAAGTGATCAATTTCTGTAAGCACCACGATGCCTTCGATCCCACGACCATGGGAACTGTGCCCAATGTGGGCCTGATGGCACAGAAAGCCGAGGAATATGGCTCTCACGACAAGACTTTCGAACTGCCGGCTGACGGTACTGTGCGGGTTGTAAACAGTGCAGGTGAAACCATTCTGCAGCACGAGAATGTGGAAGCCGGTGATGTATGGCGTATGTTCCTGGCCAAAGACGAGCCCATTCGCGACTGGGTCAAACTGGCGGTGAACCGCGCCCGCGCCAGCGGCATGCCCGCGGTATTCTGGTTGGATCAAAACCGGGGTCACGATGCGCAAATGATCAAGAAGGTCGAAAAATACCTTCAGGAACATGACACCGAAGGTCTGAAGATCAAAATTCTGACCCCGGATCAGGCTGTTCGATACACCATGGAGCGTCTGAAGAAAGGCCAGGATACCATTGCCGTGACCGGAAATGTTCTGCGCGACTACCTGACCGACCTGTTTCCGATCCTGGAGCTGGGCACCAGTGCCAAGATGCTCTCCATTGTGCCATTGATGCAGGGTGGCGGACTGTTTGAAACCGGTGCCGGTGGTTCCGCACCGAAGCATGTGCAGCAGTTTGTCGAGGAAGACCACCTGCGCTGGGATTCCCTCGGAGAGTTCCTGGCTTTGGCGGTATCCATTGAGGAAGTTGCACACAAAACCGACAACGCCAAAGCGAAGATTCTCGCCAAGACCCTGGATCAAGCCACTGGCAAGTTGCTGGAAAACGGTAAGTCGCCGTCGCGTAAGGTGAAGGAGCTGGATAATCGTGGCAGCCACTTCTACCTGGCACTCTACTGGGCCGAAGCCCTGGCGAATCAGGATGATGATGCAGAGCTGAAGGCTACCTTTGCCAAGCTGACAAAACAGCTGAGCGATAACGAAGCCAAGGTTATCGAAGAGTTGAGCGCTGCGCAGGGCCAGCCGGTGGATATGGGCGGTTACTTCCAGCCGGATACCGAGAAGGTTGAGAAGGCAATGCGTCCGAGCGCGAGCTTGAATGCAATCATAGACCAGGCCGTATAACGGCGGCAGTCAAACCGTACCGGGTATCGGAACGCCGATAGCCAGTCGATACTAAAAAAGGCGCTACAAAAGTATGTAGCGCCTTTTTTTGTGTCCCATATAATGCGATTTATTAGACGAATGGTGACTTAACCTTCAATGAGCAAACGTATTTGGGTCAGGGCATTGGGGAGGGTAGGGATTCTGCTGATTGCAGTGTGCCTGGCGCTTTATCTGACATTGCCGTGGTATGCCTCCATACTGCTCAATCGCTTTTTTCTACCCGAAGGTTGGCAGTTACACCGGCTTGAATTCGACCATCCTGGTTGGCGAACCCTGGACATTCACACTCTTGAGTTGTCCGACCCATCACGCATTGATTTCACTGTCGAAGAGGCCATTATCGACTACGATCTGGTGTCATTGTTCAGCGGAAATATTGATCAGGCTCGAATAAACAACGTGGTTGTAGATCCGGCAGAAGCGTTATTGGCGCCGGCAAGCGAACCATCGGACTTGGCGCGACTTTTACCAGATCGATTGCTGCAGCTAATACCTGTACGACAACTGGCAATAAAGACGTTTTCCATTGATTTGGCTCGCTGGCAGGGCGGACTGCTCCAACTTGCGATTGAACTCCACGATCAACAGTTTACGGCGAATGGTCGACTGGAGTGGCCTGAATCGCTTCCTGCGCCCCTTCAATTCTCTACCATGGTGGACCACGCTAACCACTGGCGTTTCGCCGGAGAGTTCGAACAGGCCGGCAGTGCGCCTGAATCGAGTCTACAACTGAGCGGATCGATTGCATTGCGAGATGGGCAGTTGCTGATAACTGTCTCAAAGGATGCACATATTACCGCTCCGCTGTCGCTGCTGGCCCCGGAGGTTACTACGGGCATCGTTAAAATGGCGTTACCCGAGGGGCTTCAACTGAAACTGCCCGGGAATAAGTCACCTTCCGACTGGTTTTTTCAGGGCGTTATTGCCGGGAACTACAGCCTCGAAGGGCGAAACCTGGTAGCTTGGGAAATCCGGGATCCCGTTTGGGCCCGACAATCCCAGCACCTGCGCTGCGAAGTAGCCGTTGTAACAGTGCCCAAAGAATGGCACCTGCCGCAACAGGGGCTTCGCGTTGAGGGGATAACCGCAGCTTTCGCGGGACAGATGGATGTCCGATTTTCAGGTGATGAACAGACAGCACAAATAAGTTGGAAGCAACCACAACAGTTCCGCCTGCAACATATTATCTCCGCGCAGTGGCAAGCCGAAAACCTGCGAGTGGAATTTCCACCACAGACAATCTCTGTAACCAAGATGGATGCGAAATTCCCACAACTGCTGGCAGAGGTCACCCTGGATGCTCTACAGCGCAAGACTGCGCCAGAGGAAATCGTCTCCCTGCGTTCAATTTCCGCGACCCTGAATCTGGAGCCATCGAGTGACCATGCTATAGGGTTCGAAGCAGCTCTGGGTCGCCTATTTCTTAAAAGACAAAAACAAGGGTTAGCTGAAGAGCAGTCCCTTGTGCTCCCCCCTATGCAACTGAGCGGTCGATCGGCGTTGTCGGATTCAGGTCGTAAAATCGATTTTGAGCTCCGCAATATCTGCGGCTCGCCCTTGCTGAGCGGAATTTGGGAGCAAATTCCCGAAGGGCCACAACAACTGAAGGCCAGTATCGATTATCGCTTTACAGAAGCACAATCGCTACGTCGTCACCTGAACTACCCTGAATTAGCCTGGGATCTGGTGGAGGGCGGACTCAGAGGGCAATTTGAGTGGCAGTCGGCGGGAGGGCCTGTGTTCTCGTTAGAGGGAAGCGGTATCAACGGTTACCTGCCCTCGGGACGCTTTGAAGGAGTTCAGTTTCAGTTAAGATCCGATCGACTAACATCGGTTCCTATCAGCGCAACTGCGGAACGTATCGAAATGGGCGTACCTGCCACCGACATACAATTGGAGGGCCTTTTGCGTCAGCGAGCCGATAATGACCAGTGGCAATTCGCGATGCGCCGTGCCAGTGCGCTCCTGCTGGGTGGTGGCGTGTCACTGGACAATCAGACATTGAATCTTTCAGCCCCCTCCACACTGATTCTGGAGGCTGATAGCTTGGACCTGGAGCGTCTGATCGAGACTCAGCAGTTAAAGGGAGTTGTTGCCGAAGGGCTAATCTCTGGTACCATCCCAGTGACCTTGGAGAACTTTGTGCCGTCGGTCAAGGATGGTTTTGTACAAGCGGTACGCAACGGAGTGATCCAGTACCAAAACCCCTTGAATAGCGAAGGAATCAATCCTGATTTGAAGCTGGCGCTCGATGTATTGAGCAATTTCAACTATCAGGTGCTGGAATCGTCAGTCTCCTATAGCTCGGAAGGTACGCTGAAACTGAGTTCAAGAATAGAAGGAAGTAACCCGGATGTGGCTGACGGCCAAAAAGTCAATCTCAACCTGAATACCGAGTTGGATCTGAAATCGGCCTTTTACGCATTGCGTTTGCAGAGCGGCCTGGATCAGCTCCTTAGCGACCACTTTGCCTCGCCGTCAGCGAGTAACAGCGACAGATTTTGCGATGTCACTTTTTGACACGGTATTCTTGAGTTGCTACGCCATACAGATGGGGGATGATCAGCGATAGTTGGGCGTGTAACATTCAACAGAATCTATTAACCGTACGAGAGACAGGAATTTAATAATGAAGTCAGTCGCAACTGCGGGCGGTTTGCTCGCTACTTTAGTGTTGCTCGGCTGCGCACCCACGGTCAAAGTGGAGGCACCGGACAAGCCGATAACGATTAACCTGAACGTTAAAATCGAACATGAGATCCGCGTTAAAGTCGACAAGGAACTGGAATCCATCCTGTCTGACGACAGCGGTCTTTTCTAGGGGGCATGATTATGGGTATCTGGATTAAACGGCTTTCTCTCTTGTTGGCGCTTGGCGGGTTGGGCAGCCTTTACAGCATCAATGTTTTTGCTATCGACCTTCAGACTGCAAAGGCCCAGGGATTGGTTGGCGAGACGACCAGCGGATATCTCGGGGCACACGGATCTCCATCGGCGGAAGTGCGCAGCTTGATTTCCGATATTAACAGCAAGCGCAAAGCTGAGTATCAGAAAGTGGCGAAGAAGGTGGGCAAACCATTGAAGGTGATTGAGCAATTGGCTGGTGAAAAAGCGATTGCCAAAACCCGCTCTGGTTACTATGTTCAGGATTCCCAAGGCAATTGGAGAAAGAAACCCTGAAAGCTTTCTTCGCCGGTCAAATGATAAAAATGGCATGACTCGACTCGCTGTCTCCTGTTTTGTTCTGTCGCTGCTGGCTTGCGTAGCGGCCTGTTCGGCGAACAGTGGTGCCAGAATTATTGCGACGGAAAAACACGCAATACTTGTGGAGCCTGTTGTCGACGGTCTTTCGCACCCCTGGGGGCTCGCCTTTTTACCCGACGGAAGTTCGCTGATCACTGAGAAACCCGGTAGGCTTCGGCATCTGACCACCGCAGGATTGTCTGCACCCATAGCGGGCGTGCCAAAGGTGCTGTATTCAGGGCAGGGTGGTTTACTCGATGTTGCGGTGGATCCGGGCTTCTCTCGAAATCAGCTAATTTACTTAAGCTTTTCCGAGCCCTCAGTCGCTGACGGTAAGGCGGGTACTGCGGTCGCCCGCGCCAATTTGGAATTGACACCCACACCCCGGTTAACGAATGTACGGGTGATTTTTTCCATGAATAGAAAGAGCGAAACCCGACACCATTACGGTTCCCGGATTGTCATAGCTCCCGACCAAACGTTGTTCATTACACTGGGTGACCGAGGTGATCGACCGCGAGCGCAGGATCCCTTTGACCACGCCGGTTCGATTGTGCGGCTCAACCCCAACGGCAGCATCCCTGTGGACAACCCTTTTGCCGACGGCAAAAAGGCGGCGCCGGAAATCTGGTCTATCGGCCATCGTAATCTCCAGGGGGCAACTTTGCACAAAGGTACTGGCGCTCTGTGGACGGTGGAGCATGGGGCCAGGGGTGGTGATGAGATCAATCATCCGCAGGCCGGCCGTAATTACGGTTGGCCTGTCATCTCTTATGGACGACACTACAGCGGCGGCAAAATCGGAGTCGGTACTCACAAGGAAGGGATGGAGCAACCCGTCTATTATTGGGATCCCTCCATCGCGCCCTCCAGTCTTGCCTATTATGACGGCGTGGCATTCCCCGGTTGGCGGGGCAATTTGTTTGTCGGCGCGCTCAAGGACCAAATGCTTGTGCGCCTGGAACTGGCAGGTGAAGAAGTGGTACACGAAGAGCGATTGCTGAAAGGGGAGTTCGGACGGATTCGCAACGTGCGTCAGGGGCCGGATGGTTTTCTCTATTTATTGACAGACTCAAATAATGGACAATTATTGCGCATACGCCCCACTCAGTAACGGGTCCCCGTTCATCTGCAGGCATTAAACCACACAGTTACGCCCCATCTGCTTGGCTTTGTACAAAGCGGTATCCGCAGACTTGATCACTTGTCCCGGCGTTTTTAGCGCTTCACCCCGTTGAGATACTCCGATACTGACGGTGATGGATACCGACTTGTGTTTTGCCTTTTTCCCGCGCTGGGCCGACCCCTGTTTTCCGGACTTTGGGCGTCGCTTTCTATTTCTCAATACCAGAGGGTAATTGGCGATGGATTCACGCACTGCCTCCAGGTGAGGTTTGCAGGTTTCGATAGCAGCACCGGGGAATAAAATAGTGAATTCCTCCCCTCCGTAGCGAAATGCCTGTCCCCCTCCGGTAACCTGTGAAATTTGCTTGGCGACCAGTTTAAGTACTTCATCGCCAACGTCGTGACCATGGGTGTCATTGAATTTCTTGAAATGGTCGATATCCAACATTGCCACCACGTAGCGCCTGCCGAGGCTTCTCAGCTTCTCATTCAATGCCCGCCGGCCCAGTATGCCAGTCAAATCGTCGCGGTAGGCCATGTTATAGGTGTTTCTTAACAGATCCGCGATCAACATGGCAGCAGCAGCGGAAAAAATCACAACGGAAATATAAGGCTTTTGCAGCCAGGCCAATACGATGTAGACGGACACCAGCGCAAAAAACAGTGAAGCACTGGCATCCGGGCGTCGCCATGTGATCCAGACCAGGGAAACAAGTGTGGCAATCGCAAACCAGATGCTGGCGGTGGTGGACAAAATGTAACCGGGATAGGGCTTAACAGGCAGGGCAGTGACTAGCGTGGTGGCTTCGGCTGCATCTTGTGCATACCAGGCCCATAATATGCAGGCCTCCAGGGGAACCAATGTCAACAGCAAAAACCCGGAAATATGGCGCAATCCCTTCTCTGGCATTACAAGTGACAACAGCAGGTTCAAAGGCACCAGCAGGCTAGCTGCACTGTATATAAAATGGGCTGGAGGTTCGCTCAGGGGTTGCTGTAAAAACGCTTGCAGGGCGAAATAGGTCATGGTCAGGGTTGTGCCTGCGGCAAAACTCCTGACCCGGTTAAACTGGTAGGCGAGCCCCATCGCCAGGCTCAATATAATATAGGGCAAGTAGCGCAAGAGCGGCTTGTAGGCCTCGTCAACCCCTGAAATGTTCTCCAGCGCCATCCAGGCTCCGGCCGCTAGAAGCAGAGGGATAGTGTTATTTGAAAGGGTGCGAATGAATAACATGAAGCTAAAAGACATCTTTCGTTTGATCGTTGGCGAATCTTAACAGGGTAAATCCGCATGTCGATATATTGAAACCTATCCTCCGGATGTTGTCTCTGAAAAGTGCTGATCAAGCCATACCCGCCGTCGCCCGCTTGCGCCAATAGGCCATATCATGCAGCATTGGGAGAAATACGACCCAACGCTGAAAAGTTGACCATCAGACAGGCAAGTTGATGAGGCCCCATTAAATGAACCCGGCAAGAGTGATCTGCCTGATTGTGTTGTATGTGTCGATCGGCATAGCGAATGCTGAGGTGGTCGATGTCGCGGTGGCTTCCAATTTTACGGCAGCGATGAAGGATATTGTGGCGGAGTTCGAGAAAACCTCCGATCACCAGGTGAGACTGTCTTTTGGATCCTCCGGCAAGTTTTTTGCGCAAATTGTGAACGGTGCTCCTTTTCAGGTCTTTTTCTCCGCTGACCAGTCCAAGCCGGCAGCCCTGGAGAAGGCTGGGCTGGTTGTGCAGGAAAGTCGGATGACCTATGCCGTTGGAGCACTGGCGCTCTGGTCCAGCAAGCCGGGATTCGTGGATGATTACGCCACACGATTGAAGAACGGGGATTTTAATAAGCTGGCATTGGCGAACCCCAAATTGGCCCCCTATGGTATTGCCGCAATGGAAGTGCTGGAGCACTTAACGTTAAAACACGCCACTGAGAAGAAGTGGGTGCTTGGGGAAAATATCGCTCAAACCTACCAGTTCGTCAGTACGGGCAATGCCGATATGGGGTTTGTGGCTCTCTCGCAGATCATCGATAGAGGGCATTTCAGGCAAGGCTCAAGCTGGGTTATTCCCGCGGAACTGTACACTCCTATACGGCAGGATGCCGTGCTCTTGCAACGGGGTAAAAACAGTCGTGCGGCTCAGGCACTTTTACGTTTTGTCCGTTCCGAAAAGGTGAAAGCGATTATCGAATCCTACGGTTACGGGATTCCGGCCTCTCCAAAATAGACTGCGCTCTGTGCTCCGCCGTATGGGGAATTGGCTTCCGCCCACATCGAGTGACGGCATTACTCCGACTGTCTAAACAACCTGGCAACCGCCTCAACCCATAGCCTGGTACCGCTTGACCGAGAGCGCAGCACATATAACAGGTGCATAGGTCGTAAATTTCTGTCAATTCAAGTAGCAGATTTATGTTTCCCATTTGTCTCTTCTATGAATGGCCTATTCCGTACATACAACGTTAAATAACCATATAGAATATATAAATATATTTTTATAATATAATAGAATATCATCATGTTAAAGAGTCTTCTAGGCCATTCCTCTAGCATGGAGTATATAAATTAATCAAAGCTATACTATTCCCGTTGGAGAGACGTTAATGTTGATGAACAGTAACCTGAAAAATCATTTGCGGGGATGGAGGCGGCTTCCCAATGGCAAGTAGAAGTCATAACACTTCTAAGCAAATTGGCTCCCGCTCGCAAGATGTGGCTGATGTATTTATTCAGCATCTGGCAGGACTGAAGAGTTATTTATCCAGGTTCTTCAGCTCCCCACATGATATTGAGGATGTATTGCAGGAAGCCTATATTCGATCGGTCCAGGCAAAGGACATCAGTCAAATCAAGTCGCCTAAGGCATTTCTCTATAAGGTTGCAAAAAATCTGGCGTTGAATAATCAAGCGAAAGCGGCGAATAAGTTAACTGACTATATGGCAGACTTTGATGAGCTGGCTGTCTTCGATAATGAAATGCAGCTGGAAGACCAGGTAAACGGGGAAAAGCAATTTGTACAGTTTTGTGAGGCGGTCAAGCGTTTGCCGTCTCAATGTCGAAAGGCTTTTGTGCTGAAGAAGGTCTATGGATTTTCCAATAAGGAGGTCGCTGAGCGGTTGGGTATTACTGTCAGCACCGTGGATAAACACCTGATGAAGGGGCTGGCCATGTGCCGAACGCATCTTGAGCGCCAGGGTTATAGTGTTAGAGGTAATAGCGTGGGGACTTATGGTAAAGCGGAAGGAAAACCTGTCACCAAGCGGTTATGAATGAACATCACAATCACATGATTGCATGAGAGGTCAAAACAACAGGGCTGAGGGATAAGCGCTTCCATCAACGAGTGATTAGAGTAACAGTGAATATATCGTGAACGAGAATATTGTGGAAATCAGGGAAATAGAAAGAATCCGGGAGGAGGCCTGTGAATGGGTAATCCGTCTTGAGCATGGCAGCCTCAGTGAAACCGATACTGATCAGTTTCTACAATGGCTGGACCGGAGTCATCGTCACCGCGAGGAATTTACCGAGCTGGTGGCGTTATGGGGGAATATGGACAGCATGTCCAGCCTGGCAGATGTGATTCCGGTGGATAGTCACCGATCGGCTGATTCTGAACCTGCAGCCTCTGCTGATTCATCGCCAGCCTGGCTGGCGACAATCAAAGGCTTCCTGGATTTTGGTTGGGGGTTCAAATACCCTGCAGCAATAGCGACATTTGCAGTGATTTCGCTCGTCAGTATTTTGTATGTCAGTGATGGACAATGGGCCAATCAGCTGTTTGGCGGAAATGCGAACCTTTATGCAACGCATGTGGGGGAGCAGAAAATTATTGGGCTGCCCGATGGGTCAACTGTAAATCTGAACACAAACTCAGAGGTAGAGGTGGTCTATAGTGATCGCCAGCGAAAAATTTACCTGAAGAGGGGTGAAGCGCACTTTGCTGTACAGCATAACCCGCAACGGCCGTTTGTGGTCTATGTGGGAACAGGATCGGTAACCGCCGTGGGGACGGCATTTAATATTGAGTACAACAAAGGTTTTGTTGACGTTATTGTGACCGATGGCGTTGTTGAGGTTGAGTCGTCGCTTGCTGAGCGACAGTCGAAGGGCTTCTCGGACAGCCCCGTTGATGGCTCTACTGATCCGAATCAAAAAATTGTGACTAAAACACGGGTAAAAGTAGGTCATAAAGCCGTTTTTGATGAAATTGTTCGCTCCGTGAAAGTCGTTGATTCCAAAGACATTGAGCGTGAATTGGCCTGGCAGGCGGGAAATTTGATTTTCGAGGGTGATCGGCTGGAGGATGTCATCGCTGAAGTCACTCGATACACGAAAAGCAGGATCGTCATCCACGGGGCGGCGTTGCGAGACTTGCAGATTGGGGGATCCTTTAAAACGGGGGAAACCGATGCCATGCTCGACGCACTGCAATCAAGTTTCGGCATTGCTGTAACACGGATGAGCGACAACTTGGTGGTTTTATCGAAAAAGCGAGAGGTCCCACAGGGTTAGGTAGTACTCTGGAGTCTCCGGTAAATATCGATCAATAGGAAATTTATGGACAGTAAAACCAAAGAGCTTGTTGCGGTAGGGGCCGCTATGGCGGTAAATTGTGCGCCCTGTTTAGAGTTTCACGTAGAAAAGGCCAAAGCGTGTGGTGCGAGCAGAAAGGAATTGATTATCGCCTCAGCGATTGGTGTCCAGGTTAAATTTAGTGCTGCCCAAAAGATGGAGGAACATGCCTCAACCGTTATTCAGGGATTTGGCGATGAAAAGGTGGAGAAAATATGTCGCTGTGAGTAACGTTATATGGCGCCTCTTCCTCTTGGGCCAACCCTCGAGTATGGCTTGAATCTTACCAATAAACCTGCTTTTAATTTCCGGTTTCGCTTTCTAATCCTGCTATTCTGGGTTTTTGCTGGCCATTGCTACGCGATTGAAAAGCGCCTTTTTTTTGATATTCCTGAACAAAGGGCGGATTCAGCCCTGAGAGAATTTTCCGCACAGGCCCGGCAGCAGGTGCTATTCCCTTATGAGAAAATAAGGGCTTTTACCACCAATTCAATTCGCGGTGAATATACAACGGAAGAGGCTATAAATGCCCTGCTGCAAGGCACGGGATTAACTTACAGCTTCAGCCGGTATAATGTACTAACGGTTATTGTGAGTGACGAAGGTTCTGGAGATACGTCGTCGGGCCGGTCTGGGGCTTTGGGTCAAGAAAATGCCGCACAGGGCAATCGACTCAATACCCTGGATGAGGTCGTGGTGGTGGGGAGCCGAGGTGCGCCGCGATCCGTGGGTGATTCCGCAGTGCCGGTCGATGTCATCGTAACCAGTAACCTGAATCGTCAAGGGAATACCAATATGAAAGCTGCATTGCGCAGTCTGGTTCCTTCCTTTAACGTCACCACCCAGGCCATAAACGATGCGGCTACACTCATACGTCCCACCAATCTGCGTGGTTTATCAGCGGATAGCACCCTGTTACTGCTCAATGGCAAGCGGCACCATAGAGCAGCGGTTATTTCCTTGCTCGGCGACGGTATTAATGATGGGGCTCAAGGTGCGGATATATCTGCAATCCCGGCTATTGCATTGAATCGCGTTGAAATGCTGCGGGATGGCGCATCAGCCCAATACGGCTCCGATGCAATCGCTGGTGTCATTAACTATGTACTCAAGGATTATCGTGAAGGTGGTTCGCTGGAAGCACATTATGGTGAATACTTCGAAGGGGATGGAGATACTATTCAATTAGCCGGTAATTTCGGTTTGCCCCTTGGCGTGGATGGCTTTGCCAATTTCAGTTTCGAAGTCAATGACGTGGATCCCACTAGCCGAAGCACTCAGCGTAGTGACGCCGAACGGCTGATTGCAGCAGGAAATACTCATGTTGCTGATCCTGCACAAAAATGGGGTTCGCCAGATCGCAGTGAAGGAATGATTGTGTTTAATCTGGGTAAGGATATCGGTGAACTGCATAAATTTTACCTGTTTGGCAATGGCGGTTATCGCGATATCGAGAATGGCTTTTTCTATCGTGATCCAAATCTGCGTAGTGGTGTTTTTTCCAATGACGATGGAGAGACATTACTCATAGGCGATCTTACCCCAGACGATGGCGAGTCGTGCCCCGAGGTCGCCATTATCGATGATGCGCCCGATCCAGTCGCTTTTTCCCAGGTCCAGGCTGACCCAAACTGTTGGTCTTTCGCGGAGAGTTTCCCCGGTGGATTTACACCACAATTTGGCGGCAGGATAGTGGACGGAAGTGTGGTGGTGGGTGTTTCCGGTCAGTTGATCAACGGATTGAATTACGATGTCAGTGGATCAATCGGTCGAAACGCCGTTGAGTTCAGATTGAACAACACGGTAAATGCATCATTAGGCCCGGACTCCCCAACTTCATTCACATTGGGCTCTCATGTCGAAGTAGACAGCGCCTTCAATGTTGATCTGTCCTATCCGATTAGCTTTTCCGATTTCTCCCCGTCGTTTAATTTTGCAGGGGGACTCGAGTTCCGCGAAGAGCGTTTTGAAGTTGAAACGGGCGATCTCAGTTCATATGAAATTGGTCCGCTGGTGACACAAGGTTTCAGTGTAGGATCCAATGGCTTTCAGGGTTTTAGCCCCAACGATGCCAGTAGCTTTTCCCGGCATAACCTGGGGCTTTACCTTGATATTGAGGCGGATATCAGGAATTGGCTCTTTTTGGGTGTGGCGACGCGATTGGAGGAGTATTCTGACTTTGGTTCAACCTTAAATGGCAAGGTCACCAGCCGCATTCAGGCGACCAGCAACCTGGCGTTTCGCGGCGCGTTCAGTACCGGCTTTCGCGCGCCCACACCGGGCCAATCCAACCTTCGCAGTCGGGTCACCCACTTTGGTGGGGCGGGGGAGTTGGAGGAGCAGCTGATTATCCCTGCGGACAGTGTTATTGGTCAGCTTAAAGGGGGTAAACCGCTGGAATCTGAGGAATCAAAACACGCGAGCCTGGGTTTGGTCTTCGAAATAGAACAATTTAGTCTGACTCTCGATTATTTTCACATAAAGGTGGAAGACCGAATTGCACTAACGAGTCCAATCCCTATTGAGGAAAATGATGTCCAAATATTACTGGCTGAGGGAGTTGCCGATGCTGAGAGCTTCGATAGCTTGCGATTTTTTACCAATGACTTTGACACAACTACCCAGGGGGTTGATGTTGTTGCCAACTATAGGCTCAGCTCAGTCTACGGGCGTACAGATTTAAGTTTTGTCTTTAATCGCACGAAAACGAATGTTGACAAATTCTCAAGCAATATCACGGATTTTCGTGTCCGTCAGCTGGAGGAGGGGTTGCCGAGGGACAGGTGGATGCTCACTTTGACACAAATGTGGGATGCCTGGCAAGGGCTATTTCGCGTTTCCTATTACGATCACTTTTTCGAAGCTCATGCCGACTCTGCTGACTTTCCCATTGAAGCCGATTCAAACATACTTGTCGATGCTGAATTAACCTATTTTTACCGCGATACCTACACAATCAGCCTGGGCGGGCAGAATATCACGGATGAATTTCCCGATAAGAACCCGTGGTCGAAAGAGCTTGGCGCCACCTATGCCGTTACCTCGCCTTATGGCTTTAACGGCGGATATTACTATATTCGTTTCAGCTATAACTTCTAATCTGAATCCGTCGTTTCAGGGTTGTTTACCTTTCCCATTGCATGTCGATCACCTCTACTGCGGGCAAATTAAAAAAATAAAGTAGCAGATTTTTATTCCTCAATGGTCATTATCGCCGAGACGTTCGAAATGTCTCGGTTGTGACTCTTGCCGTAGCGCATTGGCCAAATAGTAACGGCAATAATTAGGCGGCTAAACGGCCTCTTTACATACTGAGGAGACATACAATGAGAAAATTCAGGCCCAATCAACTGGCACTTGCCATCAGTCTAACTTTGCCCTTTGCATTTCCCATGGGAAGCTTTGCGCAAACCAGCGAAGAAGGGAAAGATTTGCTGGCAGAGCTGGAAGAGGTAGTCATTGTTGGTACGCGAAGAGATGGGAGGTCCGCTACCGATGCTCCAGTGCCCATTGATGTATTAAGTGGCACAGAAATGGAGGCACAGGGTTCCACCGATATGTTGGACGTACTCAGTAATGTGGTGCCCTCCTATAACGTCTCGCGAGAACCCATCAGTGATGCGGGCACTCTGGTCAGACCCGCCAATTTGAGAGGGTTGCCCTCAGATAGCACATTGGTACTGGTTAACGGCAAGCGCCGTCATCGTGGTGCTGTCGTTGGTGAGTTTATCTCCGGGATAAACAAAGGGGCGCAGGGTGTGGACTTGGCGCCAATCCCGGGTATTGCGGTCAAACAGGTCGAGGTGTTGAGAGACGGCGCGGCGGCCCAGTACGGCTCCGATGCCATAGCGGGGGTGATGAACTTTGTGTTGGCCGATGATCCGACGGCGAGAAAAATCCAGGTCAGTGTCGGTGAATACTCCAAAGGTGATGGCAGTATTGCTCAAATTTCTGGGCTGTTTGGCACACAATTGGGTCAGGATGGTTTTGCCACCGTTGCATTTGAAGCCAAGGAAACCGATCCCACCAGCAGAGGTGTGCAGGATACCGGTGCCCAGGCGTTAATCGACGCGGGTAATACAGCGATCGCCGATCCGGTTGTTGTGTGGGGAACACCTGAAATCACAGACGACTATAAACTGTTTTTCAATGCCGCGGTTGAAGCGAGGAGCGGTGGCGAGGCTTACAGCTTTGGTAGCTATGCCACCCGTGACGTGGATGGCAGCTTTTTCTTCCGTAACCCCACCAATCGCTCAGGTATTTTCTCCAATGATGGCGGTGCTTCTCTACTGGTTGCCGATTTGACAAGTGATAACTCCGGTGCCTGCTCCACAAATCCCGCCGATCTGCAATTGGTAATGGATGATCCGGATTGTTTTGTATTCAATGAAATCTATCCCGGTGGTTTTACCCCGAGATTTGGCGGAAAAGTGATTGACACCAGCTTTACCGCAGGCTTACGAGGTGAGTGGTCAAACGGCGTCACGTACGACTTTAGCGCCTCCATGGGCCAAAATGAGATTCAATACCAGATGCGGAACTCGCTGAACGCTTCCTATGGACCTGATACGCCGACTGAGTTTAATCTCGGTGCACAGGTTCAATCAGAACGACTGTTCAATGCAGACTTCTCATATCCCATTGATGTGGGTCTCAACTCCGATTTAAACCTGGCGTTTGGTGCCCAGATCCATAAAGAAGAGTTCGAAATTATAGCGGGTGACACGGCTTCCTGGGCGCCTGGCGGTTTTGAAGAACAAGGTTTTGGTATTGGCGCCAGTGGCTTTCAGGGTTTTTCATCGGATGTTGCCGGTCGCTTTAACCGTACCAGTAAAGCGTTTTATGTCGACGCGGAAGTGGATGTTGCCGAAAACTGGTTGATGTCAACAGCTGTTCGTTTCGAGGATTTCGAAGATTTTGGCAACACATCCGACTTTAAAGTAGCAACACGCTATGACATTACCGACAATATTTCATTCCGTGCTGCCTACAGTACCGGTTTCAGAGCTCCGACCGTTGGTCAAAGCAATCTGCGCCGTGCTTCCACCAGCTTTGAAAACGGAGAGCTCACCGAGTCTTTGACAGTATCCCCGACCAGTGAAGTAGCCCTGCTTAATGGTGGTGCTCAGCTGGAGCCCGAGGAGTCAACCAGCCTCAGCTTTGGTGTGGTCATGGGACTTGGACCGGTCGATCTCACGATTGATTACTTCAAGATTGAAGTGGATGATCGCATTTCACTGAAAGAAGAGACCTTGGATGACGCCGATCGGGCGGCTCTGGCGGATGCGGGCGTGATTAATGCCGCCACCATCCAGTCTGCCAAGTTCTTTGTCAATGATTTTGACTCCGAAACCGAGGGCGTGGACCTGGTGGCCACTCTGCCTATAGACTCTGACTGGGGGAATACCAATATCACCTTGGCATACAACTGGACAGAAACAGAGGTAGTTGCAGGCGGTGAAATCTCGGAGTCGCGTATACGCGAACTCGAAGAATCCCTGCCCGAAAATCGCGCCACCTTGACAACGCTGCATACGGTTGGTGACTGGAGCTTTATGGTTCGTGGAAACTATTACGATGATGCATTCGAGTATGTATTCAACGATACCTCTGTGCCAGTAACGACGCCAAGTATGTTTGTGGTTGACGCGGAAGTCGGCTACCAGATTACAGAGAGCATAGGCGTTAACCTGGGCGCGAAGAACATCTTTGATGAAACCCCCGATGAATGGTCAGTAGTGCGGGATAACGGCGACGTCTGGACTGGACGCACGCCCGGGTTCCTGGGTGCGATTTACCCGCTTAATACGCCAGCGGGCTTTAACGGTGCCTATTACTACCTGCGCTTGAATGCTGAGTTCTAAGCACTTGTAATCGATTAGTCGCATTGAAAAAGGGTGGGCAATGCGTTCACCCTTTTTAATCGGTAAACAATGCATGAAAGCTCAAATCATCACAACAATGTTGTGAATTGCGCACCCATTGGGGGGCGTTTAATGCCCCCCTTTTTTTCTTCGCATGGTTCGATATGGATGCTGGCTCTTTGCACTAGTCGGTAATCATCTCCGTCAGGAAAAGTGATCTTATATAAACAGTTAAATAGATTGGAGTGTCTAGTATGCAAGTTTCTTCCAGTGCTGTAGATATTAATAGTGCAGGAGACGGTAGCCAGACAGGCTGGTCATCGCGTTTTGCCTTTCTAATGGCTTCAATCGGCTTTGCTGTTGGGCTTGGCAATATATGGCGTTTTCCCTATGTTACCGGGGAAAATGGTGGTGGTGCGTTTGTATTGGTGTATCTGTTGTGTGTCTTTGCCATCGGAGTGCCCATTTTGATGGCGGAGTTGTTGCTGGGGCGACGAGGAAAGATGTCTCCACCCAACGCCATGCGCAACATCGTATCTGCACAAGGGCTTAGTCACCGGTGGCAGTTTGTGGGAGTCATGAACCTGCTTGCAGCCTTTATTATCATGGTTGTTTACTGTGTAATCGCCGGTTGGGTACTGTATTTCTTCTTCAAGGCATTAACGACGGGATTTTCCGGCATTGATGCTTCCATGGCTTCTCAACAGTTTGAAGGGTTGTTACTTGATCCGGGCGCCATGCTGTTCTGGACAATTCTCGGTTTAACCCTTACCGGCACTATCATATATGCGGGTGTACAGGCAGGCATCGAGCGAGCGGTGTCAGTGTTAATGCCAGCACTGTTTGCGTTGATGATTGCATTGGTGATCTACAATGTGTTTGTTGGTGGCTTTGATGAAGCGGTGGACTATCTATTTACTGTTGAATTCAGCAAAATAAATGGAACTGTTTTGTTGGCGGCAATCGGCCAGGCGTTCTTTTCTATTGGCGTTGCCATGGCTGGCATGATGACTTACGGCGCCTACCTGCCAAAAAACGTTTCCATTCCGCAATCCGTACTGATTATTATTCTCGCCGATACATTTGTCGCCTTGATGGCCGGGTTGGTCATCTTTCCTGCGGTTTTCAGCAACGGACTTGACCCGGCCAGTGGACCGGGACTGATTTTTCAAACCCTGCCGGTTGCTTTTTCCAAAATGCCCGGTGGACATATCGTGAGCATACTGTTTTTCTTGTTGCTGTCAGTAGCGGCAATAACAACGATGGTTGGATTTATTGAACCGTTAACCTGCTGGCTGGAAGAGTACAAGGGCTATCCCCGCCATAAAAGTGCCATAGCGATACTGGTCACTATTGCTATTCTCGGCGTGTTCAGCATTTTGGGTTATAACTTGTTGTCTGACTATACCCTTGGGGGTAGGGATATCAACGAAGTGATGGACTATTTTTCCAATCAGATATTGTTGCCCGTTGGCGGTTTCCTGATTGCCGTTTTTGTCGGTTGGTTTCTCAGTCCTGATGTATCGCGTCAGGAATTGGGGCTGGGCGCTACACTGGCTTTCAAATTGTGGTATTTTCTGATTCGTTATCTGGTGCCGCTAGCCATTTTCCTTGTTTTTGTCATGGGCATATCCGAATAATATTTTGCCAACTGATTGCTCTGTCGAGATGCCCATTCGGTATTTCGACAGGTGCCGGTGAAAGTTTTCTATCCCACCTCTAAGCGCAACCACTCGAAAATAGGAGGGGTAGGGCGATGGCTCAAATTACGCTCGTCGGTGCCGGACACATGGGCTTTGCGATGCTGAGTCGTTGGCTCGTAAACACGGCATACCGTTATGTGGTGGTAGAGCGCTCCGACGCGTTTCGTGCAAGAGCCGAAGAAGCGGGTGCCAGGGCTTATGCGAATCTTGATGAGCTACCCGCCGGGCATAAGGCAAACGTAGTCGTAATCGCCACTAAACCTGCCGCTGTGGGCGAAGTCGCTAAACAGCGGTCTATCGAATTGGGAGCAAGGCCGTATGCCCGCATTGATACGAACAGGTTACACGACGGAGAACCGGGCGGTCATGCTTATAGACCGAAATCCTTGACGTTTTCCATAACAACGAAAGTACTTGTCTGAAGCACATAGGGGAGGGCGGAAATTTCCTCGCCCAGTACGGTGCGATAAGACGCCATGTCCTTGGTGCGCACCTTTAGCAAGTAGTCGAACCCGGCCGCGATCATATGGCATTGCTCGACTTCGGGAATTTTGCTCACAGCTTTATTAAAGGCGGTTAATGCCTTGCTGCTGGTATTGTTCAGCGTCACCTGGACAAAGGCAGTATGGGTAAGCCCCAGTTTGCTTTGGTTAACCAAAGCCGTATATCCCTCAATGTAACCCTGTTCCTCCAGGCGGCGCATGCGCACTTGGCAGGGCGTCTTCGATAGCCCAACTCGGGTGGCAAGCTCTGTGATTGTAATCCGTGCATTTCGCTGGAGTTCGGCGATTATTTTCAGGTCTGCTCTATCCAATTCGCTCATGTTGCCACTCTTCTTCAGATAATTGTGCACTTCGTTGTAATGCTTGGGTTCTAGTTGGCTATTGCCTGTTGTTTAAGAAAAAATGACTTTGTGTCTGCTGCCTCGCCGAGTGTCATAGTCGAATAACTGCGCTTAGTAATATTCACTTTAAAAGTCAATATATGTAGACAAATATTAAATATTATAGATTATAAAAAGTCTAATTATAAATATATATTTAAATATATAGAGAATAAGACTTTTGGTTACTGGTTAGAATAATCCAGTAGACAATTCAACACAGAGGAAAACGAGCGATGGCCAAGAATACACTGTCGATGACCGCATGCCGGGAGAAAATTCGTATTCACTATCTGGCTGACGAGCCAACAGTAGTCAAAGAGCTGATTGCCCATGCCGATATTTCCTCGGAAGAGCGCATTCGTATTTCCAGACGGGCTGCCGAATTGGTGCGGAATGTACGTGACAACTCCACGCCGACCATTATGGAAAAGTTCCTGGCACAGTACGGGTTGACGACCAAGGAAGGCGTGGCACTGATGTGTCTGGCCGAAGCGCTTCTGCGGGTGCCGGACAAGAGTACCATTAGTGCCCTGATCGAAGATAAAGTGTCATCCGGCAACTGGAGCGAGCACCGTGGCCAGTCCGCTTCTTCACTCATCAACAGCTCTACCTGGGCATTACTGATTACCGGTAAGCTTCTCGCGCCGGTGGAAAAGGAAAGACTTTCGGATACCGTGCGTGGAATGGTCAAGCGTTTGGGCGAGCCCGTTGTACGTACCGCCGTTGCACAGGCCATGAAGGAACTCGGCCGGCAGTTTGTGTTGGGACGCAGCATCCAGGAAGCACTTAAGCGCGCGAACAACTATGTCTCGCGTGGTTATTCCTACTCTTACGATATGCTGGGCGAGGCCGCGCGTACCGATTCGGATGCGCTGCGTTATCACCGTGCCTACTCAGAGGCGATTGCTGAATTGACGCCATCGTGTGTACACAGCGACATCCGCAAAAACCCCGGTATTTCGGTCAAGTTGTCCGCACTGCACGCACGCTATGAGTTCGGTCAAAAGGAGCGGGTAATGAATGAGCTTGTGCCGCGAGCGCTGGAGCTGGCCAGGCAGGCTAAAGCTGCCAACATGGGCTTCAATATCGACGCGGAGGAGGCCGATCGCCTGGATCTCTCCCTGGATGTCATCGAGGCGGTATTGTCCGATCCATCGCTGGCCGGCTGGGAAGGTTTCGGCGTAGTAGTGCAGGCTTTTGGAAAGCGCGCCTCTCACGTGCTCGACTGGCTGTATGCGCTCGCCGAAAAACTGGATCGGCGCATCATGGTACGGTTGGTAAAAGGTGCCTATTGGGATGCGGAAATCAAACGCGCCCAGGTGCTGGGGTTGGAAAATTTTCCGGTATTTACCCGCAAGGTCAATACGGATGTGTCCTATATCGCTTGCGCCAAGCAATTGCTGGTGATGACCGACCGAATTTATCCCCAGTTCGCAACCCATAATGCCCATTCGGTTTCAGCCATACTGGAATTGGCCAATGGCCGTGATTGTTTCGAATTTCAGCGCCTGCATGGAATGGGAGAGTCCCTGCACGATGCCGTTGTCAGCGAGAAATTGGCACACTGTCGTATCTATGCACCCGTAGGTGCCCATCGGGACCTTCTGGCTTACCTGGTGCGGCGTCTCCTGGAAAACGGCGCTAACAGTTCCTTCGTCAACCAAATTGTCGACACCCGGATCAAACCTGAAGAGATCGCTCGAGATCCGTTCGATGCGGTAGCGGCTCTTGGGAATGACCTTGTGAGCATTGCGATCCCGCGTCCGGCCGCCATCTACGGCACGGGGCGTCGCAACGCGAAGGGGTGGGATATTACCGATCCCGAAGAAGTGGATTTGATTGAAGCGCTTCGGTCACGATTCAAGACCCATCAGTGGAAAGGGGGGCCGGTTCTGGCCTGCGAGGTTCATGGTGGGCCTGTTGAGGAAGTGCGTAACCCCGCGAATCCGAAAGATGTTGTGGGACAGGTCATCCAGGCTTCCCAGGAGGATATTGAGGGCGCGATTGAGGCCGCCCAGGCGGGCTTTCAGGCCTGGTCTGCACTGTCGGCCGAGGAGCGTGGTACGCGCATACGCCGCGTGGCCGATCTGTTTGAAACCCATGCGCATGAGTTATTTGCGATGGCCACCCGGGAAGCGGGCAAGAGCCTGTTGGATGCGGTCGCGGAGGTTCGCGAAGCTGTTGATTTTGCCAGGTACTATCCGAATGAAGCGGTCCGCAACGAGGCGTTTGGCGGCGGCCGCGGTGTGATCGCCTGTATTTCTCCGTGGAACTTCCCCCTGGCCATCTTTGCCGGTCAGGTGTTGGCGGCACTGGCGGCTGGCAATGCCGTTATCGCCAAACCCGCCGGTCAGACGGCTTTGATCGCTACGCGGGCTGTGGAGTTGATGCATGAAGCGGGTATTCCCAAGGCGGCTATTCAACTGCTGCCCGGCGAGGGGGCCACAGTGGGTGTGCCCCTGACCTCGGATGCCCGGATTGCAGGTGTGTGCTTTACCGGGTCGACCGCTACCGCCCAGCGTATAAACAAAGTGATGGCCGAGTCCCTGGCTCCCGATGCCCCATTGGTGGCGGAAACCGGTGGCCTGAATGCCATGATCGTGGATTCAACGGCCCTTCCCGAGCAGGTGGTGCGCGATGTACTGGCTTCCGCTTTCCAGAGCGCGGGGCAGCGCTGTTCCGCCCTTCGTATGCTCTACGTCCAGAGTGACATCGCCGACCATTTATTGCAGATGCTGTTCGGTGCCATGGAGGAACTTCGCGTGGCCGACCCCTGGCTGCTGTCCACCGATGTGGGGCCGGTGATTGATCTAAAGGCCAAGCAAAAGATTGAGGAGCATTGCAAAAAGTTCGAAGCCATGGGGCGCGTACTCAAACGATTACCCGTTCCCGGCGAAGGGCTGTTTGTGCCGCCCACGGTGATAGAGCTCGAGGGTATCCACGAGTTGGAAGAGGAGATCTTCGGACCGGTTCTGCACATAGCCCGATTCGAGGTGGATAAGCTTGATGACGTGGTTGATCAGATCAATGCCAAGGGCTTTGGCCTGACCTTCGGATTACATACCCGCGTCGATACGCGGGTGGAGCGGATCGTCAAACGTATCAGGGTGGGTAATACATACGTCAACCGTAATCAGATCGGTGCCATCGTCGGCTCGCAGCCATTCGGTGGAGAAGGGCTCTCGGGTACGGGTCCCAAAGCCGGTGGCCCTCAGTATGCGCGCCGCTTTATGAAGTCTGAAGTTGCGCATGAAGTTGATGTTGTCTCTGCGGAAAACGTCACTGCGACACAACTGCAGCAGGCCATTGCGCGCCTGAAGGGTACCGGGTGGGCAGAGGTTGAGGACCGCTCAGAACGGCTGCAGCCGATTTTCGGTGATGTACCGGCAGCCCTGGACGCTGCCCCCGAAGAGCTACCCGGTCCCACCGGGGAACTCAATCGCCTCTCCTGCCATCCCCGTGGTGTCGTACTCTGCTTGGGGCCCGATCAGGAATCCGCCTGGAAGCAGGCCGGAATCGCTTTATCGCAAGGAAACGCTGTGGTGCTCGTAGCACCTGGTGCAGAAGGGGCCCTGGCGGCTGCGGAAACCGCTGGCATTCCCGTTGTGGGGCTTGACGGATTGTTGCAGCCCGTTGCTTTGGAAACTGTCAATGGATTTGAGGCGGTGGCCAGCGCAGCCCAAGAGGATACGCTACGAGCCTATCGGGTCGCCCTGTCGCGGCGTGACGGCGCGCTGTTGCCATTGATCACTGAGCAGGATGCCCCCGAACGTTTCGTGATCGAGCGCCACCTCTGTATTGATACGACAGCTGCCGGCGGCAATGCGAGTTTGATTGCGGCATCTGAATAGCTTGCGACAGTACTCTCCACGGCAGTGACCCGTTGCTGGCAATGGGCCACTGTCGTCGTTTTTAAGTTTATTGAACGGGATATAAGTATGGAGAAATCAACTGCACAGCCTGAGGAAATGCAGTCCCCTGGTGTTTGCCGTGATGAATCTGAGCCGGCTATACAGACCGCAAAAAGCAGTCCTGAGCAATTGGATACCCCGCAGGACTGGGACGATGAGGCCTGTTTTATCCGTTCGTACAACTGACCTACAGAAAACCATCATGGCTGCCAGTCGCAGTCGCGTCGATCAGCCGTAATCGGATATATTCGAATCTGCGCTATAATAAAGCCAAACTAATCCCTGTTATTATATCGGAGTCGGGAACGGGATATGCTGGCGCCCAAACGATTTTTGCCCTCGCTGAGTATGCTCAGCATATTTGAAGCCGCTGCCAGAACGGGCAGCTTTTCGGCCGCTGCCGAAGAGCTCTGCCTGAGCCAGAGTGCCGTCAGCCGGCAAATCAAATGCCTGGAATCTCAATTGGAGCACGAACTCTTCGTGCGCGATCGAAAAACCGTTCGAATCACTGAAGCGGGAGAGCAATACGCGAAGGCTGTTCGCGAAGCACTGCTGTTGATCGCCAACGCCTCCATGAACCTGAGGGCGAGCCCGGAGAGAAGTGCATTAAATCTTGCGATTCTGCCTTCCCTGGGTGGAAACTGGTTGGTGCCCCGCCTTCCGGCCTTTCTCAGTCAAAACCCGGATATCAAAGTCAACTTGTCCACCTATACAGAACCTTTTGATTTTCACAAGGAGAATATTGACCTCGCCATCCATTTCGGCGGCAATAGCTGGAGCAATGCCGAAACTCAGTTCCTAATGAAAGAAAGGTTGGTCCCAGTTTGTTCACCGGAATTTTTGTCCGAACACGCCATTAATAACCCGGGGGAGGTTTTGGACGTTCCCCTGCTGCACCTGACCATTCGGCCCGATGCCTGGGAATGCTGGCTCCGTTCTCAACAGCTTGCATTTGACTTTGTCACCGGCATGATGATTGATCAGTTCGAAACCGCCATTCAGGCCGCAACCTGTGGCCTGGGACTTGCCCTGATACCGGAATTTATGCTGGAAAAATCGCTCAAAAGTGGCTCGCTGGTTAAGCCGCTACCTAACTGTATCGAGAGCGAAGGCGCTTATTATCTGGTGTGGCCAAAGGATACGGACAACATGGCGGTGGTGCGTGAATTTTGCACTTGGCTTGATAAAGAACTTTAAATAAATAACTTTAAATAAATAACTCTAAAAAGCGGGGCTCACCCTGGGTAAGCCCCGTGCTGAAGGGGAGGGGTATGCCAGACCCCTGAGCCAAGTCGATTTAGGGTTTCAACAATATCATCCGTGGTGGTCAACGGATTGATGGTACATAAACGCAGTACCGTGCGACCCTTGATATTGGTGGTGGTGACGCAGGCGAAACCGGAATCCGATAATGACTGTGCGCGTCGTTTGTGCGCCTCAGCCGATTCGTGCTTCAGCGCAAAGCAGATTACGCCGATCTGCGCCGGCGTGACCACTTCCCACGTATCCGGCTGTTGCCTCAGGTAGGCCTCCGCATATTGGGCCAGGTCAATACCGGTTTTAATAGCATCGCGTATACGCGCGACGCCATAAGTACGCAGGCTCATCCAGATTTTGAGTGCGCGTGAGCGGCGGGTGAGTTCAAACCCGCGATTTCGAAAATCCACTTCGCCATCTGCGGCTTCCACATCCTTCAGATATTCGGGGTTCATATCGAAGCATTTTCCGAGCGCCCCGGCTCGAATCAACAAACAGCCAACATCATAGGGCTGGAACAACCATTTGTGGGGATCCAGCACCAGCGAGTCGGCCCTGGTCATGCCTTGCAGGTAATCCCGTCCCTCCGGGGTGATGGCCGCGGGTGCGCCGTAGGCGCCGTCGATATGAAACCAGAGGTTTTCCCGGGCACAAATATCCGCGATTTCATCCAGCGGATCGACGGTACCGGCGTTGGTGGTGCCGGCGGTGCCGATCACCATCATAGGCTGGCGTCCCGCCCGTTTATCCTCGGCAATGGCCAGAAGCAACGAGGCGATTGGCATCTTCAATTTCTCGTCACTTTCCAATATGCGGATCTCATCCCCGCTGAAACCCAGTTCCCTCAGGGCGCGTGGCAGCGAGGAATGGGTCTGATCCGTCAGGTAGACCACGCCTCTGCCGAGGGAGGCCCGCGCCGCAGCAAAGGCGGTAAGGCTGGCATTGGAACCGCCGCTGACCAGTACTCCCTCGGTGCCCTCCGGCAGCCCCATCAATTCGCGTAGCCATTCTATTACCACCAGCTCGACAGTGGCGGGGCCTGAACCGCCTGCCCAGGAGGCAGCAATGGTGTTGAAACCCGTGCCCAGCCACTCACCGAGTACGGCAGCGAAGGAGCTTGGACCGGGCACCCTGGCAAAATAGCGGGGGTGGTCGCCGTGTTGCTGATGGGGCAGGGCGATTTCGGCCAACAGAGCCAGGGATTCCTCGGGGTTGTACGGTTCTTCCGGCAGGGCGCCACCGAGTACATGGCGCAACCGGCTGGGCTCTCCACGGACAATGGCGGCCTCGTGGTTCTTGCGAGCCAACCGATCCACCACCATGTCCACCACCTGGTAGCCCAGGCGGCGCATTTCTTCGGCTTCTAACCCGAGGGTATCGGGAGGATAATAAAGCGCTCCTTCCCGGTTTTGGTTACTGCTCATACCTCAGTCTCCACGTCTTCAGAGATCAAACTCAATACCCTGGGCCAGGGGAAGTTCAGTGGAATAATTCACGGTTGAGGTGGCTCGGCGCATATAGCCTTTCCAGGCATCGGAACCGGATTCGCGGCCACCACCAGTCTCTTTCTCGCCGCCAAAGGCGCCGCCGATCTCCGCACCGCTGGTGCCAATATTGACATTGGCGATACCACAATCGCTACCCACGGCGGATGCAAAAGTTTCCGCTTCGCGAACATCATTGGTAAAGATTGCTGATGACAGGCCTTGAGGTACATCGTTTTGCAGGCGTATGGCCTCCTGCAGATCGCTGTAGGGGTAGACATAGAGGATCGGCGCAAAGGTTTCGTGTTGCACCGTCTGGTTGGATTCCGGCATTTCGACAATGGCGGGTTGGACGTAATAGGCTTGCGGGTATTGTTCGAGCAAGACGCGTTCGCCACCTGTAATCGTTCCCAGGGTGGCCGCCTGAAGAGCGTCCTGCATGGCCTCAAAGGCATCCTGATCAATCAGCGGGCCCACCAGTGTGTCGGCCTCCAGTGGGCTACCGATACGGATGCCCTGATAGGCTTTTTTCAGGGCCGGCACCAGTTCGTTGTAGACGGATTGGTGTACTAACAGGCGACGGGTGGTCGTACAGCGCTGTCCCGCAGTCCCCACGGCGCCAAACAGGATCGCGCGCACCGCCATATCGAGATCGGCACTGGGACATACAACAATCGCATTGTTGCCGCCGAGTTCAAGAATGGAGCGACCAAAGCGCTCGGCGACCGCAGGGCCAACCTTACGTCCCATCGCGGTACTACCTGTGGCACTGATAACCGGCACCCGTTTGTCTTGGGTCAATTGAGCGCCGATATCTGCTTCGCCAATGAGCAATTGCGACAGTCCATCGGGTACATCGCCCACTTCCTGGGCGGCTTGTTCAAACAAGGCTTGGCAGGCGAGGGCGGTAATGGGGGTTTTTTCCGAGGGCTTCCAGATCACGCTGTTGCCACAGACAATCGCCAGGGCCGCATTCCAACTCCAGACGGCCACGGGAAAATTAAAGGCTGAGATGATGCCAACCGGGCCGATGGGGTGCCAGGTTTCGCTCATGCGGTGTCCGGGGCGTTCGGAGGCAATGGTCAATCCGTGCAACTGGCGGGAGAGGCCCACGGCGAGATCGCAGATATCAATCATCTCCTGCACTTCACCCAGACCTTCCTGGTAGATTTTTCCGCATTCGAGAGTGACTAAGGTGCCCAGGGCTTCTTTGTGTTCCCGGAGTTTGTTACCCAGCACGCGAATCAACTCGCCGCGCTTGGGCGCGGGCACAACCTTCCACTGTTGGAAAGCGGAGGTCGCCCTAGCGATAACGGCATCCGTTTCCTCCGCGCTATGAACCTTAACACTTCCCAGGGGTTGACCATCGATAGGGCTGGTTACCTCCAGGTCACCCTGATCCAGTAATTGGGTATCCAGTCCGAGCTTTTCCAATACATCTTTCAGTTTCACGTTTTATAGTCTCCGGGTATGTCTCAAATAATCTCACGTCTTTACCCCCTGCGGGGCAACCTGAGTGAAATTTACAGGGTCTGCCGTAGTTGATGAGCTTATGTAGTTGAGCATAGTCGCTAAAAAGCTGTAAAACGACTATTGCTCACAACCATATGACTTATTGGCAAGTGCGAAACCGCAGTTGAATCCAGGCACTTATTTATGAGTTTTGGTCACAAGGTTGTTCGAAATATGCGATAACGGGCAAGAATTTTTGATGCGATACTGAGACCGGAATTTCATTGAACATTCAAAAGTGCCAAGACAGCGAAGCAGTGTGGCCTGGCTGTGTGGACGATTAGGAGTTGAACGTGAGCAAACCCATTCCCATTGATAATCTCTGGCATCGCACGGCGGGCGATAGACTTGACTCTTCCCCGCTCGACAAAGACCTGCGAGTGGATAGGGTGGTTGTGGGCGGCGGTTTTACCGGAGTAACGGCGGCACTGAATCTGGCGCGAAAGGGGTGCAGCGTAGCGTTGTTGGAGGCAGAGGAAATTGGCCACGGTGGCACAGGACGCAATGTTGGCTATGTCAACGCCGGTTTGTGGATGGAGCCGGAAAAAGTTGAACAGCTATTGGGCCGGGAAGCAGGGGTAAAACTCAATACCGCCCTGGCACAGGCGCCGGCACTGGTGTTCGATACCATCGAACGTTTGGGAATTGAGTGTGAACTCACGCGTTCGGGCACCTTGCATTGTGCGCATTCCTCGGGGGGGCTCTCCCAGTTAAAAAACCGCTTAAGACAATATTTGGCGCGCGGTGACCGGGCCGAATTGCTGGACCGGGACGCAATCGCTGCAAAAACGGGAACAGACATATTCCATGGCGCTATCTGGCACAAGAATGTGGGCACAATCCAGCCGCTGGCCTATATTCGCGGTCTGGCGCGCGCCGCTGTTTCCGAAGGTGTGTCTTTGTATCAACACACACCGGTTAAATCGATTACTCGCAAGGATAATTGCTGGCAGGTGTGCACGCACAATCACCGTATAGAAGCCGATGGCATTCTTCTGGCAACCAACGGCTATCATCAGGCTTTGCCGCTCGCAGGTGCCGAGCCCAGCTATACCCCGGTGTACTATTTTCAGGCCGCGACCCGACCAATGTCTGCCGATCTTTTAGAGCGTATTTTGCCGGAACGTCAAGGCTGCTGGGATACCGCCATGGTTATGTCGACCATTCGGCGAGATGCCGCGGGCCGTTTGATTGTGGGTGGAGTGGGTGATTTGGAGGGCGTCAGTGGTGGCATTCATTACCATTGGGCAAAACACAAATTGCGGAAAATGTTTCCCTTTCTGGACGCTATCGAACTGGAGTCCTGTTGGCACGGCCGTATAGCCTACTCAGCGGATAAAGTGCCCCATATCGTACAGTTTGGACCCAAGGCGTTAAGCATATTTGGCTATAGTGGTCGCGGCATCGGACCCGGTAGTGTCTTCGGCAAAGCCGCAGCGGAATATTTGGCTGATGGTGACGAAGCTGTGTTGCCGGTAAAACCCAGCCACGCCTATAGTGAATGTTTTACCGGATTAAAAGGTTGTTTTTACGAGTTCGGTGCTACTGCTACGCATGGGCTGACTCGTTTGACGGGATAGGATATTTAGGCTGACCCTTTTTAACCCTGGGTGCATAGACCTGGAAAAGGCGTCAGCCTCCCTTGGTAATCACATTACTATATGTAATCAGACATCTCTTGTCTTTCCAGAATGCGCGCGTTCCTTCATATCAGACTGAATATAGACTTTATCAGTTGTTCCCATACTCGCATGGCCGAGATCATCGGCCATATGTTTCAGCGGCCTGCTGGCAATATCCTGCGATGCGCCGGTATGACGCAACCAATGGGTTGTGGCCTCACGGAGTACCTTTGCCTCTTTATCAAAACCTTCCTCTATCATTTTGTTATACGCAAAATCGAACGCTTCCTGAACGATTCTTCGTAACTGGCGAGATGTCATTCCACCCGTGCCGCGGATTTTTGCAACCAGTGCCGAATCAGATCCAAAATTCTGCTGTATACCAGCTCGATAGGTTTGATAGCGCTCAATATAGGCGAGGAGGGCATTGGGTACTGAAACATCTCGCACTTTTTTGCCTTTACCCAATACTTTAAGCCAGTTATTACCATCGTCATCCCGCCAAAAATGTTTCCACACAGGTTGCCAGTTCGGGCGTTCTGACAATTCCGAGATACGCAGGTATAACGTCTTCAGGCATGCAATAATGAACAACGTCCGCTCGTGGTTTGGATCCGCATCAGCTGCACACTGGGCGGCGTCCAGCACATATTCCCACTGCAAATCCGATAGCCGCTTGACCTCGTTTTTGGTAGTGCCCTTGATCAAATAGGGCGATTGTTTGCGGATGGCCGGTATGGGATTTCCAAACGCATAGCCTTCGTCCGTTAAATAGTCATAGAAACAGGAGATTGCCGAGTAACATATTTTCATGGCTTCATGGGAGAGTGTGTGCCCATGGCGTGGAACTTCGATATCCACGCCTTTTTCCTCAGCCTGCTTGCGGTTCTCTTTGGCGACTTTTCCCGCAAAAGGACGCCAGTCCTTATTGCTTGTATATTGTCCGTTCACCAGCTTGAACCGATCATGCACTGAATTGGCCACCCAGGAAACGGGTGGGCTGTGCACGAAATCGAAATAACTTTCGAGGTCCGGACGCTTGAGCTGAATGACGCTTTTGCCCGCGACCGTCCAGGCCCATAGCAGTAGACGTTCAACCTCGTTGCGGTAGCTTCGGTATGTCGCTTCGCTTCTTCGGCCGTAGCTTCTGAGGAATGCCTGGGTCTGCAGGTAATCGTCACGCGCGTCAGGCACGGAGGCCTCGATGCTGTTAAGAAATTCTTTGGAATCGGGATAGTCCGAAAGCATGTTGATGCCGCCCGGAAGACGTGTAAATGCCTTGTGGGCGTCGAACAGCGGAACGGCGGTAAAGCGCGTGGACATAGGATTTTCCTGCGAGTGAGCCTGTGAAAGACTCTATCAGGCCTATTACACTATGTCCACTAATTAACGTTAGAGGACATAGCGAGGTGCTCTATCTATGGGTATGTTACCCCATTAGACGAACCCACCAAGGACTAAATTCTTCCACACCAAACGTTTAATTTTCACATAATGTGCTGTTATTGATACCCGGTCGCACGTTGCTTTGATCCAAGCAACCACCTTCAAACTGGTCATTCACTGAAGCATGGATTTACGTGAAGTCATCAATGACCCAATTCTCGACACTACCGTTTACATCAGCTTGCACGGAAGTATCTACAGCTTCGTCAACATAGTCTGGCCCCCCACTGATCCTTATGGGTATACATCGCCGTAAGTCATGGGTATTGTCACTTTTAAGAACATTTCTATCTAACCAATTCCAACACTTAGTATTCTATTGACTTAAATTGTATATATGGATCCATTATAGAGTGCTTTGTGGACAGGAAGCCCTTCATTTGCTATTTTATTTTGTTAACTGGATCCATGAAGGGTGTTTTCAACTATATCGCTTTTATTGAAGCCGGCTTTTTATTGAAGCCAAAAAAGGATCCCCTGTGGCAAACTGCCATTTTAGCCATCCATAAAGACACAACTATTTGAGAGCTCGGAGAGGACGTTAGACCATGCCCGATAGTGGTAATGATCCTGGATTCACCTCCTCTGATCATGGGACAACCGGACAGGCCGATATGGAGAGTCTTTACCGGCGTCTGCGCAGCTCCCTGATGCGCTATAGCTCCCGCTATTTCAAGAGACCTCAGGAAATTGAAGATGTCGTTCAGGAGGCCTTTGTCCGGGTGATCGAGGCCCAGACCAACCGCAAGATACAGGTCACCGATTCCTATCTCTACCGCACGACCCGCAACCTCGCGTTAAATACGCTGGATAAAAGTGAAAATAAATTGACCGATACGGTAGGGGATTTGCTGTCCCAATCGGTTTTATTGGAAAGCGCCTCTCTCGAAGAGCAGTTTGAGTCGCGCCAGCGTTTTGAGCTATTCTGCAGAGCCGTGCGGCAGTTGCCGGTCAAGTGTCAGCGGGTGTTTATCCTGCGGCGGGTCTACGGTCTTAGCCAGAAGGAAATCGCCGAGCGGATGGGTATCAGTGTGAAAACCGTGGAAGTGCACCTAACCAAGGCCATAGTGCGTTGCACCGACTATATGGAGTCCGAGCAGGAAACGGCCACTGCCCGGAAACCGTCTATCCGCAGAACTGCCCACGGAAAAGTGTAGGTGTTCCAATAGCTAAAGCAAACGACACGGACATGGACAATATAGCAGTATTCCCTGACAAATCCGTCATCAAAGAAGAGGCCGGAGCCTGGATTGTGCGCATCGACCAGGGCAACCTGGACGAAGCAGACGTTCGGGAATTGCAGCTGTGGGTCCAGCGTAGCGATTACCATCGCGAATACCTTCTCAAGCTCGCCCGCCACTGGGATGCCATGGGCGTGCTCGAGGAACTGGCGGAACTTTTCCCCCTGCCAGAAAACGAACCGCAGCGCACTCAATCCCCTACCCGCCGCTCAAGACTGTGGGTATGGCTAAAGGACTCTATCCACCTGCCTTTGCCAGCCACCCTGGCTGTCGCCAGTGTACTCGCAGTGGCTATGGTATTCACCCTGAGTCTGCTTATCGGTCCTGTGGGAGCCCGGGAATTCTCCACCGCTGTGGGGGAGCAAGCCAGCTACACCCTGGAGGACGGCACCAGGATTACCCTGAACACCAACAGTGAGGTCAAGATCGATTACACCGATGCCCGGCGAGCCATTACCCTGGTACGCGGTGAAGCAAACTTTGATGTTGCTAAAAACCCGGAGCGCCCGTTCGTTGTCTACGCCGGTGGCGGCATAGTCTGGGCTGTGGGTACCGCCTTCAATGTGCGCTATTTGGGTGATACTGTCGACGTGATTGTCACCGAAGGTCGGGTTAAAGTCTTCAGCGATACGCAGAGTGACGAGAAATCACAGCAGCTCGCCGTCGAATTGACAGCCAAGCATTCGACCGGTCATCCGGCAGACCCGGCATCAGCAAAGGTCAACCGCCCCACTACGCCCAACGAAATTAAAAAGGAAGCCTTGCTCGACGCAGGCCAATCCCTTCGCTATAGCCAGGTAATCCAGGCACAGGAGCCGGTCAGGAAAGAGGAGCTGGACCGAAAACTTGCCTGGCAAAAGGGAGCGCTCATCTTCAAGGGTGAAACCCTTGATCAGGCGCTTGTGGAAATTGCCCGTTACACCGACAAACACATCGTTATCGTCGACCCGGATATTGGCAAACTTCGTGTCGGTGGTCACTACAAAACAGACGACATTGACGCCTTGCTGAGCAGCCTCGGCGAAGGTTTCGATATCGACGTTCAGCACGCTACCGGTAATCGCATCCTCCTTTCATCCAGAGCGGATTTCTGACACCCTGTCAGATTGCAAATACCGGTCTGAATCCAGGCTTCCCCACCCTGTCGTCTTTTACGGAAGTCATTTTACGTTACCCTGGATGGTTTCTGGGCTCAGAACGAACCGGCCGACTGGTGAAGTGGAGAGAATCACTACCCCCACCCTGCTCCCAAGGTGTAAACTGAAAGTGATTCTGCTCAAAATTACCCCAATCCGAGCTGTTTGCAGATGCGGTATATAGGTATCGAAATAAGTATCGGAATAGGTATCGGAATAGGTATCGGAATTACTGCGAATACGTTCAAACGCTGTTTGCAGACCAGGAGAAATCCGGGTGAAAGCTAAAACAATAAAAAAATTTTCAGCTAACAGTAGGGGTTAATCATGGGCCACCTGTTATCTATCACTGTGGCAGCGACCAACACCTCGTTATCAGGGTGCCAACGCTCCACACGCTGGGAAATATTGGCGATGATGAGAACAGTTGGAAAATTATCGGGCTTTTGTGCCGTAATTTTTATCCTGACCCTGACGGCTAAGACTGCTTACGCGATCGAACCGACCATTCTCTTCAACATTCCCCGGCAAAACGCAGGTGACGCACTACCGGCATTCGGCCTGCAAGCGGATATCTCAGTGATTTACCAGTACGACCTGGTAAAGCGCCATGAAACCAATCGCTTGCGCGGGGAATATACCATACCAGAAGCCATGGATATTCTTCTTGAGAACACAGGTTTGGAAGCAAGTTTTGAAAACGGTCGTCACCTGATTGTGATAAAAGTGAATAATCAGGAGAGGCAGGAAAAAATGGCCAAGAACCCGAAAAAGAATATTCTGGCGGCAATGATAGGCGTTTTGTTCGGTGCCGATGGCGCTCAATACGCGTTTGCACAATCAACCGGTGAGGTAAAAACACGATCTGAAACACTGGAAGAAGTAGTGGTCACGGCCCAGAAGCGTGAGCAATCCTACACCGATGTCCCGCTCGCCGTGAGTGCTTTCAGTGGCGAGACGCTGGAATTGGCAGAAGTGTCTGAATTCCAGGATCTGGTGCAGGTGTCTCCATCCCTCACCTATAACCAGAGCGGCGACCAGCGCGGCGTGGGCATTCTGGTGCGCGGGATTGGTACCACCGCTTTCTCAACCGCAGTGGAACCGACCGTCAGCACCGTGGTGGACAGTGTAGTCATGGGCCGTACGGCGCAGTTTATTTCGGACCTTGCCGACGTCGAGCGTGTCGAGGTTTTACGCGGTCCCCAGGGTACGTTGTTTGGTAAGAACGCGTCCGCAGGTTTGCTGCATATCATCACCAAACGCCCAGCCGAGGAATTCCAGGCTACGGTGCGGGGATCCCTCACCGATGATGATGCATGGAGTACCAGTGCTTCTGTTTCCGGTGCGGTCACGGATACGGTTCGCGCGCGACTTGCCGCGTACAAAAAAGAGTACGATGGTTTCGGTAAGAACCTGTTTACCGGTCATGACATTAATGGCGACGAAAGCTGGGGGGTACGGGGTAAACTGGACATCGATATTTCCGACAGAACAAACCTATATCTTATCGGCGATTATTCCAAACAGGACCGCAACTGCTGCACCTTCTTTCTTGAGGACGTAGCCGGTGACCGATTCCGAATTTGGGATTACGAACAATACGGAATTAGCCTTGATGGCAATGAGAGAAACAACGTTACCCTCGATGCGGAAGACGGCTTTTCCGACACTGAAACCTATGGGGTTTCCGCTGAGCTAAATGTCGAATTCGACAAATTTATTTTGACGTCGATTACGGCATACCGGGATTTCGAGCTGCAAACCAACCAGGGTATTGACAACATGCCTTATGCCGGCCCGACCTATGGCCGTCTGATCTTCACCAGTAATGGCGCCTACGATGGCAAGTTCAAAGGTGGGGCACAGGAGCAGGAGCAGTTCTCGCAGGAGCTGCGAATTGCCTCGACAGCCTGGGATAGCCTTCAGTTGACCGGTGGGCTTTTCTACTGGAATCAGACTGTTGACCGCTACTTCGAACGTGAAGTTTTTCTCTGTCTCTCACCCAGTGCCGGGGATCTGAGTCTGAGCCCGGATCCGGCGCTCACACCCTGTACCTCTTTCCTCAACCCAGGCGGTTTTTTTGATTCTTCTGTTGATTCCAAGAACTGGGCGGCATTTGGACAGGCAGACTGGAGCTTTGCTGACCGATGGAAGCTTAGCCTGGGACTGCGATATACGGAAGATGACCTGGACGTGGAATTCGAACGGCAGACAACCCCGGGGCCTGCGGTACCACCTCCGGGATCGGGTTCCGCCAGCACTTCAGAGGATCAAGTGACCGGAAAGCTTGCACTGCTGTTTGATCTAACCGATAACGCCATGTTGTATGCCTCCTATTCCGAAGGCTACAAGGCTCCAGCCTACGATATGCTTTTCGGAGTAACCGAAGCGAGTTTGGCCAATCCAGTGCCTCCGGAGACTTCCAAAGCATGGGAGACGGGTATCAAGTCGGAACTCTTCGATAACCGCTTGCGTCTGGGCCTGACCTTATTCTATACCGAGTTCAGCGATCTGCAGGGTCAGGCGAGCAATCCGAACGATGTTGGATTTATCCTGACCAGTGCGGGTACAGCAATCACCAAAGGCGTGGAATTCGAATTTACCGCCAAACCCACAGCCAACTGGCTACTGAACGGCGGCGTTTCCTATACCGATGCCTATTATGACAATTACACGGATGGACAGTGCTGGCCTGGCCAGACTGTGGCTGAAGGCTGCACCGATGGCACCCAGGACCTGAGTGGCGAGCAGATCTCCAACGCGCCCGAGTGGAAAATCTCCGTGCAATCCCGATATGACATAGTACTTGACGCGCCCTTCGATGCGTTTGTATCAGGCACTTATCGCTGGCAGGATCAAAGCCCCGGGAACGTGAACCATTGGGCGCCTCTCGATCACGACAGCTATGGCATTCTCGACCTGGTGGTGGGGCTGGAAGCTGACGACGGGCGCTGGAATGGTCATATCTTCGTAAAAAACGTCCTGGATGACTTCTACGTCGACCTGAAAACCGTATCGCCGAATAGCCAGCGGGTTAACCACTACCTGAGCCGTGACGCCGAGCGTTACATTGGTGTGAACTTTGAGTACCGTCTCGGCGCGCTGTAATCGCTGAAAACCTGCTACCGGGCGTAACCCTGTGCTCCCTGGGGTACAGGATTCCGCCCGGGTTTTTGTTCGGACTCCCGCTATTCAGCGCCTGTCATTACATTCGATTCAATGTTTCGAGAGAAGAGTATGCGTTCAGCCATAACCTGTATCTTGTTTGTCGCCTTGCTGATGCCCCTGTTTTCAGCCCGGGCGGCAGAACCCCGGGCGGTAGAAAAAAACCAGCCGAATATTGTCATCTTGTTCGCCGACGATCTGGGTTATGGCGACCTGAATAGTTACGGCAATCCCTACATACGCACACCATCACTGGATAGTCTCGCCGATGAAGGCCAACGCTGGACTGATTTTTATGTCGGCGCTCCCGTATGCTCGCCCAGCCGCGGGACGTTGCTGACAGGACAATTGTCCGTGAGAAGCGGGCTCTATGGAGAGAAACTGCATGTTATGTTTCCTAACGACAGTCACGGTATACCCAGGCAAACCCTGACCCTGGCCACAGCACTTAAATCCGTCGGCTACCGCACCGGCATGTTCGGGAAATGGCACCTGGGGGACGCACCAGAAAACTTTCCCACCCGTTATGGTTTCGACTACTGGTACGGTATTCCCTATTCCAACGATATGAACCTGGAGGGAAAAATTGATTACGACATGACGGTCAAATTCCTGGCAAGCGATCGGCGGGACGAATCATTGGCCAGAAAAGTTTTAGGGCATTTAAAGAAAGGGGTCAAACTTTTTGATAACCCCAAAAGCGAGTACTGGCAGGTCCCGCTATACCGCAGCGAAAACCGGGACGGGACCTATCAGGACAAACTGCTCGAGCGACCGCTGGAGCAGACCACCTTCACGCGAAGGCTCACCGAAGAAGCGATTCGATTTATCGAAAAAAGCAAGGATCAGCCCTTCCTGGTCTATTTGCCCTACAGCATGCCCCACTTGCCGGTTTTCGCCAGTGACACATTCGCGGGCAAAAGTCTGCGGGGCGCTTATGGCGACGCTGTGGAGGAAATCGACTGGAGCGTCGGCCGTCTCCGGGAGACGCTGGAACAACTGGGGCTGGCTGAAAACACACTGGTGTTTTTCAGTAGTGACAATGGTCCCTGGCAGACGGTATCCACGTTCAGGGCGGGTAGCGCCGGCATGCTGCGAGGAAGCAAGGGCACAACCTGGGAAGGTGGCATGCGAGTGCCCGGCGTTTTCTGGTGGCCAGGAAAAATCAAACCGGGTGTCGTCAGTGACATCGGTACAACCATGGACATATTCTCCACGACATTGCAGCTTGCGGGCGTTGCGCCCCCCGATGGATCCGACGGCTATGATTTAACGGATGCTTTGCTGAATGCCGCACCCGGCCCCAGGGATGAAATGCCTTACTACCACAAGGGCCACCTCAAAGCCTATCGAAAAGGCAACTACAAAGTCGTGTTTTACGGCGGTGAACGTACCACAGAGGAACTAAAATCACCGTTGCTCTACGATCTCCACCAGGATATCTCGGAACAAAAGAACATTGCCGGGGAAAGACCCGACGTTCTTAGAGAACTGATGCAGGCGGTTGCGCGTCACCGCAAACAAACCCCTATTGCAGAACCTATTTTTGATATGCGCTTGAAAGACCTGTAAGGCTCAAGCAAAGGAAGAAAACCATGTATTCAGTCAAAAAAAATCTGGCACAGCCTGTGTTAATTCTTGTCTGTCTGGCGGCGGCATTTTGTGTTCAGGCCGCAACAGATACATCCGCAAAACCCATGAACATGATATTTGTGCTGGTGGACGACCTGCGATTTGACGGTATGGGTTTCCTGCAGCCGAAGGTAAAAACCCCAAACATTGATGCCCTCGCGCAGGCGGGTGTGTATTTTCCCAATGCCGTAGTGACATCTTCATTGTGTTCCCCGAGCCGGGCAACCATCCTGACCGGGCAGACCACCCGCAATCATGGCGTTGTCGACAACAACAACAGCTCAGAAGAAGGCCTGGTTTTCTTCCCCAAATACCTGCAGCAAGCGGGCTATCAGACTGGGTTCTTCGGTAAGTGGCACATGGGGGATGATACGGACGCACCTCGTGACGGCTTTGATCGCTGGGTCAGTTTCAGCGGTCAGGGCGCCTATTACCCGACCGATTACATTCCACCCGAGCTGGCGAAAAAAGGTGTCGTTCAACAACTGAATGTGGATGGCAAACACGTACCGCAAAAAGGTTATATCACCGATGAATTAACCGACTACGCCCTGGACTGGCTGGATCAAGAACGGGAAAAGTCAAAACCGTTTTTTCTCTATTTGAGCCACAAGGCTGTTCACTCCGATGCGACGCCGGCAGAGCGTCACAAGGGGCAATATGACGATGTGGAATTTGAACTTCCGGACAGCGCTGCCGATACGCCGGAAAACCGCAAAGGCAAGCCTATGTGGGTGTACAATCAGCGCAATAGCTGGCACGGGATCGATTTTTTCTATGCCAGCGATCGCCGCATGACCGACTATTTGAAGGATTATTACGCGACGCTGTCTGCAGTGGATGAGAGTTTGGGAAGGCTGGTCGCTTACTTGCGGGAAAATAATCTGGTGGAAAGCACATTGGTGGTGTTTTACAGCGATAACGGTTACCTGATCGGTGACCATGGTTTGATAGACAAGCGCAACGCCTACCAGGGCTCTGTCCGCGTGCCCCTGATTATGTCTGCGCCAGGCCTTTTGCCTGAAGGTATGAGCAATAAGACCACCGTACGCAACCTGGATTTGGCACCCACATTTCTGGAGGTGGCGAATGTAAAGCCGCCGGCACAATTTGAAGGAAAAAGCTTTCTGCCCATCGCTACCAACGAGGTAACAGAGAAGGACTGGGGTGTGCCGGATTTTACCTATGAATATTACTGGGAATGGAGTTTCCCCATGACCCCCACCACCTTCGCCATCCGCCGTGGTCCGTTTAAATATATCCAGTACCATGGGGTGTGGGATATCGAAGAGCTGTACAACCTGGATAAGGATCCGGATGAAATGCACAACCTGATCAGTGATCCGGATCATCTGGAAAAAGTGATTGAATTACGCGCGGCTTTATACCAGCAGTTGGCCAACAACACCGGCCAGCATCATGTGCCTTACAGTGAGCGAAAAGCACCGGGCTTGAACCTGCGGGATAAAAATGGCCCGAAAGCCGCGCCCTTCCCCCAAGCCTGGAAAGTGGAACCCAACCGGCCCGATAGATTGTACGGCATATTACCCGACACCCCGCTAAAACAGAAAAAGATGCAGCAGGGAAAACCCTACTCTCGCTTTATGGAGTCGAAGGGAAACTAGTTCGCCCCTGCCGGCATAAACGTTGTTCAAGGTCTGAAAAACATGGATATTTTTCGCGGTCACAGAGTGTTGCTATGTGCCCTGTCAATCCTGTCGATGGTAGCCGTTGCCAAACCGGCGCATGACAACCGACCCAATATTTTGTTGATCGTCGCCGAGGATATGAGCAGCCGGGTTGGCGCGTATGGCGACACGGTGGCGCAAACGCCGGCTATCGATGCGCTGGCTCAACAGGGCGTCCGTTACACCAATGTGTTCACGGCATCCGGGGTATGCGCGCCCAGTCGATCGGCATTGATTACCGGTGTCTACCCCCAATCGATGGGCACCCAGCATATGCGTACCAGTAACCTTGATTACCTGGCGGTGCCGCCCGCGGAGGTGAAGGCATTTCCCGAACTACTGCGCCGGGCAGGTTATGAGACCGCCAATGCGGTAAAAACGGATTACCAGTTTGGCAATCCGTTTACCGTCTGGGACGTCAATGCGGGAAAGCTTTCCACACCACCGGACCTTGCGCTCTGGCGGCGACTGCCCGGAGAGAATCCTTTCTTCGCCATGATTAACCTGATGTCGACGCACGAGAGTCGGTTGGCAACAGCGGATACCCGGGGGGTTGGCCACTTTGCCAAAGTGATACGGTCGATTCACGAAAACCGCGCGAAAAATGTCAAGCCTGTAACCAGTCCCGAGGATGTTGTCGTTCCGCCCTATTATCCCGATACAAAATCTGTGCGGGCCTCAATAGCTCAGCTCTACGACAATATCCATTATATGGATGGCGAGGTCGGGCAGATTCTCGCCAATCTGGAAGCCGATGGACTGGCCGATGATACCGTTGTTATCTGGACAACGGACCACGGTGATGGCTTACCGCGTGCAAAGCGTTCGGTCTATGATTCCGGACTTAAAGTTCCGCTGATCATCCGCTTTCCCGACCGTCTCCATAGCGGCAAGGTAAGCCCTCAAATGGTGTCGTTTGTTGACCTGGCGCCTGCCATTCTTGGAATGGCAGGCGTCGAGGTGCCCGCGTTCATACAGGGACGGGATTTTCTGAGCAACCGCGAACGACGCTACATTTATGCGGCCCGTGATCGCATGAATGAAATATCTGACAGAGTGCGAACAGTGCGTGATAAGCGCTATCAATATATACGCAATTACATGCCTGAACTCCCCTATTTCCGACCGCTGTCTTTTCGCGACATGTTTCCCGTCATGCAGGAACTCTGGCGAGGACATCGTCAGCAGACCCTGACAGCAGCGCAGGCGTTTTATTTTACCGCGCCACGCCCGCCGGAAGAACTCTACGATACCCTGACCGATCCCTTTGAAGTTCACAACCTCGCTGATGATCCCGGCTATGTTCACATTCTGACCCGCTTGCGCGGCGAAATGGACCGGTGGGAGGAAACGGTGGGTGACAGGAGCAACGAGCCGGAAAAAGCAATGATCGCCCGCATGTGGCCAGGTCAAAAACAACCGGTTACCGCTCCGCCGGAGATAAAACTCACGACCGGTAAAGGCGGCACTTTGACTGTGGCACTGGATAGCGCCACACCCGGTGCATCGATTGGCTATCGACTTGGCTTTCCCGGGCGGGAGATGCCCTGGCAACTCTATTCGCAACCCGTCCGCTTGCCGGAAGGGGGACGGCTTGAAGCAAAAGCCGTTCGTTATGGGTTTACTGAAAGCGACGTTCGCGTTGTTGATCCGGATGAGAAGCCATAGAGAATAATGAACAGGTTGATTTTAGCGATGAAAGAAAAAGCGTCAAACGTCCCCGGGTTTTTGAGGGTATTGCCAGCGTTGTCCCTGTTCCTGACAACGCTTTTACAGGGCTGCGGCGAACAAAAGCCTGTTATCGGCCCGGACCATGCGAAGCCGGTGTCAGTCGATAGCCGTGTAAAAAAGGTCATTGTTCAGGATGGATTGCGTTTCCGGGACCTGAACGGCGACGGTAAGCTCAACCCCTATGAAGATTGGCGATTAACGGCCGGTGACCGGGCTGATGATTTGATCCGTCGAATGACCGTCGCGGAAAAAGCGGGCACCATGATGCATTCGACCTTGCCCGGTCGGGGCGGTTTTTCCGGGCGATCTGCAGAGGGTTATGATTTTGAGGCACTGACTCCCCTGCTGACTGAACGGCATGTATCCAGTTTTATCTCCCGTTTAAGCCTTCCGCCGGCGCGGCTGGCCGAACAGAACAATCAGGTGCAAGCCATTGCCGAAGCAACGCGCCTGGGTATCCCGGTGACGATCAGCACCGACCCGCGCCACCATTTCCAGTATGTACTGGGTGCCAGTTCCGAGGGTGGTGGTTTTTCCCAATGGCCGGAGCCGCTCGGCTTTGCGGCACTGCGCGATCCGGCGCTGGTGCGGGAATTCGGCGACATTGCCCGGCGCGAATACCGCGCCGTGGGATTGCACATGGCGCTGTCGCCCCAGGCCGACCTGGCCACTGAACCGCGCTGGCCTCGCCTGACCGCCACCTTCGGCAGCAATGCCGCACTCACCAGCGACCTTGTTGGCGCCTATGTCACCGGTTTTCAGGGCAGTGAAACCGGTCTCGCCACCAACGGCGTCATGACCGTCGTTAAGCACTGGGTTGGCTACGGCGCAACCGCCGACGGCTACGACAGCCACAATTACTACGGCCGCTACGCCCGTCTGGACGGCGATACACTGCAGCCCCATATCGACGCCTTCGCCGGGGCCTTTTCCGCCCGTAGCGGCGGTATCATGCCCACCTACCCGATCCTGCAGGGTGTCGAGATCAAGGGCGAGCCACTGGAACCGGTGGGCGCCGGTTTTAGCAGGCAATTGCTCACCGAATTGTTGCGAGACCAGTACCACTACCCAGGGATCATCCTGTCTGACTGGGCTATCACCCGGGATTGTTCACCCGCCTGCCGCGCCCCGACAAAGCCCCAGGGCACCGATGCGATCGCTATGCCCTGGGGTGTGGAGTCCCTGACTCCCTACGCCCGGTTTGTCAAAGGTGTCGAGGCCGGTCTTGATCAGTTCGGTGGTACACACGAGACCGAACACCTGATCAAGGCGGTCGAGGATGGCCGCCTCAGCGAAAACCGTCTGGATGAATCAGTGCGACGCATCCTGATTTCGAAGTTCCAGCTGGGTTTGTTTGAAAATCCCTACGTTGATCCGGCTCGCGCTGAACAAGTGGTCGCCGCGAAGGCTTTCATCGCCAGGGCCGATGAAGTACAGCGAGAAGCCCAGGTCCTGTTGGAAAATACCGATGGGCTCCTCCCGTTAGCGGCCGACAAACGCAAGGTCTTTCTATTCGGTATGGCGCCGACCGCAGCCGAAGCCGCCGGGTTGACCGTGGTGAAGACGCCGGCTCAGGCGGACTTTGCCATCATCCGTACCGAGACCCCTTCCGAGATGCTGCATCCCAATCATTTCTTTGGCCGTCGCCAGCACGAAGGCCGGCTGGATTTTCGCGACGGGGATGCCGCCTATGAGGCCCTTAAAGCCGCCAGCGCTGAGGTGCCCACTGTGTTCGCCATTTTCCTTGACCGGCCTGCCGTGCTTTCCAATATCCGCACCAAGGCAAGCGCCATCCTCGGCAACTTCGGTGCCAGCGATGCCGCGGTATTGGATGTGGTACTGGGCCGGGCCAGGGCCCGGGGGCGGCTGCCGTTCGAACTGCCGGTTTCCATGGAGGCTGTCGAGTCCCAGCACCCGGCCGTCGCCGATGACAGCCCCAACCCGCTTTATCCCTTCGGCACCGGTGAGGTAATGCCGTCAGGGCGTCTTAGTCGTGAGTAGGGCCACCCTTCACTGTCGCCGGCCTGCGCTGAGTGAGGGGTGAACGGATAGATATTGAATCAACAGACAGATATTAACCAGGGGATAGCAATGGCTGGATATTCAGGATCAACAAGTTTAGAGCGCAATTATCAGGACAACAGCGAAGCGACAAACTACAGGTTTGCTCTGGTCGCCCTGACGTCGCTGTTTTTTATGTGGGGCTTTATCACCTGTCTCAATGACATTCTCATACCCCACCTGAAAAGTGTCTTTTCCCTGAATTACACCCAAGCGATGTTGATTCAGTTCTGTTTTTTCGGCGCCTATTTTCTGATTTCCCTTCCAGCGGGCGCACTGGTAAAACAGATCGGCTATAAGAAAGGCATCGTTGCCGGTTTGCTGATTGCCAGTGTGGGTTGCCTGCTGTTCTACCCTGCCGCAAACAGTCTCAGCTACCCGCTTTTCCTGGGGGGACTTTTTGTCCTGGCATCCGGTATCACTGTCCTCCAGGTCTCCGCCAATCCCTATGTGACAGCGCTTGGCGCACCTGAAACCGCATCCAGTCGACTCAACCTGACCCAGGCGTTCAACTCCCTGGGGACTACTGTAGCGCCTTTCTTTGGCGCCCTGTTGATTCTGTCGGCCGCCACAGCTGGCGTCAGTACCATGGCGAGCGCCCAAAGCGACGCCGAGACGGTCAAGCTCCCCTATCTGCTGTTGGCCTCTGCCCTGATGCTGTTAGCCATCATTTTTGGACAGCTGAAACTGCCAAACATCGGTTCACACACCGCCAGTGAACCACAGCTAAAGGATTCCGGCTCTGCCTGGTCTTACCCCCATCTGGTGCTGGGTGCCTTGGCGATCTTCCTCTATGTTGGCGCGGAAGTTTCCATCGGCAGTTTTCTGGTGAATTTTTTGGGGCTGCAAGAGATCGCCGGTTTGAGCGAAGCCGACGCTGCGCACTATATTGCCTTCTACTGGGGGGGAGCCATGGTGGGTCGCTTTATCGGTGCCATCCTGATGCGCCGCGTGCGTCCGGGCCTGGTATTGGCTTGCCATGCCGCCGGCGCCATCGCACTGGTAAGTACCGCGATTCTCGGCAGTGGCTCGCTGGCAATGTGGGCAATACTCTTGGTTGGCTTGTGTAATTCCATCATGTTCCCCACCATTTTCAGCCTGGCCGTCAACAAACTCGGACGCCACACCAGTCAGGGATCGGGTATTCTATGCCTGGCGATTGTGGGCGGTGCATTGGTTCCCCTTCTGCAGGGCGTGCTGGCCGACAGCATTGGTATCCAACTGGGGTTCGCCCTGACGGTCGTTTGTTACGGCTATATCGCCTTCTATGGTTTGAAAGGCTCACAAGTACGTGTCCATTGAGGCGTGCAAAACACTGTCTGGGGGTCCCATGGGCACGCACCACCCTTGTCGTTGTACCACGGATCCCCTTATTGATAGAGCGACTGGATTCTGTGGTACTGTTCCGTCAGTGATGGCTGTATAAAATATAACCATTCAAGGGGTGTCATTTGGAAAAAGGCGATAGCAGATGTGGCTTTTTCAGTGGCGGTAACTACCGATCCGCGTTCGCAACCTGCACCCTGTGGCGCAATGAAAGCATCACAAAAATGCCAAGTGCCGCAATAAGCCTGCAGAAATTTTGATTGCCACAGATTAATATCTCAATTATTTTAGCCGATGCAAAATAGAATCATTTTACGAGGAGATTAAATATGTTTGCCACCCAATGCGTCCGAGTTGCAGCATTAACGGCACTGTTGTTCAGCACTTTAAGCCACGCCGACTGCAGCCGCCCGGATGCTCCGGCCATACCCGATGGCAGTAAAGCCACCAAAGAGCAGATGATCGAGGGTCAGCAAGCGGTAAAAGCTTATATGGCCGGCACTAACCAGTATCTGGAATGCCTGACTCAACAATCGAAAGACAGCGCTGAAACCGACACGGACGAAACCAAGGCTGTACGATTGCAGTCCTATAACGCCGCCGTTACCGATATGGAAGAAGTCGCAGCCTCATTTAATGGTGAAATTAAGAAGTGGAAGGCACAGGGTGCCGAGTAACGTTTCAGTTAAATTCCCCGTTTCCGCACGACGTTAACTACTCCGGATAGCCTTTTTTATCCAGCGCCCCGACCAACAGGGGCGCAAGATCAATCTGATTGGTGACATGAGGAATGGAATTGCAGGTGGCAATCCTGCCTGCACCGGCATGCTGAAGTTCCCGGTAGGCGTCGCCCGCAAAAACGGCGTGAATGCCGATACACAATGGCGGGTTGGGCAAGCACTTTTTCAGGTGTCCCACGGTTTCTATCATGGTGTGTGCCGTTGAGATGATATCGTCTACCAGTACCGGTGTATGGGTTTGCCAACGCTCGACTTCCGGCACCGATACCGATACGTTCTTGTCGCCGTAACGCGTTTTCTCCAGCACAGTGCTGGGCGCCCCGATCTGGGATGCCACCGTTGACACCCATTGCGCGCTCTCTTCATCCGGTCCGATAAGAAGAGGCATGTCCACTTCCTGTTTGATCCACCTGGCGATATAGGGCGCGGCGTGTAATGCCCTGGAGGGAACCCCGTAGATCTCCTCCAGGCGCCGATAACGGTGCAGATGAGGATCGACCGTCAGCAACCAGTCAATCTGCTGTGAAAGTACACGGGCGAAATGGCGGGAGGTAATCGCCTCCCCTTCGTGAAACCGTTTGTCCTGCCGCATATAGCCAAGGTAGGGTGCCACAAGGCCCACTGATTCAGCGCCCAGCTCCCGTGCGGTTTGTGCCGTAAACAACAGAGGCAGAAACTTTTTGTCGGGGTGGTTCAGGCTACACAGTAATACCACCCTCCTTCCACGGACTTCACTGAGTAGTCGCACGTAACTTTCCCCATCCGGGAAGCGGCGCACCTGAAGTTCTCCCTGCTGCCAATCCAATTGCCGGGCAAGACCGGTGAACAGGGTTTTATGGTCATCCAAACAAAAGAGTATGGGTTTGTGGGGGCTGGCCTCTGACATATCACCTACATGACTTCATCTTCAATCATTACGGGGCCGCCGTGCTCCTCGAAAAAGTCCAACGCGTATTGCAGTTCTCCGGGAGATTCCGCGTAGATGGTAAAGAGCAGGTCGCCGGCCGTCACTGTCGCCCCGAGACGCGCCAGCAACTTTATACCGGCGGACTTGGCCGCGGGAGCACCGGCAAATTTTGCGATTCTGGCGAGCACCCGGTTGTTGATATGGGTGATCAGCCCACTACGCTTGGCCACCACCTCGTGCTGATAGTGCGCTTTGGGCGGTTCACGCATGCCTCCCTGGGCTTCACAGATAGCCTGGAATTTTTTAAAGGCCACCCCGCTAAGCAGGGTTTGTTCAGCCAGTGCCAGACCATTGCCCGGCTCCGCCGCGCCGCCGAGCTCCAGAAGACTGGCCGACAATTGCAAGGCGCGCGCCTGCAAATCACCGGGCGCGGCGGGATCATTGTTTAACACCGCCAGCACATCCTCCGCCTCCAGCGCCGGACCGATGCCAAAACCGACGGGTTGTGTGCCGTCGGAGAATTGTGTATCCACTGTCATGCCCAGTGCCTGGCCCACGCCTTTGAGTTGTGCGCCCACTCGCAGAGCCATCTCCTCGTCGCGAATCTTGGCGGTGGGTCCAACCGGCATATCCACCAACACGTGGGTGGAACCCGCGGCCAGCTTTTTGGAGAGCACAGACGCCACCAGCTGTCCTTCACTGTCCAGGTCAAGTGCCCGCTCGACCCGGATGAGTGTATCGTCGGCCGGACTCAAATTGACCGAACCACCCCAAACGATACAACCGCCCTCCTGCTCCACCACCTGTTTCATCTGCTCGAGGCCGAGCGCGACCGGCGCCAGGGTTTCCATAGTATCCGCAGTGCCCGCCGGTGAAGTGATAGCCCGCGACGACGTCTTGGGCATGGTGAGACCGCAGGCTGTTGCGATTGCCACGACAATGGGGGTTGTTCGATTGCCGGGCAATCCACCGACGCAGTGCTTGTCGATAACCACCTCCCGTCCCCAATGGAGTCGATCACCCACCTCGGTCATCGCTTTGGTGAGTTGTGTCACCTCTTCCGGATTCAGGCGTTTGTCGACGCAGGCCGTGATAAATGCCGCCAGGTGCACATCGGAATACCGGCCGGCGGCGATATCGTCGACAATGGCATACATCGCCTTCTCATCCAGAGTGTGGCCATAGATTTTGGCGCGCACGTGGCTGAGGGAGGTCAACGGTTTCGGGTGGGAAAGTGTAACGGACTCGCCTTCGGTGGCCCGGAGCAAATCCCAGGCGACCCCTGAAAGGCCAACCTCTCCCTCTTCCAGTAGATGCCGGTCATCGACGACATTAAGCGTGGCGATAATGCTTTTCCTGCTGGTGGTCAACCGCAACCGCGACAGGGCGTTGAAACCTTCAGAGCGGCAAACATGGCAGTCGCGACGCATATAGACAATGGGTTCCTGCAGTGTATCGATACCCAGCCTCTTCAGCTGCAATGTGGTGGAATCATGAACGGCTTCGTTGATGGTGAACTCCTCGCTTCGGCAACTACTTCGTCTTTATAGTCCGCCCCGACAGGGGATGCAATAGCACGCGCTATGGCAGTCAATGCCGGGCATTAGTTCAGCTCACGCCCCCGGGGCCTGCTGTGTGCGGGCGCTTTAAGCGGTGGTTGATTGTGTTTGGCTCGGATCCAGTTCATGGCGTTCAGTATATGTCGTTCACGCACAATGCGGCGTTCCAGACTTCGCTTGCCCGGAAATTCAAGCAGGGTAATGCCAATCAGGATTGTCAGCAGTCCCTGCCCCGGAACGAAAAGCATCCCAATACCCGCGATCAACAATGCCAGGCCAATAACGCTCTTGAGTATCGCAAACAGCATGCGCAACGCCGGGTGCCGTCTGCGCCAACTTGCGGCCGGAGGTTTGGTGGAGACGAAATAGTCAGGGCTCATCTTCGAGATGGCGACAACCACCAACGCCGCGGAAACAATAGCAAACACAATCGAACCAAACACAACTATCCCAACCACGCCGGGATTTGCCTTGAACCAATCAAAAACCATCCCTGGTACTTCAATGATCTGATTCATCCAAATAATCCGCCCGCTTTATCGTTAACTGAATGACTCATCGGCATAACGCTCCCCCTTGTAATGCCATACTTTTTCCAGTTCCACAGCCAGCAGTACCACCGATGCCAGTGCGAAGCAGACAAACAGTTCCAATGCAGTCAAGGGTTCAGTCTTGAAAATCCCGTTTAACACAGGGATGTATATCACCGCCAGCTGCAACACGACAGTAAACAGTACGGCGGCCAGCAAAGGTATATTACTCAATAGCCCGATACTTACCAGCGAGTCCCTCTCAGAACGGATCGCCAGCACGTTGAACAGTTGCGCCAGAGTCAGCACGGTAAATACCACCGTTTGCCAATGGGCCGATCCGTCGTGATACGCCCAACCCTGTCCGATCAGGGAAAGTGCCCCGATAAGCAACCCAATCCAGACCATATGCTGCCACATGCCATGGGCGAAGATGTTTTCGCCCGGCGGGCGCGGCGGGCGCCGCATCAGCCCCCTTTCTGCGGGTTCCACCGATAGAGCCAGACCCGGCAGCCCGTCGGTAACCAGGTTTATCCAGAGGATATGGATCGGCAACAGCGGCACGGGCAGTCCCAGAAAAGGCGCCAGGAACAGTGTCCATATCTCTCCGGAATTGCTGGTCATGGTGTATTTAATAAACTTGCGGATATTGTCGAAGATACGACGACCTTCGCGCACCGCCGCCACGATCGTGGAAAAATTATCATCCAGTAACACCATGTCGGCTGCCTCGCGCGCCACGTCCGTGCCTGACTGCCCCATTGCGACACCGATGCCAGCGCGTTTCAGGGCGGGTGCGTCATTCACGCCATCCCCGGTCATGGCAACAAATTCCCCCCGCGCCTGCAAGGCCTTGACGATACTGATCTTCTGTTCCGGCGTGACCCGGGCGTATACCCGAATATCCCGGACGCGTGACTCAAACACGGCAGGCGGCAGCTCGCTCAGCTCCCGCCCGGTCAATACCTGACCGTCAGCGTCGGCGATACCCAGCCGGCGGGCAATCGCCTGGGCCGTACCCGGGTGATCACCGGTAATCATCACCGGCGTGATACCCGCTGATTTGCAGTCGGTGACCGCCGCTGCGGCCTCATCCCGAGGAGGATCTATCATAGCGACCAGTCCCAGTAATATCATGCCCGAACTCAGGCTTGCCGCTTGATTGTCCTCGGGCAGGGTCGCCAGTTCGCGATAGGCGATAGCCAGCACACGATACCCTTCAGAAGCCAGTTGGTGGGCTTCCGCCTGATAGGTTCCGGGCTGCAAGGGTTGTGGTGCTGAACCGTCCAACACCTGTTGACATTGGTGCAGTACCGATTCAGGAGCACCTTTGACGAACACGATAAAATGCGCATCCTCCCGGTGAACCGTCGTCATGCATTTACGCTCTGCATCGAACGGCACTTCCAACAGACGCGGTAAAGCCTGTTCCCATTCGGCCTTGTCAAAACCGGCATCCCGCGCCGCCTGGTAGAGAGCGACTTCCGTGGGATCCCCTGTCGGTTTCGCCGCCCCCGCCGCCGCCCCCTCTTTTTCATGGTGGGTTTTTACATCGTTATTCAGGGCCAGCGCCTGGCCCAAACGTCGCCAAAGTAATGCCTCCTTATCAGGGAAAGCGTTTAAAGTGATCCGCTTTCCCGCGCAAAACACCTTGTCCAGGGTCATGCGGTTTTGGGTGAGCGTACCGGTCTTGTCCGTGCAGATATAGGTGACCGAGCCCAGGGTTTCCACGGCCGGCAATCTACGTACCAGAGCGTTTCGCCGGCTAAGCTTGCGTGCACCCAATGCCAGGGAAACGGTGACTACGGCGGGTAACGCTTCGGGAATGGCGGCGACAGCCAGACTGACCGCGGTCAGAAACATCAGCATCACCGGTTGTCCCTGCAGGAGTCCGACACCGAAAATAATGGCGCAGATAGCGAGTACGGCGAGGGAGAGATGACGGCCGAAGAGGGACAATCGCTTTTGCAATGGCGTCCTGGTCAACTGTTGACTGCGCAACAGCTCCGCGACCTGCCCAAGCTCGGTGGCCATGCCGGTCGCCACCACCACGCCAGTACCCCGTCCGCGGGTAACGAGCGTTCCCTTGTAAGCCATGTTGACACGGTCCCCCAAAGAAAGATCCGAGTCGTTGAGGGTCTCCCCACCCTTTTCCACCGCATGGGATTCACCCGTCAGCGCAGACTCGTTCAATTGGAGTTCCACAGCTTCAAGCAGCCGCAAATCCGCCGGGACAAGGTTGCCCGCTTCCAGCAACACCAGGTCTCCGGGAACGAGTTCAGTGGCCGGGCGCAGGATCTGCCTGCCTTCTCTCACCACCAGCGCTTCGGGTTCAGCCATCATCTTCAACGCGGCAATGGCACGCTCGGCGCGGTATTCCTGAATCGCACCGACAACCGCGTTGAGTACCACGATAACGATAATGGCAACGGTGTCCTGGATTTCGCCGATAAAACCTGAGATGAATGCCGCAATCACCAGCACGATAATCATAAAATCGGTAAACTGGTTGACGAAGATGCCCAAAACCGTATGAGGCGTCTCATCGATGATGGTGTTTGGGCCGGTGGTCTTTAGTCGCTTGCTCGCTTCTTCGATGGAGAGGCCATCGTGCATTTGTCCGCTGAGCTTTTGGATCGCACTCTCCGGCGTCAGCAGGTGCCATTGGGTGGAGTCACTCATGGAGATGGCGGCAACTCCGGTATGAAATTACCCGTACTCACGTCGGCTTATTCCTGGCTTGTCAGGTGCATGAATTCCGGCGAATGTAAATTGACCGGGACCCGTTTTGCGCCCCAGGTACCGGGTTCGGGTTCGAACACACCGTGTATGGCGGTACCGCATTTGTCACAGCAGCCCTTGGTGTCGAGGTGCCAACCTGTCAATACATACCAGTCGCGACCGATCACCTTCTGGCCGCAATTCGGGCAATACGTACTGTCCCCCACTGGATCGTGAACATTGCCGGTGTAGACATAGGCCATACCGGCGTCCATGGCTATTTTCCGCGCCCGGCTCAGCGTGGCCGCGGGCGTCGGTGGAACATTCAGCATTTTCCAGTCCGGATGGAATGCGGAGAAATGCCAGGGAACATGAGGCCCCAGGTTTTTTACCATCCAATCCGCCATGGATCGTAACTCTTCATCGCTATCGTTGTGCTCGGGAATCAACAGGGTTGTCACTTCAAACCAGACATCGGTTTCATTCTTCAGGTAACAGAGGGTGTCCAGTACCGTCTGCAGATGTCCGCCACAAATCTTTTTATAAAAGCTTTCGCTGAATGCCTTCAAATCCACGTTTGCCGCATCGATATAGGAGAAGAACTCCCGTCTCGGTTCCTCACAGATATAACCTGCGGTGACAGCGACGGTTTTTATACCGTATTCGCGACAGGCCTTGGCATTATCGATGGCATACTCCATAAATATAACGGGATCGTTGTACGTGTAGGCGATACTGCGACAGCCCAATTCCTTGGCCACCAACGCCAACTGCTGGGGATCCGCGGCATCGGCCAGGGTATCGTATTCGCGGGATTTACTGATATCCCAGTTCTGGCAGAATTTGCAAGCCAGGTTGCAACCCGCCGTCCCAAAGGATAATACAGGGGTTCCGGGAAGGTAGTGGTTGAGAGGCTTTTTCTCGATCGGATCGATGCAAAAGCCGCTGGAACGACCGTAGGTGGTCAATACGATTTCGCCCCCTTTTTCCGCGCGTACAAAACACAAGCCGCGTTGGCCTTCATGCAATTTGCAGTAGCGGGGACAGAGGTCGCATTGAACACGCCCGTCGTCGAGTTTGTGCCAATAATGTGTTGCCTTATCACTTGGAAGCATGATGATCCTCGATATATCGATGGCAGGCATCCGGTGCCGGCAGGGAGGGAGACGCGTTGATCGCTTCCTCATACGCCTCATGGTGATGAATATTCTTATCCTTTGCAACTTCCTTTAGTTTGTCCTGCATCTCTTGTGTCAGTTCATCAAAGCCCTGTTTGTCGGGTGTTTTCTTAACCATTTTTATTCTCCAAATCGAATTAAAAAAAACTTTTAAAGAATTTTTAGTTAATTAATACCCAGCCCCAGTGGAGCGCGGTCCCATTCGTTGACTGCTACGCTTAATCTTAACGCATTATCCAGTTTTCTCTTTGTTTTGAGTTTGAAATAGCGCGAAAAATAGTTATTGACGCAGCTCAATAATGGCGCCAAGCCGGGTGCGGATAATTATGGCTTGAGCGCGCTTTTTTGAGTGGTCTATCGGGGATCATGATGATGACAACGTCATCCAAATATCACATACGCGACCTTGCGTTGGCGAACGCTGGCCGGGACCGGGTGGAATGGGCCCTGGCGGAAATGCCGGTGTTGAAGGCCTTGAAGAGCCGTTTTCAACGGGAAAGGCCGCTCAGTGGTCTGCACATCAGCGGTTGTTTGCATATCACAACCGAAACCGCCAACCTCGCCCGCACCCTGCACGCGGGCGGCGCCAGCCTGGTACTCTGCGCCAGCAACCCATTAAGCACCCAGGATGATGTGGCCGCTGCCCTTGTTCGTCACTATGAGATCCCGGTGTTTGCGGTCTGTGGAGAAGACCGTGAGACCTACTACCGGCACATTCAGGCAGCCATCGTCCACCAGCCTGTGATTACCATGGACGATGGTGCCGACCTGGTCAGCGAGCTACACAGGAATCATCCGGACAGTTTGAAAAGGATGCTGGGGGGCACGGAGGAGACAACAACGGGCGTCATTCGGTTGCGGGCCATGGCGGAGGATGGCGCGCTGAAAATACCGGTTATCGCCGTCAACGATGCCGATACCAAACATCTGTTCGACAATCGCTACGGCACCGGTCAGAGTGCTTTGGACGGTATCATTCGAGCGACCAATATGCTCCTGGCGGGAAAGCGTTTCGTGGTGGCCGGTTACGGCTGGTGTGGTCGCGGGGTGGCACTGCGGGCGCGTGGACACGGGGCCCACGTCGCCATTTGCGAGGTGGATCCTGTACGCGCGCTCGAAGCAACGATGGATGGGTATGACGTGATAACGCTGGAAACCGCCGCGCAACAGGCCGATATAATCATCACCGTGACCGGTGACAAACATGTTATCGATGCGCACCATTTCGAAATAATGAAAGACGGTTGCGTGCTGGCCAACGCCGGCCACTTTGATGTGGAAATCAATGTTGAGGCGCTTCGGGCCTTGGCAACAAGTCGACACAAACCAAGATCGTCTGTGGAGGAATTCCGGTTGTCCGACGGCCGCCGTATCCGGTTGCTGGCCGAAGGCCGTCTGGTCAATCTGGCCGCCGCGGAAGGCCATCCCGCCGCGGTAATGGACATGAGTTTTGCCAACCAGGCTCTCAGCGTGGTTTATCTCAACACAAACCAGGGCAGACTGGATCACAAGGTCCACCCGGTGCCAAAGGCGGTGGATGAAGAGGTGGCGCGCATGAAACTGTCGGCACTCAATATCCAGATCGATCAACTCACGCCTGAGCAAACGGCCTATCTATCCTCCTGGCGCGAAGGCACCTGAAAGGGCTGCCGAGCTGTCGTAAATATTCTCTACTGCCCTTGACGTATACATCGCAAATCATTCAATCCAATCGTCCTGATTCGATATTCGCTGTAAGATGCCCGACAACCTCAGTACGGAGGTGTTTTCCATCGCCGCCTGTGCCGGCGGTTCGGTGAAGGAATGAAGCGAAAAATGACCCCGAAACGCCATCCACCAGCGCCTATATTCGATACTTTGGATGCCACGGGCAATCCCTTCAAGGAGAAAAGGTTTTCTGTTGAACCGTTTTTCACAGGAGCGAAACCTCCCGCTGGCGCGCATTTAGATTACGAATACGCTTTGAAGTTTCTATACAGCTACAACGGCAGCTCTGCAACCTTCAATGCCTACAGACGGGAAATTGAGCGATTTCTTCAGTGGTCATGGCGCGTTGAACAGCGGTCAGTCCTTCGCCACAAACGGGAAGACATCGAAGATGTTTGTTAGGTTTTGCCTAAACCCGCCACTAGCCTGGATAGGCACCAAAAACGTCCCGCGGTTTATCTCTGCTGACGGCCTCCGAATCGCCCATGCGGAATGGCGGCCTTTTGTCGTCTCGCTTTCAAAGGACCATTACAATAAGGGAGCAGTCACAAATAAAAAAGACTTCGCCATGTCACAGCCTGGCGTTAAAGCTCTATTCACCGCGCTGTCCTCGTTTTACGATTTTTTGACTCAAGAAGAGCTCACCGAAAGGATAAGCTTTGGGGTATCCTCAATGCCATCGTGCACGAGACAACCAACGCGCAAGCAGAAAGCATCGATTCGAAAATAAAAATGGTAAAAGCGAAAGCCAGAGGATTCAGAAATCAGGAGCGGTTCAAGCGAGCGATTTTGTTTTATTGCGGGGGGCTTAAACTCCACCCCTAAATTACCGTCCCCCAAAACAAGGGAGACCCATATCCATCCAGTGATTTTGCTATTACTGGAGCTAAGTGGATACCCCTCATATTAATACAGTTCTGACAGGGCAGCAATGCTACGCATTGGCCGCTTGCATCCCCGCCCTAGAAGAAACAGGATTTTTCGCGATCTTTGGTAATGATGGTTTACTGACAATAGACAAGGGGAGAGCCGTATCCACGGGCATCTCAAACAGATATTCGTGGATTGGACATTTGGCGGAAAAACATTTTTCTTGGCAATTCCGCTCTACAGACTAACGAGGCCGGGTGTTATAAAAGCATACGCCGGAGGGTACTGTCCCGCCTGATATAATGGTGGTAGAGCGCCGCGCCCGCATGAATTAGGATAAGCATCCACAATACCAGCTCCCCACCTATCTCGCGGTGAAAAAAACGCATGGGTTTTCGGATGTCTTCTTTCCAATCCAGGCCGACATCTGAAATAAGCCACTGACCGAGCGTGGTGTCACCAATATTAGGAATAGTGAAAAGCCAGAAAAAATCCGTTGAATTCTTTGCATACAAATAACCTGAAACAGGCATGGCAACCATAAAGAAATACAGCAAATAATGTACCAGCTTGGCACTGAAATGCTCCCATTTTGATCCCGGTAGTGCATCCGGATTGGGGCCGCGCGTCCGCCAGATAATGCGCAGGATGACGAAAGCAATCAGCGAGATGCCAATAGAGTGATGCAAGTAAAGGGAGGGCAATCCCTCCGGCGCACCTTTCTCCGTAAACCAAAGCTTATAGTAGATTGTGATATATTCGAGAAGGAAAAGTATCGCGATCGACCAGTGCAGCCACACTGCAATGGCTCCGTATTTTTTTGATGTGTTATTGAGCGTCATTCTTATTACCCTGTAACTGGCTTATTAACCCGGCTCAACAATCACCAGATTGGTTCCTACTCATAGCAGGTCTTTCCATTCCTAAAGAGGCAGATCTTGGCAACATTCGCACCAGGGTGTTGTCGCGGCGGATATAATGGTGTACCAAGGCGGCGATAGCGTGGATGCCAATGACGAAATAGCCCAGAGTACCGACCGTTTCATGAATCTCTTCCATGGTGTCTGCCAGGCCTTCGTTCTTCTCTGTCAGCATCGGCAACTCCAGGCCAAAAAAAGGTGCAGCTTCCCCTTCCGCACTTAAAATCAGCCAGCCAACAATCGGCATTCCCAACATAAACGCATACAGAAGCCAGTGAAATCCCTTGGTGATCAATTGCTGCCATTTTGGCAAGGGGGGGATAATCCGGGGAGCCGGGGTGAGTATCCGACCAACGACTCGAAGCCACACCAACAGAAACACGGAAAGCCCCAACATGAAGTGCCAGGTCTTCAAGGCCTCCCGTGGATCGCTGCCTTTGGGGTAAACTTCCCTCAGTTCAATGCAGGCATAAACAGAGACCAACAGCAACAGCATCAGCCAATGGAGCGTGATGGAAAAAGGACTATAACGGCCATTCGCAGTATCGGTACGAAGCTTCATGTGTGTTCCTTTTATTGACTAATTTCACGTCGATTCAATACAAATATTTGGCTTCCCGTACCTCAACTCAGTGATGGCGGGTGAAACCTCTTGTTGTCGGATTAATAGCCACAGCGTTTCCTACCCAAACCACTTTACGGGGCCAGCTTAGGGTGACGCTGTGAATCCGATCTACAATTTATAAAAGGTGTGCAGACTACATTGTCACTTTTGGGATAAATTGAGAATACGCCAATCGACCTAGCGAGCCGTCACATTCGATACCCCTCCCCTACGCTATGGCATATGTCTAAAGTCGGATGACCTCAATCAGGCAGGCCCTATAATCTAATTAAAGTCGGCCCTAACGCTTGAAAGCCATAAAAATCCAGTTCCGAAAATCCGCCAGGGAAATTATAAGGGTAAACGCCTGTATGAGTTCTGAATTTCGATACCGTAAGCAATTGCTCTGGTTACACACCTGGACAGGTCTGACACTTGCTCTGGTTGTCCTCATGTTTGCTGTTACGGGTGCAGGCCTTGCCATACGCCCAACCCTAGACAACATTGTCAATAGCGACTTACACACTGTCCCTCCCTGCGCAACCCCTTTGCCACTTGACGCCCTTGCCACCAGGGCCCGATCAGTTCACCCCGAAGGTGAGCTCAGGAGTATAGAAGTAAAGCGGGGCGACGTCGCGTCGGTCGCGATCCAGTTTTCCGATAATGATTATGTTTACACAGACCCCTGCTCTGCCGATATTCTCGGTATTCAGAATGAATATGGGGGGTTCTTCGGCACACTGGATTGGTTGCACCGCTTTCGATTCATGAATCCGGCAACAGGACGAAATATCGCCGGATGGATGTCCCTAGGTTACTGTGCTGTCCTGATCGTCGGTGGCCTGTTTCTTTGGTGGCCGCGCTCACGGGCGGCGATAAAGAGTGCTTTCAAATTCAATTCACGACTGCCCGGGACTGCTAGAACTCTGAGCCTTCACAAAATCGTTGGTCTGTACACGAGTCTGGTGCTGTTGATGATCACAATAACAGCGCTGCCTATCTCATTCGGGCCGATCAAAAACCTGATTTACGACGCAACGGGATATGTCAAACCGGACAAACCCCTTTCTCATATTCAGCCCGGTGTGGACCCGCTGTCCATGGAAGCTGCCTGGCAGAAAACCCAAACACTGTTCCCCGAACTGGAATGGGTGTCGCTGGAATATCCCGAGGGACCGAGGAAAGCCCTGGAAGTCAAAATCCGTGAACAAGGCGCTCCCCATGAAAATGCAAGGTCCTACCTCTATCTGGATGCCTATTCAGGCGCCGTGCTCGACAAACGGCTCTATGGATCCGATATGGGGCTGGGGCGCAAAATCTATTTGTATTGCATCGCCTTGCACGCAGCGCTGGTGGGCGGCTTACCTTACCAATTGTTGTTACTTGTGGCTGCGCTTTCCCTGCCGGTACAGGTTTATTCCGGCATCAGCCCGTATTTAAGGCGTAAATTTCGCGCAACGGTGAAGACCACCATGTCTCTTGAAGTCGTTCGGAAAACGGTCGAGGCAATGGATATCTGCAGTTTCGAATTCGCCGATCCCCGGGGAAAGGCACTACCCGCATTCAGTGCAGGCTCCCATATCGACGTACATCTCGACAACGGAATCACCCGACAGTACTCACTATGCAATGATCCCGGAGAGACCCATCGCTACGTCATCGGAGTGCTTCGGAACGAGTGCTCGCGAGGCGGCTCGACCTATCTGCATGACCAGGTGAATGTCGGGGATGTCGTCCGCGTCAGCATGCCCAAAAATCATTTCCCCCTCATACACGGGGCAAAGCGATCGTTGCTGATCGCCGGAGGCATAGGTATCACCCCGATATTATGCATGGCAGAGCGACTTTCTAACATCGGGATGGAATTCACACTCCATTATTGTATACGCTCACTCGAACGTGCCGCCTTCAAGGAGAGGATAAAGATGTCGGCGTTTGCCGACCGAGTCCAGTTTCATGTCAGTGAAAACGAGGGAAGGCTGGACATCGCGGCACTGCTCCAGTCCTGCGATTGCGAAACACATCTCTATGTCTGCGGACCAAACAGGTTTATGGACGCCGTGCTTGACACAGCTAAAACAGCGGGGTGGCCCGACTCACAGGTGCATCGGGAATATTTCGCTGCCGGAGAATACGATACCGGCAACAACGTGGCCTTCGATGTCAGGATTGCCAGTAGCGGACGCGTTATCCATGTCCCCGAAGATAAATCCGTCGTAGCGGCGTTATCAACGTGTGGTATTGAGATACCGATCTCCTGTTCCGAGGGCGTGTGCGGATCCTGCCTGACTCGGGTTATTGAAGGCGAGGTTGAACATCGGGATGTAATCCTGAGTGCAGAAGAACGCGCCAGGAATGACCAGTTTACCCCTTGCTGCTCTCGGGCACGCAGCCCGATGCTGGTGCTTGATCTCTAGACATGCGGCCACGCTTGTGGCCTACCTCGGTGCGTAATCCACGATACCGGGAGATAGACCCCTGCTGCAAATTACCACTGAGCCTGACTACTCCTGTGTCAGGCCATGATGTCTAGAGAGATACCTCGAATCGCAGCATAAACACGCGGGCATGATCCAATGCCAGATCTGCACCGGGGTTGATCACAAGCTGATAATCAGGTTGTAGTACCAACCAGGAAGTCAATTGGGCACGATAGGTCAGTTCAATAGTCACCTCCGCCGCGTCAATTGGCGTGCCCAATGTCTCCATGCGCTCGTGGAAATGGTCGCTGATCCGGGCGTTGGCAATGGCCAGACCCAACTGGTCCCGATCCCGTCCCGGTAAAAAACCGGTGTAAACCAACCCTGCACCAAAATAACTATCAAGTTGATTGATCCGATCATCGGCAACGCCGTAACGCAAGAAACCGCTCAACCCCTGCTCCGGATCATCGCGCTCATTGACCAGATCTGACTCAGCCAATAGGTAAAAGCCGCGGTTTTTACGGGGCGAAATTCCGAGGCCGGCGGCGTCTTCTTCGGTAGACGACGTATAGCGCCACGTACCTAAAGCGAATTTGCGATAGAATGCTCCATCGCTCGGGGTTGGTTCGTACACGTAACCGGCTTCGCCGGCCAACAACAGCCCATCGTCGCCACCCAGCTCGATTCGGGTACCATGAGAGTTATTCGGGTCTCCTGCAACCCCATCGAGTGCTGCCGCTTGGAGGTAAAAGTGGTCCCAGAATACTACCTGCCCCCGGAGTGATAGAGAGGTTGTTGGAAAAATCGAGGGCCCGTTTTCTCCCGTCTGGGCAATTTCTGCGCCAATGCCGAAAGAGCTATTGATGAACAATTGCGATGTGGCGGCCACATCGAATTCGGAATTGAAATCATACAGTCCTGCCTTCAGAGACAAACCTTTACTTGGCCAGGTCTGTTCATACCATAACTCGTAGATTTTCCAAGTATCAGGCGCGTCGATGTTACTCACCACTTGGAGGTCTCCGGCGTATTGGCTCGGGCTGCCTCCGGAATTACCCAGAGCCTGGATAAAGAGCATCCCATCGTCGACACCAAGTAACGTTTCCAAATTGGCCTCCAACGTTAAGTCAGTATTATCCAGGTAGGTGCCGCCACTCATAGCGCCGCCACTTACTCTGGCCAACTCGCCGGTATACACAAGACCAAGTTTTAATCCGCGAGCAGTGAGGGCTTCAATATGGGCTCCCAGCCCCGTGAAAGGGAAGTCCCGATGCGGTATATCTTCTTCGCCGGTTTCCGATAACGCCGCTTCGGAAAGTGTCGCGGATACCAGTACAAGCCCCAAAAACATCGGGCGCCACCCCATTCGTACCAGGGAGCTATCTTCAAAGTGATGTTTCGAAAATTCAGTGAAAAATTGTCGTTTAACAGTCAAGTGGTAATCTCCGCGTCGAAAATGAGAAGAGACAGGATGTCTAAAACGCCGGAGAACAGCCATAGTGCAAATGCTATAGACGATTCGTCGATTGATATATAAAAACGCTCTTTTATGATAAAAACGTATTTAAGTAGTACATCACCTTGCTCAATGGTTGCGTAAAACCCGCGCCACCAGTGCCAATAGTACTAATGCCCTATGCAAAACAGGCTCTATTGGGCCTATAGCGGATAGTTCCATGATCCCCTGTATGAAACAATTTTTCCTAGCCCTGAGCGAGACGGAAACTCTCTCGCAACGGCAACGATAAATATCGCAGTTCACAACAACACTTATAATTAACACAGAGAGCCATGAGGACAGGAATATGAAATTTCCGCTCCATCACGCCATAACACCAGCCATGACCTTGCTCGCCACATCGATCCTGGCGGCATCTCCTTCGCTCGCCGAATCAGTCAATACAACCTCCGACGAATTCCTAGAAGAAGTCGTCGTAGAGGGACGCTTTATTGCCGATTCTGGTCGCAGTGGCCTGAAATCCGATGTACCACTGCGGGATGTTCCCCTGACCATCTCAGGTTATACCAATGATTTCATGAACGCGATCGAGACAAGCCGGATCGCGGACCTATACAACTACATGGCCGGAGTACAGAAATCCGGCAATACCGGTTATGACGTTTCGATACGCGGCTTTTCTTCCAGCGCTGCTGACCGAGGTGTAATTCAGACAGACGGACTGCCAGGACTGGCTGTCAGGTTCGGTTCACCACCGACCATCAACTCTGAACGCATCGAAGTGGTCAAAGGTCCCGCCGCAGTGCTCTATGGCCAGATCCAACCTGGTGGATTTATCAATGTCATTACCAAAAAGCCCCAGGAAGAACGTAAGACCGAAGTCAAATTTCGAGCTGACGGCACTTATGGATCCAACACCGACTTAAGTGAGACTTCGGGAGCCACTGTGTCGCTGGACACTACAGGAGCAATCGACAGTGGAAACAAATTTCTCTATCGCCTCGTTGCTGAGTACGAAGATAGAGACACCTTCCGGGATAACAGTTACTCGGAAAGCCGATACATTGTGCCATCTTTGACCTGGAACATAACTGACCGAACACAAGCAACCTTTTTCGCCGAATACCGCGATGAAGATCACGCTCTCGACGATAATCTGGTGGCCTACAACAATGATATAGATAATGTCGCGGAACTGACGACACGTTACCAGGAACCTGATGACGAACAGCCCGAAACCGGCTACGCCGGTGGACTGATTTTCAGCCACGCAATCACCAACGATCTATTATGGCGCCTTAATTACCGCTATGTTTGGCACGAAGACTCCGCACGCGGTTATCAAAACCAGAGTTTCAGAAATGCCACTACCCTAAGGCGCCGGGATCGAAATCAGTACAATGAGCGCACCTACAACTTTGTCGATACAAATTTAAGTTGGGACACTGAAACCGGTAGCATTTCCCACAAACTAATGCTCGGTTTTAATGCCGGCACTGAGACTTCCGACTTCGAGCGCCTCAATTTTGACGGCGGCAATCCCACGCTCGATATCGATATCTACAACCCGGTTTATAATCAAGGCGTTCCCAATGCGGATCGGCATGTCAGTACTAACGACAGAAAACGGAACTTTGACTCCTGGGCAGTATACATACAAGACCAGATTACACTGACCAACCATTGGAAAGCTGTCGCCGCGATACGTTACGAGGAGTTTGACACCTCCGAAGACCTCTACCAACCCATTTTCCCGGTCAGGACTTACGTCCGCACAGAAAAAGCCAACGGCGACGATGTTTCTACGATGTTCGGCGTGATTTACCAGCCGGACGATATCTGGTCCTTCTACGGCAGCTATGCCGAGTCGTTCACCCCTCCCGGCTGGGGACGAGAGGACGCCAACGGCAAACAACTTACGACTCCCGAGAAAGGCCACCAGATAGAAACCGGCGTTAAGGCAGAGATTGAAAATGTCACTGCAACTTTTTCGATTTTCTCAATCACCAAGGAAGACGTAGCTCAGGACACCGGTGTGGATTCCGCTGACGGTGACGCAATCTGGGCACTTTCGGGCGAGGAACAGAGTAATGGTATCGAATTGGAAGTGAATGCGAACATCACAGCTAACTGGCAGCTGATTTTTGCCTACTCTTATGTGGATGCCACCGTTGAGGACGATGTGGATCCTGACAAAGTTGGTCAGACTCTACTGAATGCTCCGAAACATACAGCTAGCGTCTGGAACCGCTATCAGTTCTCCGATACCTGGGGAATCGGCATGGGGGTAAAATACGCAGACGAGCGCTATGGCTCTGCGGTCGCCGCCGATGGCAATGAAAGCGCCCGCTTGGTATTACCTGATTATGTTCTGGTCGATGTAGGGGTTTACTACACCACAGAGGAGTTGGATGCCACACTCAAGTTCGGTAACCTGCTTGATGAAGAGTACTATGAAAGCGCGACAAGAAATACGCGTATAGTACCAGGAGCACCGGCGAACCTCACCCTGTCATTAACCAAGCGCTTCTGATCCACTATTCATGGGATGCTGGCCCGGACAACAAAGTCCAGGTCAGCCATCGATGCGACCAATCTTCTCTACTACCACCAGCGGGAATATACACTTGGGGAGTTTGCCATGTATATTTTTCGGCACCTCTGCGGAGTTCCTTTCGCTATGAATAGAGTTATCGGTTTGACACTGGGTGTTGCATTATTTATGTCAACCCTCGTCACAGAAGCACCGCAGGGAATGGGCGATGATGCCTGGCTGACGGCCGGCGTCGGCATGCTGATGGCCACCTGGTGGGCGACAGAAGCGATTCCCGTACCCGTTACCTCACTGCTGCCAATCGTACTTTTTCCTCTGTTGGGCCTGAGTAGCCCAGCGGAGGCCTCCAGACCCTATGCACATCCTGTGATCTATCTACTGCTCGGCGGCTTTGTCATTGCCATGGCACTGCAACGCTGGAATTTGCATCGACGTATTGCGCTGACGGTGCTGTCTCGGGTGGGCAATCATCCGCACGCCATTTTTGCCGGCTTCATGGGAGCGACCGCCTTTCTGTCTATGTGGATAAGCAATACCGCGACGACGATTATGATGATCCCCATTGCGCTGTCTCTATCCGCCGTTTTATCCGCAGGACAGGAAAACACTCCCGGTGAAGTCAGAAGCAATAATTTCACTCGCTGCCTGATCCTATGCATTGTGTATTCTGCGAGCATAGGTGGTCTCGGTACTCTGGTCGGTACACCGCCAAACGCCATGTTGGCGGCATTTATGTCGGAAACCTATCAAGTCGAAATCGGCTTTGCGCAATGGTTGGCGTTTGGCTTGCCCGTAGTCGTCACGTTGGTACCATTGGCATGGTGGGTTCTCACCAAATGGGTATTTCCTTTTGGTCCCCTAGACAGCAATAGCTCCTTGGATGTCGTGAAGTCGGAGTTGGCGGTAATGGGTCCGCTAACGGTAGCCGAGAAACGAATTACCGCCGTGTTTGTCATTGTCGCTTTGGCCTGGATTGCGCGTCCGTTAATTCAGCAATTCAGTGGATTGGCAGGGCTCAACGATACAATCATTGCCATTGTCGGAGTCATTGTCTTATTCATTCTCCCGTCCGGTGACCCTGACGAGCCATATGCTCCGCTTCTGGACTGGAATACGGCAGCGGATATTCCTTGGGGAATCATCATCCTTTTCGGCGGAGGCCTGAGTCTTGCCAATCAGGTAAATCTTCATGGATTGGCGGAATGGCTGGGCGACTCGCTGGTTGTAGTTACGAGCTTCCACCTTTTTGCACTGCTGTTTTGTCTGGTAACTCTGGTTATATTTTTGACTGAATTGACCAGTAATACCGCGACAACAGCTACTCTTCTACCATTGGTAGGCAGTATCGCGGTATCAGCAAACTTTGATCCGATGCTGCTGGCTCCACCAATGGCCTTGGCGGCGAGTTGTGCCTTTATGCTACCGGTCGCGACACCGCCCAACGCCATCGCTTATGCCTCGGGTGAATTGACGATCGCAGAGATGGTTAAGGCCGGACTGTGGATCAATATCATCGGGATTATTGTCATCAGCCTGCTATCGTATCTCTTGATCCCCTTGTTGTTCCTTTAATGTCTTTTTCACCGAGAAAGGAGATGGCGTTAAAAACCGCGATGTATTGCACAATTCTTCCACCGGCTAATTGTTAACTTGTGAGGGCTTGTCTTCATGCCTGAACTCCATCGACTGCATAAAGTCCTCAATAAAATAAGCCGCCAGGTCGGATCTACCGGAAAGACCGGCCTTTTTGTAAACGGTCTGTGCCTGTTGCCGAACGGTTCGCTCACTGGTACCTCTCAGTTTGGCGATCTCCTTGAATCGCAGCCCCTTGAGCATGAGCAAAGCGATCTCACTTTCCGCTGAGGACAACTCCCATGTTTCGAACTCTTGTTCAATCTGAGCATGAATACCCGCAAGGGCTTTTTCTAGCTCCTCGGCACGCAAATTGGCTTCGCCGGTCGCCTCTTCGAAGGCATGCTGCAGTCCTTCCTCCCTACGGCGAGCCCGGGAATGCAGGTAGTACATCAAAACAACGAGTACAATGGACAGCACACCGAGAGCCAGGGCCCAAGCATAACGACGCAACAAGACATGACTAATGATCTTCGCGTCCCCCTGATTGGTCTGCTGCAGATCGGCCAGGTCCCGGGCTGCGTTTTGCTGTTCTGACTCAATGAACTCGGAGAACTCGGGCCCGCTCAGGTAGGCATCCTGCCAATGATGCTTTTTCAGGATTTGTTGCCATTCGGCACTGCGCACCATCTGATCAATGGCTGAATTCAGTGACTGCAGAGAAGCGGCATCGATACCCGGCGCCGCAAAAACACCCCTCCAGTTACGCCGTTCCATTCTGGTTCCGAGGTCGGAAAAACTCGGTGCATCGATATACGTCAGATTGTCTTTGCTCGACACCACTATAATGCGAAGCCGGCCGTCATTCACGAGACTTTCGAATTCACTATAACCGCTGATGCCTGCGGCAAAGGTTCCTCCGGCCAGCGCGATTCCGACTTCACCTCCTCCTGGCAGAGCCGTGTAATGCAATTGTGAAGGCGACACTCCCAATGCCCGTGCCAACTGCAGCAGCATCATCTCATCGCCGCCACCTCGAGAGCCACCCACCCAGGACATGGCTTCTGAGGCGGAGAGCATGGACTCGATCAGATCGTCGGCGGTTTTGATTTTCGACGATGCGGGAACAGCCACAACCGTGTTGTCCCAGGTCAGGCGAGCCAAAGGAGTTGTGTCTAGAAGCGAAATCGTTGCTCGATGTGGCACCACGGCACCGACGGTGAATAAACCTCCTATCAGCAAAGCATTGCCGTCTCCCCTTCTTGAGGAAACGAATTGTGCCAGACCGATCAATCCCCCCGCCCCCGGACTGTATTCTATTGCCACTGATTCAGCCATGCCTGCTTGCTTAAGCGCCTGCGCCATGGCCGTTGCCGTCAGATCCCAGCCGCCGCCGCGTGCGGCGGGTACGAGAATCGACAACTGCCGCCCCTGAGCCACTACAGACGGGGGTACAACCCAGGCTCCCATCAGTAGCAGAACTGCCATCAAACTTCTCCCAAAGCGCTCAAAGGAATTCTTAGAGTTAGGGTTAATACTCACGTAATCAAGCTCCCACTTACTTCTGAATTTATAATTAGTCCGACCCCATGGCCTCTACCGACAGAAATTTTCATTTTACCCCGACATAATCAATTATGGTGCTTTTTCTGTTTTTTCCAAAGCGTGAACAGCATGCAGACTCCCGGTTCACAGACAGGGGACGAGAGGAAAGTGCTTGAATAGAGGTTACCAGATCGAACGGTAGCCTGCGGTCACAGGGGTTGTAACAGACCGCAGACCCGGACACGCTGTGTCCGGGATTTAAGAGATTGTCAGTGTTCGGTCGCGGCGTTCACTCGCAGGCTTGCTTGAATACGCCACAGAATGGGGCCTACAAGTACCACCGTAGCCAATACCCAAAACAGAATACAAAGCGGGCTGCTGAAAAGGATGGCCGGATCACCGTCGGATATGGACAACGCCCGGCGCAAATTCTGTTCCATCAATTCGGCCAATACAAAACCAAGGATTATGGGTGCCGTCGGAAATTCCAGTTTGCGCAAGATATAGCCCACAAGACCCAGCACCACCATCATGATCAGATCAAACGTCCCGCTATGCACCCCGTACACGCCGACAAAACTGACTGCCGCGATAATTGGCACCAGAATTGAGTTAGGAATCGCCAGCATACGCGTAAACAGTCCAATAAGCGGAATGTTCATAATGAGCAGCAACACGTTGGCGACAAACAACGATGCGATCAACCCCCAGACGATGTCGGGTTGGGTTTCGAACAGCAGTGGTCCCGGTGTAATGTTGTACAGGGTCAGGGCTCCCAGCATGACCGCAGTCGTGCCGCTGCCAGGTACTCCGAGCGTCAGCATGGGTATGAAGGATCCACAGGCCGAAGCATTATTCGCTGCCTCGGGGGCCGCGACTCCACGAACATCGCCCTTGCCGAATGTGCCCTCCTTATCGTTTAGGTGCTTTTCGCTCGTATATGCTACTGCGCTGGCGACGGTGGCCCCCGCACCGGGTAGCGTACCGATACCGAACCCCATCAGGGCCGAGCGGATCATTGTAAACACCGATCGGAAAAACTCCTTGGCATTGAATAGCAATCTCCCGGAGACCTTGACAGCCGATTTGCCGGTATGGGTTTGTTCCAGCATGATCAGGATCTCACTGATTGCAAATAGTCCGATAACCACGACAATAAACTGGATCCCGTCACTCAGATGCACATTGCCGAAAGTCAACCGATAAACGCCAGAGCCCGAATCAATGCCGATCATTGCCAGCGACAGCCCCATGAAGCAACCCAATAGGGCCTTTACTGGTTTGCCCCCCAGCATGCCACCCAAGGTGGCAATGGCAAAAACCATCAGTGCGAAGTATTCGGCCGGACCAAAGTTTAAAGCCCATTTGGCCAGCAGCGGCGCAAACAGCGCAATGCCAATGGTGGAAAACAGAGCACCGATGAACGATGAAACGGCCGAGATCGACAATGCTACGCCGGCCAGACCCCGCTTTGCCATTGGATGGCCGTCTAGTGTAGTCATAATGGCGCCGGCGTCACCGGGGACATTTAGCAGTATGGCGGAAATACGGCCACCGTATTCACAACCCATATAGACTGCGGCCAGCAGAATCAAGGAGGATTCAGGCGGCAGGTGCATTGCGAAGGCCAGCGGTAGCAGTATCGCCACACCGTTAATCGGCCCCAGACCGGGTAATAGGCCGAGCACTGTGCCTGCAAAACACCCAAGGGTTGCCAACAGCAAGTTATCCGGTTGCATTGCCACCAGAAATCCCTGCCCCAGATGGGAAAAATTATCCATTATTCAGCTCCAGACCCGCCCCAGAGGCAGGGTCACCTGCAACAGGCCGTTAAAGAAGAAATATCCGCTGACACCGATAATCAGCCCCGTTACCACTCCGGTTACCCAGCGCCCCCCAAAGAGCCTGGAAACCACGATGACCATTGCGGTCGTAACAAGTGGAAACCCCAGTTGCTCAAATAAGGTGGTGTATGCCAGAAACGTCGCGATCAATAACCCTCCCTTTGCCAACAAAGCTGTCGATGGCCATTGAATATCGCGGTCCGGACTGATCAGCATCATGCCACTGCAAATACCCATCAACACGGCCAACAGTATTGGAAAGGCCTTCGGCCCTAACGGCTCATAGGAGAACGGTACGTTCAGATGCCACATCTGGTAGACAATAAGACCACAAATACCCAGGCATACGCTGGCAAAAACCCTGTCGCTCATTTGCCACCCCATATTCAGTAGGTTTTACCCATAGGTCTATCGGACTGGCTGGTCTGGTATTCATCAACGCCTCCGGCCAAACCAAATTCTTTGAGTAGTTTCCTATACATTGCCATGCGCTGTTTGATCTCGGCATCGAGGACTGCGCCCGTTTTCGCATAGGGAAACATGCCGAGCCGGCGGCGCATATCATCAAATTGAGGGTCTGCCAACATAGTGTCGAACCGTCTTACCCACCAAAGATATTCGGCGTCACCCACCTCCGGACCCGTATAAAAGCCACGCAATATTGGCCAACTCACGTCATAACCCTGCTCCCTCGCGGTCGGTACCTGATCGAACGGAGCCGGCAAACGCTCGTCGGACATCACCGCCAGCACCCTCAACTGACCGCCCTCAAGAAGACCTTGAACCTCGGAAATATCGCCCGAATAGACCTGAATATGCCCCCCCAACAAGGCGGTTTGAGCTTCTCCACCTCCTTCAAAAGGCACATAACGCATGGCACGATAATCAACTCCGGCTGCGCGGGCGATGACTGCACTCTTCATCCAGTCCTGACTCCCCACAGTACCACCGGAGCCGAATACAGTGGCCGTCGGGTCCGATTTCAGTGCTTCGATCAATGCTCCCAGGCTCTGATAGGGTGAATCTGCGCGAACGGCCAACATACCGTAGTCAACACCGGCGGCAGCGATCCAGCGAACATCGTTCTCGGTATAGCGTCCGAATTTGTGCTGGGCGAGATTCAACAGGGACCCTCCCGAGAAGGCCACGATCAGGTCGCTATCTCGCGCACGTTGAGCGATCACCGTGTTGTAGGCAACCGCTCCAATCCCCCCAGGCTGGTAAGTCACACGCATCGGACGCGATAGCAAATTCAACTCAAGCAAGCCTTTTTGTGCCAGTTTACAGGTCAGATCGAAACCGCCACCGGGTTTTGAAGGCGCAATGCATTCCGGTCTCTGTGGGGAAGCGGGATCGTCACTTGCGGTCTTATCACCGCCTGTGTCTATACCGCATGCTGTCAGCAACACGGAAATGAGAATTGAATACAAAACACGACTGGACATTTTTCTAACCTATCTGAATCTTTATCGATAATTTAAGGAGACTTGGACTCTAGTGCCATCCGCCAAGTGCCGGAAATCGATTTGCAGCCGGGTTTCATACCCCGGCATACCCTCATACTACAAAAGACGGATTGGCGCAGACCTCTGTCAAGTGGCGTAAATTGGCTTAAAATTGCCTGAATTGCCTTACTAATGATCGGCTTGTGAGCTGGAACCGAGAGGTAACTCTGGGAATGACCACCCGCTCATTGGCATATACCGGCTAAAGCCTGCCTCCCTGGTAACTTGCCTGAAACCACCAAACGGGGCCGTATCTGAAGCAGGGTAGACCGTCATCGAGTTGTTCGAGTGAGTACTTTCCAGCGCCCTCCTCCGAGGCGCATGACAAAATATCGGAGTTGGTGGCCTGCTACGTTCTTGAATTCGAAGTAACCAGTGTTTACGAGTAGGTGACTGAAGGGATGGGCCCGGTGCTGGCCAAAACCTGCAAGGGTAAATCAAGTTTGTTTCTGGATGCGTAAAATCCCGTGGATAATGCTCTCCCCCCCTTTCTATCGGGTGAGTTTTTTCAAAAATACGGTAATTTCCCGTTCCACCTGTTTGTCTCCGTTGGTGCGAGCGACTTTGAGACCTTGCTGAAAGGCGCGAATCGCATCGGCATTCTGTCCCAAGGCCTGATAGCTGCGGCCCAACAATTTCCAGGCGGCCGAGTGCGCCGGCGCTTGTTCAACGCAGATCGTCAAATGGCGCAAGGCGTTACGGAAAGACTTTTGATTGAAATAAGCGCTACCCAAGCCAAACCGCAACAAGTAATTATCCTGCCCCTGGGTTAACATGGCTTCAAGCCGCTCCACCATAGTATCAGTCATTATCCCATCCCATCATAAACGTTTGCGGTTCGGGAGCGTTTGCAGTTCGGGAGAAGGATTACCTGTCTTCCGTCTGCAAGTGTTGTAAACGCCAACACCATAAACAGCGTCTTGCGGCAACATAGTGCAGTCTCTGGAGTTTTCGCTGGATCCGTCGCCTCGATGGCCGACTGTCACGCTTCAACCGGATGACTCCTTATACTTGCCTACAACAGTCCTAATTCCAGCTTGGCAGCCTCGGACATCCGCTCAAGACTCCAGGGCGGATCGAAGACAATGTCGACATTGGCAGCCTGCACCTCTGCCAAGCTCTTCAGTTTTTGCTTGATCTCTTCCGCGATTACTGCGCCCATGCCGCAGCCGGCGGCGGTCAACGTCATACGTACGTCCACTTGCGACCCACCTTCGGACAACTCCGAAATGCGGCAGTCATACACCAGTCCCAGTTCCACAATATTGACTGGAATTTCAGGGTCGTAGCAGCTGCGCAGACAAGCCCAAACACGCTCTTCCAGCGTGGCATTGCTACCCAGCGACAGTGTCGGGTCTGAGTATCCCTGGCCCCGAGGATCGATATCCCGGGCGGCAATCTGCGCCAAATTTCCATTGACGTTGACGGTAACCTTGTCGCCGAGCGACTGGACCACGGCGACTACGGTGCCACGTTGAAGCCACACAGGTATACCTTGCGGCACCAGGATCGCATCACAATCTCTTTGCAGTGTGATCAATTTTGTTGTCATCTTCTCCACCTCACCCAGTCGGCTGTCGATGCCCGCGCTATTCTGTGGTTACACAACCAGATGCGCCACTCAGTGCACCTTTCAGCGCATGCCAGACCAGGGTGGCACATTTGACGCGGGCGGGAAATTCGCTCACGCCACCCATCACTGCCAGTTTGCCCAGTGCCTGCCGCTCTTCCGAATCCAGTCTGCTGGTCGTCAGCAGTTCGTGCATCGGCATGAACAAGGCCAGGGCTTCGGTTGTGTTTTTACCCAGCAAATGTTCCGTTAGCATGGACGCCGAAGCCATGGAAATCGCGCAGCCCTCACCGCTGAAGGCGATATCCTGAATCACATCGTCTTTTACGCGCAGATAGAGAGTGAGCTTGTCACCACACACTGGGTTGTAACCCTCCTGACGATGAGTGTGATCCTCCAAACACTTAAAATTGCGCGGGTGACGCGCGTGGTCGACAATCAACTCCTGGTAGAGTTCACGCAGCTCAGTGTTCATCGAAGAATTTCCTCACCAGCTGCAATCCCTTTACCAGCGCATCAATGTCGGCGTGGGTATTGTAGAGCGCCAACGAGGCACGAGTGGTGGCCGGTACACCAAAACGGTCCATCACCGGCATGGCGCAGTGATGCCCGGCGCGCACGGCTATGCCCTCCTTATCGAGAATGGTGCTTATGTCGTGGGGATGCACACCTGGCAGCACGAAGGAGAGAATACCGGCCTTGCGCTGCGCCGTCCCTATTAATCGCAGGCCCTCCACCTCGCCCAGACCGGCAGTGGCATAGGCCAACAGTGCCTGCTCGTGACGTGCGATTGCACTCATTGTCAGCCTGTCTAAATAGTCGATCGCGGCACACAAGCCGATGGCGCCGGCAATATGGGGCGTACCGGCCTCAAACCGGTGGGGCAGGTCATTGTACTCGCTGGCTTCAAAGGTGACCCGGCGAATCATCTCCCCGCCCCCCTGCCAGGGTGGCATCGCCTCCAGCAACCGTTGACGCCCGTAGAGCGCACCGATGCCTGTGGGTCCGTACATCTTGTGCCCCGACAGAGCGTAAAAATCACAATCCAGCGCCTGCACATCCACAGGCATATGACCGACTGCCTGGGCGCCATCCACCAATACCGGAACTGCCTGGGCGTGGGACAGTCGGACAATGTCCTCGACCGGATTGATGGTGCCCAGCGCGTTTGAGACCTGGGTCACCGCTACCAGCCGTGTGCGTGCATTCAGTAGCGCGGTGAACGCCTCCAACATTAACTCGCCGGCATCGTTTATCGGAGCTACCCGCAACCGTGCTCCGGTTTGCTGCGCGACCAATTGCCAAGGCACGATGTTGGAGTGATGTTCCATGGCAGAGATGAGGATCTCATCCCCGGCAGAAAGTTGCGGCCGCAGGTAGCTCTGGGCGACAAGGTTGATCGCTTCGGTCGCACCGCGCAAGAACACGATCTCCTCGCACGAGCGAGCGTTGATAAAGGCTCGCAATGTCTCCCGCGCCCCTTCGTAGGCCTGGGTCGCACGGACGCTCAGCGTGTGCAAACCCCGGTGGACGTTGGCATTATCCCGCTCATAGTAGAGTCGCAGTGCCTCGATCACCGGTTGCGGCTTTTGGGTGGTGGCGGCGTTGTCCAGATACACCAAGGGATGGCCCGCTACTGTCTGGTCAAGGATAGGAAAATCCTTTCGGGCTTCCAGAAAACGGTCGCTAGCACTGCTCCGGGCGTTTCCGTCAGCACGTCGCCCGTCCGATACATAAGAGAGTTCTTGTTCAACGCTGTGGTCGGTCATGGTGAAACCTTTGTAGTCACCAGTTGCTGCAGATGGTCGAAGACGACCGCCGTCACACTGTCATACAGCGCCTCTCCGTTGACGAGCACCTCCATCATTCCGTCACTGATTTCACGCACGAAAGCTTTCGCCAGCAGTGCACGCGCCTGCGGTAGATCGATTCCGCGGGAGCGTAGATAAAACAACGGGTCGGCTTCCAACTCGCCGGTGGTGCTACCGTGGCTGCACTTCACGTCATCGGCATAAATTTGCAACTCCGGCTTGCTGTCAATCTCCACATCCCGGGACAGCAACAAATTGCGGTTTACCTGCCGGGCATCGGTTTTCTGACCCGCCGGGTGCACGATGACTTTGCCGTTGAAGACACCGCACGCCCCTTTACCCAGTAATCCCTTATACAGGGTTCGACTGTGACAAGCTGGCGCCCGGTGATCGATGCGGATATGGTTGTCCACATGACCCCGATCACCAACCAGATAGAGACCCGCCAGATTACACTCGGCGTCGGGTGCGTTCAGTGCCACTAACAGATCATTGCGCAACAAGGCGCAATCGAGAGAAAAGGTCAAGGCGCGATAGTGACTGCCACGACCGCAGCGCACATGGGTGCCGTGGATCAGGTGGTCGCACTCGGGTTGCTGCAACACCACCTGTGTCAGTCGCGCACTGTCTGCGACACTGACTTCGGTGAGCTGATTGATCAGGTGGCCGGCAGGACCGCCGAAAGCCTGCTGCATCAGTGTCATTCCCGCCCCTTCGCCAAGTTCAACCCATAACCGCGGCTGGGCGATTCGCGGCGGGGAGCCATCGGTCAACGACACGATCACCAGGGGATCTGCCAGGCACACATCGGAGTCCACTTCAATTACCAGCCCATCCTGGAAACAGGCGCCATTCAAAGCCGCGAACGGGTGGCGATCAAGCGTGGCAATGGCACCGATACGGTCTTGCAATTTCCGAGGGTGGTGGATCAGGGTGGTAGCCAGGCCGAGGACAGTCACGCCCGGCGGCAGTGCATCCAGTCGGGACAGTGAAGCGCTGAAACCGCCGTTGACCATGACCGCAAGGTGTTTCACTCCGGATAGCGCCGGCAGCGATACGGGGGCAGTTGTGTCCGGTGTCCTGTCGAGTTCGAATTCCCGTTGTATCAGGGATCGCACACTGGTGTATTTCCAGTCTTCGGTTTTACGTCCGGGCAACCCCTGCTTCCGGTACTCGGTCAGCGCGGCCTCGCGATAGTCACACAGCCAGTCGAGATGCGCTCCCGGCAGCACTCTACGGTCATGCGCAATACCGGTATCAAAATCCCGCAAGGCAAAAGTGCTCACGCCGTACCTCCCGCTGGTATGTCGACCTGATCGGCTACCCAGCCGTAACCTTTCTCCTCCAGGGTACGCGCCAGTTCGGCACCACCGGAGAGAGCGATGCGGCCGTCCGCCAGAATATGCACCCGGTCCGGGACCACATAATCCAGCAATCGCTGGTAGTGGGTTACCAGCACGATGGCACGATCGGAGCTGCGCAGGCTGTTGATGCCTTTTGCCACGATGCGCAGGGCATCGATATCGAGACCTGAGTCGGTCTCGTCGAGAATGGCGAGCCGCGGTTCCAGAACCAGCATTTGCAGTATCTCATTGCGCTTCTTTTCGCCGCCGGAAAAATCGGCATTGACCGCGCGTTGCAAAAAGGCAGAGTCTATTTCCACCTGCTGGAGGCGGGCATTCACCAGCTCCAGAAAATCCACCGCGTCGAGGGGCGTCTCTCCCCGGTGCTTTCGCACACTGTTGTAGGCGGTCTTGAGTAACTGGATATTACTGACACCGGGGATTTCCACCGGGTATTGGAACGCCATAAAAATACCTTCCCGCGCTCGCTCTTCCGGGTTCATGTCTAATAGGTCACGACCGCAGTAGGTCAGCGTATCGGCGCGCACGCGGTACTCTTCGCGTCCCGCCAGTACCCGTGCCAGGGTGCTCTTCCCAGAGCCATTGGGCCCCATCACAGCATGTACCTCACCGGTGTTCACCTGAAGGGTCAGTCCCTTGAGAATGTCGGTGTTTTCGACGGCCGCCCACAGGTTGCGAATTGTCAACATATTGTCACCCGCACTCACTGATCGCTTTATCCTGCCTGCTTTCCGGTCTGTTATACGAACGCCCCTCCTGTCCAACCTCGCCTCCTGTCCAACCTCGCCAACTATCCAACTGCCTCTTCCAGACTCACTTCCAGCAACTTCTGTGCTTCCACGGCAAACTCCATCGGCAGTTTGTGAAAGACATCGCGACAGAATCCGTTCACGATCATGGTAATAGCGGTCTCGGGCTCGATACCCCGCTGTCGGCAGTAAAAAAGTTGATCTTCGCCGATGCGGGTGGTGGTCGCTTCATGCTCGGTGCGGGCAGTCGGATTCTTGACCTCAATATAGGGGTAGGTATGCGCGCCACAGTCTTCACTCAGCAATAATGAGTCGCACTGAGTGTAGTTGCGTGCGTTGTCCGCTTTCGGGCTAATGCGCACGAGGCCTCGATAGCTGTTCTGCCCTCGCCCGGCCGAGATCCCCTTAGAGATAATTGTGCTGCGGGTGTCCCGACCGAGGTGAATCATCTTGGTGCCGGTGTCCGCCTGTTGACGGTTGTTGGTCAACGCCACCGAATAGAATTCTCCTATGCTCCGATCACCCCGCAGAATCACACTGGGGTATTTCCAGGTGATGGCGGAACCGGTTTCCACCTGGGTCCAGGAGATATGGGAGCGGGCGCCCTTGCACAACCCGCGCTTGGTCACAAAGTTGTAGATGCCACCCCGTCCCTCGCGATCGCCCGGATACCAGTTTTGTACCGTGGAATATTTGATCTCGGCATCTTCGAGGGCGATCAGCTCCACCACCGCCGCGTGCAGCTGGTTCTCATCGCGCATTGGTGCGGTGCAGCCCTCCAGGTAACTGACGTAACTGCCGGGCTCGGCAACGATCAGGGTGCGCTCGAACTGTCCGGTATTGCGAGCGTTGATACGAAAATAGGTGGACAACTCCATCGGACAGCGTACCCCCTCGGGCACATAGCAAAAGGAACCGTCGCTGAACACTGCCGAATTCAAGGTGGCATAAAAGTTGTCGGTATAGGGCACCACAGTGCCCAGATATCGCTGTACCAGTTGCGGATGCTGCTGCACAGCTTCTGAGAAGGAGCAGAAAATCACGCCCGCCTCCGCCAGTTTCTCCTTGTAGGTGGTGGCCACCGACACACTGTCGAAAACGGCATCGACAGCAACACCGGCCAGCGCCGCGCGCTCGTGCAACGGTATTCCCAACTTTTCGTAGGTTTCAAGCAGCTGCGGATCCACCTCCTCCAGACTTTCGGGTCTGTCCCGGCTCAAACGCGGGGCGGCATAATAGACGATACTTTGGTAGTCGATCGGGGGAAAACTGACATGAGCCCAACGCGGCTCTTCCTCTCCCAGCGTGAGCCAGTGCCGGTATGCTTTGAGACGCCAGTCCAGCATAAAGTCCGGCTCGCTTTTTTTCGCCGATATGAGACGGATAATCTCCTCGTTTAATCCTGCCGGCACACTGTCTGTATCGATCTCGGTCACGAAACCGTGGCGATAACCGGTGCCGATTAGCCGGTCGATAGCTTCGTTGCTTGATGCTTTGGCGTTGCTAAATTCGTCACTAGTGGCCATAGCCTTACTCCCGGAGCCAAAGCAGGGCTTGATCGCGCGCTAAAGGCCGGGTCATGGCCGCCAGCGTCAATTGGTCGAGGCCCTGATAAATTGCCCGATTGATCTGCTGCCAGTTATGTCGCACGGCGCAGTTGTCCTCTATTTGGCAGAGGCCCTTCCCTGCGCTGCACTCTGTCACTGCCAACGGTCCTTCCAGTACCGTCAGCACCTGGGCCAGCGTAATCTGGTCCGGGCTCAAGTGCAGTTGATAGCCCCCCCCTTTTCCCCGGCGAGAGCGCAAAATGCCCCCCGCCGTCAACTGTTTCAACAACTTGGCGACTGTGGGTTCGGGGATATGTACGCGGCTGGCCAATGCCGCTGCGCTGTAGGTGTCTTGTGGATGGTGTGCCATTTCCACCAACAGCACCGTACCATAATCGGTTAACTTGCCAATTCTGAGCATAATAAAGCATCCTTTTATAAATAGGACTAAATTTGTACTATAAAGTTCCAGTGGTGCTGGTGGTGATATCTCTGTTATCGCCCTTTCGCTGGGGCGCGAGAGCATTGAAACGACACTCATTGAGACGACACTAATTTATCGTGGAGCTGACTTGGCAATGAAAGAAGACGCTATGCAGAAGGTGTCAGCGTCAGGTGATTGTATGCCCCGTTATAAGCCCGGGGATGAGATAATCTTTTTTTTGTGGTGAAAACGCGGGAGAAATCCCTCAGATTCGTAATACCCAAAAAGATAAGCCACCTCACCTACGGCGGTGCACCCTTTCCCAATAAGGATCAAAACGGCCATCAAGCACCAATGGCTCCCATTTCGGTCTCACCTCGACACTCTCCAGCTGCTGCAAGCGTTCTTCGAGGTTGGGGTGAGTGCGCAACAGTGCCGACTCCCGCTCAATACCCAGGTATCGCTCCCAGTAGGCATTTTGCTGATTCAGTTTGATCAGCGCATTTTTTAGTGGCCGCGAATCCCCCATCAGCTGAGCGGCAGACAGATCGGCCAACAGTTCCCGGTTGCGGGACAGAGCCAATTGCAGCAAGGCACTGGCGAGGGGTGTCGCAATCAGCAGCAGCAGTGGTAACAGGCTCACTTCGACGACCCCCATCAGCACCAGTGGCAGTAAGAAAATCAATGCCAGCTGACCGATGGTGCACAAGGTGCGTGCCAGGTGGCCGAGCGTATCGGCCAGCGCCAGCATACGAAGATCCTCGTGGCGAATATGGCTGATTTCGTGGGCGAGAACGCCGATCAGATCCTGGAACGTCAATCCGCGCAGCAAACCGTCAGACAGCGCAATCATGGAACGCTCCCGTTGACCGCTGGCAAATGCCGTCATGGCGGATGTTGGCAGATAGTAGAGTTGTGGCACCGCCGGCAAGCCCGCTCTTTGACTTAACTGCACCAAAACGCTGTAGAGATCCCCTGCCTGGGACGGCTGAATCGGCTGGGCGCGATAGGCCCGGAAAAGCAGTTCCGCGGTACTGGCCGGGTTGAACAGAAGCAGTCCCGGTACCAGTACCACGGCGAAAAGCGCGACCGCCCAACCGAACAGCCAGTAACCCAACAGTGCGACAAAGCCTGCCATTGCCAGTAATAGCAGCGCGGTGTGTATATGGTTGGAGAGCCGTATACGCGAAAGCTCTGATTCGTCAATGCTCATCGTGAATGAAATAGTATCAACTTCAGGTGGTCAGCCGCAGGTATATTTCCCAATTCATCAATTAACCTGCCGGAGACGCGGGCCGGGCACGCATTTCCAGACCGTAATGCTTGTTAAAGTAATTTATTATCCAACTTTAATATATATTTGTATGTCTATGAATATTAATGGAATTTTTCAATATAAGCTGGCTCTGGATTGTGGTCGGGAATTCAGAGCGATTGCCTGCAATTGCTTCTCGGTTACGGGTATACTACCGGACACCCGATTTCCCCCTTCTCAGTAGAAGCGAGGACACAAAGCATCTGCGAGGACACCCCGTACGGTAGTCAAGGAGATAACCCCCCTCACCGCTCGGCAAGTGATGCGAGAGCAGCAAGGCGTGTGCGTGTGTATTTCGAACAGGCATTCGGGTCGGATGTGATTTAACCAGACCCGAGGACCCTATGCTCAACTCTCTCAATATCGCCGATCACAAAGACACACCCATCCGCCCGGCGGCTACCGTGCTCTTGTTGCGAGACAGCGATGAAGGGCTGCAGACCCTGTTATTAAGACGAAACAAGGCACTGAAGTTTGCCGGCGGGGCCTGGGTCTTCCCGGGCGGCAGCATCGATAAAGTCGAAATCGAGCAGTCGGATAACCTGGTGGAAGCGGCCAGATTGGCTGCCGTGCGCGAGGCACAAGAGGAGTC
>JBNKHG010000037.1:0-50743 GCA_050290225.1 Cellvibrionaceae bacterium
ATAACAAGATTCGTGTACTGCAACGCCGCGCCTATGGTTACCGTGATGAGGAGTATTTAAAACTCAAAATCATCGCCTCTTTCCTCCCGCCTCTACCCAAAAGGATGCTTTATGACCCACACTAATCCGCGTAGACCCAAAAGAATAATTGAGGTCTTTATGGACACCACTTCGACTCCCTCTTCCAGTAGCCAGCTGGTAGCCAATGTCATCGACAAAGGCACAGTCAGTGCCCAGCAGCTGATTGTGGTGGGCCTTTGTCTGCTGTTCAATATGCTCGATGGATTCGATATCACCGCCATGGCGGTGGCGGTCAACGCCATCGGAGAGGAGATGGCTCTGCGGGAAGATAAGCTGGGTCTGGTGTTCAGTTTTGCCCTGGCCGGAATGATGATGGGGGCCATGTTCCTGGCCGCCCTGTCCGATGTCTTTGGCCGTCGCCGGGTGGTGATCAGCAGCGTATTTGTAGTGGGGGCTACGGTGTTGGCCACCGCCTTTGCTCACCATCTCTGGGAGCTGATTGTGTTGCGCTTTATCAGTGGGCTGGGGGCAGGGGCGATGCTGGCCAGCCAGGCAACCCTGGCTGCCGAATACAGCTCGATCAAATTCCGCGCCCTGTCTGTGACGGTGGTCACCGCAGGCTATCCGTTGGGGGCTATGTTGACAGGGCTGATAGCCAGCCAGATGGTACCGGAATACGGTTGGCGCAGCATCTTCCTGTTAGGTGGCGGCCTTACTCTGGGGTTGGGATTGGTTGCTCTTTTGCTGATTCCCGAGTCCCTGCAGTATCTGTTTGAAAAGCGCCCGGCCAATGCGCTGGCGCGGGTAAATCGGATACTGGTCAAGCTCAAACGCGAACCTTTAGCGGAACTCCCGATAGTGGAGATCGATGTTACTTCTCCCAATTCGAGCGGTGGGATAGTGGGCAATATGCTTAAGCTGCTGGCGCCTGAGCATAGACGGGTGACCTTGAATCTCTGGCTGACTTTTTTTATGTGCTTTTGTACTCTCTATTTCCTGATGAGCTGGATTCCCAAGTTGGTGATCAATGCAGGCCTGTCGGAGCAGACAGGTAACTATGCGTTTTCGCTATTCAATATGGGTGGGGTATTGGGCATTTTTAGTCTGGGATCCTTTTCCACTCGCTGGAAGCTTTCCAATTTGGTGAGTTTCTTCCTGATAACTTCCGCGCTGGGTATGGTGTTTTTTGCGCTGGCTCCCACGCGTGAGGTGTTATTGCTGGTGTTGATTTTCGTTATCGGCCTGACACAACAGGGAGGCTTTACCGGCCTTTATGCGGTGGCGGCAAAAATCTATCCCACCGATATTCGCAGTACCGGCATCGGTTGGGCCATTGGTCTTGGGCGCTTTGGCGCAGTGATTGGACCAGGCATAGCCGGAGTCATGATCGCTTCCGGTGTCACTATGGCGGCCAATTTCTATATCTTCGCCCTGCCCATGGTTTTGGGTGGAATGCTTGCTTATCGACTACATGTTAAGTGAAGGCGTTGATTGGCGGAAGGTCGCTTGCCCCGGGCGGCGGATACCAATATGGCACAACAGGTAAAACCGAAAGCCACGGTCAGGGCAAGATGCAGCGTGGAAAGCAATTGCGGGTAGTATTCCGGTGTAATCTTTGTGTCGCCAAGCAGTAAATGCACTAACAGGTTGACCAGGCTGATGCCCACCAGGTTACCGGACACCCGGGCAAGGTTGATGGTGGCCGAGGCCAGTCCGACATCCTGGGGTGGTACCGCGCTCATTACGGAGTTGTGGTTGGGGGCGGAGAACAAACCAAATCCGATGCCGATGCATATCAGTGCGGTGCTGATCGTCGCGTTAGTCGTGTCGGAATCCAATTGCGTTAACAGTCCAAAACCAAGTGCCACTGACACGCAGCCGGCGGTTGAAATCACCCTGGGCTCGATACGATCGGACAGTTTGCCGGCAAAAGGCGCCAGGCAGGCCATGGCCATGGCTTGCACCAGTATCACCTGGCCCGCCGCCAGCGGGCTCAGGCCGCGAATATACTGCAGGTAAAGACTCAGTAGAAAAGACAGTGGATAGGTGCTGGCGTACATCAGCGAGGCAGACATCAGTGAGCATGAAAGCAACCGGCTTTCCCGGAACATCTGTACCCGAATCAGGGGCGCCGGGCTTCGGGACTGGTGCCAGATAAAAACACCCATCAATGTAAAGGCCAGCATCAGTATCAGCAGACCTTGCCACTCGGGCAATCTGGTTAGGCCAAACACCAGTGCCAGGGTCGCTGTACCGAAGATAGCCGTGCCGGTCCAATCAAAGGGCGAATAGGTGTTCTTTTTCCAGTCGGCTTTCAGGTAAATCAGGATCAGGGTAATCAGCAGTGCCGCCAGGGGGACCGGTAAAAAAAAGACGGCGCGCCAACCCAGGATTTCGGTAATCAAGCCGCCTAAGGCGGGGGCAATGGTGAGACCGATATAGACACTGGCGGTGTTGAGCCCCAAGGGCAGGCCGCGTTTGTCTGCCGGAAACACTGACGTGATAATAGCCATCCCTGTACCGAAGGACATGGCTGATCCCGCGCCCTGGATACAGCGAAAAAAAAGAATCCATTCAATGCTGGGACTGAGGAACGCACCAAAGGAGGCGCTGGCATTGATCGCCAGTCCCAGGGCATAGATGCGTTTACGGCCGAAGTTGTCGGCCAGTTTGCCAAACGGCAGCATCAGCGCCACGTTGCTGAGCAGAAATACCGTGGGCATCCAGCTGACTAGTATTGCATCCGCATTTAAGGCTTGCGCCATGCTGGGGATGGCGACATTGACCGACGCCAGACACAGGGGGGACAGGCAGGATCCCATGCACACCACAAACAGGGCCAGGTTGCGGGTGGCGGGGTCGATGCGCGATGCAGTCGGCGTTGTGGGGACTGGCGTCAAAACGGAGCTCATCGGGCCCCGGCAAAAAAAACGCCGGGGCAAGGTTACAAGGGAGGGATTACTTACGCACGCCTTCTACAGACAGGATCAGTTCCACTTCGGCCGCAGCCGGCCCCAGCTTCTGGGCGATTCCCAAACCGAAGTCGGCGGGCTTAAGTGTCGCACTGCCTTCGAAACCCTGGCGATAGCCGCCCCAGGGGTCATTGCCACCACCAATCGGGGTGACGTCGAGGGTTACCGGTTTGGTAGTACCGAAGAGGGTCAGCTCGCCGGTCATTTCGGCGGAGTTGTCGCCGTTGGGTTTATAAGAGTGACTGACAAAGCGGGCTGTGGGGTATTTGTCAGTGTCGAGAAAGTCGTCGGACCGGATATGTTTGTCACGCTCGGCGTGATTGGTGTCGACGCTGCTCATATCGATTTCAATTGAAACCCTGTTGGCGTCCGGGTTATCGGCGTCATAGCTGAATTCGCCAGAAAAGTCATTGAATCGGCCATAAATCCAACTATAGCCCAGGTGTTTGACGCGAAACTGCACAAAGGCGTGCATCCCTTTGGTGTCAATCACAAAGTCATCGGCATTGACTGGGCTGGTGGTCAGCGCCAGAGCCGTCATAAGTCCAAATACTGTCTTTTTCATAAATAACCTCCAGATAGTTTGGTCCCCGCGGGACGTCATAGTTAAAGTCAGCGATAAATGACCGTAGCGTTTACCTGCCCAGCATTCGCAGCAATGTACGGTCGCGATCGATAAGGTGGTGTTTGAGCGCGGCGGCTCCGTGAAGCAGGGTAATACCGATCAGGGTAAAAGCGCAGAACTCGTGAATCTCGCCGCTGATATCCTCCAGGTTCTCGATAGAATCCGTCAGGGCGGGGATCGAAAACCAGTTGAAGACATCCAGTGGCTTGCCCTTGGCGGTGGAAATGAAATAGCCACTGACGAAAATGATGACCAGCAGACTATAAAGCAACCAGTGGGTCAGATGTGCTGTCGCTCTCTCCCAGGTTTTGTGGCTTTCCAGTGGCTTGGGCAGGTCGCTATGCCAACGCCACAGAAGGCGCAAGGCGACTGTTATTGCCAGGAGAATGCCGATACTTCGGTGAATGTTGGGGGCAGTTTGGTACCAGGCGTCATAATAGGTGAGACCGTCCATCCACAGCCCGAGCCCGAACAGACCGATAACAGCGAGAGCGGTGATCCAGTGAAATAAAATGGAGAGAGGATTATAGCGACTCGATTCCATAATCTAGATTGTAAGTTATCGATAGAGGGTTTGTGGCGAATTGGAGAACCAAAGTATCAGCGGTTAACTTCAGTAGCGCCTATCAGCGAAATCTATTGGATAGGTGAGAAATCTAGATTCAGTTAGTTAACGTGTACATCAATATTACACTTATTTACACACGATGGGTAATTCATCGAAAAAAGAGGCTTATTTATAGACTTCGTATCGAATTCTCCAGTGTTATTATCAGTTATTCATTTAGACAATAGATATGATGTTAAGTATAGTTTTACAGCATCACCTTTGGTTAATACGGATATTTGAGTGTGCGTAAATTCAGTGAATCCCTGCCCATGCTGTTGCTGCGAGCCCGTGAAGCAACCATGGAGCATTTCCGTCCGATACTGAATGAAAATGGCGTCACCGAGCAACAGTGGCGAGTGATCCGGGCCCTTTACGAACTGGGGGAGAGCAATGCCCAGGACCTGGCCAGGGCCAGCAGTATTCTCAGCCCCAGCCTGTCACGCATTATCAGCCGCCTGGACGCTGATGGTGTCGTAGTGCGCAAGGTGTCGCCGGAAGACCAGCGCGAGACTATCCTCAAACTCTCCGCCAAGGGCCAGCGCCTGCACGAGAAGATCGGTGGACCAGTAGAGGAAAAATACCGGGAAATCCAAAAACGGATGTGCCCGGAAAAACTGGCTAGCCTTTATGAGTTGCTCAACGAGCTGGCAGACCTGAATTCCCGCCCGACGAAATAGATTGACCCATTATTTCAGCAGCTGCTGACAGGACTTTTCTTTAGCACTTATTTTCAGCAGACAAACTGTCCATCTTTTGCCCCTCATGGCAGTTTATCTGAAATCCGCTGGAGGGTAACTTTTTCTTGAATATACTTAACATGTTAAATATAATTCTGTTAACAGGTTAAGTATATGAATTTTAAACGCCTCTTTGGCCGGTTGGATAACCTATGTTAAGTCAAGCACAGATCCTGGATGCCGCGGAAAGTCTATACAGCGCCGAGCAGAATCGGGTACAGATACCGGCGCTGACGTTGAAATATCCCGACATGACCATGGATGAGGCCTATGCCATCCAGCGGGCATGGGTGGACAAGAAAATCGCCAGCGGGCGTGAAATCAAGGGCTACAAAATTGGTTTGACGTCCAGGGCTATGCAAATGGCGGTCAATATCGACGAGCCGGACTACGGCATTCTGCTTGACGATATGTTTTTCGCCGACGGCGCGGAAATAGAGGTTGCAGCCTTTACCGATGCCCGCATAGAGGTGGAATTGGCTTTTGTCCTGAAAGAGCGACTGGAAGGGGAAAAGGTCACCATTTTCGACGTGCTCAATGCTACCGACTATGTCATGCCCGCCCTGGAATTGATTGCCGCACGCTGCTATCGCACCGATCCCGAAAGCGGTTACACCCGCAAGGTTTACGACACCATCTCGGATAATGCCGCCAATGCCGGTGTCATTCTTGGGGGGCGCCCGATAAAGCCCATGGATATCGACCTGCGCTGGGCGGGGGCTCTGCTTTACTTAAATGGCCAGGTCGAGGAAACCGGCATAGCCGCCGGCGTACTCGGTCATCCCGCCAACGGTATCTGTTGGGTGTGCAAGCGTTTTGCGCCCCACGGCGTGTCCCTGGAGCCCGGGCAAGTGATACTGTCGGGCTCCTTTACCCGCCCGGTGCCGGTAACCGCAGGGGATACGGTTCATGCGGATTACGGTCCCCTTGGCGGTATCTCGGTAAAATTTGTATAGGGGCCGGACCATGAATTTACCTCTCAATACGTTTAAACGCGCACTCGCCAGTGGTGAAACCCAATATGGGCTGTGGTTGGGCCTGCCCGACAATTCTGCGGCGGAAATCTGCGCCGGCGCCGGCTTCGACTGGTTACTGGTAGACGGCGAGCACGCGCCGTTCGATTTGCAACGCATTATGGCTCACCTGCAGGCTCTTGCCGCCTACCCGGTGGCACCGATTGTAAGACCGGTGACCGGTGATCCGGTGTTGCTCAAACAACTGCTGGATATCGGTGCCCAGACCCTGTTGGTACCCATGGTGGACACTGCCGAGCAGGCCCAGGCGCTGGTGCAGGCGGTGCGCTACCCCCCTGATGGCATACGTGGCCTTGGCACTTCCCTGGCCCGGGCCGCTCGCTGGAACCAGGTGCCGGACTATCTGCAGAAGGCCAACGAGGAGATCTGCCTGATCGTACAGGTGGAAACCGCCAAGGCTATGGAAAACCTGCCACAGATACTGGCTGTGGAGGGCGTCGATGGCGTCTTTATTGGTCCTTCCGACCTGTCAGCCTCTATGGGGCATCTCGGTGATGCTGGCCATCCGGAGGTGGTCGCGGCCATTGGTAAGGCCCTGCAGGCGATTCAGGCCGCAGGTAAATACGGCGGCATTCTGTGTCTGGATCCGGCACTGGTGGACACCTACCGCGAACAGGGGGCCGCTTTTGTCGGCGTGGGGGTGGATACCCTGTTGCTGGCCAGGGGCGCCCGGCAATTGGTGGATCGTTTCAAAAGGAAGCAGGTCACTGAGGACAATCCCCAGGCGGGATATTGATAGGCAAAACTACGGATTAACAAGTAACGGTTTTAATCAATGTCTGAATTAATCGTGAAAGGACAACTGGTCTGCGTCGCCCTTAACGACAAAGCCCAGTTGGCGTCCCTGGATGACAGTTTCCACCGGGATCCCTATAAACAGCCTCCCACCCAGCCGGTGCTGTATTTCAAACCGCGCAACACCTGGAATGGCGACGGCGCCGTGATCGACTGGCCCGATGTCGGCGATAGCTTTGTCGTGGGAGCCAGCCTCGGTGTTGTGATTGGGCGTGAAACCTGTCGTGTCAGTGAGCCCAATGCACCTGACTCAATTGCGGGTTACACCCTGGTGCATGATTTCTCGTTGCCGGAAGCCAGCTATTACCGCCCCGATATCAAAGGCAAGTGCCTCGATGGCTCGGCCCCGGTGGGGCCGGTGGTGGTGAGCAGTGATCAATTGGCGAATCCGGAGCAACTGGCCGTGGTGACTGTTGTCAACGGCGAGCCAAAACGCGAGCTGCCTCTCGCCAATCACCAGCGCAGCGTTGCAACGCTGATCAGCACCATCTCCCACATCATGACCCTGCAGCCTGGGAATGTGATTGCGGTGGGTTTTCCCGGGGAGCGTATTGCACTTCAACCGGGTGACAAAGTGGCCTCGCGGATTGAGGGCCTAGGGGAGCTGACCAATACTGTAGGGGAGCGCAAGTCATGAGACACGCACGCGTTATGTATCAGGGCGAGCCTCTGGCTGTTACGGTGGATAACAGGGGGCGACTGCTCACCGGGGACGGAAAGCTACTTGATGAGAAAGACGTAACCTGGCTCTGTCCGGTCGAGAATCCGGGCACCCTTTTTGCCCTTGGTCTCAACTATGCTGATCATGTGGCTGAGCTGTCATTCAAGGAGCCACCGAAAGAGCCGTTGGTGTTTATCAAGGGCAACAACACGCTTACGGGGCACAAACAACCCTGCTACCGTCCGGACAATATCGACTTCCAGCACTACGAATGTGAGCTGGTGGCGGTGATCGGAAAAGAGGGCAAAAATATCAGGCGCGAGGAGGCCATGGCCTACATCGCCGGCTACACCGTTTGCAATGATTTTGCCATTCGCGACTATCTGGAAAATTACTACCGCCCCAATTTGCGGGTCAAAAGTCGCGACTCCCTGTGTCCCATCGGCCCATGGCTCATTGATCGGGACGATATCGCGGATGTGAACAACCTGCGTTTAATTACCCGGGTCAATGGCGAAATTACCCAGGAGGGCAGTACCGCCGATATGATTTTCGATATTCCCTTTCTGGTCGAATACCTGAGCGGAATCCTGACGCTGAAGCCCGGCGACATGATCGCCACCGGTACGCCGAAAGGCGTTAAGGATATGCAACCCGGCGATGTGGTCGAGTGTGAAATTGAAGGCGTTGCACGTTTGCAAAACCCCATCGTGTCGGAGCAGACATTTTACGGCGACAACTATTAATCGGCGGCGATTGTGCCTGGGTGCACGAACACTGGCGAACCTTGAAGGAGGCACTATGAGCGACTTTCAAACCAATCTCGACAAAGCCCAGGGCTTCCTGGCCCGCTTCAAATCGCAGACCACGGGTCACTTTATCAATGGTGAGTTTACCCTTGGTAGCGGTGGCGAGACCTTCGACAACCTGACACCCACCGACAACAGCTCTCTCGGGCAAGTTATCAAGGGCACCGCCGCCGATGTAGACGCTGCTTGTGAGGCGGCTTCAGACGCCTTTGCAGAATGGCGCGACATGCCTGGGGCTGAACGCAAGAAATTGCTCAATCACTTCGCCGATAAGATCGTGGAGCGAGCCGAGGAGATAGCCCTGGTAGAGTCCATGGATTGTGGCCAGCCCATCCGCTTTATGAAACAGGCAGCTGTTCGCGGCGCCGCCAACTTCCGTTTCTTTGCCGACAAGGCCCCGGAGGCACAGAACGGTCTGGCCCTGCATCAGGAGGAACACACCAATTACACCCTGCGTACGGCGGTCGGGCCTGTGGCATTGATTACGCCCTGGAATACGCCCTTTATGCTGTCGACCTGGAAAATCGCCCCGGCGCTGGCTGCCGGTTGTACCATCGTACACAAGCCCGCGGAGATGACGCCGCTAAGCGCTATGCTGTTGGCGGAGATCGCGCGGGACGCGGGACTGCCCGCCGGCGTATGGAATACCATTAACGGTTTTGGGGAAGTGGCAGGCAAGCGGCTGACTGAACACCCGGCCATCAAGGCCGTTGCGCTGGTCGGTGAGAGCGCCACCGGCAGTCATATCATGCGTCAGGGTGCAGACACCTTGAAACGTATGCATTTCGAACTGGGGGGCAAGAACCCCGTGATTGTTTTCGACGATGCACATTTCGACCGCGCCCTGGATGCCGTGGTATTCATGATCTACAGCCTCAATGGCCAGCGTTGCACCTCTTCCAGTCGCCTGTTGATTCAAAACGGTATCAAGGACAAATTCCTCGCTGCCCTGGAACAGCGGGTGAAAAACCTGCGGGTAGGCCATCCGCTGGACCCTGATACCGAAGTAGGGCCCTTGGCCAATCGTGCGCACTACGAGAAAGTGGTGAGCTACTTCGATGTTGCCCGGCAGGATGGTGCCACCACCGCAGTTGGGGGTGCCAGGTGTGAGGGATTGGGTGGCGGCAACTATGTGGTCCCGACCCTGTTTACCGGTGCCGATAACCAAATGCGCATCGCCCGCGAGGAGATTTTCGGGCCGGTGCTGACAGCGATTGGGTTCGACACCGAATCAGAAGCGGTTGCCATCGCCAACGACACCGAGTACGGCCTTTCCGGTTATATCTGGACCGAGAACAGTGGCCGCGCCATGCGCATGGCCCGGCATGTAGAAGCCGGTATGCTTTGGGTAAATTCCGAAAACAACCGCAACCTGCCGTCGCCATTTGGTGGCATGAAAATGTCTGGCATCGGTCGTGACGGTGGGGACTACAGTTTTGAGTTTTACATGGAAACCAAAAATGTCTGTGTCGCCCATGGTACCCATAAAGTGCCTGTATTGGGTCGGTAAGCCATTCGGGCATTGGTATTGAAGATAATTAATACGAGGGTAGAGCAATGGGTGAAATTGCGCTGGCTGCGAAGATAACGCATGTACCGTCCATGTATGTATCCGAATCTCCCGGTCCCCATCAGGGGTGTCGCGAGCAGGCCATTGAAGGCCATCGGGAGTTGAGCCGCCGTGCTCGAGCGCTCGGGGTGGATACCCTGGTGGTGTTCGATGTGCACTGGCTGGTGAACGCCGGTTACCATATTAACTGCAACAGTAAATTCAGTGGTTGTTATACCAGTAACGAGCTGCCGCACTTTATCAAGGATATGGAATACAGCTACCCCGGGAATCCGGACCTGGGACACCTGATTGCCGACTCGGCCAACGCCTGTGGGATACGCACCCGCGCTCATGAAATCGATTCCCTGGAGCTGGAGTACGGTACTCTGGTGCCCTGTCGCTATATGAACAGTGACAAGCACTTTAAGGTGGTCTCCGTTGCTGCCTGGTGCGCCTGGCACTCGTTGGAGGATTCACGGCGGTTCGGCGAAGCCGTAAAAGCGGCAATCGAAAAAAGTGACAGCAAGGTGATGGTGCTGGCCAGTGGATCCCTGTCACACCGTTTTATCGACAATGGCTCCCCCGAAGAAAGTATGTTCGAAATCAGTGATGAGTTTTACCGGCAGGTGGACCTGCGGGTACTGGAGCTCTGGCGGCAGGGGCGCTGGAAGGAGTTTACTGCCATGTTGCCCACCTATAACGCCACCTGTCATGGCGAGGGCGGGATGCACGACACGGCTATGCTGTTAGGCATGCTGGGCTGGGACAAATACAGGGGCAAGGTTGAAGTGCTCGGAGAATATTTTCCCAGTTCTGGTACGGGTCAGGTCAATGCACAGTTTCCCGTTGAAGGTATGCCGGGCTGATACACCCGCCGAGGAGACTGCAAAATGCCGCATTTCATCATGGAATATTCCGCCAACCTGGACGAACAACTGGATATTCCCGCGTTGTTTGAAAAACTCAATGAAACCGCCGTCGCCACCGGGGTGTTTCCCATCGGCGGTATTCGTACCCGCGCCGTGCGTTGCGAACACTATCGCATCGCCGACGGAGATCCAGACAATGCGTTTATCTATTTTACAGCCAGAGTGGGTGCGGGCAGAGATATCGAGGTGTTGAAACAAGCCTGCGATAAAATTTTTGCGACCATAATGGAATTCCTGCAGCCGCTTTACGATAGCCGATATTTGAGTATCGGGTTTGATATGGGGGAAATACACCCGTTGCTCACCTACAAGAAAAACAATATTCACGCAAAATTCGACAGCAGTGGAGCCCCTTGAGCGGCTGCGATTACTTCCCAAGCTCCGGTACGGGCCAGTGTAATGTGGTGTTTCCGCTGACATAGATAGACATGTCCGGTATGGGTGTGCGTTGTTTTTTCGACAATTGACGCTTTTGCCCGGATGAATTCCGCTTTGATGACCCGGTTAGTCCATCAGTACTATTACCGTGGGGATCACGTTGTGTGCCCGGGGTAATGCCAATCCGGTTCGACAGCAGTACAATAGGCGCCAGTATGTGACTGACTGGAACCAGAGTTGTATGGATATTGACCACCTGCGCCGGGAATATTTAAAGGGCGGACTGCAGCGCGAAAATCTGTTGCAAGATCCCATGGCGCAGTTTTCAGCCTGGCTGAAGCAGGCGATTGATGTGGGCCTGGAAGATCCCACAGCCATGACCGTGGCCACTGTCTCTGCAGACGGGCAACCTTCCCAACGTATCGTTCTGCTAAAGCATGTGGATCAGCGCGGCTTTGTGTTTTACACCAATTACAGCAGTCGCAAGGCGCGGGAATTGGATGTAAACCCTAAAGTCAGCCTGCACTTTCCCTGGCACGCCATGGAACGACAGGTGAAAGTGTGTGGGGTGGCGGAAAAGGTTAGCCAGACCGAGTCTCTCAAATATTTTCTCTCTCGCCCCAGGGAAAGCCAGTTGGCAGCCTGGGCCTCGGCCCAGAGTCGGCCCGTTTCCTCCCGTCAGCTGCTGATGCAGCAGTTCAAGGCCATGCAGGACAAGTTTGCCAAGGGTAAAATACCGCTGCCGGATTTTTGGGGGGGGTACCGCGTTATACCCCATCAGGTGGAATTCTGGCAGGGCGGCGCCAACCGCCTTCACGACCGTTTCGAGTATACGAAAGCCGGGAGCGGCGACTGGCAGATCGAGCGCTTGGCGCCCTAGTACGCCTTCAAGGTGATCTTGACGCATTAGCTCTGCGAATTGAAGGCGATGTGAGGCCGGAGTGGCTGGGGTGTTGCGAACTCATGGAAGAGCGGGAACAACAAACACTTCGAACCAAGCTTGACAAGCCATTTATCCATAGAGAATAGCCATGCATTATATTGATATCCCAGTACCGGGGGCGCCCAATGCTCTGAAACTCACCGAGGGCGATGCTCCCAAAGCTGCCGCCGGTGAGGTATTGATTCAGGTAGCGGCGGCCGGGGTCAATCGCCCGGATGTTATACAGCGCAAAGGCCTCTATCCGCCGCCGCCCGGTGCTTCGCCGATTCCCGGGTTGGAAGTGGCGGGCACTATAGCGGCCCTGGGTGAGGGCGTGACCCAGTGGCAGTTGGGGGACCCGGTGTGCGCCCTGGCCAATGGCGGAGGCTATGCCGAAATGGTCAATGTGCCGGCGGCGCAGTGCCTGCCCGTACCCAAAGGCCTGTCACTGCTGGAAGCGGCGGCTTTGCCGGAGACTTGTTTTACCGTGTGGACCAACGTCTTTGATCGCGCCGGGTTAAAGGAGGGTGAAACCCTGTTGGTACAAGGGGGAACCAGCGGTATTGGTACCACTGCCATTCAAATGGCCAAGGCGCTGGGGGCCCGTGTCTTTGCCACCGCCGGCAGCGAGGCCAAGTGTCAGGCCTGCCTTGATCTGGGGGCCGAAGCCGCAGTCAACTACCGCCAACAGGATTTTGTCGAAACCCTGTTGGCGGCCACCGATGGCCAAGGTGTCGATGTGATACTGGATATGGTCGGCGGCGACTATATCGAAAAGAACCTCAAGCTTGCCGCAGTAGACGGGCGTATCGTCAATATCGCCTATTTGCAGGGTAGCACTGTGGAAGTCAATCTAATGCCTGTGATGGTTAAGCGACTGACCATGACCGGTTCCACCTTGCGGCCCCGGTCGGCAGAGGTCAAGGCTGATATTGCCCGGTCGCTCAAGGCCAAAGTCTGGCCTCAGATTGAAGCTGGTCGGATCAAACCGGTGATTGCCAAGGTATTTCCCCTGGCAGAGGTGGCGGATGCCCATCGGCTGATGGAGAGCAGCCAGCATATCGGCAAGATCCTGTTGTCACTGGACGGCGGTTGATCTTGGAGTGTCGCTCCCGCTGCGGCGCCTGCTGTATCGCGCCCTCCATTAACCTGCCGCTGCCTGGCATGCCGGACGGCAAGGCCGCAGGGGAGTACTGTATCAATTTGGACCAACGCAGTCTGCGCTGCCAGATATGGGGGAGCGCAGAGTATCCCCAGTTTTGTCGCGATTTTAAGCCGACAATGGAAGTTTGCGGTCGCACACGAGAGGAGGCTATTGCCCGGATATGCTGGCTGGAGACCGAAACCAAACCGCCGGGTTGATACAGTGGCCGGATATTGACTTGAACAAATTGCGGTATGTTGGCATCAAAGCAGTATTCTGATGCACGCTCTACACTTTAGTATAGGTGACTGCGTGCATTCACGATGTCGACGCAAAAACAGGTAGTACCCCAAATAGCAATCAAGGAGTATCGCGATGAAAAATTGGTTACTGGCTTTGGCGATGTTAACCGTGGCGGCAGCGGTAAACGCCAATGATCAGCCGTTCGAAACCTTTGGTGACTACAAGGTCTATTACACCGTCTTCAGCAGCAGCTTCATCAAGCCGGAAGTGGCGCGAGTCTACAACCTGACCCGCGGCAAGAACCAGGTGCTGGTCAATATCTCGCTGGTAAAGGCCAATGCGGGAGGGGATACCCAGGGATTGGCGGCCAAGGTCAGCGGCACCGCCGCCAATCTGATGCAGCAACAGAAAACTCTGGAATTCAAGGAGATCAGCGAGCAGGATGCGGTGTATTACCTGGCACCTCTGCGTATCACTGATGAAGAGGTGATGAATTTTAAAATCCTGGTGCAGCCGGTAACCGGTGGTGAAACCTTCTCGCTGGAATTCAGCAAAACCCTGTATGTAGATAGTTGAAGGCAAACGGCTCCCCAGCACCCCCTGAAGCGGGGTGACCGAAGCGGGAGGACGGGCGCCGCGTTAATAGCGGCAGCCCCAAGGGGCGTAAATCTTAAATGACCGTGGGGGTACAGCGGTGTCGACAGATTCTGATTCTCAATTCACTTCCCATACCTCAGCCGTGCAACCCAACGGGCCATTGACCGGGTATCGGGTGATCGAGCTGGGCCAGTTGCTGGCGGGCCCGTTTACCGGCTGTATGTTGGGTTACTTTGGCGCCGAGGTGATCAAAATAGAGCCACCAGGCGGTGGAGATCCCATTCGCGGTTGGCGTGAAGTACGCGACGGCACTTCCCTTTGGTGGCATTCCCTGGCGCGTAACAAGAAATCGGTAACCCTCGACCTGAAATCTGATCAGGGTATCAAACTGGTCCGGGGTTTGATCGATACCGCTGATGTGGTGATCGAGAATTTTCGCCCGGGAGTGGTTGAAGACTGGGGTATAGGACCGGATGCCTTCAAGGCTTCCAATCCCGGGCTCGTCTATGCCCGTATCTCCGGCTATGGACAGACCGGGCCCTATGCCGGGAAGCCCGGATTTGCCTCCGTCTGCGAAGGTATCAGTGGCTTTCGCTATGTCAATGGCTTTTCCGACAGGCCGCCAGTCAGGCCCAACCTCAGCATTGGCGACACCATCGCCGGTATCCATACTGCCCTGGGTATTACCATGGCCTTGTTAGCGCGGGAGAAAAGTGGCGAGGGACAGGTGGTGGACGTCGCGCTCTACGAAGCCATGTTCAACCTGATGGAAGCGGTGATTCCCGAGTTCGACGGCGCCGGGGTAATCCGCCAACCCTCAGGCAGCACGGTCACTGGCATTGCGCCTACCAATACCTATAAGTGCGTCGACGGCAAATATGTGGTGATTGGGGGCAATGGCGACTCGATTTTCCAGCGTTTAATGACCGGTATCGGTCACCCGGATCTGGCCTGTGATAGTCGTCTGGCAACCAATACCGGGCGGGTCGAACATGAAGAAGAGATTGATCAGATTATTGGCGCCTGGTGTTCCACCCGTACGGTGGAACAGGTACTGGAGGTGATGGAGACGCAAAGGGTGCCCGCAGGCCCAATCTATGATGTGGAAGACATGATGCGGGACGAACATTTCCAGGCCCGGGGTTTATTCGAACAGGTCGAAATCAATGGCAAGCCCCTGAAAATTCCGGCCATCGTGCCCCGTCTGTCCGGTACGCCTGGGCAAACCCGTTGGTCTGGACCCCGGCTCGGCCACCACAACAGGGAAGTCCTGGGCGGTATTCTCGGGTTGTCAGATGATGAAATCGCCACCTTGCAGCAAAGTCGGGTGATATAGGGCCCTCCGGAGACCATCGAAATAACAATCAATCAGGGCAAGGACGGGTTTTGCTGACATCGAAATTCAAACAACTGTATAATTCCGCCACCTATAAAAAGGTTAACCGCACACAAGAACGGTCCTGGCTTCCTGGTGAGTCCGCGAATTGAGGATAATCAAACCGTCACATACCAGCGCACTCACAGAGGTTGCGTTCAAATATTGAACACCTAGGATTGTAGGAGTAGGTCATGAGTCAACGCGAAGTAGTTGTTTTAAGTGGTGTTCGCACCGCAATTGCCGATTTTGGCGGCAGTTTAAAGGATATTCCTCCCACGGATCTGGCGGGACAGGTGGTGGCCGAAGCGGTAAAGCGCGCTGGTGTCGCCGGTGAGGATATCGGTCACTGCGTAATAGGCAATGTGACTCATTCCGATCGTCGCGATATGTATATGAGCCGTGTGGCGGCCCTGAAAGGAGGGCTTCCGGATACCACGCCAGCCGTGACCGTCAACCGCCTCTGCGGTTCCGGCCTGCAAGCCATTGTCTCCGCCACCCAAATGATCCTCCTGGGCGATTGTGATGCCGCCGTGGCCGGCGGTGCCGAGTCCATGAGCCGTGTGCCCTACTGGTTGCCGAGTGCCCGTTTTGGCGCCCGCATGGGCGATTCTGCCATGGTGGATGCCATGACTGGCGCCCTGACCTGCCCCATGGGCGATACCCATATGGGCGTTACTGCAGAGAATATCGCAGAGAAGTGGGGTATCAGTCGCCAAGAACAGGACGCGCTGGCTGTGGAGAGCCACAACCGTGCCGAACGCGCCATCAATGAAAAACGCTTTGATGACCAGATTCTGCCGATTGAAGTGAAAACCCGTAAGGGCGTACAGGTGTTCGAACAGGACGAGCATGTGCGCTTTGGGGCCGATATGGAAAGTTTCGCCAAGCTGCGTCCGGTATTTAAAAAAGATGGCACCGTCACTGCCGCTAACGCCTCCGGCTTGAACGATGCCGCCGCAGCTCTGGTACTGATGGAGAAAGGGGTTGCGGAAGCCAAGGGTCTCAAGCCGATGGCTCGATTGGTGAATTATTCCTTTGCAGGCGTGGAACCCGAGTATATGGGCATTGGTCCGGTGCCAGCTGTCAAGGCACTATTGGACAAGGCCGGTTTGACCGTCGCCGACATCGATGTCTGGGAAGTCAACGAAGCCTTCGCCGCCCAGGCGCTGGCAGTGTGCAAGGACCTGGAGCTGCCGATGGAGAAAGTGAATCCCAACGGTTCGGGTATTTCCCTGGGGCATCCCATTGGCGCCACGGGTTCACTGATTACCGTCAAGGCGCTGTACGAACTTCAGCGCACCGGTGGCCGGTATGCTGTGGTCACTATGTGTATTGGTGGTGGCCAGGGTATTGCAGCGTTGTTTGAACGCATTTAACCCCGGGCTTCCGGCTTTAAAAGGGTGATCCAGTGGATCACCTTTTTTGTAACTACGATCAGGCAGTGGGGGGCTGATTGTGAATATATCTGGCAAAGTAATTGTTATTACGGGTGGCGCACAGGGGCTGGGGTTGGAAATGGCGCTGTTCCTTGCCGAACGCGGTGCAAACCTGGCGCTGATCGATCTGGATGAAGACAAGCTCGCGCGGGCGGTTGATCTCTGTGGCCCTGCAACCAGGGACAATAATGCCGAGGCCAGGTTCTATCTCGCCAATGTGGCTGATGAAGATCAGGTCGCCAGCGTGTTTGAACAGATTGTTTTTGACTTTGGCACCCTGCACGGGCTGATTAACAACGCCGGTATAACCCGTGACAGTTTGTTGTTAAAAACGCGGGATGGTGTCGTCGAAAAACGTATGAGCCTGTCCCAGTGGCAGTCGGTGATTGACGTGAACTTAACCGGTGTCTTTCTCTGCGGTCGCGAGGCGGCCACTAAAATGGTGGAGACCGGTACCGAAGGGGTCATCATAAATATCGCCAGTATCAGCAAGGCTGGCAATGTCGGTCAGACCAACTATTCCGCCGCTAAGGCTGGTGTTGAATCCATGGCGGTGACCTGGGCCAAGGAGCTTGCCCGTTACGGCATTCGCACGGCTGCCATCGCACCAGGTTTTATAGAAACGGATATGGTGGCCAGCATGAAGCCCGAAGTCCTGGAGATGATGACCGGGCAGATACCCTTGAGACGTATGGGCAAGCCGGCGCACATCGCCCAGACTGTGGGCTTTATCCTGCAAAATGACTATATTTCGGGGCGCACTATCGAGGTGGACGCGGGTCTGAGAATTTGACCGGAAAAATGTCCACCTGCGCCGTCAACAGCCGTCGGTTGTTGAGTCGGCCAGACTTGAGCGCTAACTCGTAGGGAGCCGCCGTCATGTTGTTATTGATTGTCTATGTGGTTGTTGCCCTCGGGTTCTCCTTTCTCTGCTCGATAGCCGAAGCAGTGATCCTGAGTGTCACCTCCCCCTATATCGCGTTGCTGGAACAGGAGGGTAAATCATCGGGTGTATTGCTGCGGAAGCTGAGTGAAGATATTCACAGCCCCCTGGCGGCCATCCTGACGTTGAACACCATCGCCCATACGGTGGGCGCCGCCGGTGCTGGAGCCCAGGCTGCGGAGGTGTTTGGCAGCACATACGTGGGCGTTGCCTCGGCGGTGTTGACCCTGTTGATTTTGATTTTCTCCGAAATCATTCCCAAAACGCTCGGAGCGCACTACTGGAAAAACCTGGCCCCGACCACGGCTTACTGCCTCAAATTCCTGATCTGGGCGCTCTACCCGTTTGTGCGGATGGCGGAACGCCTGACCCGAGGCCTCGCACAGGGGCCCACGCTGCGGGGATTCAGCCGCGATGAGTTTGCGGTAATGGCGGAGCTCAGTGCCAGGGAAGGTTCATTGGCACATCGGGAAAAGCGTATTTTGCAAAATCTGTTGGTTCTGCATGAAACCCGCTTGAAGGATTCCATGACACCGCGCACCGTGGTCTTTTCCCTGCCGGAGGAGACTACCGTCGCCGATTTTTGCCGGGAACATGAGGGTAAACGCTTTTCCCGCATTCCAATCTATCGCGAAAATCCTGACCAGGTTTCAGGGTATGTTCTACGCAGTGATCTCCTCCTCGCTCAGGCACAGGGGCAGGGCGCGGATACGCTTGCGAACTATCGCCGCGAGATTCCGGCTATGCTGGCGTCTATGTCCCTGACTCAGGCGTTTGATGAATTCCAACGACAGCAATCCCATGTTTTGTTGATTGTGGATGAATATGGTGGCATGGAAGGCATACTGACCCTGGAGGACGTGCTGGAAACCCTGTTGGGGCTGGAAATCACCGACGAGGGTGATAAAACGGAGGATATGCAAAAGCTGGCCCGTCAGTTGTGGAAGCGACGGGCGCAGACCATGAATCTGAACGTGGACGAGTCGGGTAACAAGCAACCGCCGGAAGCGGAGGAGAGGGAATAGCCCGCAAGCGGTTTATCCAGGCTATCAATGAATGACCGTTATCGTTTGTCTTGCATGAGAGGCCGGTGCTTGCACGCTCGTTGCCTGGCGATTATTCTTATTTATAGAATTTATTGGCTAGCTCCAACTCATCAATATTAATAGCAAATCCGCGGTTGAGGCAGTACAGACCGAATGTCGATATCATTAGAAGAAGTGAATTGTGATGTCTGTGGGAGCACTGACTCAACGGAATTGATGATTCTCCATGATTCTGCCTATCACCAATGTAACAACTGCGGTTTAATTTACGCGAAATTCATGCCTTTAGGCGTTGAAGAAATCAACGAAGAGGCGTTTGCCCCGAAGCTGGAAAAATATGCCAGTAAAGTGGAGAAACGCAGCAGATCCCTGCGCAAAAAATTAAGGCAATTCGATCGCTATCGTTCCAGTGGTCGTTTTCTTGAGATTGGCTGTAACGCCGGGGCCACCTTGGTTGCAGCCCGGGAAAATGGCTGGCAGGTAAAAGGTGTGGACCTTTCGAATGCGGCTTCAACCTATGCGCGTGAACATTTTGGGTTGGATGTGTTTACAGGTACGGTTGAGGCGGCAGCCTTTCCCGACAATTACTTTGATGTCATTTACACCAATGCAACGCTGGAGCACGTGCGCCATCCCCTGTCGCTGTTAAAAGAGTCTTTGCGGATTCTGCGGCCAGGCGGGGTGTTTTACGCCGACACTGTGAATTGGGACAGCTATACGCGGGAAATACTGGGGGCTGGTTGGCACTTGATCGATCCCTTGCACCACATCCATTTGTTTACACCGAAAAACGTCAAGACGCTCTGCCAGTATGCCGGGTTCGAGCACGTCAAAACCTGGACTACCGGTGCCCGGGTTAAAGCCAACGCGAGGGGTAGCACTTTTCACACCCCCTGGTACTGGCATCTGGCAAAGGCGCCGCTCTCGGCAATGACGCGATTTACGCAGAAGGGGGACAGTATCGAGTTTATTGCAATGAAGCGATAGCTCGATGGCAGGCTACTGCACGCGTGCCACGTCTACCGATACTTTGAGTGCCGGATTCTCTCCGCCCCCATAAATGACGCCTTTTAACGGGGTCACATCATAATAATCCCGGCCCCAGGCTGTAATAATGTGCTGCTCTGAGGCCAGGCAATTATTGGTTGGGTCGAACTCAAACCAGCCCTCGGTTGGTGAGTAAACCGATAACCAGGCATGGCTGGCATCGGCACCGACCAGCCTTTCCTCTCCCGGTGGTGGCAGAGTCTCCAGATACCCGGACATATATTTGGCGGGAAAGCCGAGAGCCCGCAGGCAGGCGATCTGCAAGTGCGCAAAATCCTGGCACACCCCCTTGCGATTTTTCAAGACTTCCGCCAGGGGCGTGGCGATCGTGGTGGATTCCGAACAGTAGGTAAATTCCCTGAAAATGCGTTGGGTTAGTTCCATGGTGGCTGACAACAGTGGCCGGTCATCAATGAAACTGGGTGCGGCATAGTCGCGCAACTCGTCATTAGTCCGTATCATGGAGGAGTTGAGCATAAACTCCTTGGCCAATAAAAGGTCCGGGCGGGTTGAGTTAGTCAATTGCTCGCGGGCTTCGGCACAGGTGATGCCGAAGTCCAAATCCACCGACGCGCTCTGCTCGCGGGTTTCCACATCGCTGGTGGCAGTGATCACCAGCTTTTTGTGGGGGCGCTGAATTTCGAAGTGGTAAGCCTGGTTACCGAAATAGTCCTTGCGCCGGGAGGCGTGGGAAGCCATGGGCGAAACCTTCACCTCGCTGTGCATGCAGGTTTGACGCAGGGAGTTGCGAGGGATCATATGAGCCAGGTTGTAGCAGTGGGAGACGCTGTCGCTATAGAGGTATTCGGTGATGTGCTTGACCCGATAACGCACTAGTTGTTCTCCCAGTTGTTGCTCACCAGCTGGCGCGAGGTCTCGCGGTGGTTGAAGTACTTATCGCTGATCATCTCACTGAGTGCACCCAGGGACTGGTTGACGTTGGCGAGGGTCTGCTTAAGTTGAGTCCGCTGGCCGCCTTCCCGGGCGTTGAGTTCGGTCAACAGTGATAATTTGACCTGGGTCTCCGCCTGCAAAATCGTACGCTCCTCCGGTGACAACTCGTGGCGGGCTTCCGGCGCCCGCGGCAATTTGTCGATGTGCAGGTGAAGGTGCTCGAGCTGATGCAGCAGGGAGCGGGGATTGGTGGTATCCATCATCACCAGATCCAGGGTTGACTGTACCCCCATGCGGGCGCGGTAGCGGCGGCGGTAACTGATCAGTGCCTCTACTGACAGCAGCAGGCTTTCCAACAATACATGTTGGTCTCCAGGTGGGGTCTCCGGCACTACCAAGCTGTTGATAATACTCGTGGTCTGCAATGAGCGCTCCAGCCGGCGGCCGATCTCCATAAAGCGCCAGCCGAAGTCGCGTACCATGCTTTCGTGGGCCAGGCCGGAGAGCGCCATCAAAGCGGTCACCAGTGGGTCCAGGGCTTCTTCGGGGGCGGCGGCCAGTCCGCCGGACAGGTCATTTTTCAGCTCCGAAAGGGCATCGCGAACGTCGTTTATCACCCGCAGGGTATCGGAGGACAGTAGCTCCTTGGACTCATCGGCACAATACAGCAAGGCATTGAGATTGGAGCGCACGCTGCCGCTGAGGTCGTCATCCTCCACTACCCGCATCAACTCTTCCTCAGGGGCGGCAATCAATTTATCGCTGGCGTCGATGAAGCCGGGGCGGGTGGCGGTGACTTCGGTTACCGTTTGCAGCAGCTGTCGCCTGCAAGCCTCAGAGATGGGCTCCTCGCCGTTGAACATCATAAACACTGTTCTCAGCAGGCGCAGGGAAGCCTCGGCCCGTTCAGCGTAACGTCCCATCCAGAAAAGGTTTTCCACAACCCGGCTGGGCAGGCTGATCAGGTCGGCGTCGCGCGCCGGTGCGGCGGCGTCGCTTATATCGGTCTCATAGGCCGGGTTCATCGGTTCGGAGCTGATGATCCAGGTGTCCTTGCTCTGGCTGCCCACCTGGTTGGAAATCACGAACGAACTCTTCTCCACGCCGACGCGCGTAAGGCCGCCGGGCATTACGGTGTAGGAGCCGGAACCGGCTACCGCAAAGCTGCGCAGGATCGATGGTCGGGGCTGAAGTTGCTGATGGCAGAATGTGGGCAGCAACCCGGCCTCCATGGAGGGTTGGGCCACATAATGCATAGGGCGCTGGAGGATGCTCTGGCGCAATTCTTCCCGTTGCTCCGAGCTGAGTTCTCCACCGTAAACGCTGGTCCGCCCCGGTGCCCGGAATATCGGTTTGATCACCAGTGAATCCAGGTGAGCCAGCACATACTCAAGATCCTGCGGGTCGCCACACCACCAATTCTGGACCGATTTCAAACGCAGTTCGCGACCCAGCAGTTCTTTGGAGATCTGCGGTAGATACTTGAGGAATATGGGGTTTTCCAGCACGCCTGACCCCAGCGGGTTGGCAATCACCACCCGACCGGCGCGGGCGACTTCCAACAGGTTGGCCACACCCAGTTGGGAGTCGCTGCGCAACTCCACGGGATCGCAGAACAGGTCATCCACCCGGCGCAGTATCACATCCACCCGGCTCAGGCCATCCAGGGCTTTCATCCACACATAGCCGTTGCGCACCACCAGGTCACCGCTCTGGACCAGGTGAAAACCCAGGTAATTGGCAAAATAGGCGTGTTCAAAATAGGTTTCATTGTGGGCGCCAGGGGTCAGTACCACCACCCGGGGCTGGTCCTGATTTGGGGACAGGGAGGTGAGTTTAGCCCGCATTTGCTGGAAAAAGCTGGCCAATCGATGCACTTGGCTGTCACGGAACAGACTTGGCAGTACACGTGACATCACCGTACGATTTTCCAGGGCATAGCCGGCGCCGCTGGGGGACTGGGTGCGGTCGGTGAGCACACACATTTCGCCGTCATCCCCGCGCATCAGGTCTACCGCGTGTAAAATCAACTCGTGATCACCCGGAACCTGAATGCCTTGGCAGGCACGCAGGAAGCCCGGGTGGCAGAACAGGGCCTCGGGAGGAATCACCCGTAGGCGGATCAGGTCCCGGGGGCCGTAGATGTCTCTCAGCAGCAGGTTGAACAGCTCGGCCCGTTCCAGCAGACCCGCTTCGATGCCTGCCCACTCCTCACTGCTGATTAGCGAAGGCACCAGGTCCAGTCCCCAGGTGTGGCTGGGGGAGGTTTTGTCGCTGTAAATATTGTAGGTGGCGCCGTCGTCGCGCAGTATGCGTCGTGCCTTGGTGATGCGGTCGTTAAAGGCTCGCGGTCCCATCGCTTTGAGGCTGCCAAGTAGCTTTTCCCAATGCGGTTTGGGGTTGCCGTCGGCGTCAAACACCTCGTCGTGAGCAGTATCGCGGTGCTGGTAAACCAGCTCCGTGGACTCGACAAGCTGAAATTGGCTGGCGGACTGGATCACGGAATTTACCTGTTTCTAGTCGTTAATTTCCCGACTTGATTGTTAAGTGCCCAAATTCGGTGCAAAAAGGGCGACATTATGTCAGGGCTGGACGCGTGGCGTCCACCGCCGTTTTTTTTACATTAGTCTATTTAACCGGATACTGTGAAAGCTTCCGGTTCTCCTTTAGAGGGATATTGCCCTATTCCGCGTTGCCCCGATGTTTCAGCGCAAGGCGCCTTGTTCAGGCAATGGCCGCCGCCCTTGTCAAACCCTGCCCTTATTCCGCCGGCCAATTGGACCGACGCCGCAAATCCAACGTATGTGGATACTCATTTGGGGATTCCTCCGGCGGTGGTGCCATGGGTCTGGGCGGATGACCCACGGGAAAGAACTCTCGCAGGGCGTCGGTATCGGGGCGTGGGGTATAGGGCCCGGCGGTGTGACTAAGCGTATTAAAGCGGTTGCCGCGGCGTGATTCGGCTTCGAAGGCGTTGACCGGGAAAGTCTCGTAGCTACGCCCACCCGGGTGCGACACATGGTAGGTACAGCCGCCGATGGAGCGCCCGTTCCAGGTGTCGATCAGGTCGAATACCAGCGGTGTGTGAACATCGATGGTGGGGTGAAGGCCCGACGGGGGTGCCCAGGCCTTGTAGCGCACCCCGGCTACGCTCTCACCCTGGCGGCCGGTGCTTGTAAGAGGCACCCGACGGCCGTTGCAGGCCAGCACATAGCGGCCCTCGGTCATGCCGGTTACCCGCACCTGCAGGCGCTCCACGGAACTGTCCACGTAGCGGGCGGTTCCGAAGCTGCCGGCTTCTTCGCCAAGCACATGCCAGGGCTCTACCGCCCAGCGCAGCTCGATCTCCATATCCCGCAATTTGGTGCGACCATAGTGAGGGAAGCGGAACTCCTCGAACGGCAACAGCCACTCCAGCCTGAAAGGATAGCCGTGGTCGTTCAGATCCTGTACCACCTCCTGCATGTCGGCCCACAAATAGTGAGGCAGCATAAACTTGTCATGTAGCTGGGTTCCCCAGCGTACAAGGGGTTTTTTATAAGGCGCTTTCCAGAAGCGGGCGATAAGGGTACGGATCAGAAGTGCCTGCACCAGCGCCATGCGGCTGTGAGGCGGCATTTCAAAGCCGCGGAATTCCAAAATGCCCAGTCGACCGCTGGGACTGCCAGGGGCGTAGAGTTTGTCGATACAGAACTCGGCGCGGTGGGTGTTGCCGGTGATGTCGATCAACAGGTTGCGCATAATGCGATCGATCAGCCAGGGCTGGTCCGCAAGACCCTCGGGCATCTGCTGGAAGGCCGTTTCCATCTCGTAGAGCATTTCATCGCGGCCTTCGTCGGCCCGTGGAGCCTGGCTGGTGGGACCGACAAAGGCACCAGAGAAAACGTAGGAAAGGCTGGGGTGATGCTGCCAGAAGGTAACCAGACTGCGCAACAGGTCCGGGCGTCGCAGCAGGGGGCTGTCGGCCGGGGTTTTGCCGCCGAGGGTGATGTGGTTGCCGCCACCGGTGCCGGTGTGGCGTCCGTCGAGCATAAATTTCTCGGTACCGAGACGGCTTTCGCGCGCCGCGGCGTAGAGTTCGGTCATGTTGGAGACCATTTCCCGCCAGCTGTGAGCCGGATGAACGTTCACCTCGATAACGCCGGGATCCGGGGTGACCAACAGTTTTTGCAGGCGTTGATCCCTGGGGGGCTCATAGCCCTCGATAATGACGGGTGTCCCCAGCGTATTGGCAGATTCCTCGACGGCGGCGACCAGCTCCACATAGTTGTCGAGGCTGTAGACCGGAGGCATAAAGATGTGCAAACGGCCGTCGCGAGCTTCGACGCAGAGGCAGGTGTGGATCACCGGCCTTTCCAGCACCTTTTCGGTTTTGTGCTTTTGGCCGTACTCGTCTTCCTGGCTGACTGTGTTCTGTACCCGTTTAAAGAGTTTGGCTTCCTCGAACGAGGATAGGGGAAAGTGCATATCCGCCCGCTTCTGCAGGGGGTTCCTGGCTTCAAACGGATCGCGCTCCGGCGGGGGTTCCGCTTCTGCCGACCAGGGTAAGTCACTCAGTGGCAGGCGCAGGCCCATGGGAGAGTCTCCCGGGATCAGGGTCAGGCGATCGCGGCGGGTTTCCCATTTGCAGGTATTCCAGACGCCGGCGATAGGGTCCCACTCCAGGGGCAGAACATAGCCTGTGGGTACCTTCAGGCCCCGTTCCAGGATCTGCGCCAGCCGCGCCCGCTCCTTGTCATCCTTGGCATTGGCAATCGCATTGTCGATGTTGGTGGGCAGTTTGCGTTCCTGCATCAGATAGTGCATGGCATCTTCATAGGCGGGCTGGACAAATTTCTTTTCCACGCCCAACAGTTTGATCAGTTCGAGGACGAACTTCTGGGCGGTTTTAACATCGTGGCCGTAATCGGTATCCACCCGTGCCAGCAATTTGGGGTTCTGCCAGAAGGGCTCACCGTCCTCGCGCCAGAACACGCCGAGAGCCCAGCGCGGCACTTCTTCGCCCGGGTACCATTTACCCTGGCCGTAGTGCAGCAGGCCATTGGGGGCGAAGTGATCCCGCAGCCGCAGTAACAGGGTTTTTGAAAGACTGAGCTTGTGTTCGCCCAGGGCGCCGGTGTTCCACTGCTCTGATTCCATATCGTCGATGGAGACAAAGGTGGGTTCGCCGCCCATGGTCAGGCGCACGTCCATCTCGGTGAGCTCCTGATCCACCGCGTCGCCCAGGGCGATAACATCGGCCCACTGGTCGTCTGTGTAAGGTTTGGTCACCCGGGGATCTTCGAGAATGCGCGAGACTTTATTCTCGTGCTTAAACGTGACTTCGCACTTGTCGGTATAGCCGGCGATAGGGGCGGCGGATACCGGGTCCGGCGTGCAGGCCAGGGGAATGTGGCCCTCGCTGGCAAACAGGCCGGAGGTGGGGTCCAGTCCCACCCAGCCAGCGCCGGGAAGATACACTTCGCACCAGGCGTACAGATCGGTGAAGTCCTCCTCAGCGCCGGAAGGGCCATCGAGGGATTTTTCATCGGGTTTGAGTTGCACCAGATAGCCGGAGGCAAAACGGGCAGCCAGCCCCAGGTGTCGAAACAACTGCACCAGCAGCCAGGCGCTGTCGCGACAGGAGCCCTTGGCCAGTGTCAGGGTTTCCTCGGGGGTTTGTACGCCCGGTTCCAGACGCACACAATATTCAATCAGTTTTTCCAGTTGCTGATTGACTTGAACAAAAAAGTCGATGGTGCGCGGGAGCAGGCAATCGTCGCGATCCTGTTTTGTTTCGCGGGCCATTTCGGCCGCCGCCTTTTCTTCTTGCTGCAACTGTTTGAGCGGCTCCTCGATGGATTTGAGCAGCGCCATGAAACGTTCGCCCTGTTCACTTTTCTCCAGATAGGGACCCAGCTCTTTCTCGAGCTGACTGGGGTAGTTGAATGGAAAATGCTCGGCGTAGTCTTCGGCGAAGAAGTCGAACGGGTTTATGACTGTCATGTCCGCCTGAACTTCCACTTCCACGGAAAAATGGGTTGTTTTATCGGGAAACACCAGTCGCGCAAGGAAATTGCCGAAGGCGTCCTGTTGCCAATTGATAAAGTGGTTGGCCGGTTCCACTTTGAGACTGTAGCTGTGGATGGGTGTGCGGCTGTGGGGCGCAGGTCGCAGCCGAATGGTATGCGGCGACAGGGACACCGGCCGGTCAAATTCGTAATAGGTGTTGTGATTGAGCGCAACGCGAATCGTCATATCGGTGGTGCATCCGTACTTAGTGGTTAACTCTTCTGCTAAGTCGTTGAACTGTTGAAGGCGGCGTCGAGCTTTACTATGTTATCGTCGCCGGAACAACAAGTGGTCAAACCTCAGCCGGGAACCAGGCTTCGCTGATGATAAAGTGACTGCCGGTGAGCAGAATCTGCAACTGGTTGAGATGCTCCAGCACCGCGTCGCCCGGGTCCTCGTAATCCACCTCGGTGGTAAGCTTGCGCTCCACGGTTTTCAGTTTGCTGACTGCCTGTTCCGAGCGCGGCAACTCCTCGCAGGCGTTGATGATTGATTGTAAACAGTGGGTGATGGATTTGGGAAAATGCGGATCCTGCAGCAGGTAGGGCAGCACTTCGTGACCTTTCACGGGTGTGCGCGTAGTGCGCAGGTAGTACTGGGTCGCTCCCAGGGAGCGAAGCACGCTACCCCAAATGATCTGTTCACTGTTGACCATCTTCTGGTCATCTTCGAGAGCGAGAATAGCCGTCAATCCCGCTTCCAGGTAGCGAGTGGTCATGTCGGCGCGTTCGATATTGAGACCCAACTGCAGAAAATCCCAGGCGGCGTCCCGGGGCATGTTTGCTCCCAGCAGACCCGTGATCTGCAGGCAGCCCTTCATGATCTCATCGAGAAATTCATGGCGGCTGCGACGCTTTAGACCCTGTTCGAGATTCTCCCGCGCGAACAGGCTAAGCTCGCAGATCAACTCCCAGGCTTCTTCCGGTACCACATCACGGGTGGTGCGCACGTTTTCCTTGACTGCCTTGAGGGAATTCAGCAGGGACGACTGGTTGTCCTCGTCCGCGAGCAGGAACTTGATGACGTTGCGCTCCGTGCGATTGCTGTAGCGTTCGTTGAAGGCCTCTTCCAGATCGTTGATGATGATCAGATTGTACCAGCTCATCTTGTAGTCCACCGGCAGGTCGTAGAGCAGGTTTTCATAACTGCTCACCAGTTGGGCGGTACTGCTGGCGCGTTCCAGGTAGCGGGCGGCCCAGTAAACTCGTTCGGCAACTCTCGATAGCATATCTACTTAGCCTCCGCCCTGGTTTCTGCAGCATTGTTATCGACAATCCAGGTGTCCTTGCTGCCTCCTCCCTGGGAGGAGTTGACCACCAGAGAGCCCTTCTTCATCGCCACCCGGGTCAGGCCACCCGTGGTGACATAACTGTCCCTGCCCTGTAGCACAAACGGGCGCAGATCAAGATGCCTGGGCTCGGGCACGTTGTTTCTGCCGATAAATGCCGGCGCTGTGGACAGGGCCAGGGTCGGCTGGGCGATGTAGTTGCGGGGGTTGGCCTTGATCAGGTCGGCAAATGTTTCGCGTTCCTTTTTGGAAGAGTGGGGACCAATCAGCATGCCGTAACCACCGGACTCGTTGGCGGGTTTGACCACCAGTTTTTCCAGGTTGGCAAGGACGTGCTCGCGTTGTTTTTCGTCGTAGCAGAGATAGGTCTCCACATTGGAGATCAGTGGGTCCTGATCCAGGTAGTATTTAATCACTTGGGGTACGTAAGCGTAGACCACTTTATCATCGGCAACGCCCGCACCGGGGGCGTTGGCCAGAGCTACATTGCCCGCCCGCCAGGCACGCATCAATCCGGCTACGCCCAGTACCGAATCCTTGTGGAATACCTCCGGGTCGATGAACATGTCGTCGATGCGGCGGTAGATGACATCCACCCGCTCCAGGCCGGCGATGGTTTTCATATAGACACAGTCGTCTTCCTGTACCACCAGATCGCTCCCCTCCACCAGTTCCGCGCCCATCTTCTGGGCCAGGAATGCGTGTTCGAAATAGGCGGAGTTAAAGATGCCCGGGGTCAGTACCGCCACCACCGGCTTTTTGATTTTGCGCGGTGAGATACTGGTGAGGGTTTCGAACAGGCGTGAAGTGTAGTCACCCACCGGCGCGATATCGATTTTTTCAAAGACTTCCGGCAGTACTCGCTTCATGATGGAGCGGTTCTCCAGCATATAGGATACCCCCGAGGGTACCCGCAGGTTGTCTTCCAGTACGTAGAACTCACCGTCCTTGTCTCGCACCAAATCGGTGCCGCAAATATGAGCCCAGACCCCAAAAGCGGGCGAAATGCCCTCGCACTCCGGCCGGTAGTTGGCTGATTGCTTCAGTACATATTCGGGTATGATGCCATCCTTGATGATTTTCTGGTCATGGTAGAGATCATCGATAAACATGTTCAGCGCCTGCAGACGCTGTTTTAGACCTGCGTCGGTCTTGTCCCACTGCCTCTTGGTAATGATGCGTGGAATAATGTCAAAGGGCCAGGCACGGTCGATATTGCCCTCGTCGGTGTAGACAGTGAAGCTGATGCCCATCTCCTTGATCGCCGATTCGGCTGCCTGCTTGCGCGAGGCGATGTCATCGGGGCTGAGGGATTTAAGGTAGGTGAAGAGTTTCTGGGCGGGTTTGCGGGCGTTGCCGGGGCTGCTGATCAGTTCGTCGTAGAATTCGCCGGGGTGGTAGTCGTTCCAGGGTGTGGATGGGGTTGCCTCGGGATCGCTTTTCTGGACCATAGTCATACCTTGTATTTGAGACCGTATCTGCTTTTGAGGCCAAGGTGGAAATCGTTGGCGGTGACGCGGAGGAAGGGAGGGGAGGTGATGCAAAAATGAATTTTTGCTGCCGGGTAAAAAAGGTATTTCCACATTGCGATTATTCGACCTATACGAAACCAGAAATCACATTGTTTACGCAACTACTGTACCAATAATATTCGGGTTGTACAGCCATAAATTCAGATTGCTGACCGGACCTGGTTTTCTTCGCAACCGGGCCGTTAACCATTATCTCAGGTGTGTTCCGCCGAAGCTGTTTGAGCCTCTTCGAGCCTTTCCAATTTAAAACCCGTGTATCCGTAGACCAGGGAAATCACCGGATTAATCAGATTGAAGAAGCAAAACGGCAGGTAGGCGAAAGTGGCCACACCGAGGGTGCCTGCCATATAGGCGCCGCAAGTATTCCAGGGAATCAGCGGGGAGGTGATGGTGGCCGCGTCCTCGAGTGTTCGCGACAGGTTTTTCGGGGCCAGACCCCGGCGTTCGAATTCCAGTTTGTACATGCGGCCCGGCAGTACAATAGCGATATATTTTTCCGCGTTAACAATGTTGGTGCTGATGCAGGTCGCAAGGTCAGGGCGACCAGATTCCCGGTCTAGGTTGCCAGGGCAAGCCGTGCCGCCAGTGCCGACATGGGCAGCAGGGCGTCTGGCAGGCTGGGCGCTTTGGGGCTGTGTTGTATCAGAGCCTTGTCTGTTCTTTATATCTCCAGAGGGACATTGCCCTCCGGAGATTTCCAGCCGGTGGCGGACTTAAAGCGACTGGATCTTCTCAATCTGTTCTTCCAGCTTGCCCAGAGCGGTTTTTATCTCCGCCAGCTTATCCCGCTCTTTCTGGACCACCGCTTCCGGAGCCTTGTCCACAAACTTGGGATTGTTGAGCTTGCCTTCGATACGGCCGACATCTTTCTGGATCTTGTCGACCTCTTTGTTAAGACGTGCCAGCTCTGCATTCTTGTCGATCAGGCCGGCCATGGGTACCAGGATTTCCATATCGCCCACCAGACCGGTGGCGGACAGCGGCGCATCGTCGCCGGCCTCAAGCCAGGCAATGGACTCCAGGCTCGCCAGTTTGGTGAGGAATTGGCGGTTCTCCTCCACTCGGCGCTTATCCTCGGCGGAGCCGTCCTTGAAGTAAAGCGGAATATTTTTGGCCGGGGAGATGTTCATCTCGCCACGAATATTGCGCACACCCACAATTACCTGCTGCACCCACTCCAGGTCGGCAATGGCCTGTTCGTCGATGTGGGTGTCTTCCGCCTCCGGGTACCTGGCCAGCATGATCGTCTCGCCTTCAGCTCCCGCCAGGCTCTTGACGCGCTGCCAGATCTCTTCGGTGATAAACGGCATCAATGGGTGCGCCAGTCGCAAGGTTGTCTCCAGAACCCGCACCAGGGTGCGGCGGGTACCTTTCTTTTGGGCATCGCTGGCGCTGTCATCCCAGAGGACTGGCTTCGACAGTTCCAGATACCAGCTGCAGTACTCGTTCCAGACAAAGTCGTAAAGCGCCTGGGATGCGAGGTCGAGGCGGTAGGTTTCGATGCCGACGGCCACGGCTTTTTCCACCTGTTGCAGGCGGCTGATAATCCAGCGGTCGGCAAGCGACAGTTCGTAATCTGTCGATCCATCCTGCCCGCAGTCGTGGCCGTCGGTATTCATCAACACATAGTTGGCCGCGTTCCAGATTTTGTTGCAGAAGTTGCGGAAACCCTCAATGCGGCCGACATCGAACTTGATGTCGCGACCTGTTGAGGCCAGCGAATAATAGGTGTAGCGCAGGGCATCGGTGCCGTAGGCGGCCAGACCCTCGGGAAACTCCTTGCGGGTCTGCTTTTCGATTTTCTGCTTCAGGTGTGGTTGCATCATGCCTGCGGTGCGCTTGGCCACCAGGCTTTCCAGATCAATGCCATCGATCAGGTCGATTGGGTCGAGCACATTGCCTTTGGACTTGGACATCTTCTGCCCGTGGCTGTCCCGCACCAGGCCGTGCACATAGACGGTGTGGAAGGGGATCTGCTTGCGGAAGTGCAGGGTGAGCATAATCATGCGTGCCACCCAGAAGAAAATAATGTCGAACCCGGTTACCAGCACATCGGTGGGGTGGAAGGTTTTGAGGAAGTCGGTCTCCTCGGGCCAGCCCAGGGTGCCGAACGTCCAGAGTCCCGAGCTGAACCAGGTGTCCAGAACATCGTTGTCCTGCTTCAGGGCGATGTCGCCGAGATTGTTTTTTTCACGAACCTCTTCCTCGCTACGGCCGACATAAACGTTGCCGCTATCGTCGTACCAGGCGGGAATGCGGTGCCCCCACCACAATTGGCGGGAGATACACCAGTCCTGGATATCGCGCATCCAGGAAAAGTACATATTTTCATATTGCTGGGGCACAAACCTGATCTCGCCATCTTCTACCGCTTTGATGGCTTCGTCGGCCAGAGGCTGCGTTTTTACGTACCACTGATCGGTAAGGTAGGGTTCGATCACCACGCCGGTACGATCACCGCGGGGCACCTTCAATTTGTGATCGTCGATTTTTTCCAGCAGACCGAGCGCATCCAGGTCCTCCACGATCTGCTGGCGAGCGGCAAAGCGTTCCATACCGCGGTACTTCTCCGGCACCTGGTTGTTCAGATCGGCGTCGTCGGTAAAGATATTGTACAGCGGCAGGTCATGTCGCTGGCCCATTTCATAGTCGTTGAAGTCGTGGGCCGGGGTAATCTTCACGCAGCCGGTACCGAACTCCATATCCACATAATCATCGGCGATAATGGGAATTTCGCGCCCGACCAAAGGCAATGTGATGGTTTTGCCAATCAGGTGTTTGTAGCGCTCATCTTCCGGATGCACGGCTACAGCAGAGTCGCCGAGCATGGTTTCGGGTCGGGTGGTGGCCACCACCAGGTGGCCGGAACCGTCGGTGAGAGGGTAGCGGAAATGCCAGAGGTGGCCATTTTCCTCCTCGGAAATCACTTCCAGGTCGGAAATCGCCGTATGCAGTTTCGGGTCCCAGTTGACCAGGCGCTTGCCGCGGTAGATCAGGCCGTCTTCGTAGAGTTTAATAAAGACTTCCTGGACCGCTTTGTAGAATCCCTCGTCCATGGTGAAGCGCTCCCGGCTCCAGTCGGGGGAGGCGCCCAGGCGTCGCAGCTGGCGGGTGATGGTGCCGCCGGATTGTTCCTTCCACTCCCACACCTTTTCCAGGAATCTTTCCCGGCCCAGGTCATGGCGGGAAACGCCTTCGACGTCCAGCAGACGCTCCACCACCATTTGCGTGGCGATACCGGCATGGTCGGTGCCCACCTGCCAAAGGGTGTTTTTCCCCTTCATGCGCTGATAGCGGATCAGGGCGTCCATTATGGATTCCTGAAAACCGTGACCCATATGCAGGCTACCAGTGACATTGGGGGGCGGAATCATAATGCAATAGGGTTCGCCCTGGCCGGAAGGTTTGAAGTAACCCTTGTCTTCCCAGGTTTGGTACCACTGTTTTTCGATAGCCTGCGGCTGGTATGTCTTATCCATCATATTGGGGAACTGCGCTGTTAATCGGGTAATGATTGAGTAGTGTTCGGTGCGAACGAAAACGGGCGATTATACATCGGCAAGGGGGATAAGGGGGAGACCCGTGGGGGTCTAAGACCATAGGTTAGGGGCGATTGGGTTTATCAAACGGGTCTGGATCTTTATCAGGGGCATCAATGCCCGGTTCATCCACATCCAGATCGTTTTCCAGTTCCAGAAGCTGCGCTTCCATCAACTTGTGCAGGCGGTTGTGGAGTTCCGCTTCGATAATAGGGGTGTAATCGCTGATAACCTCCTCCAGCACCTGGCTTGCCAAGGCCTCCAGGTCGCTGCGGAACTGTGGTTCCTGAGGTGAGGACGGCTGCTTATCGCCGAAGATGAGGCCTTTTTGACGCTCGCGAATATGTTTGGGAAGGAAGGGGTTTTCACTCGGAAGGAGGGGCTCATCATCGGTCTCAGCGCGTACTCGAACTGTCGGCTCGGGCGTTTCTTCGGTTGCGGGGGACGGTTCTATGGGCGGCTCCTCAGTATCGCCCACAGCGCTCGGCAGGTCGCTACTGGCGAACAGGCTCTGTTGGGTCTCCTCCCGTTCCTCAGCCGGTGGTTTTGAAGGTTCCACCCCGGCGGTGGACGATGCGGGTGCCTCAAACCTCATGGCCTCTGCTTCAGCAGCCTTGGATTCTGCGATCTCGGGCTCTTTTGAGCTTCCCGGTATTGCCAGGGTCTGGCTGTAAAAACCCTGGGACTCGTGGGCGGTGTCCTCGGTGATTTGCTGTTCCGACAGGGGCGTTTTCGGTAAGTGGGGCAGTTCCGCATCCGGGATCACCTGCTTATAGGCCAGGCGAATTTCTTCAAGTTCGTCGTCGATATTTTCGCTTGAATCCGCGCTGGCCTCATCGGCAACGGATAAATCGATATCCGATGTCAGAATGGGCGGAAAACTGTCGGCAAGTGATTCCAGGGGCTTGGGTGGTTCGCGGTCGGCCAACAGGGGCTCATCCACCACTTCACTCAACAGGGGCACATCATCCGGCGTGGGCAGATCGTCCTCGTCAACTTCACCGACCAGTAGATCCTTGATGGACTCCAGTTCGTTTAACAGCGCTGCTTTGGTTTTATGTTTGTTATCCGCCATGTCACCCGCTCTTTTGGCTGTTTCTCATGCCGTTTAGTGCGATCGCATATCATGGGATTGTATCGGATAGCCTCGGTCCCGGTAAAACTTGTAGTTGTCCCGGGTGCTGTTGAGCACACTTTCCTCCTGAATGACCACCTCCGTCAAGCGCTGAAAGCGGCTGAAATAGGGGGGCACGGCACCGCCGAGGTTGATGAGTACATCATGGTGATCACCGCAGTCGTCACCTTGTCCGATGACCACGGGGGCTGGCGGCTGCTCACTCTCGTGCAGTCGGTGTGGAGTGAAACTCTCGGGCAGGAAGTGCCAGAGTTGGTGGTCGATGGCTTCGGCCTGGGTTTGGTCCGTGGCGCTGACAAACACCGTATGACCCAAACGCTGGGCCTTGTCGATCAAACGGCAGGCGAAGCGCAGGCGGGCCTCGTTATCGCTGTCGGGAAGGATATAGAAATCGATTCGGGTCATGGGACTGTTAATAAAAGTTGCTAACCGCCAGTCACTGAAGATTCGCGACGAGCGGTTAGGGTACTTATTTACCGGCTTTGTTTAAAAGGTATTGTACCAGCAAGGGTACCGGACGACCGGTGGCACCTTTCTTGTTGCCGGACCGCCAGGCTGTGCCGGCGATATCCAGGTGTGCCCAGTCGTACTTCTTGGCAAAGCGGGACAGGAAGCAGGCGGCTGTGACGCTGCCTGCGTCTCGACCACCGATATTCGCCATATCGGCGAAATTGCTGTCCAGTTGTTTTTGGTACTCGTCCCACAGGGGCATGTGCCAGGCTCTGTCGTGTGCGGACTTGCCAGCGGCCAGCAGCTCTTCGGCCAATTCGTCGCTGTTGCTGTAGAGGCCGGTGGCGTGTTTGCCCAGAGCGACCACGCAGGCACCAGTGAGTGTAGCGATATCCACCACGGTCTGGGGCTTGTAGCGCTCGGCATAGGTGAGCGCGTCGCAAAGCACGAGGCGACCTTCGGCGTCGGTGTTGAGAACTTCGATGGTTTGACCGGACATGGAGGTGACAACGTCGCCGGGTTTGGTGGCGCGCCCGCTGGGCATATTCTCGGCGGCGGCGATGATGGCGACCACGTTGATTGCGGGTTGCAGCACCAGCAGGGATTGCATGGCACCGAACACGCTGGCGGCGCCGCACATGTCGTACTTCATTTCATCCATACCTGCGCCGGGCTTGAGGCTGATGCCGCCGCTGTCGAAGGTAATACCTTTGCCGACCAGGCAGTAGGGCTTTTTGCTCTTGGTGGCACCCTGGTATTCCAGCACGATCAACTTGGCCGGCTCTTCGCTACCAGCGGTCACGGACAGCAGGGAGCCCATGCCCAGCTCACGCATTTGCTTCTCTTCCAATACCTTGGCTGTCAGTTTGGATTGTCCGCGGGCCAGGCGTTTGGCCTCCTTGGCCAGGTAGCTCGGGGTGCAGATGTTGCCGGGCAGGTTGCCCAGGTCCTGGGTCAAGGCCACACCCGTGGCGATGGCGGTGCCGGTTTTGAGCCCTTTGCGGGCGGCGGACAAGTGCTGGTTTTCCGCAAGGGTAATTTTTTTCAGTTTGCAGGGATCGGCTTTTTTACTTTTCAGTTGCTCAAACTGGTAAGTGGCGGCGGAGAATATTTCCGCCACCTGACGCGCTTTCCAATAGGCGCCTTCGCCTTCCACTTCGAGATCATCCAGAAACAGAGTGGCGTCAGCCAGCTTGGCGCTCTTCAGGTGCGTCACCACTTTTTCCAGGATAGAGCGAAAATCTTTGAGACTGGTCTTTCCGCGCTTGCCGGCGCCCACCAGCAGCACTCGTTCCGCACCGACGCCACTGACATTGTGCAGCATCAGCAACTGCCCCGGCTTGCCTTCGATATCACCCTGTTTGATCAATTGTTGAACAAGTTTGTTGCTGGATTTGTCGACTATGCTGGCTGCGGCGGAAAGCTGGCCCTCTTCAAAGATGGCGACCACAGCGCAGCTCCCGCGCTGTTTGCTGATGTCGGCGGTTTTGGCGGTAAAGTTCATCAATGGTGTAATCCTTGTATTCTCGACGTTATCGGTTGTGTTTTTGCTTGGGGTCTGATCGCCTGCGGCAATTGCGTTGGCCGGCCTTTGTGGGCGAGACAAACGCCAATGATTGCTGGATAATGCCGCTTTAATTTGCCACCGGCAACTGTTACCCCTGAACTCATGCTAAGACGGTCGAGGCCGGACAAGCCGCAATAGACACAATTATAGTGATTATTTTTCGTTACCTGACTCGAGAAGTTCTCTTCACCCTGTTTGCGGTCAGCAGCGTATTGCTGCTCATTATTATGAGTGGCCGCTTTGTCAAATACCTGGCGGACGCGGCTGCCGGTAGACTGTCTGCCGATGTGCTCTTTGCCATTATGGGCTATCGCCTGCCTGGATTTCTCGAATTGATCCTGCCCCTGGGATTGTTTCTGTCGATCCTGCTCGCATACGGCCGGCTTTACACCGAAAGCGAAATGACGGTGCTTACTGCCTGTGGTATGAGCCGCCGCCGGCTGGTGGGTTACACCCTGGTCCCTGGCGTCTTAATCTCACTGCTTGTGGGTTGCCTGAGTCTGTATATCAGTCCCATGGGCATTGAAAAGTCCGAATCGATTTTTTTGGAACAGAAGAAGCGCAGTGAGTTTGACAGTCTCAGCCCCTCGCGTTTCCAAACCATGCAGGGTGGGAGTGGTATCACCTATGCCGAAAACCTCAGCAGTGATCGCCAGCGACTGGAGCAGGTGTTTATGGCGGAAATGGCCGACCAGCGCCAGAACAACCTGATTGGCGACGAGATACAAGGTCCGGCAGTGTTGGTAGCGGCCCGGGGCGAACAGGTGATCGACCCGGAGAGCCAGCAGCGCTACCTGTTGTTGCAGGACGGCCACCGCTATGAGGGGCGGCCGGGGAAGGCGGATTACCGGGTGACACGATTTGGCGGCTATGCCCAGTTGCTCACTTACGACGAGCGTCTGGACCGTCGACGCTTGAGAGCCGATGCCAAATCCACACGCCAACTGTTGGAGTCCAATCAGCGCCAGGATCTGGTGGCCCTGCAGTGGCGTATATCTTTGCCGATTCTGGTGTTGGTGGTGACTCTGCTGGCGGTGCCGCTCAGTTATACCAATCCGCGACAGGGGCGTTATGCGCGCATGATTCCGGCGATCCTGCTCTATATCATCTACCTGGTGTCACTGAACGCCGCCCGCGGCGCCGTGGAAGATGGCAAGATACCCGTACAGTTGGGACTTTGGTGGGTGCATCTGATTTTCCTGTTCATCGCGTCGGTATTGCTGGGTCAGCGGCGATTGCGACGGCTGTTTGTCCGCCCTCGCGGAAACAAAGACAACGGCGGGGATGATCGAGGGGGCGAAGAGTATGCGTAAACTCAATGGCTATATCGCCCGTTCGGTTATCGCTGCGGTGGCCATGGTATTGCTGGTCATTGTAAGCCTGGACGCGATATCAGCCCTGGTTGATCAGTTGGGAGAAATCAAAGGCAATTACACACTGATCGAAGTGCTTGCTTATGTCGGGTTGACCCTGCCCGGGCGTATCTACGAGCAGATTCCTTTCTCAGCACTGGTAGGTTGTCTGATCGGCTTAGGGAGTCTGGCCGGCTCAAGCGAATTGGTGGTAATGCGGGCGGCCGGAGTGTCGATCGGCCGTATAACCTGGGCGGTTATGAAGCCGGTTCTGGTGATTATCCTGTTGGGTCTGGCCTTGGGGGAGTATGTGACTCCGTATACCGACCAGATTGCCGAGAGTCGGCGCACCATGGTTCAGGGGGACCGGCGTGCGCTGGAATCCCGGCGCGGCATGTGGAATCGTGAGGGCAATGAGTTTATGCACTTCAACGCGGTTCTGCCCAATGGTCGTCTCTATGGCGTGACCCGCTATCTATTCGATGACGACGGTAAACTCCTGTCGTCGAGCTTTGCCCGTACGGCGATTCACCTGGGGGGCTACTGGCAGGAAGAGCAGGTGGAAATTACCCGTTTGCACGATGGGAGTAGCGAAAGGGAAAAGCTGTCCCGTCGCCTTTGGCAGTCCGAGTTATCGCCGACGCTGTTGAACGTACTGGTGCTGGAACCCGAGGCTCTGTCGATACGGAGTCTCTATTCCTATGCCAATTACCTGGAGCAGCAGAAGGCCGACAATAACGAATACTGGTTGGCCTTTTGGCAAAAGGTGTTGCAACCGGTGGCCACCGCCAGCCTGGTGTTGATCGCCATTTCATTTATTTTCGGTCCCCTGCGTCAGGTGACCATGGGTTACCGTATCTTCAGTGGCGTTGTGGTGGGCATCGTGTTTAAAACCGCCCAGGGGCTGTTGGGACCCTCCAGTATCGTGTTTGGTTTTTCACCACTGATGGCAGTGGCGATTCCGGTGCTTACCTGTTTTCTGATTGGTGTGGTGCTGTTGCAGCGCGCCCGCTGAAAGTTGCACTTTCAGCGTTTGGGTTTTGGCAGCACTACCACGCGGCTGCGGCTGATCCGGTCGTGCAGTGTCGCGCCTCGTTTATCAAACAAGCACCACCAGTAACCTATTCCCAGAGCTGCTAGTGACAATGGGGCCAATAGACAGCGCACCAGGCAAGCACGCCAGCTGGGTGCCGAGCCCTTAACACCGATCACTTGCAAACGCCAGGCACGCATACCGAGAGTCTGACCGCCGCGGCGCCAGAACAGACAGAAAAACAGGCTGATCACGAGCAGCAGCCCAAGAAGCCCGAAGGGCCCCATCCGGGCCTTTTCACCCTCCGCAAAGGTTGTTCCGAGAAATTGTACCTGCATAAACAGGACCAGGGCGCCATACGCCATGGCTATGGCCATTACAATCAGACTGTCGTAAACCATGGCTGCCAGACGGCGCAGCAGTCCGGCGCTGGGAAGTGCTTGGAGAGAGGAATTTTGAGTCATAAAAAAGCCCGCGATGAAAGCGGGCGTATTGTAGCAGTCTCGGCGGGCGGTAACAGTCCAGAGCGGATTAAAATTCGTACAATACAGACAGTTTAAGCTTGTTACCTGACATGCGTAAGCGGTAATCGATGTCCTCGGTAATCCGGCCGTTGCCTTTGTCGTCTGGCAGGTAGCCTTTGCCGAATTTGCCACTTTTCCAGTAGGTCTTGAGCCCTATCTGAAACAGTTTGGAAAAGACCTTGCCTCCGTGGCGAACACCGTCGCCGTTGTGGTATTGCTGCATCCACTGGTGGTTCAACGCCCTTTGACTGGCACTGAGTTCACTGTTGCGATACTGGCCGGCGGCGCGATACAGAGCCACATTGTCCATTCCGCTAATCTGGGGGTTGTAATCCCTGTGTCCGTCCGCTTCCTGGAGGGGGTTGTAGAAATCGAGGTTGTCCGGAATAAACAAGTCGTCATTGAGCCCATCGTTTTCGCCTGCCCGACTGGCGCTACTCATAACCAAACCGCAAACCAATGCTAACAACAGCAACAACGCCACCGAGCTAACGGCTCTGGAGTCCATATTGGCGTTTGCTGTTATAACTGAAGGTTTGGTCATTTCCGGTCTCCTTGCTAGAAGTATGGTCCATCATGCGGCATTTGGATGGGTATATGAAGAGCAACATTAGAAGAAAATTTCATTAAAAAAAGATGAAATAATGGCAGCTGAGTATTCTTATTACTTGAATCTTCCAAGGCGCTTGATTTACAGCAATTTGTAGGTGAGTAATCACTAACGTTAAAACGCTTGTTTAGATTAAATAGTAATCAAAATAGGCTGATTGGCTATAAAACAACCAATGTTTGCGCTTAAATTGTATAAAGAGGAAATACTGGTTTCAGCGGTTATAGCCTCAGTCAGAATTCTGTTTTTATAGATCGGCAGCCTTAGTGCCTTGGCTATAAGGTTAAATCGATCTTATTGACGGGACTGCCGTTGCTTACACTTTAAGCATTGGGGAGGACCTGTCTAATGACTGTCAAGACTTTTGTCTTCTGTGATATCTGCAATACCAAGGGCATTCGCTTACTGGATGATCGGCGCGTTGACGAGCGCGAAGCGGAATTGGGGGGGCGTCGCATTTCGGATGGCCGCCATTGGTTTGAGGGTAGCCTCAACGAAGCTATCAATGCCGGTTGGGTGGAAGATGAGCGTGGTCGGCATATTTGCGGCCGCTGCCACGCCTTTCTGGAAATGGATGGCCGAGCCCGAGCCTCGTGAGTACCAGCTTTGCACTGAGCCAATACCGCCAGTCCCTGGGAACCGGTTTGTGTTCTACGACTAAAGTACTGTATATTTGAACAGTTTTTACTTGGGCTCAGTATTTAGTTGGGGAACACATGAGTAGGGAATCCATTGTTGTTAAGGGAGCGCGTCAGAATAACCTGAAAAATCTGGACCTGGAATTGCCCACCAATGAACTGGTGGTGGTTACCGGTGTCAGCGGTTCGGGCAAGTCTACCTTGGCATTTGATACCATCTACGCCGAGGGCCAACGTCGTTATGTGGAGACTTTCTCCGCCTACGCGCGCCAGTTCCTGGACCGAATGGATAAGCCCGCTGTCGACAATATCCAGGGTATCCCCCCGGCAATAGCCATTGACCAGACCAACCCGGTGCGCACCTCCCGCTCCACAGTGGGCACCATGACCGAACTCAACGACTATCTCAAGCTGCTGTTCGCACGCATGGCAAAGCTCTATTGCCACGGTTGCGGTCGCGAAGTCAGCAGTGATTCCGCTCAGAGTATTGTCGATAGTCTCTATGCCGGAATGGATTCCGGGACACGATTGATGGTTTGCCTGCCGGTCCATATTCCCCACAATTTTAACGACGACGAAGTGGTGAAACTGCTCAACCAGCAGGGGTATACACGTATCCATGTGCGACGCGAGCACTATGTGGAAGCGGTGCAGGACCGTCTCAAGCTCTGCCCCGGTAATCGCGACCGTCTGACCGAAGCGGTAGAGGCGGCGTTGCACCACGGCAATGGCCATGTGCGGGTCTATCCCCTGGATGAGGAGCGCAATGCGGGCGAGCCTTTGCGCTTCTCCAGCCATCACCATTGCCCCGACTGTGACATCGACCACGGTGAGGCCAGTCCCGGCCTGTTTTCTTTTAACTCAGCCATCGGAGCCTGCGATGCCTGCCGCGGTTTTGGCCGCATTATTGGTGTCGACTTCGGATTGGTGGTACCGGACGAGCGCAAAACCCTGCGGGAAGGTGCGGTCAAACCCTGGCAGACCCCGAGCTTTGCCGAGTGCCAGGACGATTTGATGCGCTACGCCAGGAAGCGAAAGATTCCCGTCGATACTCCCTGGAGAAAACTCACTCGAAAACAGCAGCAGTGGGTGCTCGAGGGGGAGGGCGATTTTGATGAAAAAGTTTGGTACGGCGTACGTCGCTTTTTCGACTGGCTGGAAAGTAAAGCTTACAAGATGCATATCCGTGTGCTGCTTTCCAAGTACCGCGCCTACACCCGATGCGAAAGCTGCAACGGCGCACGCCTAAAACCCCGGGCGCTTTGGTGGCGTTTGGGAGACAAGGCAGTGATTGAGCGGGTATTGGCAGATACAGTATCGTTCGAACGTTTTCGGCCGAGGGGAACGACGCTAACTGAGGCAACTTTTGAAAATTTGCCGGGGCTTACCATCCACGATGTGATGCAGCTGCCACTGAGCGAATGCGCGAAATTCTTCCAACTACTGAAACTGCCGGCGCCCTTTGACGAAGCCACCGAGTTGTTGCTGGGGGAGATCCGTTCCCGCCTCAATTACCTGTTGGAGGTGGGACTGGGCTACCTGACCCTGGATCGCCAGTCCCGCACCCTGAGTGGCGGCGAAGTGCAGCGCATCAATCTCACCACCGCGCTCGGCACATCACTGGTCAATACCCTGTTTGTGCTGGACGAACCCAGTATCGGCCTGCACCCTCGGGATATGCAGCGCATGGTGCAGGTGCTTCATCGCTTGCGCGACGCCGGTAACTCGCTGTTGGTTGTGGAGCACGATCCCCAGGTCATGTTGGCGGCGGATCGGATTCTCGATATCGGCCCGGGGCCTGGCAAGCTCGGCGGAGAGATCTGTTTTTACGGCACCCCCAAGGCATTGTTGCGAAAGAGGGATTCTCTTACAGCCCAGTATTTGAGTGGTAAAAAGCAGGTCGGTGCACCTGGCACGGCGGAGGCCCATCCGGATCGCTTCCTGATATTGACGGGGGCGCGCGAACACAACCTCAAAGCCATTGATGTATCGATCCCGTTGGAGCGGCTGGTTTGTATTACGGGTGTCAGTGGTTCCGGTAAATCCACCCTTATGCGAGACCTGCTTTATCCCGCGCTCTGCAAGCACAAGGGCAGACCTACTGAGACACCCGGTGTCCACACATCGTTGAGCGGTCACGAACAAATCGGTGATGTGGTTCTGGTTGACCAGAGTCCTATCGGTAAAACCACCCGTTCAATTCCGGCGACCTATGTGGGCGCGTTCGATGCCATTCGCAAATTGTATGTCGCCGAACCCCTGGCTCTGGAACGCAATTACACAGTGGGTACCTTCAGTTTTAATTCCGGCAAGGGCCGTTGCCCGACCTGTTCCGGTAACGGCTTTGAACATGTGGAGATGCAGTTCCTCAGCGATGTCTACCTGCGCTGTCCCGACTGTGATGGCAAGCGTTACCGCGAAGAAATCCTGGACATCAAACTGTATGGCAAGGACGTCGGCAGCCAGGGCCGATCTATTGCTGATGTCCTGGAAATGACGGTGGCCGAGGCGCTCGATTTTTTTGCCCACAGCGAGGAAGTGGTACGCACCCTGCAGCCCCTTGCCGATGTTGGATTGCACTATGTGCAGCTGGGCCAGGCGGTACCTACTCTGAGTGGCGGAGAGGCCCAGCGCTTGAAGCTGGCCGGTCATCTCGCCGAGCACGCCAGCCGAAAGAACAGGAAAAATGCTGACGCTACTTTGGGCACCCTGTTTCTGTTTGACGAACCTACTACCGGTTTACACTTCGACGATATCGCTACTCTGATGCAGGCTTTTCGGCAGCTGCTCGATGCAGGCCATTCACTGCTGGTGATCGAGCATAATCTGGATGTGATTCGCGCTGCAGACTGGTTGATCGATATTGGCCCCGAGGGTGGTGACGCCGGCGGTGAGCTGGTGGCGGAAGGTTCACCCCAGGTGGTAATGGCCCACAGTGATACCCATACCGCAGTGGCTTTGCGCGACTATGAAGCGACCCTGGGCAAGCCCTTTTCGCCGTGGACCGTTGAGGAATCGGCTGGTATTTATCAATCGGTGGCGCAAAAATCGGCGGCGCAAAAATCGGCGGCGCAAAAAAAGACGCAAAGGAAAAATCGCCAGATCCAGATTCACAATGCCCGCGAACACAATCTCAAGAACGTGGATATCACTATCCCTCGGGACAAGTTTTCTGTGATCTCCGGAGTCAGCGGCAGCGGGAAGAGTACCGTGGCCTTCGATATTGTCTTCGGTGAGGGGCAGCGCCGTTACCTGGAATCCCTCAACGCTTATGCCCGGCAGTTTGTGCAACCTGCTTCGCGCCCGGATGTGGATGCCATTTACGGTATTCCACCGTCGGTGGCCATCGAGCAACGTACTAGTCGCGGTGGTCGCAAGAGTACCGTGGCGACCTTGACGGAGATTTACCATTTCTTGCGCCTGCTTTATGTGAAGCTGGGCACCCAGTACTGTCCTGACTGCGACGACGCCATCGAACCTCAAACCCCGGCGGCAATCCTGGCGCGTTTGCAGAAAGATTACCGCGGCCGCGAGCTTAGCCTGCTGGCGCCCATGGTGGTGGCGCGAAAAGGTATTTACAAAGAGCTGGCGGGCTGGGCGGCGAAAAAGGGTTACGCTGAGTTGCGGGTCGACGGAAACTATCTCCCCACCGATCCCTGGCCGAAACTGGATCGTTACCGCGAACACAATATCGAATTGCCGGTGGGGTCGATTAAAGTGGATGCTCGCAACGAACGGGCATTGGCCCAGTTACTGGATCAGGCCCTGGATCTGGGGCAGGGCGTAGTGATCGCAGCGCCGCTCAAGGCTGCTGCCAGGCAAAAGGGCGAGGCGCTTTTCTCCACTGAACGAGCCTGCCCCAGTTGTGGTCAGGGCTTCGATGAGTTGGACCCGCGCCTCTTTTCCTACAACTCAAAGCATGGCTGGTGTGGTGGTTGTTTTGGTACCGGACTGGAAATCAAGGGTTTTGATGAGGAGCAGACCGGCGAAGAGGACGCTTGGCTGGAAAATGACGAGGAAGACGTTCTCGTCGAGCACGCCTGCCGCCATTGCGAGGGCCGGCGTCTCAATGATACTGCCCTGGCGGTGCGCTTTCGCGGCCAGTCTATTGCCGACCTTGCCGGTCTGTCCGTCGACGAGGCGGATATATGGTTCCAGAAGTTAACATTAAAAACTGACGAACAGGCCATCGCGCGGGATCTGTTGCTGGAGTTGCAGGGCCGCCTGCGTTTTTTGAAAAAGGTTGGACTCGACTACCTGACACTGGACCGTGCCGCGCCCACCCTCAGTGGTGGTGAGGCTCAGCGTATCCGCCTGGCCTCGCAACTGGGGTCCAACCTGCAGGGCGTCTGTTATATCCTGGATGAGCCTACCATCGGGTTGCACACCCGCGACAACCGACGCCTGATCGAAACATTGCGGGAATTGCAGAAGCAGGGCAATACCGTGCTGGTGGTGGAGCACGACGAGGACACTATTCGCGAGGCGGATTACCTGATCGACATGGGACCGCGTGCGGGTGTCAACGGTGGTGAAGTGGTGGCTTGCGGTTCCCTCAGTCAGTTGAAAAAGAACAAGCAGTCGCTCACCGGACAGTTTATTGCCAAGCCCCTGCGGCACCCCATGGCGAACCTTCGCGACGCCGAGTTGCGTCGGCAGTGGGAAAAGGGTGCACTGACTGTTCACGGTGCGCGGCAAAACAACCTCGCGGCCATCGATGTCAGTATTCCCCTGCGCCATTTGGTGTGTGTCACGGGGGTGAGCGGCAGTGGCAAGAGTACGCTGATCCGCTCGGTGGTACACGGAAACATGAAGCGCGTGTTGGGTACTAAGAAGAAGTCCCGCTTTAAGTGGAAGGGCTGTGACGAAATAGTTGGTTGGCAGCCGGTGCAGCGTATTCTCGAGGTTGACCAGACTCCCATCGGCAAAACCCCGCGCTCCTGCCCGGCGACCTATATCGGCATCTGGGACACCATCCGCAAACTGTTTGCCGAAACTGTCGATGCCCGCTTGCGCGGTTACAAACCCGGACGCTTTTCCTTTAACACAGGTGAAGGACGCTGTGAGGCCTGTGGCGGCCATGGCATGCGCAAAGTGGAGATGAACTTCCTGCCGGATGTGCGGGTCGAGTGCGAAGTTTGTCGTGGTTGGCGCTTTAATGACGAAACACTTAATGTGCGTTACAAGGAAAAGCATATCGGCGAAGTGTTGGCCATGAATGTGGAGGAAGCCACCGAGTATTTCGCAGCTATTCCCCCTGTCCACCATGCCTTGCAGTTACTGCAGGATGTGGGGCTGGGCTATTTGACCCTGGGTCAGCAGAGCCCCACCCTGAGCGGTGGAGAAGCACAGCGCATCAAGCTGGTGGCAGAGCTGGCCAAGGCCCGTTATAACCCGAACGCCCGGGTGCAGACTCACAACCTTTACGTGCTCGACGAACCGACGGTGGGGTTGCATATGGCGGACGTGGAAAAACTGCTGCGGGTGCTGCACCGGTTGGTGGACGCCGGCAATTCGGTCGTGGTCATTGAACACAACCTGGATGTCGTGGCTGAAGCCGATTGGGTAATCGATATGGGCCCGGAAGGTGGCAAGGGCGGTGGCCGGGTGGTGGCCCAGGGCAAGCCGGAGAGCATCTGCAAGCGCAAGCGCTCCCACACTGGACAGTACCTGCGGGAACTGCTTGGCGTTTAAACGGCGCCAAGTTTACCCGGATTTGGCATCTGTGGCTTCGGGTATTGCGGGATTGGAGATAGTTGTTGTGTCGCCAATCTTGGTTCGCAGATCCTGCATGTGTTGCCAAAGTTGCTGCCTTTCGGCGTTGATTTCGTGATAGAGGCTGGAGTTCTCGGCCAACGTGTCAAGTCGCTGGCAACAGTTCCGGTGCTCGCGATCCAGTTGAATCAGGCGATTTTGCAGCCCTTCGTTACAGAGTTTGTTTTCTATCCGGATCAGCTCCCGCTTGGCCGTGGCGATGACCTTACGCAAGTGGACCACTTTGGAGACCAGTTTTGGTTGCTGCCTTGGCGGGAGGTCTGTCTCCAGCGTGAGCAGACGCTCCAGTTCTTCTTTTTTGCGTCGAATAAATCGATCAAGCCGCGCATATGGAGAGCGGGTACTGGCCATAGTGATGGTGCTGTTATTTTTATTTGTTATCGATAAAAAATTGTGGCTATAAAAACAAAGTGCCCGCTAATTAGCGGGCCAAAAGGGAGAGAGAAGAAAAAGCAAACTTACTTGGGGGCGCTGGCCGACAGATCATCGTGGGCGATTACACCGAGGAGCGTCAGGGCCAGAGCAAAAACGGCGTGAATAATCATGTGGTAGACCTCCTGTATTCGTAAACGTTGGGTGTAGATTACCGAAGCCTAAGGTATTCTCCAAATGATCAGTTTTCAGTGCAGCAATGATTCCTGGGAATATCATGTTGCCGATTAGGGCGACGGCCTTTATCAGCGGTTGCGACAGATGATTAGGGAGACAGGCGCGGGCCCGGGTTGGCCCGCGGGATTCAGGTTAGTTTTTGTCGTTGACCAGGGCCATCTCTATACGCCGCCGGTCCAGATCAATTCCGGTGATTTTGACGGTGACCGGCTGATCTGGTTGGTAACTCTGGCCGTCGAGGGTGAGTTTTAAACGCACTTGGTCGAATTCCGGTTTTGTCTGCTTGGTGCGCATCAATACAAAACCGTCGACGCCGTTTTCGTCCAGACGCACACCAATACCCTGGCTGTTTACCAGCGCCACCTTACCTTCAAATGTCTGCCCCAGCTTGTCCTGCATGTACTGGCACACCAGCCATTGTTCCATCTGGCGGCACGCCTGGCGCCCTTTAAAAATCTGTGCCTGCAGCTTTTCCGTCAGTTCCGGGGCGAAAGCAGGAGACTTTTCGCCGCGGCTGATGGCCTTTAACACCCGGTGGTTATGGTAATCGTTGTAACGCCGAATGGGTGAGGTAACAGTGGCGTAGTGTTCCAGGCCAAGGCCCAGATGGGGTTTATCTTCGCCAGTCAGTTCACTGGGGCGCAGCATTCGCTTGAGCGCGCCCAGGTTGAGGGCCAGTGCCGGATCCTGGTGGAGGGCTCGAATCACCGCCCGGTATCCCTCAAGGCTTGTGATTTCCGTGTCAGCCAATGTCGGAACACTCTCTCCAATCAGGGTTTTGGCATCTGCCAATCGCTCTTCGCGAAAGCCTCCGTGGCTTGATAGCAAGCCTCCGCCCGACTGGGCCAGCAGCTCGCCGGCACAACAGTTGGTGGCCAGCATGGCCTCCTCGACGATCAGGTGCCCGTTGTTGCGTTCGCGCTTTTCGATAGTTTCTATTTTCCGCTGCGCGTTAAGAACCAGATCGTAGTCGGCTCTGTCTTCCATCAGCAGTGCGTGTTCGCCTCGGTATGTCTGACGCGCCTGGGCCAGTTGATAGAGGGTGCTCACCAACTCGGTCAGTTCTGCTTTGACCTCGCTGGGCAGACCTTGGGTCTGGGCAGCAACACCCTCATAGCTGAGTTTCTGGTGTGAGCGGATCAGCGCTTCGCTAAACTGGTACTGGTGTATGGTGCCCTCCTTACCCACTTCCATGCGGCACACCAGCGCCGGTCGAATTTCGTTTTCCACCAGTGAGAAGGTTCTGTGGGAAAGGTTTTCCGGGAGCATGGTCAGGGCTTCCCCGGGCAAATAGACGGTATTGGCCCGAGTCTGGGCGGCAAGGTCCAGAGCGCTGCCTTCGGCGATTAAACTGGTGGGGTCGGCAATGGCGGTATACAGAGTCCAACCCTCTTCATTGACTTCAGCGTAGAGGGCGTCGTCCATATCGCGGGTGGTAGGAGCGTCTATAGTAACGAAGGGCAGATCGGTAAGATCTTCGCGCCCGGTCGCCAATTCTGCAAGGCCCTCTTCGGCAGCCCGAGCCTCTTGCTGGGTGGCCTCGGTCCAGTGGAAGGGCAGCTCGAATTTGGCGCGGATGTAGCTGTGTTCGATACCCGCGTCGGCCAGCGAACCAATACGCTCAAGTACTCGCGCCTGGGCTTTGCCCTCAGAGTCGAAGGGGTGGCGACTTATTTTACAGCGCAAGTAATCGCCATCTTTGGCCTGGCCACGGTTTTTCGGGGGAAGAAAAATCCAGCGGTTGAACTGGGGCATATCCGGTTGCACGAAATGCCCCTGGCCCCTCACCACATACTGGCCAACGAATTCCCTGAGTTCGGTGCTGATCAGCTTTTCCAATTCCGCTTCCAGCTTGCCGGGTTGGGTCTCGTTCAAACTGACCTCAACCCGATCTCCCGGAAGGACCCGCTGCATGGCCTCCGGCGGTAGAAAGGCTTCGCGTCCGTCATCGAGTACCACAAAGCCAAAGCGGCCATTGGTACCGCGGACTCTGCCCTGGACAAGTTCCTTGGCGGCGCGGATGGATTGTTTCAGCTGGGCCAGCTGGTTGAGGGCATCGTTTTTCAACATGGTGGCGGATTTCTCGCTCGCTAACACAAAAGGCGGCAATTCTAGCAGAGATTGGGTGGCGGGGGGATGACAGTTTCCCTGTTTTGACTGTTGATTGGCTGAGGCGGGTAAGACGCCATAAGACCATAGGGTGGCGTCTGTTTCACTATTTGGGAAAGGCAATGATCTGTGGCAGACCAAAGCAGGAAATCCGAGGTTTTGTCGGAATGTTTTTGATTAACGCCTACTGCCTGTTAGAGCGAAATATTCCAAGTTATCCGCTTGAAATCACACTTTTTCCAACCATATTTCTAAAGCAGTCATAAATTGTCCAGGAGAAGTGTTATGAGCTTAATTCCACGCGATTCCCTGTTTAACTTTGACAATATGTTCGAGAACTTCTTTGCGCCCTCACGCGCAGTTACTGAATCGGGCGAAGGCTTTTTTACGCCGCGGGTAGATATCCGCGAAACCAAGAAGAGCTATGAAGTCAGTGCCGAATTACCGGGCGTCAAAAAGGAAGACCTGAAGGTCACTCTGGAAAGCGGCATGTTGACCATCGAGGCGGAAATGCACCAAGAGACCAAGGAAGAGAAAAAAGGCAGGTTGCTGCGCCAGGAACGCCGCTATGGTAAGTTCATGCGCAGCTTTAGTCTCGACGGAGACGTCAAGGAAAAGGACATAGACGCTAAATTTAAAGACGGCATACTGACGCTGACAGTGCCGAGAAAAGAAAGCAAACAGCCTGAACTCAAGAGGATCGAAATCCACTAGCGCTTCAGGAATCTTTTTATCAACTTTTTACAGGGCGCCTGCCGGCGTCCTGTATCATTTTTTAGCCGGCTTCTTGGGAACTACTCCAGGTAAAGGTCCTGCAGTGTGCGCTGCTTGTCGCGATCAAATCCGAAGGTTTCCGTCAGGTAGTTGCTTTCGCTGTCAAAGTTCTGATCAATGGTGTTGAATGCTGACTGCAGATATTCTCGCTTAACCTGCAACATTGGCATCAAAATCTCTTTGGATACCTGTTCATCATTGCTGAACTGACCCAGACTCCCTTTCAACTGTGGATTCTGGAGAAAACGTGACGCCTGCTCTTCGGCAACAAAATACTCACCGGTGAGCAGATAGTCTTCAAAAATTACCTCCCGCGGCACCTCCAGGGCCATCAGTACCAACGCGGCGGCGAAACCGGTGCGATCCTTTCCTGCAGTACAGTGAAACAACAATGCGCCCTCTTTAACTTCCAGTAGCCGATGTAGAAACGTCGAATAGGGCTGCCGGTGTTCTAGCACCAGCGCCCTGTTAATGTCGATCATATGTTGGTTGACGTGTTCCGGGGACAAACTGCTAAAAGCGTCGATTAAGCTCCCCGGTTCGATATTGAGCTGCTGTTGGCGTTCGCGTAGCTGATCGGGCAGGCGATTGGGACTATGGTGGATTTCACTTTTGCGGCGAAAATCGATGATGGTGTCCAGATTCAGCGCTGACAGCCGCTCCAGGTCCCTGTCACTTAACTCTGACAGGGCACCGGAGCGAAACAGGCAGTCGGGTTTCACCTGCCCTCCGGTTCGAGATTGATAGCCGCCCAGATGGCGAAGGTTTGGGCAGTTGTCCATGGTAATTCGTCGGTTCATTTCGCCTCGTACTGTCCGGGAGCTGTCTGGTTGGTTGCAAACTATACTCAAGACCGTGAATTTACGGTAGAGGGCAAATGACCTTGAAGACGCACGAGCACTCCTTCAAGGTGATATTGAGGGAAATAGGTAAGTAGGCTTCGATCCGGCCTGAGCGCAGAAACACGCCGTAAACCCCTATATG
>JBNKHG010000038.1:0-20586 GCA_050290225.1 Cellvibrionaceae bacterium
CGTGGGCGATGCTGGCCCACCAAGAGGCGTATCGTGCAGCACCAAGTGCGATATAAACATTCGGGAATTCCCGAAAGGTAATCAAGACAGACGACGATTTTTGCAGGCACAGAGCGATTAACAGGTAAGACCAACCTTCATAGAACCTGACCTTTGCGACGGTTTTAGAAACCGCGCTCTCGAAAAGGCATGAAGGTGCGAACACATCAGGGGCCGGGGATAGCTTCCCCTGAAACAGAGCCCGTATATACGCTCGCATCTTATACTTGTTGATCAGCATTGTACTTGCAGAACCGGAGGAGTCCATATACGCAAAGACGCTAAGGCGCAAAGGAAAGAAGAGAAAAAATTAAAAAGACTGCGCGGCTTTGCGGCTTGACGAGGGATGCATGGCTCACCAGGGCACCCAAATTTGAGAAAAAGTTATAAAGGGCTATCCGGTTATTCATCATTGAATAGTTCCACGAGTTTGTGTTTGGCGGGTTTACCTGCGAAGTTTCTGGGGATTTGGGCTACGCACTTGATAACTTTGGGTATTTTGTAGCCGGCGATTTTGTCTTGACAGAATTCCTTTATTTCCTCGAGGGTTAGGTCTTGCCCATTTTTTGGCGTTATCAGGGCAGCGACTTTTTCCCCCCAGCCGTTGGGGTCCGGCAGGCCGAGGATGGTCATATCCTGGATGTTGGGGTGGTGCCAGAGTACATCTTCCACCTCTTTGGGGTAGACGTTTTCGCCGCCGGTTTTGATCAGTTCTTTTTTGCGGCCGAGGAAGTGGAGCCAGCCGTCTTCGTCCAGGCTGCCCAGGTCGCCGGTATGGAGCCACTCACCATTGTAGAGCGCTGTGGTGGCGGCATCATTGCGCCAGTATCCCGGCACACAGCCGGGGGAGCGGACCATGATTTCGCCGGGTTCGCCCGTATTGGCCAGGGTAATGTTGGCCGGGGTGGCGTGGTCACTCCAGATGGCGACTTCGGTGCCGTTGAGGGGTTTGCCGCAGCTATCCGGCCTTTCGAAATAGTCGACGTCTTTGATCAGGGTCGCCGGGCCGGTGACTTCGGTCTGGCCGTAGATGCCGATGTAGCCGCAGCCTGTCTTGTTGCAGAAGGTTGCCATGTGTTTGGCATGGAGGGGGCCGAGCCCTCCCCCGCCGAGGATCAGGCGCAGGCGGGTGAATTCGAGGCCGTCCCGTTCGGCGATTTCGATCAGGCGGCCGTCCACCGGGGGCAGCAGGTTGGTGATGGAGACCTGTTTTTCCACCATGCAATGGGCCAGTTGTTCCGCGTCCATTTTGGGAGTGATGAGTATGGTACCGCCATTGATGAGCACGGAGCGAGTGCGAGCCAGGCCGGCCTGGTGGAAGTACGGCAGGAAGGCCAGGTAGACGTCGTTTTCGGTGGTTTGGAAGGCGTCCGCGCTGGCTTTGTCGATATAGGCGATGCCCTTGTGGGTTTGCAGGGCGCCCTTGGGCTTGCCGGTGGTGCCGCTGGTGTAGATAAGCAGCACCGGGTCGTCCGGTTTTTGGTTGGGTACCGGTTGCGGCTTGAGAGGCATGGCCGCCAGTTTGTTGGTGTTGATGTCCGCCCCGGGTACGTTGCCGATGCTGATGACGATTTTGACGGAGTCGCACTGTTCTTCGAGGGCTTCCAGGTGAGTGGCGCAGTCCTCGTGGATGACCAGGGCGGCGGCTTCGGCGTCGTTGATGGCGTAGGCCAGTTCCGGGTTTGCATGGCGGGTGTTGAGTACCACCAGGATGGCGCCGAGTTTGGAGGCGGCGTAGTGGTAGACGATGTAGTCGATGCAGTTGGGGGCGAGGATGGCGATGCGCTCGCCCTGGCCTACGCCGAGGTTTTGCAGTCCGGCGGCGGTGTTGTCGATGCGCTCGGCCAGTTGGCGGTAGGTGAGCGTTCCTTGCAGGGTGTCGAATGCTATACGGTGGCCGTGTTTTTCAACGGCTTGCCAGAGCATGTCGTGTAGTAGGTCCATTGATGTTTCCCGCTTGTCCCCGGTTCCGGGCATTGGTTGCCTGATGTGTATTGTTGGGGGATAGTGTGGCGGAGTTTGGGGGTGGGGTGAATGTCGGGTGTGACAATGGTTATTGTCGAATGTGGCCAGGGGTTGTCCAAAGACGCAGATATCGCCGACTCCCCGTGGAGTTGCGGGGGCGCAGGGATTGTTTGAAAGAATAACTCAGCCCCTTTCGATATCGCTGTTGGTGGGCCGTGCCGACCCTACGGACTAGCTCCCTCGGTGTTGCTTGCGGTAATCGGAGGGCGTGCAACCAGCCCAACCGATGAAGGCCCGGGTGAAGCTGCCGGGTTCGGCGTAACCCACAAGGCTACCTATCTGGGTGACCGGTGTGTCGGTGTCGAGCAGGATTCGGGTGGCCAGGTTGAAGCGGACCCGGTCCTTGATGCCCTGGAAGCTTTCGTTTTCCAGTAACAGTTGCCGGCGCAGGCTGCGGGCGCTGACCTTGAGGACGCAGGCCACCTCGGCCAATGAGGCGGTGCCGCCCGCTTCCTGGTGTAGACGAATCAGTGCGTCCTCCACCTGGCGGGACCAGCTGTGGTCGTAGCCGGGTACGGTGAACCAGTCCGGGTAGTTCTTGTAGATGTCCCCTTGGAGCAACTCGGCTTCGGTTCGGACGATGGGGGCATGCAGATAGGTTTTGTCAAAACACAGGTAATTGGTGGACTGGTCGAACAGCACGTCGCAATGGAAGATGTTGTGCAGGTCGCCATGATCGGGGGGTTCCGGCATGGCGAAGCCGACGCAGCTGAGTTTGATGCGCTTGCCCACCAGCCAGCAGTAGCTGCGGTAGATCTGCGTCAGCCGGTGCCAATAGAACAGGAACGGATCGATATCGGGTTTAAGTTCGTAGCCGGTGACGCCTAGCATGAACGTATGATGCTGTTCGTCGTCGATATAGTCGTAGTGGACGTCGTTGCGCAGCTGTTCCCGCAATTGGGTGCTGCTGCGGATCGCCTCGCCCAGGGTTTTAGACTGGACCCACAGTTTGATATGGGTGACCTGCATACCCGCCTTGGAGGGTTGCTGCAGGAAGCCCATGAAAACATCCTGGGTTTCCTGCTCCAGGGTCAACAGCAGGCGAAGCAGTTGTTTGCCATCGATGCTGGCGTTGGGGTCGTCATAGCAAGCCGGGGATATTCCCGCCTTGCGCAGGATGGCGACCGGGTCACACCCCTGAGAAACGGCGCCCTGGAGAAGACCACGGACGTACTCATTGCTGACCCGCTGGCCGGTTTTAGGCTCGTTCGGTTCCGGAACAGGGTGGATATAAGCCGTTGTGACCATGATTGACACCCTCGCGTCGCTAACCGCTTCAATGAGCTGCTTTATTGAGCTTCCTTATTCTTTTCTCACGCAATAAAGTTTAGCGGATGTGGCCAAATTGACGATGTTGTTTGTGACACTCAAATTTATCATATGTGGCCAAGGATGTCAGGCGCCAATCCGTCTGCGGCGATTTACTGAAGGCGGATAATCAACTACCCGGCTTTATCCTGACTCAGGAAGAGCCAAGGTAATGTATGACCCTGCTTTGCGTGAAGGTCACCATTGACGACTTTCCATGGGGGCCAGAGCGGCCGGGATACATTCAGCTCATCGTGAAAGACAATCAACGCAATGGCCAACTCGGGCCTTCTGCAGGCGGGAAAACCCCGTGACCTTCAGCGACCACACGAATGCCGTGCGGCCCGGGCCACGGGGCGAAATGGTTCAACATCAACCGGCAATATATTCCTCACTGAAATCCGTGCGGCCGGCCGTGGTTGTGCCGCCGTCCACCACCAGGTCCTGGCAATTGACGAACGCCCCCATATCGCTGGCCAGATACAGCGCGGCATAGGCGATATCCCGGGGTGTGCCGGTGTGCAGCATGGGCGAGGTGTTGGCCCACTTGCGCGCCAGTTTGTTCAGCTTCGCCTGGTGATGCTCCGGGGTTATCCCCTCGGGGGGCAGGGAATCGCGGATAAAAATCGGGGTGATGATCTGCCCCGGCGAAATGGCGTTGACGGTGATGCCGTGACGCCCCAGCTCCATACCCGCGACCCGGGTCAGGTGGCTAACGGCGGCCTTGGCGGCGCTGTAGACGTAGCGTCCGTAATGGGTGCTGTGAGCCGCGATACTGGAGTTGTTGATGATGCGCCCGAAGCCGCGCGTCTTCATGTGCGGCACGGCGTATTTGGTTGCGTGCATAACGCTGCCCACCAACAGATCCACGGCATAGTGCAGCTGCTCCGAGGTGGTGTTTTCCACACCGCCCTCTACCGGTGCGCCGGCGTTATTGAAGAGAATGTCGATACCGCCGAAGCGTGCCACGGTTTCATCGACACTCGCCTTGATCTGCTCTTCATGGAGGACGTCGGCCCGAATAAAGCATGCGTTCGGCCCGCATTGCTCGCGAATGGCTTCACCTTTCTCCACATCGCGCCCGGTGAAAACCACCTGCGCGCCCTCTTCGATAAACAACTGCACCGTCGCCTCGCCGATGCCGCTGGTGCCGCCGGTGATCAACGCGGTCTTGCCCGCTAGCATGTCTTGCATGGAGTTTCCTTATAACTGACTGTCAAATCGTGGCAGTCTGGCATGCAAGGTTATGCAAGGCCATGGCGAAAGTGCCATTGAAATTTGGCATTAGCGCCACGGGGATTCATCGACAAGAAACTCAGGCGGGCGGTTACCAGTTGGGGGCACGCTTTTCCATAAAAGCAGCAATGCCCTCTTTAGCATTGTCGCCTTGCAAGCACTCAAAAAACTGATCCTTCAAATACGGCAGAGCCTCCTCGAAACACATCACCTGTTGCCGGCGAAAAGCGGCCAACCCCATCACCATGGTCTCCGGCGCCAGGGCCGCAAGTTCGCTGGCCAGGGTATCAACCCGGCTGTCGAGTTGTTCGGCCGGTACGGCCTCATTGACCAGACCGGTGCTGACGGCGGTGTCGGCATCGATGGGTTGCCCGCGCATAATAAAATCCAGGCCGTCCCGTTGCGGCATGACATTGAACAGCCCCGCCATCACCTGGAAGGGCCAGAGGCCGCGACGAATCTCCGGGGCGGCAAACTGTGCGTGGTCGGCGGCGATGGCGTGGGTGGCGTTGCACACCATCAGTAGCGCGCCGGCGTAGACCGAGCCCTGGATTTTAGCGATCACGGGTTTGTGAAGGTGGTAGAGACGCAGCACCATCTCGTCGGGCTCGCCGGGGCGCTCCGCCACCACAGGCACGTCGGAGGGGGGTTCATCGCCCTGCCCGGCCATGGCTTTCAGGTCGCCGCCGGCGCAAAAGACGTCACCGGCCCCGGTGATAACCACTACCCGCACAGCCCGCTCGTGTTTGGCATAGTCCAGTGCGTACACCAATTCGTTGATCATGATGTGGTTAATGGCGTTCTTGCGGTGCGGGCGATTGAGGGTGATGGTGAGAATATGGTTCGCCAATGTCCACTCCAGTGTGGCGAACTGGAGCCCCTCCAAACTGAGTTCTGCATGCATGCTTTTAAAGTCCTGACCTTTCATTTTGAATCCCGGGGCGCCGCGTCACGACTCGGCGCAAGGCAATCGATTTACGCGCTCGCCTCTTCTTTTGGCCGGGTTTGCCAGTGTTTGAGGGTAAGGTTCATGTAGAAGAATTCCCCGGCGCGATGCTCGGCCAGGGTCAGGGCGCAGCGGTCCCGCTGGCGGCTGTCCCAGCGGTAGAAACCGCGACGCACGTAGGGGTGGGTAAAGACCCGCACCTGGGGATGTTGAGCCAGGATTTCCCGAATACTTTCCCGGACCGGGCCTTCCACCAGTTCATCCTCCTCGGCCATGTAAAGCGAGACGGGTGTCTCGATGGTATCCGCCACATCGAGGTGATTATCGATGTCGACACCACAGTAGCTCACCGAGACTTCTGAATCCCCTTTCGCCGCCGCCTGCCACGCCAGCAAACCACCGAGGCCAAAGCCCAGCACGCCAACGCCGTGGCAACCCCTGCCGCGGGCAAAACCGATGGCAGCCAGCACATCCTGCAGGCCCATTTCCACATTGAAGGCGTCCGCGAGGGTGCGGTATTGGTCAGCGTTATCCACCGCTTCGGCGGCCAGGGCGGAGAGACCCTCCTGGTTCGAGAACAGGTCCGGCACCACAACGGTATAACCCATCGCCGACCAGTAATCCATGCGTTCCTGAATATCCTGGTCCACCCCGAACAGATCGTGGGCGATCACGATTGCGACGTTGGAGGTTTTTTTGGATTCCGCCACATGGGCGGTGATCGGATTTTCGGTATTGATTACGACTTTTTCGCTCATCAAGTTGTCCTCTGTTTTCATCATCGCATGTCTATATCATCACAGTTCAGGGCCACACAATTCAGCCGGCACCTCTATCAGTTTAGCCCGCAAATATTCCCCCAGTGATTTGGCCTGGCCGTCGGTGCGGGAGGTAGCCGCAATGCCATCCCCCAATACGCCGTGAATAAAGAAGTTGAGGGCACGGATATTGGGCAGCTCATAGCGCTCGATGGTGTATTGGGCCATATCCGGCAGCAGGCGTTTCAGTTCTTCCACACTCAGGTAGTGGTACAGGTAGCGATAGGCTTCATCGGTCCTGGCCCAAACCCCGACGTTGGCGCAGCCGCCCTTGTCGCCGGAGCGGGTACCGAACAAGCGGCCAAATGGCAGGCTGCGCGAGCTCTCGAAGGGCAGCTTTTGCACCGGTTGCACCTCGGGTTGATAGTGCACTTCAGAGGCCTGCGCCAACTGGCTGGTCGGCAGAATATCCATTGTGGCGCCCCCGATGTGGACGTGCTCAACAATGCAGGCACTGTTGATCAACGTCGGCCAATGCCGGATCAGGGGGCCGGCGGGAATGGTGGATACCCTGCCGAAGAAGCCCGGGAAACTTGCCAGGGCCAACTCGGTGGATTTCTGGTTTACCCGTCGACCCACGGTCTCGGCATCGTCCGACTCGACGATCACCCGCAAGGTGGCATGAGCCTCATCATAGGACTGCGGATCTTCCTTGTCGGTGCGCAACAGTTGCACCTCGGCCCGGTCGAATTGCGCTTTTCCACCCAGGGAATCGAACAACACCTCGGTAAACACCCTGGCCTTGGCCTCGATATCCAGGCCGGTCAGCACCAGCTCCACCACATTGCGATAACCACCGGCGACATTGATGCACACCTTGTGCGTGAGCGGCGGACTGGAACCCCGACAACCGCTGACACGGACTCTGTCCGGCCCCACCTGATCGAGGCTGAGACTGTCAAAATGGGCGATCACATCCGGGTTCTGGTAAGCCGGGGCATTGGTCTCGTAAAGTAGCTGGGCAGTGACGGTGCCCACAGACACCAGGCCGCCAGTGCCCGGGTGTTTGGTGATGGTGAAATCCCCGTTGACCTCGATCTCGGCGATGGGGTAGCCCATATTGTGAAAACTGGGCACTTCCTCAAAAAAGGCGTAATTGCCGCCGGCGACGGACGGCCCGCATTCGATCAGGTGGCCCGCCGCCAGGGCGCCGGCCAGGGCGTCGAAGTCGTCCCGCTGCCAACCGAAGTGCCAGGCCGCGGGGCCGATCACCACCGCGGCGTCGGTCACCCGGGGGCAGATCACAATATCCGCCCCCTGATCCAGCGCCGCCTTGATGCCCCACGCACCCAGGTAGGCGTTGGCGCTAAGGGGTTTATGGTCCGCACTGCCGAAGCCCTGCCCCGTTTCCATATGGGCCAGGGGTTCACCCCCATCGAGCAGGTCATCCAAACGCGGCATCAGGTTGTCGCCGGTGATATAGGCGACCCGCGCACTCAAGCCCAGTTCGTCGAGAATCTTTTCCACTTCCCGGGCCATACCCCCGGGATTCAGGCCGCCGGCATTGGTGACGATTTTAATATTGCGCTCAAGGCACAGGCCGACAACATCCCTTACCTGTTTGAGGAAGGTGCCCACATAGCCGACTTTGTCATTCTGCCGGCGCTTGCCGTGCAGGATGGCCATGGTGAGTTCGGCGAGATAGTCGCCGGTGAGTACGTCGATGGGGCCACCCTCCACCATCTCCCGGGCGGCGGCGAGCTTGTCACCGTAGAAGCCGCTGCAATTGCCAATGCGTATCGTGGATGGGGCGTTATTGGTCGCCATAGATGTCCCTTGCTGTCTGTCTTTAAGCACATAGAAAGAATTGGCCGGGCACGGCGCTTGCGACACACCCAGCAATGCCTAACGTGCAATGATCCACCAAATCCGGCTGATCGCCCATAGCCGTATAGACCGGTTTATTTAACATTTTTGACGTGATGGGCGGGAGGATTTCGGGACAGGCTCGGCACTTGGATGCCACCGAGCGGCCCTACGGTTTAACCTGACGTTCAAAAACCCATGCAACGCTGGATAAGCCAGAACGAAGCGACACTCCCAACCGCATAACTCACTGTGATCTGGGAGCGCTGCATGACCAGGGGTGTTGCAATCCTGCCCTCTGGCCGGAGTTTCAAGAACAGCCGCCGCGCCAACACAGCGGCCGCAATGGCTGCGGCGGCGAAAATCACCTGACCGATTTCCACACCGACGTTAAAAAACAGCAGGCCGGTGACGATTTCCGTTTGCGGCAGCCCCACTTCACTCAGAGCCGCCGCGAAGCCAAACCCGTGCAACAGACCAAAGGAACTGGAGACGGCAATGGGATAGCGCCAGGTGAGATTGTGTCTTGCGCCCTTGGCGATCTCACTGGCGAGGAAGACGATACTGAGGGCGATGGTGGCCTCCACCGGCGGCACGGGCAGGCGCACCAGTTCCAGCGCCGACAGAGCCAGGGTAAGGGAATGCGCCACGGTAAAACCGGTGATGGTGATCAACACGCGCCGGAGGCTGCCGGCGATCCACAACAGGCAGACAATAAACAGCAAATGATCGATGCCGGCCCAGATGTGCTCGATGCCCAACAGGGTATAGTCCCGCGCCACGCCGGCGGTGGTTTCCCGGTCGGGCACCTGCCACTGCAACTCCTGGGGACCAAGCAACTGGGTGTGTTGCTCACCGTTGAGATTGCGGTATTTGATCAAGCTGGAGATGGATGGATTGTAATCCGGGTAGTGCACCGTCACGGTTTGGTTGGCCAATGGCTGTTGGCAGCGGTAGAGGGCCAGCCCTATCCGGTCGCCACTGAGATCGCCTCGCCCCCGCGGCGCGTTCAGCGCGGTGCAGGTGTCGGGAAAGCGGATCTCCGGCAAGTTGAATGCCTGGACCGACGCCGGAATGCGCCACTGCAGTTTGTAGGTATCGGTTTGCAGTTCGGTGACTTCGAGATACAGGGGACGACTCTCGTGGGCAAGCGCCAGCGCGCTCAGGCCGCATAGGCAGCACAGCAGCAAAAAGCGTTGCATGGCCTTCACCCCTCCACGCCGTTATCGGTTTGCGTCGTGGTGGCGGATACCCGTTGCAGCGCTTCATCCACCCGGATGTCATAGCCTTTCACGATAGATTGAATGGCCTTGTCAAGGTCCGCATCCAGCCGATCACGCAATGCATCCTGCATCACTTTGTCGTGCACCTCTGCCAGTTCGGGTGCATAGCCCGGTCGCAAGCGGGTTACCATCACCAGGTGCTCGCCGTAAGGGGAGCTGAAGGGGCCGCGCCAGACCTGGTCATTCGGTGTCAAATCAAATAACGCCGCCTGCATCTCTTCACCAAAATGGCTGGCGATTTCATCCGCCTGCTTGTTGACGTAATTGACGTGGTAGAAAAAGCGGTCACCATGGCCCAGTCCTTCGTGAAACGGCACTTTATCGGCATTCAGGTTTTTCAGGGTCTGCTCCGCCAGTGTTCGGGCCTTGTCGGCGCCATGCCGCTCGCGGTTAAAAAACACGTGGGTAAAGGTAATTTCCGCGGGCTGGTAATAGGTCTCCAGATGGCGTTGGAAATAGTCCTGCAGTTCGGGCTCGGTGATTTCCGTACCCACCGAGACAAATCCCCGGGTAATGAACTCCAGTTGCTGGATCAAGCGGCGCCGCGCGACGTAATCGTTGCGGTCCAGCTTCAGTGCCTTGGCCTCGCGGTACAGCGCCTCCTCCTGCACATAATCGTCGATAAACGTCTGCAGCTTGTCGGCCGGCATCTCATCCAGCATGCGGTTGAAGCGCTCGGGTTCAAACGCCTTGGCCCGGTATTGCACAAAGGTCAACAGATCGTCCCGCGTGACGACGATCTCGCGGGAGTTCACCGTATCGGCATCGTCGTTGATACCCTCATAGACGGTAAACATTACCATGCCGATCAGAAGGAAATGGATCAGGGGTTCCTTGAAGATACGCATTGCAGGACTCTTTTCTTTATTGAAGGTATATAAGAGGATTTCCGGTTACAGCATTTAGGCCGGGTTGATTTCGCTCTCTAGTTGTTGTGCATAGCGGTAACCGGGCGGCCAGCCGCCCGGGAGTGGAAGGCACCGGCATTCCCCGACAAGGCAGCAAATAGTAGGCCGCCCTGATTTTAAGTATGGACAATCATAGATGACCTGGCAGCTTTCACCATAGGATATCAGGCCAAATCCGTTAGCATTATCGACCTGACATCCATGCCTTTGATGTGGAAGAGGAGGGACTCAGAGGAAAACTGGCATCGTTTGCGCGCCAACTACTGAAACACTGTGGTTTGAAAACTAGTCCGCTGAGCAATATTTCGCCGCCATGCTTCTAGTCTTGAGTACTTTTTCGCAGTTTCCAGGTCTGGAAGACGAAAAGTCAGATAGTCAAGCGCTACGGCAACCGCAATATCACCCATTGAGATCTCATCAATTGATGAGCAAAGCCCGATATTGTGTTCAAGGTGTTCAAGAGTACGCCAAATCGCTCGCCACCGGCGTTGGCTAATAAGCGAATTGTTTGCCTCGTCGTTTAAGTAAGTTCGGGAGATGACCGTTGTGAAAGATGCATCCATTAGCCCTTGGCCTAATCCGACGAGATGGAGAACTTCCTCTTTACGATTGTCTGGAACAAGAGGTCTGCCTTGACCTCGGGCATCCAGATAGTTTGCGATCAAGACCGATTCACTTATCGCGATACCGGTAGCCGAAACCAGCGTAGGGATTCTGCCAACAGGGTTTTCAGAGAGTAGACGCTCATCATCGCCCCAAGGATCACACCAACACAGCCTTACGCTATCTGCCAAGCCTTTCTCCAGTATGACGATTCGTGTCATACGGGCATAGGGCGAAGTCTTATTTAAAAATAATTTCATCATAGGTTCTCAATTTCAGGGGACCGTGTGTGCACTCTAAGCTTATAAAGAAAGTCGCTAAAGGCGGTTAGAAAAGCACCCAGCGCCAGCACGACGCTGCCGGTGTAAAACAGAAAGTAATAACTTCCCCACTCCTTATAGAGCGCCGACATTCCATAGCCAGATAACGTTTGGGCTACAGCAAAGACAACAGTCGCTAATCCCCAGTAGCGTTTGTGTTCAGCAAGCCCCACCAGTTCGGCGACACGGCCCGATGTGAGAGCCACAATACCGGGCACAAGGGCTCCGACGATAAACGAAGAGAGCGACCGGTTGACAAGGGAGACCGATATTAGCGGTAGGGCTACCGCAATCGCTTTGGCGACGAAAGCCAGGGTAAGACTCACCTTCCAACCCAATCGCTGAGCCACCCATCCAGCAACCGCCGGACCACAGGCTGCACCTATACCAAAGATTGCCCATTGGGCTGACGCAGCCTCTGTGCCGAGTGCTTTCTCGCGTGCCAGGTAATCCACCCAAAACACCGTATGGGGAATAAAACCGACTGCATCCAGTGCGTAGGCCACCAATACACAGAGCACCGCCAGTCCAACACCTCCGAACCCTTTCACAGAATTCGATGGGGCATCCACCACCGGTGCCGATGCCTTGGACAGGCCAACCAAGCTACGGTCACAGACTATGCCCGCCAATACTAAAAAAGCCCCCAATGCCAGCCATGTTGCCGATAGGCTGACCTGCGTGAGGAGCGGCACCACTGACGCCGCCAGCACTGCGCCCAAGCCGATACCTGTAAAGACAAAGGCACCAACACGAGTGCGATGAGCTTGACGTGTTGACGCCAACGCCGTCGCGGGGCCCACAACCATCAAGATTGCACCAGTGATACCCGCTATTAGGCGCCAACCGAAGAACCATCCAAAGTCTCCGGGTTGGGCACATAGGGCGAAGCTCAACGCGATAGCAGCAAAACACAAGCCCATTAACCATCGCAGTTGTATGCGCTCGGATAACCTGTGTGCTGATAAAGCCCCGATCAAATAGCCCAATAGATTTGAAGCACCCAGGTAAGCGACCTCACTCTCACAAAACCATTGCTGTAGAACCAACTCCGGCATCAACGGGGTGTAGGCGAAACGGGCGACCCCAATCCCGGCAAATGTCGCCGTCACCCCAATCAGCAACGCCGGCAGGTCCTCTTTTCTCATCATCGACTTTGAGATTCCATTAAAGCTGGTGTTTTTGCAGGAACTAAACCAAGGCTTGAGGGGGACTGCATCGCCACATACAAGTCTCAATTTCTTGAATCATCCCAAGTTATGGTAATGTGCAGCATGCAATCTTATAAAGTGATTTATAATGATTTAATTTATCTTATTTAGTGATATTAAATTGAGGCAGGTCTATGCAGCTAAAATCGCTACGGTTGTTTATGGACGTGGTTGAAGCCGGAAGTTTCGTGGCCGCTGCTGAACGTCGGCATACGGTGCAGTCAAACGTAACTGCACATGTGAAAAAACTGGAAACGGAGTTGGGCGTCCAGCTTTTTCATCGAAAAGGAGGGGCCCGACTGACAACTGCAGGCACGACCTTGGCGGATTATGCCAGGCGCATGCTGCAAACCCACGATGAGGTTTTGGAACTGTTTCACGGCGACAAGGCAGTCCCGAGCCGACTGCGCCTGGGCGCAATGGAAACCACTACGGCCGTACGTCTGCCACCGGTATTGGCCGAATTTCACTGTCGACATCCTGAAATTGACCTAACGGTGGAAACAGGCCCCACCGCCGCACTGGTATCCAAGCTTCTCGAGGGAAGTGTCGATGGCATTTTTATCGCGGGCCGGCCAGAGCACGAGCGATTTCACCTTTTAAAGGCGTTCAGTGAATGGCTGGTGCTGGTCGGTCCCAAACCATTTATCCAGTTTCCTACGCAGGAGCAGCTCCTGGAAACAGCGTTTCTCGCCTTCCGTCAGGGGTGCAGCTATCGCCAGCGTATCGATTTGTTTCTCTCCTCCCAAGGCGTGACGGCGACCAGAATCTTTGAGTTTGGCAGTATCGATGGAATTCTCGGCTGCGTCGCCGCGGGGATGGGTTATACCCTTATGCCTTTATCCACTGTCAAAATCCATCGACAACGATTCGACATTGACTACCTTGAACTGCCGCCCGCTATCGCAAAACTCGATACTTATTTCGCAACAGCGGCCCCTGAAACGTGGACACCTGTGCTTGCCCGATTTATTGAAGCATTGGGTGAACCCTAGAATGTTTGCAGAACGATTATCTCGCGAACGCCAGATGGCCAATCGTTTTTCGAAAGTGTTAGCTGTGTCGATACTGCGTACTGGCAAGAAGATGCATGTTCCGTTGAGCAGGTTCAAACCCGTATCTGAATCACTACAGGATACCCAAAACATTTGCTACGCTTGCGGGGTAAGCTTTCTTAGATACAGGCAATAACCCTGACCTAAACGCCACATCGGGCACAGGTCTGCACATCTATGTCAATTGCCTGCTTCTCAGAGACCGACGGGCGGGTCACGTAGCGGTATAGCCGCTCGAGCTTGCCCCGTTGCTATTCATTGGCCGACATACCCGCATGCAAAGAAAACCCATCGACTTTCGCTCTGATCCAAGCAGTCTCAGTCGTCCATTGACGGTAGGGTCTCCAAGGTTAACGCCTTTTTTCCGGCCTGTGGTCCGACTATGATGCGGTACCTGACCGAGTGATCTTTCAGGTGGAGCAGTGTTGCGATCTCTCCCACTTCGTCAACGCATTCATCTCACCCAGGAGGGTGGCAACTTCGTGGCTTACCAACACGCTCTGGTGCACCAAAGCGCCGGCGACACGCAAGCTGATTCGTACGCTCCATCGATACCAGAATATCGACAAAGTCTGGATAATACTCTTGAATCAGCTGGTAGAGCAGCGTGTTCTCTGGGCGGTGACGTTCATACCGTTGAGCCTGGCCCAAGACAGCAATTTCTTAGCACATCATCCTGAAATCCTTTTCGGCAATGTGTGGCAGAAGGCTACATCCTGGCTCATAAAGGTCGACTGTGTGAAGAAGTCTCTGAATTTGCGCCGAATCGCAGGCGCGTCACTTGCGCTGCACTAAACTCCTTCGGCTACGTCAGCGGTGTTGATTCTTTGGCCACGTCCAATCAAAGTCCGGTCTTAAAAAATCGCGGAATTGATTCCTCGAGTCATGATCAGAGTAACCATATAAAATACCGCTCTTGGCTGAAACCTGTCCCCAAAGTCTTGGCTGATGATCGGCGCCCATCTTGGGTTGTATATGACCTCCACCATACCCTACGCAACGGAAACGACCGTCTGGTGGCCGAACACGACAAGAATTTAATTGAGAGGCACTGTCCCGAAGAACGATCAGTGTCGTGATGCCAAACACCTAACCCTGATTGACTCTTCGCATCCAGCTCGTGGAATTAATTTTCAAGTAGATTGCTTAGAAGTGTTTGACGAGTCGAACTTCTTTCCATTCCCGCTTTTGCGTGCAGGGTGTCGAGACTGATTCCAATTAAAGTCGTCGTTTTCACCAGAAACCCCGAATTCAACCAATTTTATCTCTCCACCGCGATCCAAAAACTCTCTGATTGATTGCTCAAGGCTTGTGGAAGTGGCGCTCTGCTCGTCTTTTGGCATTACTTATCTCACCGAAATCCAATGTCGGCCGCTCTGAATAATACTGACGCAGGCCGAATGCGGAAATATTATAATCAACTCTATTGAAATTCAATCATGAAATATACGTGGTTCGCCCCGCCACCAACCGTGGCCTAGCTTTTGTCATTTCAATGATGATGGTCACTATATCGATATCACTGAGATAGACTTTAAACCCCCTGTTCAGTTTCCGCCGTTACGTCCCTAGTGGCCGACCTTCCTGAGTTGGGAACGATGACCAACAAACTGGTGGCCACCCTGGTGAGACTGGCGTTGGTTAACCGGGATAGCGGGAAGCTAAACGGCAAACGAAGAATTTCTGGCGGGTGAGGCTCCGTACGCACAACGATATATATGACGAAGTTGAGTGCGATTCAATGTAACCCTGTGATAAAAGCTTTTTACCATTTGTTGACGACGAAAGGGAAGCACAAGAAAGTGGCGATAGTCGCTTGTATGTGGAAGCTGATCACCATCCTTAATGTAATAATCAGAGATCGCAAGGAGTGGGCATATTAGCTATTTGGTTAAGGGGATTGACGCCACAGTCGCTTTATATATTTTCTTCGCTGTAAAAATTCCGTATGCCAAACAATAACTTACTGTTGGAAAGCGTTTCTACCTTTCCGAGATATAAGGAATTATTACCATGTATCACTGCCTGTGGATAAGTGACACCCCAAAATTTATGTTTAATATCAACAACATACAGGATCGCGATATGACCCGCAAGTTGTGATATGCGGACCAAATAGATAGTTATTGGCCTAGGGGCGAGGCCGAATTGGAGAATTTCCCAACAGTCTACCTTGGGTTATTAGCAGACAGTTTTTGAGCCGGGATAAAATGGACGCCAAGGTCTGGAGTGGGCAAGTATTTGTCAGTCATCATCGAACCCTGTTTAACAAGACTGCCCGATCAGATGTGAGCCACTACACTTTAGAATTCCCCTCCCCGATGTCCTGGACGGGGTTCTCAAAATGTTTGGTTAACATAATACCCTCCTTTGGAGATGGATATGATGTCACTTGGAAATTTGATCTGCTTTTTCGGCAGCCACAATTATCAACCACCCCGGCAATACCTGTTGCCAGCGAGGACCTGCACAGATGTGGCAATGAGCAGGTGATAGTACCAGATCAAGGCTCGAAGATAGGCTGATGGCAAAACAAGCTTACGCCCACTCCCCCACCTTGTGTAGGTCCTTCACATACAAGATCGGGAGTGACAATTGTTGAGTGTGAGACTCGGAAATGACCACGGCAAATCGCTTAACAGAGCTGAATTTCGTTGCCTGGGCCGAGACAAGAGCGTCCACGTCTACTCCTCCCACCCTGGCTGGGGCGTCCAATTCTACTATCAGGGCATCCAGAATGTGTCCGCTTTCCAGGGGAATTGGCACCCGCCCCCCGGGCCGCCCAATGGTCAAGCAATTGCCTCGCGGTTCTTGCCGGAGCTGTTACCTGCCCTTTGTACATGCGGTGCTGTTTTCATAGAAGAGAAGTATATCATCTTGGCAAAAAGCCAACCCTGATCTAAACTGATCAGCCAACAGTAAAAGGAGTTTACTATGACAACCAAAGGAAAAGTCGGGCTTGAGCTGTGGAAAGTATACGACGATGCGAATAAACGCTTCCAGCGGGGCCTGGACTTGGCCAAGGCAGGCGAACAGATTGATCTCTCTCCTCTCATTCAAGACCTAAAATCATCCGCCGACAATTTCCAGAGACATTATAACCAACTGACCAGAAAGCACTGATGCTGAAAGCCTTTCTTGTAGGCCAGCCAATTGACCGATGACCGCTATACTCTCGTAGCTTCGTTAATTGGAATAGGATCTACTTCGGAACTGTCTGCGTCAGGTAAACAAAAAGATCGTTGGCGGCTTTGGCATCTAGTCGAAGTTTGCAACAATAATATCGATGACGATATTGATCGTGGACGATAAAGAGGGGAATTGTTCCTAGCTGCGCCGTGTCGAAGCGGCTACGGCGCGCAGAATTTGGCTCCCCTTGGTTTTGACGCTTCATAGCATGAACTTCGAGCGTTCGTTTTGTTATCCTGAGGCGTTCGTGGGCACTAATAGTCCACCATGAGTTACCGGCAGGTCGTTGTTGCCACATCACAATTGATGTTGTAAGACATTTCCTACAGGCATAGAAAATGTCCTACAAAAAACCCTCAAAAGTCACTCGCCCAAAATGGTAAGGCCCGCACGAGGCAGGTGATGTTGTGCAACGATTGAATGAAAAGGTGTGTGTTTGTTGCGATCTGCGTTTTTGCAGCGGTTCGCGGAAGTGAATTGAAATCAGTCGCCTGTGGCTTTTTTAGCTAAGCATTCAAAACAATGAGCTTCAAATTTCGTAGGTAAAATCGAAGCCTATAGTTCGCGGACCACCCTATGACTGACCAATTCAAAACTGCAGAGATGCCCACAGGAAAGGCGTTGATGATATATTTTTCATCGGCCAAATTCCTTCCCTAGATAGATGCATTTAGTGAGCCCGCATCTGGACCTACTATAATATCTGTCAGCATTATCTGTGCATTCAATAAGGTGTAATCATCCGTTCTCTGCTCGCCACAAAGATCGTAGGAATAGAGATCCATTGAAGTCACACCGAGATGGAGAGCCAGGATACTGAATCGCCAGGGTTTAAAATGACAATCCACATTCTGGGTGCCCGCGTATTCCGCCCGAGAATTAACGAGAATGGATAAGACAAAGACTAATGTCGGAAGACGTTGCCGCACGCTGTTACGCACTCCCACATCAAGATATCGGCCCAGTCTTGCGCCGGGCCGAGTTCTGCCTCAGTGTAGAGACTTTTTCGCTAGGTTGGCCTGACGGATATACTGGTCGACGACGGATCGCGAGATATCCAGTTGCGCCGCCACACGGTTCAAATAGCGATCACGGTTCACGGTCCCCAGCGTGGGTAACGCACTCAGCAAAGCCTGAAGATACTCAGCGTCCCTGCGTTTTGTATGACCCTGCTCGCGATGCAATACCATCAAGCGGTCACTGATATAACCGAGCGATTCACAGAGCATCCGCAGGAGTTTCCAATAGGCTGATTCTGCCCGGGGCGATAATTCCTGCCCTGAATCCGCTCCCTGCCCCAAGAAGTTATATAGCTCTATCACTGAGGAAACGCGATCAATCGCATCAACGCACTCAATAAAACTAGCCTCTCTGCCAGAGAGCTCGAAGAGCGGGTGACTGGGCACTTGAGGGCGGGCCTGAGTCCGACCCTTGGATTTGTGCTTCTTTGACTGGCTCATCTTAACCCCCGTTCCGTGGTTGGCTTTTATCACGGGCGGTTTGGATAAATGCGAGCTTGACCAACTGACGCACCCGACGCTCACGCTCGAGTAACCAGTCCTTCCACTGGGCAAAACCCAACTGCGTGTGCTGCCAGTCCAGGGACTGACTGGTTTCATACCGATCCAACATCCCCTTTACCGTCTCGTAGAAAACGTATTGGCTCGCTGCCAGGGCATCCAATTCCTCGAAGACGGCTTTCTCGACACTGCTCAAGGCAATATTGTCGGGCACAGGGATTTCGAAGGCTTTATCAATAGTGACCGGTTTGCACGACAATTGCTCATCACTCCCGGCATCTTTCGGCCACCACTCGGCGTTGGGTATTGTCCCCTCTTCCAACACCCAATCGGACGGGGCATACACCCCCAGAAGAACATCCTCGCCGTGACTAGCCAGCACCACCACCTGAATGGGCGACTCGAAGGCCACATCTTCATCGCCAGGCACCGGAGCCAAAAAAATGGACTCCAGCGTTTTACGGCGAAGGACAAATAACTGATCCACATCCACAAGGGGATGGGAGGAGATGGGAAGCGCTCGGGGCGCATTTCGTTTACAATTTCGCTCGGTCATAACGGATACCTCCAGTATCGGTTGTGATTAGTCGTCCTTCTGATGAGGTGCGAACTCATCAGAAGGGCGCATCGTCTATATGCCCTTTATCTGCCCCATTCAAGCGGACTCACTGACGACTAACCGTCTTTCCAACCGGACATAGTCAAGGAAAGCAAATAAGGATGCATATGCGTCCATATTGGACGCATATTTAGCAATTTTCAACCCAATTACAGCAATTAATTGTTTGTTTAGTGTGACTTCGGGATAATTGGGCCATGCAACTACTAACTGGCGCTCAAATACGAATGGCTCGGGGACTGCTCCGCTGGTCAATCAAAGACCTGGCTGAGCATGCGAATATAGGCACGACCACTGTCAAAAAGCTCGAGAAAGAAGATGGTGTCGCAAGAGATGTTCGGTTACCGTTAAATGAAGCTGTCAAAGACGCCTTTATTGCGACAGGAAAATTACGGTTTGAAGGTGATAGCTGTGTATGCCTGGTTACTATCGATGAGTAGATAACAGCCCATTCATGACACGTTGAAGACGGGGCCAAACTTATTTGATGGCAGTCAGCAATGCCTGGAATCAATTGCCAAGTCCAGGAAACTGAAAAATAGCCTCACTAATAGCCAACAGTAGCATCGCTAGCTTTTCCACACCCCAACAAGATAAAACTCTTTTAAAAACAATCACTTACAAAATAAGCCGATATATCTAAGAGCCCAACCCCTTTTTGGCTCGAAACATTCTTCCAGCCTCCGGTTGACTACGAGTCAACTGCAAACTATAGTTGACTGTGAGTCAACAAGGAAAGTCGTGGATGAACGTTATCTCCAAAAGGCCTTTTAACGAAGCCGCCAAGAGGTACCCCAATGATCGTGATCCCCTTATGGATATGTACCGGGTGCTACAGAAGACGGATTTCCGTACTCCCGAGGAGCTGAGAGCCGTTTATCCGTCTTTGGACAATTTCAAGTACAAAGACAAGTGGTGGGTGCTAGATGTCGGTGGTAACAATTTGCGGGTATTGGCATTCATCCAGTTTGTGAATAAACGCATGTACATCAAACACATTGTCAGTCATGCCGACTACGACAAGCTGACAGAAAAATACCGAAAGGACAGAGATTAGGAGGTATTGCTATGGCACATGCAGCGCTTATCGATGCCTACAAGGCATTTATCGACAAAGCTCATCCACTGATGCATATCACCAGTGAAGAGGACTATGACCAGGCCCTGGAAACGCTGGAGGAGATTCTGGAATCCGCCAATGACACCGAGGATGATCCGCTGAACCCGCTGATCGATATGCTGAGTCATGCCATCGAAAAGTATGAGTCACAAGACGAAGAGCTTATGGCGTTTGTAAACCAGGCAGAAGAGATGCCCGCCGATATCGCACTGCTGCGCACCTTGATGGCCCAGCATAATCTTACTGGCAGTGACTTACCTGAAATCGGCACTAAATCAATGGTCTCTAAAGTACTGAAAGGTGAGCGAGAATTGAACCGCACCGCCATCGAAAAACTGTGCCTGCGGTTTGACTTGCAACCTGCCTGGTTTTTCGACTAGCTACACGATTCAACAAGGGGTTCTGGGGATTTCCCCTCCTAAAAAGACAAAAATCGCTGAAAGCCACGGCTTTATCGGCAGCATGAGCAGGAAAGGAGATTGCTGGGATAACTCCGTCGTGGAAAGCTTTTTTGGAAGCTTGAAACAAGAGCGAGTTCACTGGCGTCACTACCAAACCCGACAAGAAGCCCAACAGGATG
>JBNKHG010000039.1:0-49234 GCA_050290225.1 Cellvibrionaceae bacterium
AACCCAATCACCGCCGCCAACAAACTTTTTTGTGTATTCACCTTTTCTCCCCTATCTTTTTCATCAGTGGTCTTAATCGCTGAAATCGTAATGACTCCATCTTTTGTAAGACCACCGGTGAGGCCAGTGTCCAGCAGGAGCCTATTGAGTGCATCCTGTACCGTAAACTGACCCACAACGGGGTTGGTGTTTACGGATTGGACCTGGCCGTAGAGGAAGAGCAGTGCCACGCCGGTTTGGTCTGCCAGCTGGTTCAGGGCGGCTTCGGCGTTTTGCCCGGGGATATTGAATTCGTATTCCCGGGGCGGTTCGGCCTTGGCTTCGCCTGCCAGCAGCAACACCAGGCAGAGCGTGTAAAACGTGCGGAAGCACAGGTGCACTGGCGGCTTCATCTCTACTGTTAACCGTGTGAAGGACATGTCATGACTTCCTTCTTAGCGGCCTTACAGTACAGATGATCCTGTGGCGCTAAAAACCCACTATGGAAAGGTGAAAATTTTTTACTTTTTTTGCCCATGAGTTTGAATTTAACTCAGTTTTGCTGGGCGGTTCTTTATTTTTATGATTATAGCTTGGTTGGGGATGGGGAGCAGGCTGGCTCTTCGAAGGGCTGTAGAGGGCCTTTTTCCCCTAACCCTAACCCTCGCGACCCGTCGTACCGCCCGGCGCGAGAGGGGACTACGTGGCGGGGCCTTTAGAGCGTGGTGGTGGAGAGTCTGACGAGGTTCTCGTTTACCCGCTCTACCTTTACGCCAAAGCCGGATTCCAGGGCGGCGAACATTTTTTCGGTTTCGCCGATTGTGAAGACCCCGCCGAAGCGCAGGGAGCGCAGTGCCGGGTCTTCGATTTCGATGGTTTGGGATGTGTAGCGGCTGATCTCCTCGATCACCTTTTCCAGGGGGTCGCCCGAGAACCTGAGGATGCCCTGGCGCCAGGATTGCTCGCGCTCCAGCCTGGCCTTTTCCACGGTTTCGATGGATTCGATGGCGCCGTCGGCCTTGGCCCGCTGGCCGGCCCGCACGAGTGCGGTAGTGAGCGGTGCGGTGTATTGTTTTCCGGTGCCCGGCTCCTGTGGAGTTTTATGCGCCTGGTCCGGTTCGTCGGGTTTTGGGTCGCTCGGCCGGGCGGCGGTTTTGAGTTCCACGGTGCCTTCGGTGACGGTCACGTCCACCACATCGCGCCTGACGTAGACGGAGAAGGCGGTGCCCACGGCCCTGACGACGCCGTTGCCGGCATAAACGAGAAAGGGCCTTGCCGTATCGTGCTCCACCTCGAAGTGGGCCTCGCCGCTGAGCAGGCGGACTTGCCGTGTTTCGGCGGTGTAGTCCACTTCGGCCCGGCTGTTGGTGTTGAGCAGCATGGTGGAGCCGTCTTGCAGGGGTATGCGCCGTTGTTCGCCGACGGCAGTGACGTAGACCTGCGATCCTCCAGGAAGCAGCCGGTCAAGCAGGCCTGTTTGCAATAGCAGGCCGATGGATATTATCACGGTGGCGGCGGTGGCAAACAGGGCAACCCAGGGCGAACGGTTGCGGGGTATGGGATCGAGCTGGGGCTTTTCGTGGGGTACGGCGAGTTCCGCCAATACATTGAGCTGGCCCCAGAGCTTGGCCAGGCGTTCGATCTCGGCCTTGTGTTGGGGGCTCTGGCTCATCCACTGGCGCAGCGCGGTGCGATCTTCAGCGGAGGGATCGCGGCTGTCCAGCTTCACGATCCAGGCACAGGCCTCCTGGTTGATCGACTGCTTTTCCGAAGGAGTTGTGTGCTTATCCATGGTGCCTTGTGTTTCCAGCATGTGTCAGCCTGCGTCCCCGGTTGAGGCGCGCCGTGCTTTGTTAGTCCCGGCGGTGTTCGCCTCGGACGCCTGTGTGTTGCCTGCCTGTTCTTCGCGCTCCATGTAGGCGTTGCATACCTCCAACCCCTTGGCCACGTGTTTCTCCACGGTGCTGACGGCCAGGCTCAGCTGCTTGGCAATGTCCTGGTATGATAAACCATATACTTTGCGCATGAGAAACGCACGGCGCACCTGCGGCGACATCTCCAGAGCCGAATCGCAGAACAGCCCCAGCCTTTGGCGGGCCTCCACCTGGTTTTCGACGGCGTTCTCTTCATAGATGATCCCTGACTCGTCAAAATCCTCTATGCATTCGACGATTTGGCGGGATTTTCTTTCCAATTCTTTCAGGGCGGCGTTGCGGGCGACGCGGAAGAGGAAGGCTTTGGGGGTGTGGATGACCCGCTCCCGTTCGGCCCGGTAGGCCTTGAGGTAGGTATCCTGCAGGACGTCGTCGATATCCTGTGGCTGGTTGAGGAAGCGGGTAAGGAAGCGCTTGAGGAAGGTTCGGTGTTTGACGAATTCCTCGGTGATTGGCGATGGTTGCCCGCCGGATGGTTGCTCGCGCTTTTTGGCCATGTGTCGTTCTCGTAACCCGCCTTAAACGGCCGCCTGGCAGTGCCTGCCTGTAAGTCTGCCGTACCGGCCCCGCATTGAATGGCGGCTCTCCCCTTGTTGTTTTTATGTCGGGTGCGTTACCCGTATGATCACTAAACCACACTTCCGGATGAAGTCGAATGGCAGGTCGCGCCATGTTGCTTGGCATTTCACGCCACCGGCCCGGAAATTACTCGCCTTAACGGGGCGGGTTGCGTGCTGTGCCGTTGCATCACGCCAGCCTGGCTGGCTGGATGGCGGGCCGCATAGCCGGTTGGGGTGGCAATTGCATCGGCCCTAAAGCTGCCAATACGTTGTTTTAGCGATGTTTTTTTGCGGGTCTTGCAGATCTGCCACCTCACCTGAGGCAGATGGCTTTGTTCAAGGTCAACACCGGCCTTCGGGAACGCGAAGTAACACGCTTGCGTTGGCAGTGGGGAGTACCACTTCCCAAATTAAAAACCAGCGTGTTTGTGATTCCTGGTGACGGTGTTAAAAATGGCGAAGATCGTATAGTGGTGTTGAATGCGGACGCGCGGGCGGTAATTAATCGCCAGCGCGGCAAGCATCCCGATCACGTTTTTACATATTCCAACGGAATGCCTGTTGATCGCATAATTACCCACGCTTGGCGCCGCGCTCGCACGGAGGCGGGATTACCGGAAGTGCGGGCACATGATTTGAAGCACACCTTTGGGAGGCGGTTACGCGCTCGCTACGATTGACCCGACACCGCCAGTCGCCGCCCTCAATGAGGCGGGCGTAGACAGTCGCGGGGAAGGACGGATCGTCGAGGGTGACCCGCCGTTTTGAAGAAAATAAGAGAAGACAAAGTTTACCGCAATCGTTGCGTAGAAGGTCTTGCCATCACGGACACCAAAGTGATGAATGCGGGACTTAGGGCGTTGAAGGCATTTATATAAAATGCAGCAATTGGTGCTGTAATTACCTCACCACAATCAGCATTTACAGCCACGGCTTATAATACTGAAAGTCATAAACAGGAAGCGGGAAACGGTCTCACTGTGAAGAGTCACGGGAAGAACAACGCAGGTCCAGCTGGTGCTCATGGGCAAATGAAAAGAATTCGGCGTATTTTCCCCGGGCACAATAGCTCTCGGCCAGCGCCGTGGCAACGTCCCGGTAGTCGTCACCGTCTTTACCAATCAGCTCGCCCACCATGGGCAAGAGGATTTCCAACACCCCCTCCTCCTGCTCAACCTGATCCGTCAGGTGATACAACCCATAGAGCTGCAAGGTCAGGTCCAGCACTTTATAGGGCTCATTCGCGACGGCCCGTTCAGTCTGGAGCCTCTCCTGCAGTACCGGGATGGCTTGCACAAAGTGCTTTTCGGCGATCAGCACCCGATAGTGAATATCGCGCAGGCTTGTGGTACTGAAGTGATCGCGCCCCAACTCTTCCCGCGCCAGCTGGTAGGCATGCTCAATCGCAGTCGCGTGGTGTCTATGGACGCCATTATTGTAATAGTAAGTGGCATTGCGTCGCATGATGGCGATACACAACGGGTCTCTTTCGCTTCGCAATCGCTTGCAACCACCCAGCGCCCGCTCACCGTATTTAATGCCCCGGCGCCAGTTTTCTTCCCGCTCGGCACTATCCATCTTCTTCAGGGTTTTAGTGAGGCGCGCCTCTGTCCATCCAAACAAAAACGCCTGGGCGACGCCTGGATTCGCCAGGTAGAACACCACCACAAGGACATGTGCTATGAGTTTCAATTCAACGCCTTCACCGAAAATGAGTGGACATCTGCCCGGGCATCGTCAGACGACCGGCCTCTCCTGCCGCTGTGCCTGCCGATAACTGGAAGGTGTGACGCCCTTCCAGGTAATGAAGGCGCGGGTAAAATCGCCCGGCTCCGTAAATCCAATACTTTCGGCAATCTGGGCGATGGGCAGATCGCTTTCAGTCAGCAAGCGGGTGGCGATGTCGCTGCGCACCTTGGTTTTAATCGTCTGGAAAGAGGTTTTTTCTTTGGACAGTTTGCGGGAGAGTGTGCGCGGACTCATGGCCATGATGCCCGCCAACACTTCGATGGAGGGTGATGCCATCCCCTGCCGATTCAATTCAATAATGACCTGTTCGACCTGACTGGTAAGCGTCTGGTCGCGACCCGGGAAGGAAAACCAATTGGGGGTTTTCTCGAAAAACCCACCACTGAACAACTCCACTTCGTTGCGAATGATGGGTTCCAACAGGTATTTGCTGTCAAAATGGTAACAGTCGAGCGGCTGCTCGAAATATACGGGGCAATTAAACGCCACTTCATAGTCGATGCTTTCGGGCGGCTTTGGCGATGAAAAATCCACCCGAGTCAGCTTGATGTGTTGGCCAATCAACCAGCAATAGAAACGGAGCCCCCAGTACATGCGAAACCAGTAGAGCAGGTGGCTGTCCACCCCGGGCTGGAATCCCTCAAAGCGGTAAACAAGTGTAGCCTCGTCGGCACCATGATGGTTGATAAGGTCGCGCTCCTCGTCGCTGCGGACCGCATTGATAAAGGCGGACAGATGTCGGATGCCCTCTCCTAAGGTGTCGGATTTGACGGCCGCCCTGCCCGCCTCAGCGTCCATAGCGAGCTTGCCCGGCACCTGCAGGAACCCTAAATAGTGGTCGTTTAACCGAGTCCTGATACTCAGTATGAGGCGCTGCAACTCCTTGCCATTGATCGAGGCTTGGGGATCGGTGTAGAGGGACGGCGACAGGTTGGCATCTTCGAGCACTTCGACAGGGTCTATTCCCTGGTTGACAACACCCTGCAAGTAGCCATAGATGTAATAATGTCCTAAGCATATATTCTCGGAAGGCATAACTAATCCTACTAAACTAACCCTGCTAAAATAGTGCTTGAATTCCACCAGCGTGCGCTTACCCGGCGGTTAGCCAATGCCGACTGGCAGTTGGCCGCAACCGAACAAATAGAGCGGTTAGCTTTTTCATACTAGTCGAATTAGCATTATTCGCCATAGCATTTCCAGCTACAGCACCAAGCATTATCGGCCAGATTCAACCTGTACGTTGATCGCCTCCCTGCGATTATTTATTGTCACCGCGTGATGTACATGGCATCGTCCGTTCCAAAACTTAACGCCTCAATACCGCCGATCAACGCCGGCGTCAGTTGACTTTTCGATGCCACAGTACCCAACAACAAAGGAGACTGCCAAATAACCTGGCCATTTTCCAGGCTGATAAGCGCCACCCGATGGTCATCGGCCTGCCCGCTGGTATTGTTTTCCGAAAAGGTTGAAATGCCAATCAGCAATGAATTACTGGCCGTGTCCGGGCTGCCGAGCGCGGTGACAAAACCATTGAGAATAACATCCGCGGCAGGGGCCAACTGGTTGTCCAACACGATCAGGTGAGTACTCGAGGACTGGAATTGATAGCTGTCCCTGGCAACAATGACGATTTCAGCATTGCCGTCACCATCGACGTCTTCGATAGCCAGGCTCCGGAAATTGTCGCTGTCAATTTCCGTATAAGTCCCATCTTCCAGATAGTTGGCGCCGCTTTTTTTATACACCACCAGCTTGTCCGTCATCAGGGCGACGATTTCCAGGGTGCCGTCATGGTCGAGGTCATAGACCTCCACCTGATTCGGGGTGGTACCGAGTTCAGTACTGCTCCATATCAGTGCCTGGTTTGCGGGATCATACAATTGCACGGTGTTTCCCCAGGCAACTGCGATATCCGTATATCCGTCGTTGTTAATGTCGCCACAGCTTATATCACCGCCGGCGCGGTTGGAGCCCGATAACGACCATGCCGTGGTGGCGGTATCCGGGTCATAGACGGCCAGGAAACTGTCATAGGCCTCCGCGCTGGAGAGGTAAATTTCATCACCACCGTCCTGCTCCAGGTCGCCAATGCAAAAATCGATAAATCCCGTCCAGTTGGAACCCTGTTCCGGACTCAATAATTGATGACCCGTGGCGGGGTCTATGGATATCAGGCGACTGCCCGCGTAGCCGCTGTCGGTTCCGGCAACCGCAAACATCACGGACTCTTCGCCCAGGTCCCCGATTTTCCTGAGTCCACCGATGTAGGGAGAACCCAGTTGGGCGGGGTCTTGGTTGCGGAAATCTACCGTTTGGGTTTGGGTATCGAAAACGACCAGTGAATCTTCGCCCGTGGTAGACAACCCCGTGCCCCACAGCACTTCCACATGGCCATCCTGGTCACTATCGCCGATGGCGAGACTCTCCGTACCATGTGACTGTGAACTCACTTGCCACTTGAGGGTGGCGCTACTGGCGCCGGCATCATAGGCAGACACATTACCCCACTGGCAGTTTCCAATAATGGCTTCCTGCGAAGGGTCTGCATCGATATCGGCAAGGGCTATGCTGCAGGTGTCGGTTTCCGGTATTTCGAACGCCAGGCTCTTTGCCACCGCATCATAGACCGCCACGGTGTTCGCCCCCCGGTCGGCGACAATATCATCACGCCCGTCACCGTCGATATCGCCAACCACGACGTCATTGCCAAAGTTGTCGCCATACAGCCATTCATTGGCATGGCTGGCGCCGTCGTACACAAAACCGGCGGCAAACACCAGTTCCGTGGCGGTGTCATTATCGACATTGCCAACTGCCAGTGCACGACCCAGCGACTGGCCCTTCAATTGCCAATCGATGGTGAGGTCATCGCGCTTAAGGATGTAGGCATCGGTGTCATTGTTGTAGGTGTATTCCCCGACCAGGACGATCAACCGCTTGTCACCGCTACCGTCCAGGTCGGCCAGCGCGATACCATACCCTTTTGCATAACCTTGGCCTGCCACGGCTTCAAGGGATACCTGCCGGTCAATCCGGTTACTATCCCTGTCAATAACACTGATGTGCCCACCGCTGAGCACATAAATCTCATAGTGGCCGTCGCCGTCGGAATCGTCGGGCAGAATGGCATCGACAGTGGCGCCCTCCGTTGGCAGCGCATAGGGAAAAACCCAATCCTGGACGTAGACCCCGGCGCGGTACTCCAGGGTGTATATCAGGTTGTGGTTGTCGGTCAACATGACCTCGGTGATGCCGTCATTGTCGAAATCACCCACATGGATGTTGCGCTCATCAACAGGCACTTCTATCCCCGTTCGAACCAGTGGATGCGCTTTGCCCGGGTCACTGACATTGATGGAGAGTGGAACCTCCACAGCATGATCGGTGTTGCTGACCTCAACCAGGATGTTTAGCGACAGCTCCGGGAAAAACAGAGACTCACTGCCGGATTGCCAATCCAGTTGGCCGTCGCCATCGACGGTCATGCCCGGGGGCGCGGCAAGCAGGCGGTAGCTGAACGGCCCGTCTTCACTGTTGACGGGGGTCAGCGACAGATTGAATGACGCCCCTGCGGTGATCGCAAAACTATCGCTGGCGAGGTCGATTTCAGGCGCATCCTGCATGACATGAATATCGAGGGTTTCAGTCGCGCTCCCTCCCCGGCCATCCGACACGCTCAGCTCAAGGGTATAGTCGCCCGCCGCATCGGCGGAGAAATGCAGTGCCCTGGCACCGTCAACTACCACCGTGGTATTGCTACCGCCAGGACCGCTTTGCAGCGATACCGTATAGTCAAGAAAATCAAATTCATTATCGGTAACACCCTCGAGCGAAATTTCGGCTTCCGTGTTTTTTTCGAGATCGGCCACATCTGCGATGTTAATCGTGGGGGCGGTGTTGTCGTCGTAAGTTTTTTCCAACTCTAAAATCGGTGCAATGACAAAAGCGTCATACACGTTGTCGCCTTCGCCATCAAACGCCAGCTCAACCGTTGTGCCATCGACGATATCCACACGGAGTTGGGCACTGCCTTCACCATCCAGGTAAAGACGACCGCTCATGGCTTCATCGGCGCTGACATCAAACAGCCCCCAACCCGAGTGCTCCACAGAACCGTTCAGTTTACCGTCACGCAGAGCGGTATAACCCGAGCTGTTTGGGTATAGGATGGCCAGATCGTCGGTACTGATAGAAAGGTCTTCGAGATTGTCCGTTACTGTCATGTGCACAGAGACAGAAGTGGTGCCATTTTGGCGCAAGATATCCACGGAGCCATCGATAGTTAGATTGATGTTGCCGTTGGTAGAGCGGGTAACGTAGTTGCTGTAATTGACCTGGAAATCAATGGGCACCTGGTTGCCATCCACTTGATTGACAATCACCTGTAATGAGCCATTGGCTATCAGGCCGTTACCGTTGCTGCAGTTGGAAAATAGAAATGACAAATCGCTTTGACTGCCCGCATCCGTCAGAGTGCCCCTGTAGGTGACAGTACCCGAAAAGCAGTCTTCGGTTTGATCTATAGCGCCCGTGCCAAAAACGTTGCGGAAATACGTGATCAATGTGGGAAAGGTATTGATATGTTCACTGCTTAGAGAAGCAAAACTTAGGGCAGCGTCAGCCAATTGTTTGCCATTATCCCGGCTGAGAGTGGCTCGCGTCACGGCCGGGGCGCCGCCACCTGCGTCACTGGAGTCACCGCCACCACCACCGCCACAAGCCACGAGGGTTAACGCGGTTAACAGGACGAGCGTACGGTTTGCAAAGGGGAAAATTTTCATGGTACTTAAGACCCTGTTTTTATTTTCTGTAGCGATCCATGGTTTCCTGCGTTCAGCCCGCATTGGCTGAAGACGCTTGTAATTGCGGAAGTCTCCAGGCTTTCCATAAGCCAACCAGGATTCAATCATCACCCCTCAGTGAAGGTTTCTCCTGGCGTCGACGCAGCCAGCTTCGCATTTGAGTTAACGTCAAATACCCGACCGCGTGACGCAAAACCGCGCTAGTACAACACATTCACCCACTGCGGCACATAGCATGCAAGGCCGATATATTTAGCATTTCCGGCCATGCCGCAACCCCGCTTTTGTACAGTCATTCGTACGAACACGAACATAGACAACAGTTGAAATTAAGGGTGAAATCGCTACAGTCATTCATTTGAGGACAACACTCGTCAGGAAGAACCCATGCAAACAACCCCGCCCCCCTACGCCGCCTTCAAACACCTTCGGTTTGTCCTCACCGTTACAGCGGGTCTTTTCGCCAATATGATGGCCGCCAATATGGCTTTGGCTTGCAGCTGCGTCAACAGCTCTCTCCAGGAAAAATACGACGCGGCCGATCGAATTTTCGTGGGTCAAGCGGCAGAATGCATCGAGGGCACACTCACGGCAGATGGGTCGTGTCCGACGGGAAGATGGCGACTGAGCGTCATTGAAGCGCTCAAGGGGTCTGGCGATTCTCCCGTATTGACAGAACGCTCCTCATGTCCCCTCTGGCTCCAAATTGGCAAAAATTACTTAATCTTTATGAACAAAGGTGGAGGACCGTCGATATGCAACGGCAGCCTGGCCTTGCGCGAGCCCCCCGATTCACGAGCAAACGAACGCCTGAGGCAGCTCAGGGACTATCGTGACGGAAAAACAGAGAATCTGTATCCCCCATGGGTGTTTCAAGAGGTGGAATCAACGTGTACGCTCGGTCATACCTTTGGCAACACCAGTCTGAGATTTGCGTACAGCACCCGCGCGACGCAACCACCGGAAAACGGCATGATCGAAAAGTTCGTGGTCAAAACGCCCCTGCCAGACCACATAACTGGAGAGGGTATGCAAAAGACTGTTAATTTCTCCGCCACGTTTATGAATCACCAGGATATCGTCCCTGCATCTACCCGAATCAAAGTGGGTGATCGGCGCTGGTCCTTCGAGACAATGGAAGTGGAGCTGAAGCTCCGTGGCTCGGAGCGGCCACTGACAATCCACAACGAATTTCTGACAGGAAGCCAAGCTTTAGATGTCTTGCAGGCGTTAACGCAGCACGACGAATTTACGCTTAGGGCGGAACGCAAAAAAAATCAGCGCGCTACAATTGGGTTTGCTCCAAAACCACTATCCCCCAACCCGCCCGCCAAGCCAATGGCATTAACGTCTTATACCATTCGGTTGCAAGAATCGGCTGAGCAGTTTCTGGATTGTGTGGACAGGGTATCGGCGCTGGAACGCGAAGCGGTATCAACTCCCTAGTGGCTGCGGGATACAACTCACTTGTCGGGAAGCTTTTCAGGAAGATAGAATACGAACCAAAAGGAGGTGAAATGCCGCTACATCCTCAACCGTTTCTCTGAATAAAATACAAACCCAAAAACAGTAACGCAATACCAAAAGCGCGGGAAAAACTGATACCAATCCGAATACTTCCCAGCAAACCAAAGTGATCGATGATCGAAGACGCAAATAGCTGTCCAACGATAGTCGCCGCCAACATATTGGCGACGCCGATTTTTGGCATTAGCAACAACATACCACTAACAAATATCGCCCCAAGACAGCCGGCGATATAAAGATGCCAGTCTATTGATGCCAGTTCTTGCGCACTTGGCATACTTGCCTTCGATACACCAAGAATAAGCAGGCAAACAATGGCGCCGCCGATATAGGAAACTAATGTGGCCTGAATCGGATGATGGAGCAGAGGGGCGAGTTTTGAAAGCATGGCTCCTTGCATCGGCAAAAGAGCGCCTACAGCGATGGCGGTGGCAATCAAAATCCAGCTCATGAATATCTTCCTTACAGCTATAAATGTTTGAAAACTGTTTTCGGGATGGACTGATTTTGGCGGTATCTGCACATTTGATGATTGACCGCCGGGGCTTTGTTGGCACTGTCGGCTCGGTGATCTGGCGAAACAACGGGCGCTTCTACCGCAACGGTGCCCATCGGGTACTCATCGGCGCTGGACACGCCTGATAAATCTGAATTCACGCTGAACTCCCTTACGACAAATCGGTTTATTATTAATTGGCATCAGCATCTTACTTCATCACTTTGTTTTAGCCGTTGGAATGGAATAAGCCGCCAATGTATTTAGCAATTCGGGAAGCCTTAAACATTGTGAATTGTCTGCCGCCCTTTACTACTCTTTAACGACAAAGTCCGACAACTCAACGTCTACTTGAAATTCTTAAGCTGCAGTAGTTCACGCGTTTCGTCGGGGCTGGCAACGGCATACCCGAGATCTTCGACAATTCTCACCGCGCGCTCCACCAACTGTCCGTTGGTGGCGAATACCCCCCTGTCGAGGTAAAGATTGTCTTCAAGACCCACCCGCACATGTCCGCCTAACAGCATGGACTGGGCCGCCATGGGGAACTGCATCGGCCCGAGACCGAAAGCGGTCCAGACATGCTCACCTTTCACCAGGTTGCGCATATACTGCACGGTCTCCGGAGACGCGGGCACACCCCATTTAATGCCCAACACAAACTGAAACAGGGCGGGCCCTTCGATAAAGCCTTCTTCCACGAGGCGGTTGGCGAACAAGACATCCCCCGCCTGGAAGCACTCGAACTCGGCGCGTACATTCAGTGCGCGCATAATCCCCGCCATCTTGCGAAGGGTCGGCGGCGTGTTGAGGTAGACAAAATCGAAATCACCCGCATTCCAATTCATCGTGGTGACATCCAGGGTCGCAATCTCGGGCAGGCAGTCTTTCAGGTGGGCGCAGCGCTCATCCGCATTGACGACATCACTCTCCGGCAATCCCCGGCTTTCATCCTCAGGATCTGGCACCAGGAACGCACCGTGTCCACAGGTCAGGTTAAGTACAATATTGGTGCCGCTCTGGCGGATGCGGTCAACCACCTCTTTAAACAGCTTTGGATCCCGGGAGGACTCGCCTGTTTCCGGGTTGCGCACGTGGATATGCACAATAGACGCACCGGCCTTGGCGGCCTCAATCGCAGCTTCCGCTATCTGGCCAGGTGTTATCGGAAATTTGGGATGTTTGGGATTGATGGGTGCACCACCGGTTAGCGCGCAGGTCAGAAATACTTTCATTTGCATATTGTTTATCTCCTGACTCGCTTGGCGCGAGCAAGCCCAACTTGAACCAATTAAATAGCATTGTGGAAAAGACGTTGGCAAAAGCCCATGGTAATATCAGCCAATTTGCTTGGCGTTTAGCGCCACTAATAAGTTGTCATCTTACGCGGCGGTTAGCGTTTTTAAATTTTATGATATCCTACGGGCAACGGGATTCGGCATACTGCGTTGTCGACAGCCTTCAGGCTCAAGCCATTCTCGATCTCAATCCATTCACGCAATAAGAGCAAGTAAAACGCCATGCACGGTCAAGATCTCACCCAAGGGAGCATTCCCAGGCAACTCTGGTCGCTCGCCTGGCCGATGATGCTATCGATGTTTTTTTTCTCCCTCTACAACCTCGTCGACGCCTTTTGGGTCGCGAAGCTCTCGCCCGACGCGATTGCCGCCGTTTCCATATCGCAGATTACGCTCTTCGTCATGATCTCCCTTTCCATGGGGATTTCCATTGGTTCGGCCGTACTGACGGGAATGAATATGGGCGCTGGCAACAAAGCGGAAGCCGAGCAGGTTTTGGGGCAGGCTTATGTGCTAACCGCTATTACAGCCCTCTTTTTTACGGTGCTTGCACTTTGCTTTCGGGGCACGTTTCTTCGCTTCTCCGGTGCGCTGGGTAATGTCTTTCCGCTGGCGTTGCCCTATTACACCGTCACCGCCGCCGGCTCTGTGCTAACGTTCTTGATGATGACGACATCCACCGCGTTCAATGCGCAGGGAGACAACTTCACACCCACCAAGCTTTTCGCATTGTCCACGCTGGTGAACACCATTCTCGATCCCCTCTTTATCTTTGGCTATGGTGCTATACCGGCCCTGGGAATCAGCGGCGCGGCCTATGCCACCCTGGTTTCACAAGCCGTGTTCCTGATACTGGCCCTCTACGTACTCTCGGGCGATCAGATGATGGTACGCCTTCGATTCTCCAACCTTCGTTTGCAGTGGGCATCGGTCAAGCGAGTGTTCGATATTGGCATTCCCGCCTCTATGACCCAAACTCTCAATCCGCTGGGTTTTTCTATAATGATGTCCATTGTGTCGGCGGCCTTTTTGGAAGCGGGCGCTGCGGCATTTTCCATCGGCTTTCGTATCGAGTTTTTCGCTTTTATTCCCGCCATAGGATTCGGCTTTGGCTCCATGGCCATGATGGGCCAGAATATCGGCGCGGGTAACAGGCAGCGCATCAAAGAGGTTTTCAATACCGCTGTCTTGTACGGCGCCGGAACCGCGCTCGTTTTTGGCCTGTTAGCCTACCTTTTCGCGCCGCTCATCATTGAGATGTTCACCACCGATACCACAGTTACCCACTATACGTTGCAATATTTTCACATCGTGCCACTCGGCTACGCGTTTTTTGCCGCGGCTTTTATCGAGGCGAATGTCTTTCAAGGGCTGGGCCGCTCCTGGCCGGGTTTTTGGGTAACCCTCGGGCGGGTCGGCGCTACGGTGATATTAGCCCAGGTTGCTCTATCAATGCTTTCATTGCCCATCTGGTCAGTCTGGGCTTCGATCGCACTGGGCGGTGTCGTCGCGTCGGTTTTGGGATTTGTGTGGGTGCGGTATGCACTAATCCATGTTAAAGTGGCTGAGGTGTCGGTCGAATCCGTTGAGAACCAACTCCGATACAACTCTCGTCTGGAGGAAAGACAATCCTTGGCACCATCGGCAAATGTGTAAAGAATAGTCTACTAGGAAGCCAGCTTGTTTCAGGCGCCATGGCAGCATTTCGCGGCAGTACCCGGCACCGGCGGCACTGTCACACTGCAATCAGGCCCCCGCCACAAGGCCCCCATCCACCGGTAGCGTTGCACCGGTTACCCAGGCGCAGGCGCTGGATGAGAGAAACGTAAGTGCACGACAAAGCGCACCTAACATAATCCCTACGAGGTCTTCACCATCGGAAACCGCTCTACGATCTCGTCGGCTTGGCACCGTCGAGGGGTGGGGCCTTAGACACAGATATCAGTGTGCACTTGTTCGCACATTGACGGTATTCATCGTGGATTGAATGACGCGTTCCTTGCTCGGACACCTCCGGCCACCCGATTAGCAACGTTACTCAAGTACGCAAGGCTGCAAGCTTTATTCCAAATCCAATAAATATGAATCCGGTAGTCGCCTTTAGAACCTTTTGAAACGTTTGATTCCTAGCTGCTCCTACCAATTGGGAGAAAAGTAGAACCATTGCCGAAAACCATATTAAGTTGATGATGGAATGAATAAATACCAGAAAAAATGCAGACCCCACTGCATCAGATGTCTTTATAAACTGAGGAAAGGCAGCAAGATAAAACATTGAAACTTTGGGGTTTAGTGCATTTGTGATAAAACCTTCAAGAAAGGCTTTCTTGCTATATTAAAGATGAGGGTGGCGGAAATTCGATCCATGTGATTGCGCTTGTTAAGGCCTGGTGGCAATTGTATAAACATGCCTTTCTGGGTATTGGTCTAGTTCAAGGTGCAAAATGGACAAACCATTATTTAGAAGTACCTGCATATTTTCGTTAATACCAATAGAGCTGTAGTAAAATGTATCATTGTGCCACTGATCAGTATGCTCTCCTTCAGCATTGCCAAACGTGTATATCAAAATGCCACTTTTTGCTAAGAGCTGACACAGCTTTGACACGACGGGTTTTTGCATAACCAACGGCAAGTGGAAAATGCTATCCCATGCAACAATAAAATCGAATTTCTCTTCTGTTTCCCAGGAGCAAATATCTCGATGCAGAAATTTGTGCTCTGGGTGATTTGCGCCAGCCAATCTAATCATTTCTTTTGACACATCGAGGCCAGTAACTGAGAAATCGCTACTTTGTAATATGCGAACAAATCTTCCACCAGTGCCACAACCTACATCGAGGGCTTTTCCACCACGCGGCGCAAATTTAACAGCTCTTTGAAACTGATTTACACCATAGGAAGACTCCACGTGTTGGTCATGCCACCACTGAGCAATTTTGTCGTATTTCGTCCCTAGTACAGATGGTTCCATTTGAGAGCCTTAACGTCTAGCGAACTGGCAACATAAAATTTTTCTGTTTTTCAAGCAAAATTTTATGTTGCCCTAGTTGCGCAGCTTGTTATAGTCGATTAGCAGCACATTTTATTTACGCTTTGAAGAGCAACTACCTGACCGACATATAGGTAAATAATTAATTCCTTTTCTTGGTTCGTTATCACAACCCTCATTATACACTTGCCCCATCCCATATTTTGCCCATAATTGAAATTCAGCAATATGGCGCTTATTTACAGAGGCTAACGTACAATTCATATCATCAACTACCGCGCAATCCGTGTCTTTCTTGCAAACAAACCAGCGAGAGTCCCTTTCAGTTGGAACCTCCATATCTCCAACGTTCACAGTGACAGGTGCAACTTGGGTTTGCTGGCTACATGACTCTACTAAAAAAACTAAAGACAAAAAAATATATTTCACTAATTTTTAATCTATAACAGTTTAATGGGCAGAATTTCGAATGTACAGCAACACTTTAACCCAACCCAGCGCTCTGAATTATCCAAAAATCATTACAAATTCAATACGTTAGCGCACCCTCTTGCTAAACCTCGCCACGGGGAAAAGAAGCCTCCGAGCTTAACGAGACCTTGTCGGGGTCTTCCATACATTCACACGTGCGTTTTAATGTTTTCCAATTCAATAAGTTATAGCCCCGTCTCCGGCAATCGAGAGCCGACAGCTTGTGTTGCTCACGAGACACCACCTTGGATTTCTCCAAATAGTTTATTGTGACTGTATATACAGCACCCGGCACCGGCGGCACTGTCACACTGCAATCAGGCCCCCGCCACAAGGCCCCCATCCACCGGTAGCGTTGCACCGGTTACCCAGGCGCTGGCGCGGGATGACAGAAACAGAGCGGCTCCGGCCGCGTCTTCCGCCTGTCCGGGGCGCCCTTTGGGAATATAGCGGACGATCTCATCCATATCGGCATGGGCCATCATTTTTGTGGCGAAATAGCCCGGCGCAATGCTGTTGACGTTGATGTTGTCGGCGGCCAAACGGGACGACAGGTGTTTGGTGAGGTGAATAACGCCCGCTTTGCTGGCGGTGTAGGAATAGTTTTCCTCATGGGAGTTGCTGATACCGTTAATGGAGGAGATATTGATCACCCGCGCCGGATCCTCATCCGTGGCGGCCTTTTTCAGCAACCCGTGCAGTCGCTGAACCAGAAAAAATGGTGACTTGAGGTTCAGGTCCATCACTTTGTCCCAACCGGCTTCGGGAAACGCCTCGAACGCTTCACCCCAGGCCGCACCGGCATTATTGACCAGGATATGCAGGCATCTCTCCCGCTCGGCGATCGCATCCGCCAGGTACTGGACACCTTCCAACGTGGAAAGATCACAGGGCATCGCAATGCACTCCCCGAACTCCGACAGCGTTTCGGCGGTGCGCCGGCAATCCGCTTCCTTCCGGGCCGTGATATAAGTTCGCGTACCATTTTCGACATAACCCCGGGCGATCATCTCGCCAATGCCGCGGGAACCACCGGTGACAAGGGCCACTTTGTCGGCGACAGAAAACAGGTTTTTCATTCACTTATCCTCATACAATTTCAGCCAACACAACCTTAACGGTCCGCGTCCCGCCCACTGCATTCCTGCAATTCCAATGCTCTGCCCAACTGACTGACTCCCGAACTGAAGGCCATGGGCCCCACATCCTCGACAGGCATCGAGTCCTTTGCCAACGGGATATGCTGGCTGGCTATCCGCCCCACCCGCCGCCACAACACCCAAAACGCCAGGCTCCCCCAAAGGACCATGGCCAGTATCTCGCCGAGCAGAATACCCCGGGCACCCAAAATGATCGAGCCCAGCGTGACCAGGGGCAGCACACCCAACAACACCCGCCCCACGTTGAAGCCGGTGGCCAGTACCGGCAGGTGGAGATTATTGAAACCGGCTACCGCGATCATCATCACCCCCACAAACAAGAAACCGCCCATCAGCCAGGTCAGGTAAAAATGGATAAGCCGGGCGCCTTCGCCGGTAGCGCCGAACAGTGTGATGATCTCTTCCCGTGCAATCAGCATCAGGCACCAGACACCCAGTGCGTAAAGGGCGTTGTAACGTATGGCAATCAATAGCGCCTGCCTGACCCGGTCAAATCGACCGGCGCCGGCATTCTGGCCAACAATCGGACCCATCGCCATAATAATGCCGAAGGTGAACGCAAAGACCACCGGTAAAATTCTGCCCAGAATGGCAACGCCGGCGACCGCGCTATCGCCATAATCGGCCATGGTGCGCAGCACGTAGCCACTCCCCACAGGAGTGGCCAACGTGGTAAGGATCGACGGCCCGGCAATGTTGGCCACGGCCACCATGTCCGAACGCAACGCCTGCCAACGCACGGCAACCAAAAAGCGGTGCACAACCGCCAACAGCCACATTCCCACGACCGCCAGCGCCAACCGCGACACCAGTGCCGCGAACGCCGCACCGCGAATTTCAAGCCCCATGCCAACAATAAAAAGTGGGTCGAGCACCAGGGTCACGGCCGCCGCAACCAACGTCACCCACAGGCTGCGCCGGGCGTCACCCAGCGCCCGTAAAGCCGCCGCCGCACACATGCCGCAAACCAGTAACGGGGTTGCCGGCACCACCAGTTCGCAGTAACTCACCGCCAGCGCCAATGTTCTCTCGCGCGCACCCAGCAGTTCCAGCAATGGCGACAACCAGAACCACACCAGCAACGACAGAATTGATGTGAATACCACATTGACCAATAGCGCGTGGGTGCAAAGGCGACGCGCCAACGGCCGATTGTGCTGCCCCTCGGCCCTGGCCACCAGGGCGGCCATGGCGATCTGCATTCCCAACCCGACCGACACCAGGAAAAACAACAGTATGCCGGCAAAGCCGATGGCGGCGGCAAGCTCCTGGTGTCCCAGTCTGCTTAAGAAGTACATATCCACCAGATCGCAGGCCAACAGGGCCAGCAAGCTGATCGTGTTGGCGCCCGCCATGGTGAGCGTATGGCGTGACAGTGATCCTCTAGTGAAAACGGCAACAGACAAAATAGATCAGAACCATTCCGCCCGCATATCGAGACAGGTGCCGTCGACCGCTTTCAGCAGACGCGCCCAGTGATCAATTTCCGGCAGTTCGTAAAGAAAGAAATACTGCAACGCCTGCAACTTGCCGCGATAGAAATTCACATCCGCTTCGTGGGGGTCTTGCGCCAGCGCACGGGTGGCGACTATGCCCTGCTTCAACCAGATCCAGGCGATAACAATATTGCCGAACAGCTCCAGGTACTTGACCGAATTGGCCAACGCTTTATCGATATCATCACCCATCGCTTGCAGTAATTTCAGGGTGGTTTCATCCAGCAGTGTGACTGCAGCGGAAAGCGATTGCGCATAACTCTCGAGCCCGGACAGTGCCTGCGCTTCCGAGATGGTGCGGTCGAACTCACTCAGCAGTGCCTTGTACGAGGCTCTATCGTTAATGCGTACCTTGCGGGCCAGCAGGTCCAGTGACTGGATGCCGTAGGTACCTTCGTGGATGGGATTCAGGCGATTGTCCCGGTAAAACATCTCCACCGGGTGTTCGTTGATATAGCCGTGCCCGCCCATTACCTGGATGGCCAGGCTATTGGCGCGCGGGCCGTATTCCGACGGCCAGGACTTGATCACGGGTGTGAGAATATCCAGCAGGGTGGACGCCCGCTCCCGCTCCGCCTCGGTGGGTGCGGTGCGGCTGTCGTCATCGAGTTGCGAGCCGTAAAGGCAGAGCGCGTAACCGCCCTCGGCGTAGGCTTTTTGCGCCAGCAGCATGCGGCGGATGTCGGCGTGCTCGATAATGTTGACCGGCGCCGACAGCGGATCCTTATTGGAAGGCAGTCGCCCCTGGGGGCGCTCTTTGGCGTAATCGAGGGAGTACTGATAGCCGGTCAACGCCAGCACGGACGCGCCCGTGCCCACCATAATGCGCGCCTCGTTCATCATATGGAACATGTAGCGCAGGCCCTGGTTCTCCTCGCCCACCAGGTAACCGACGGCGCCCTCTTTCTCGCCAAAATTGAGGGCCGTTGACGTGTGACCTCGACCGCCCATTTTGTGGAACAGGCCCGCTAAAGCCACCTCGTTGCGCGCACCGATGGAACCGTCATCATCGACCAGGAACTTGGGGACGATAAACAGCGAAATACCCTTCACTCCTTTCGGTGCGCCCTTGACCCGCGCCAACACCAGATGCACGATATTTTCATTCATCTCGTGATCGCCGCCGGAGATAAAAATCTTGTTGCCGGTAATGCGGTAGCTGCCGTCCGCCTCTTTTACAGCGGTGGTGGTCAAATCCGCCAAACCGGAACCGGCGCCCGGTTCGGTCATGGCCATGGTGCCCGCAAAGCGGCCGGCACGCATGGGCTCCACCCATTTTTGAATTTGTTCTTCGGTGCCGTAGGCGTCGATCAGGTTGGCGTTGGCGGAGGTCAGCCCCACATAACCGATGGTATTGCTGCCCGCCGCGCCCAGATAGGCGCTCACCACATTGGCCACCAGGCCGGGCAGTTGCATACCGCCCAACTCGTAATCCGCCGTCGCCGAGGCCAGCCCGGATTCGATAATGGCTTCGTTGGCGGCTTGGATTTCCGGAATCATCCGCACCTTTTCACCATCGAAAGTGGGCTGGTTCATATCCACTTTCTGGCGATAAGGCACAAGGTATTTCTCCGCTACAGCCTTGGCGGTATCGATGGCGGCTTCATAGGTTTCCCGGCTGTGATCCTCATACCGGGGGCGCTTGGCCATGGCCTCCGAGTCAAACAACTCGTAAAGATAAAACGCCATGTCACGATCATTCAACAAGGGTGCGGCCATGGAAACTCCTTCCGATACAATAAGCAAAAGGGGCTATTTTGATTCAGGGTATGGCGTTTAACCATGGCAATAGCGGCAAAAAAAATTGGCATAATTCGCCAGGGGTCATTGCTTTTTAAGCAGACTCAAAAGCGATCCCGACCGCCGGCGGTCATGCCTCCGTCAGCGGCAATTTCCTGGCAATTGACATAGCCGGCTCCCTCACTGGCCAGAAACAGCGCTACTTGAGCCACATCGCCGGGCTGCCCGGCGCGTCCGGTGGGGTTGGCGGCGGCAAGATTCCGGTTGAGCTTTTCCATTTTGCGCTGGTTCTCGGCCTCGTCGAGGGTACGGGCCCGCTCGGAGCCGCCGTAAAACACGGGCGTTGCCACCGCGCCGGGCAGAATGGCATTGGCCGTGATCCCGTGATGGCCCAGTTCCATCCCCGCCATGCGAGTCAATTGCGACACCGCCGCTTTGGCCGCACTGTAGAGATACCCGCCCATGTGGGTGCGGATGGCTGCGACGCTGGAATTGTTGATAATGCGCCCCCAGCCCTGGGCCTTCATGTGGGGCACGGCGTGTTTGGTACCGAACACCACACTGCCCACCAGCAGGTCCATGGCATGACGGAAATCGTCCATCGTCACATCTTCAATTCCCCCACGGGTAAGGCCGCCGGCGTTATTGAACAGGATATCGAGGCGCCCGAAATGCGCCACGGTTTCCGCCACCGAGGCCTCGACCTCCGCTTCGTGCAGCACATCGGCACGGAAAAACCGGGCGTTGCCACCCAGGCGCGCCTCAACCGCCCGCCCCTTCTCCCCGTCCCGGCCGGTGAACATTACCTTGGCGCCTTCGGCCACGAACAGCTCCACCGTGGCTTCGCCGATGCCGCTGGTACCGCCGGTAATTAATGCGACCTTGTTTTGCAGAATTTCAGGCATGTGCACCTCACAGTCAGTTTTGGGGCTTGCAGTGTGAAGGTTATCAGGTGCTCAAGCCATGGCGAATTGGGCAAAAAAAATTAGCAAAAAATGCGCCGTGACACGTTAATAACACTCCACCCTCAAATTCGAGCATCTATTTACCTAAACGTCCCGGTTCGGATCGATCAGGTATTTCTCCCCCGTCGCCTGTCTGGCGTAACTCTCGATTGTCTCCTTCCGCAGGGCTTCCTTTAACGAGATGACTTTGGTGTAGGCACTGGCAAAGGTCGTCCTGATTTCATCGGCGACTTTTTGTTTGAGCTGCGCGGATTTCCCGGGCCCCACTTTCTCCAGAAAATAGGGCAGCAGCCAGCCACCGACACCCCAGGCCATACCGAAGGTGCGCCTGATTTCCGTGGGCGCCCGGTCGAGACCGCCGTAGATGTACACCTGCTTGTGGATAGCGGTGCCGTATACGCCGGTGCCCTGGGCGGAGCGGTTGGCGGCAACTTCCATGCAGTCCAGAATCCGGCTGGCCAGTTTGCCGCCGCCGATGGCATCGAAGGCAAGGGTGGCGCCGGTGGCGGCCAGCGCCTCGGTGAGGTCGTTGGTAAAGGTGGGGGAGCTGGAATTGCAGATATGGTTGGCGCCCAGGGATTGCAGAAGCTCCACCTGCTCCGGCTTGCGCACAATGTTAACCAGCTCGACGCCCTCATTCCGGCAGAGTTTGATCAACATCTGCCCCAGGTTGGAGGCTCCCACGGTATGCACCAGCGCGGTGTGGCCCTCCATGCGCATGGTTTCCACCATGCCTATGGCCGTGAGGGGATTGATGAAACTGGAAGCCGCTTCGGCGGGGGTAACGCCCTCGGGCAGCACCAGGCAGTCATCCACCCGGATACACCGGTACTGGGTATAGGCGGGCCGCCCCATAAAGGCCACCGTTCGGCCCAGCAGCGCGCGGGCGGCATCTGAGCTGCCGGTTTCCACCACCACACCCGCGCCTTCGTTGCCCACGGCCCAGGGGTCGTCCACGCGCGCGGCGACGGTACCCAGCTTCATTGCCGATTCGCTGATATCCACAGTGGCCACCGGATTATCCGGCGTACCGGCATCCCGCACAGTGCCCATATCCGCCGGCCCGAACAATACGCCCAGATCGGAAGGGTTGATGGGCGCGGCCTCCACGCGAACGATCAACTCGTCTTCCGCCGGCGCCGGGGTTTCTACAGTGACCAGCTTCAGCTCTACCTGGCCGGCGGGGGTGATTGAGGACTGCATCTGCAGGCCTTTTGCGTGTTTTCGGTTGGACATGGCGTGCCTCTCTACGCTTTAATTTCGGTTCCCGTTAATACAGTAAGGGATGCAGTGCTGGATTTTGACCGTTACGTGAGAGACAAGCCATAGCATTTTCTACTATAAAATTGTGCAGATTGAGCCAATTGGCAGCGTCCCGTATGGGCCAAGCGCTGGACATCGAACCAATCAAATCCGAACCCGCCATCAGACCTCAACGATTGCCTGGTAAGTCAACTGGCGCATCCGCTCCCGGGAAGGGATGTGCCCTGTTGACACCAGTTGGGTCATGACCATGCCTACCAATTGCTGCTTGCGGTCGATTCAGACAAATTGGCAGGACTGCCAATTTGGGCGCCATAGCGAAGCAAAGGCGGGCGTAGCTTGAGCGGCAAGGATAGCGCGAATCAACTCGGTGCTGGCGGAACCACCCCAGGAGTATTCCCCGTTGGAGCCGGTCCAGCCGGTGGCGGCGATGTCGGTGACCACAAAGTCGTACAGTACCTCATGGGAATCCATCCAACGTAATGCAACTAAATATAGTTGCAACTGGTCAAGATATTGATAGACTCAGCATCATGGATGAAGGAGCCATCGCGCAGGCAGGTTATCCAAACCCTGCGCCAAGGAGGTTTAATGTGATGGGCAATGTTTTGAAATATAAAGGTTACTTTGGATCAATCGAGGCCAGCCCCGAGGATGATTGCCTGTTCGGCAAGCTGCAATTCATCCGGGATCTGGTGAGCTATGAAGGACACACCGTTCGTGAGCTTGAACAAGCGTTTCATGAAGCCATAGACGACTATCTGGCAACCTGCAAGGCGCAAGGCCGGGAACCGCAGACGCCATTCAAAGGATCCTTCAATGTACGAGTAGGGCAGCGACGGCACGAACGCGCGATGTTGGCCGTGCAACAACACCAGATAAAATCGTTGAATGAATTTGTCAGCCGTGCAATAGATCATGAGCTTGAACGGCTGGAGTCATCATAAATGCCGCCTCCCCAATCCATGAAGGTGCGAACACATCAGGGGCCGGGGATAGCTTCCCCTGAAACGGAGCCCGTATATACGCTCGCATCTTATACTTGTTGATCAGCATTGTACTTGCAAAACCGGAGGAGTCCATATACGCGGAGGCGCCTATTTAATCTCTCGCAGAACATTCCGGTTCAATATTTTCGCAGGCTTGTCATTAGGATATGTCTAACTTCTACTTCGGATTATCCTAACTTCAACCTCGGACATTTCGCGCATGTTGATCAACAGATCAACTCGAAACGCTAAGCGCAAAAGAACTTAGACACTCCAGGGCACCCTTCAAAAAAGACCCGACAACCCTCTTATGGAAGGGGGGCTACCCTGAACTCTGGGCCAACCCCAACATCGACCCCGCCATGTACTTTGAGGACTACATACAAACCTACCTGGAACGGGATCTCAATGAGATCATCAAGGCAGCAAACCTGCGTGATTTCCGACGATTTATCACCATTTGCGCAACCCGAGTCGGGCAATTGCTTAACTATTCCGATATCGCCAAGGATGTATCCGTCTCCGCCAATACCATCAAACAATGGATCAGCATTCTCGAAGCCAGCGGCATCATCTGCATCCTGCCGCCCTATTTCGGCAATATCAACAAACGTTTGATAAAAGCGCCAAAACTTTATTTTTGCGATACCGGCCTACTCTGTAACCTGCTCAACATCAATGATTACGAAGACTGGTTCAGCCATCCTCAAAAAGGCAATCTGTGGGAAAACTTCGTATTCAACGAGCATGTCAAGACAACAGCCGGTGTTCCGGGAAAGAACCTGTTCTTCTACCGGGATAAAAATAATGTCGAGATTGACTTCGTGATGGAAAAAGGCAGCCGCATCACGCTGATTGAAGCAAAAGCCGCCGAGCAGATTAACGAACGTAGCCTGAACTTCAACAACGTGCGCCCGGTCTTCCACGCCAAAAAAGTGGACTGTATCGTTGCCTGCAGTATGCAGGAGCCCCGTCCTTTACAATTAAAAAATTACAGCCTTGTAAACCCGCTGCTTCACGATCTTGAATGATTTTCTCGTCAAGCTGCAAAGCATTAACTCCGCTCCTCCGCGTATATGGACTCCTATACGTTTTTGGTTCGCAACTTGAACGTACCTCCCAAGGGAGGAGGAGTCCACACATCGAGAGAAACAATCTGTTAAAGCACCGCGAGAACCAATCAATCCACAATCGCCTGGTAGGTCAACTGATGCATCCGCTCCCGGGAAGGAATATGCCCGGTGGGCACCAGTTGGGTCATCACCATGCCCACCAACTGCTGTTTGCGGTCGATCCAAAAGTCCGTGCTGGCGGAGCCACCCCAGGAGTATTCGCCGTTGGAGCCTGTCCAGCCGGTGGCGGCGATGTCGGTGATGACGAAGCCGCAAAAGCCGAAACCGATGCCCTTGTTGGACGGGGCGAAGATGCCCACCCTCTCCAAGGGGCGGTCGCCGAACTCGGGGCCCAGGTAGTTGGTCATCATGGCGTCCACCGTGGTGGGGCTGAGCAGCCTGACGCCGTCCAGTTCACCGCCGTTAGCCAGCATCTGGGCGAAGCGCAGGTAGTCCGCCGTTGTGCCCGCCAGGCCGGAGCTGCCGGACTCAAAAGAAGGCGGTTTGCTGTAACCGTGGGAAGGCGTCGGTACGCGGTTTTCCAAGTCTTCCGGTGGTACTTCAATCAATCCACCACCCTCTTTGGGAAAATACTGCGTCACGAGCCGGTGTATCTTTTCCGGTGGCACCCAAAAACCGGTATCCACCATGCCCAGGGGTTCAAAGATCCGCTGTTGCAGAAACTCCCCCAAGCTCAGCCCGGAGACCACTTCCACCAGCCGCCCCAACACCGCCATACACTCGCTGTATTGCCACACCGTGCCCGGCTGGGCGATCAGCGGCAGTTCGGCGATCTTTTTGACGTACTGTTCGCAGGTGGTGCCATCCAGCCGTGCCAGATTTGTGATCAGTCCGGCATCGGCGTACATCTTGCCGACAGGATGATCGGGAAACAGATAATAGGTCAAGCCAGCGGTGTGAGTGAGCAGGTGGCGTATAAGAATCGGTTCCGCCGGAACCAGGGAGCCATCGGGCTGATAGACCTCCATATTGCTAAATTCCGGCAGGTATTCGGCAATCGGATCGTTGAGACCGAAGAGGCCTTCCTCAAACAATAGCATAGTGGCCACGCCGATCACCGGTTTGGTCTGGGAATGCAGGCGGAAGATGGCATCGGCGGGCATGGGCTTTTGGCTGGCCACGTCCATATAACCCATGGTCTCAAAATGCACCAGCTTGCCTCGACGGGCGATGGCGGTGATAAAGCCCGGCGCTCTTTGCTGTTCGACAAATTTCTGCATGGCCGGTTTGATGCGAGCCAGGCGTTCGCTGGATATGCCGACGGTTTCGGGGGCCACAGCGGGCACGCCATAATCAATATTTTCACTACAACTCATAACGTTTGTTTCCATGGCTCGGTGTAACTATACGGAAAGGATTTTCAATCCAGAATACACAATCAACGGTATCAACCTGCGTCTTCTACGGCGAATACCAAATCGGGCTGCTATACGCCCGTTCTTGGGTAATCATGGGGACTTCTTCGGGAATATTTTTCAGGCCAAAGAACTTCGCATCATAGGCCGTCCAGCGCGGGGTGGGGATTTCCAATACCCGAACATAGTAGAAAGCCAATTCGTTAGGATTGAAATCCGGATCGGTCCAGACCACAGCGAGTTCGGGCTCGCCTATCGAATTGACATAGGACGCATCCGCAACATCAACTGTATTGCCAACGGGCGGCGCTTTGCCACCTTCGTCTTCCACACGGCCATCGGACAGGGCAACGTTGTAGATTTTTTCATGCAGCTCACCGTCTTCGCTCCGCCAGCCTTTAATCACCTGTACACGGTCGAGATTGGCGCCATCTGGATCCTTCGCTACGTGAATAAGAAAGCTTGGCGATTTGTCTTTAGGTGCATTAGCCAGGTCCCCGCCCATGGGAACGCCTTTGGTATAGCCAATTTTGGCGAGATCGGGCCTCAGCGCATCATCTTTCTTATAATCCCAACCGCCAAAGAAGCGCACCGTCATACGGGGGCCGGTCGTCGCATAGGTCTCTTTGCGCTTCATGGCAGAGAATAAGGCTTCGCGCGTATTCTCCGTCGCCCAGACTGCGGCGTAGCCGGAAGCAGCGTAAGACGAATTCTTCATTGCCCTATATTTGCCCGGCTCGAACAACGACAACTTGCCCCAGAAATTACTCTCTTCGACGGCAGCCAGGGATGTGTGTACGTCAGTGCTGCCGATCAGGCCAAATTTGAATGGATTGATACCTAATTTCGCCTGTTGATTGAGCCCCAGTTTCAAAGCTGAACGAGCATATTCAGAAGCTTTGCGCTTTTCCCAGCCCTCGGTCTTGATTCCCTCATAGGTCTGACCAGCCCAGGAATTCCAGGTCTCGAAGTCAGCGAATTCATCCGTGGGCGATAAAATCGGATGGGCCTCCCCGTCCCCCTTTATTTGTGTGACTTCGTAGAGTGGTTCCCAGCGGCTTCGAGTTTCTGCGTAGGCTCGAGTTAAAGGTTGGCCTTCGAAATCCTGCAAAGCGAACATCTCACCGTCACTGACATTGCCATTATGCGGAATCGCTAATACCTCACCACCGGTTTCCTGCTGGTAGCGCTCTAAATAGGTCCAAAGGTCCTCTGGATTTCGACTATCTGTAGCCGTGAAAGGCAGCACTTTGTTTGTTTTCTCCGGACCTTCCCGATAAACCACGACTCGGTGAAGGTTTCGGAACACTCTCGAATCTGTACCTCTCGATGACCACTCATAACCGATAAAAGCTGTGAACTTACCTGGTTCATTGTATCGCTCAGCGTTGGCACCCACCTCGGCCCATATCGAACGCCGAAATGTCTCATCACCGAGATGGTTTAGTGGATTGGGACCTGCAAACTCCTTCCAGAAAATGCCGCTACCAAGAAAAGGGTCAATGGCCTTTTCAAATGACTTATACCTGTCGATGGTCAAAATATCCCTGGTCTTGAGTGAGTATTTCAGCATAACTTGGTACAGGCGTTTACCCGCTTCTGTCTTCAGCAACTTGAGATCACCAGCTTCAAGATGCGGCATTACTCCAATATTTTCTGCATGATCAGCCACTACTAGAAAGTCCAATGGGCGCTGCAAGCGCACTTTCATGCCATTGTGTGCGGATACTTCCTTACCTCTGGCAAAGCGATAGGCATCGTCCGGCGTTAGTAGCTTGTTGCCGTAACCATTGGCATCCAAAGACATGTTGGTATGTAGATGAGTGTCGCCCCAATAGACCGTCATGGGGTAGTGTTGATCCGCATAGGGAGAATAACTGCTCTCCGCCATCGCCGTCAGCGAGAACAGAAAAATCATAACGGCATATCCGCTTTTCAATATTTTTCCTCTCATCGGCTGCTCGCTTCCGGAGTAAACCAGATCGGCGAAGTGTAGGCCCGCTCCTGGGTGATCATCGGAATTTCCTCAGGGAGGTTTTTAAGGTTGAAAAATCTGGCGTCGTAGGCCGTCCAGCGGGGCGTGGGAATTTCCAATACGCGAACATAGTAAAAAGCCAGTTCATCTGGTTTGAAATCCGGATCTTTCCATAAGACGGTGAGTTCCGGGTCACCTATCGAATTGGTATAGGAAGTGTCAGTAACATTCACAGTACTACCGACTGGAGGAGCTTTGCCACTTTCGTCTTCAACGCGACCATCTGACAGGGCGACGTTATAGATCTTTTCGTGCAGTTCACCATCGTCACTACGCCAGCCCTTGATCACCTGTACGCGATCCAGGTTTGCACCATCCGGATCTTTGACTGCGCGGATCAGAAAGCTGGGAGCCTTTCCTTTGGGTGCCTTGGCTAAATCACCTCCCATTGGGACCCCCTTTTGGTACCCCGACAAGGCCAAGTCCGGTTTTAACGCATCATCTGCTTGAAAGTTCCAACCACCGAAGAAACGCACCACTATTCGCGGCCCCGTGGTTGCATACACCTCCTTGCGTTTCATCGCAGCGAACAGCGCCTCACGTGTGTTTTCCGTTGCCCAGACCGCGGCATAGCCGGCGGCACTGAAATGCCAACTTTTGATACGGAATCTGCTAGGCTCACGTAGTGAAGTTTTGCCCCAAAAATTATTTTCGTCGACAGCAGTGAGAGAGGTGTGGGCATCGGTGCTACCAATAAGGCCGAATTTAAACGGGTTAACACCAAGTTTCTCTTGTTGATCTAACCCAAGCTTCAAAGCGGATCGGGCATATTCGGACACTTTACGTCTCTCCCAACCATCAGTCTTGATTCCCTCATAAGTCGGACCGGACCAGGAGTTCCAGGTTTCGTAATCGGCGAACTCATCGGTCGGCGATAGGATGGGATGGGTCTCGCCATCTCCCTTGATCTGGGTAACCTCGTAAAGTGGCTCCCAACGGCTGCGGGCGTCCGCATAGGCCCGGCTTAAAGGACGGCCCCCAAAATCCTGCAATGCGAACATCTCTCCATTGCTGAGATTGCCATTGTGCGGAATCGCCAGAACCTCGCCACCGGTTTCCTGCTCATAGAGCATCAAATAAGACCACAGGTCCTCCGGGTCCTGGCTATCAATAGCCGAATAGGGTAGAACCTGATTTGTTTTATCGGGACCATCCTTGTAAATAACGATACGGTGAAGATTACCCTGTCGTTGGCCGGACGATGACCACTCATAACCGATAAAGGCAGTGAATTTGTCCGGCTCATTGTGCCGCTCGGCATTGGCCGCGACTTCGGCCCACACTGAGTGCCGGAAAGTTTCGTCACCGATATATCCTCGCCCTTCTGGTTCAGCCCCCACTCCCGTCCAGAAAAAAGCACGGTTTCCCCCAGGCGAAAAGGAAGCTTTTGCCTCGTTGAGTAATTCCTCGTCATCAGTGGCTAGAATTTTTCTGGTATTGAAGGGGTGTTCCTGCATCAACTTGTACCAGCGCTTTCCCGTCTCGGTTCTCAGTAAGGCAGGATCCCCCGCTTCGAGTCGTGGCATAACGCCGAGATTTTCCGCATGATCGGCTACCACCAAAAAATCCAATGGACGGTGCAATCGCACCGGCATGCCGTTGTGCGCAGTTACCGCCTCGCCCCTGGCGAAACGATACGCATCTTCCGGCGACAGCAACTTATTGCCCATGCCGTTGGCATCCAGGGACATATTCGTGTGTAGATGCGTATCGCCCCAGTAGACATTGGCAGGATAGATTTTATCTGCATATGGGGAATAGCTGTCTTCCGCCGTGACCGTCAGGGAAAACATTAAAGCAAGTATGATGCTTCCGCTTTTCAGGTTTTTTCTTTTCATCGGTTGTTGCCTTCCGGTGTAAACCAAATAGGGCTCGTATACGCGCGTTCTTGGGTGATCATGTGCACTTCCTCGGGAATATCCTTCAAGGCAAAATATTTCACATCATAAGCTGTCCAGCGAGGGGTGGGGATTTCTAAAACACGAACGTAGTAAAAAGCGAGTTCATCAGGATTGAAATCAGGGTCCACCCAAACAACGGCTAACTCAGGATCGCCAATGGTATTGGTATAGCTTGCATCGGCCACATCAACGGTATTGCCAACGGGTGGCGCTTTGCCGCTTTCGTCTTCCACACGGCCATCGGACAAGGCAACGTTATAAACTTTCTCGTGCAGTTCACCGTCTTTGCTACGCCAGCCTTTGACAACCTGCACGCGATCGAGATTGGCGCCATCTGGATCCTTCGCTACGTGAATAAGAAAGCTTGGCGATTTGTCTTTAGGTGCATTAGCCAGGTCCCCGCCCATAGGCACGCCTTTGGTGTAACCGGTTTTGACAATATCAGGTCGCATGGCATCGCCCTTTTCATAGCCCCAACCACCGAAGAATCTCACCGTCATTCGCGGACCCGTCGTTGCATAAACTTCTTTCCGTTTCATAGCGGCAAATAACGCTTCGCGTGTGTTCTCTGTCGCCCATACTGCCACATAACCTGCTGCTGCATACCGCCATTTAGCTGATATTTCCATTCGATGGGCTGACGGCTCGCGGTCCGTCATCTTGCCCCAAAAATTATTTTCCTCGGCCGAGGGAATCGATGTGTGAGAATCGGTACTACCGATCATGCCAAATTTAAAGGGATTGACACCCAGCCTTGCTTGTTCCTGTAAACCAAACTTTAAGGCAGACCGAGCATATTCATACTGACGGCGCCAGTCTTCTGTTCTTTTCGAATTCGGATGGAAAACCGTATTGGTAAAGGTATAGTAGTCAGCGAATTCGTCAGTTGGAGACAACAGCGGATGAGTTTCTCCATCGCCTTTGATTTGCGTAACTTCTACAAGTGGTTCCCATCGGCTACGCGCTTCGGCATATTCACTACTCAATGGATTTCCTTTGGAATCGGTCAATGCAAACATTGCGCCTGCGGTCAAGTTACCATTGTGTGGAATAGCCAACACTTCTCCACCGGTTTGCCTTTCATAGCCTGCCAGATACTTCCAGAGATCTTCTGGATCATTGCCGTCTTCAGACGAAAATGGCACTACTTTGTTGACTGTATTCATCCCGTCTTTAAAAATGACCACACGGTGAACACCTCCAGCATCTGCTTCCGGCGGCGATGGTGACCACTCGTAACCAATAAACGCAGTAAAGATTCCAGGTTTATTGTATTTTTCCGCAGCAGCTATAACACGGTCCCAAACAGGTTTTCGATAGCCTTGTATCGATCCTTTTTCAAATAAGTTGGCAGCAAATTCTGGAGGAAGCAACTGTTTGTGTTCAGATTTTTTTCGGGTCTTCAGGAGCATCTGATACAACTCTTGCCCCCTTTCAGTTTCCAGCAGTGCAGGGTCCAATGTTTCAAGTCCCGCCATTACCCCCATACTCTCCGCATGATCAGCGACGACCAGAAAATCCAACGGCCGCCCTAGCCGAACCTTCATTCCATTATGTGCTTCCATCATTTCCCCTAATGCAAGCCTATAGGCTTCGTCGGGCCCAAGATTCTTATTGCCAAGCATATTGGCGTCAAATGAAAGATTAGTGTGAAGGTGAGTATCACCCCAGTAAACGCTACTTGGGTAAGATTGATCAACATAAGGAGAATAAGATTCCTGAGCAAACCCTGGTGCTGAAGTGACAAACATCAATAACGTTAGGTATTTGGGAATAAATGGCAATTTACTTTTCATAAAAATCTCGAAATTCTTTTTCAAAATGACTTCCGTATTTCTGACCGAACGAACTCCCCATAAAGCGTAACCCCCTGCATCAGAAACACTTACGGGATGTCATCCTTCCGACTGATATCCAAGAAATAGGAATCCTTATTGCCAATCGCCGGAATATATTCTTGAACTACCCCGAGGCGAATCAGATCATCAATTTCAGCTTTCTGGAATCCCAGCTCCTTTAATATTTCAGCCGTATCTCCACCAAATCGTGGAGCAGGCGTTAACAGCTTATAGGTGTGGTCTTCGCCCACCGTCACATGATCCGGCGCCAAAAAATCTAACGGATAGCCACAAGGGTGATTTTCCCGGCGCAATATCTCCAATGCATCTGTCGCTCCTTCGATCGACTCGTCGTTACTCACGCAACGGACACGCGAGCTGGCATTCCCAGACGAGACAACAAGGTGACACGCGATGTCCGCCGCACCTAATTGCGTTAACCAATACTCTGCACTTTTTTGACGAAAGGCGTTTTCTAATATGCGTTCAACGGCGGTGTCCGTCTTCGCATGTAATTGTTCCTGAGCGACCACTTCCAGCAAGGTGTCAGTACGAGCCTGAGTTGTTCCAACGTAAATCCAACCGTCATGACAGGCATACATCCTCTGCCACCACTTTTCGCCCAATGAAAATTGACCTTTTGCCTCACCCCAATCGCATTGCCCGTTTTCTTCAACCAGATAGGGAAGTTGGTAATGATTAACCGCTCTAACCAGTGATGTGCGCCCCTCACCGGCGTAACCGGTCGTGCGTTGCTGATAGACACCCAGAAGAGCAGTAAAGGCTAAACTGAGCCCACCCATTGTGTCGGCGGCAGCGCTCATGTGATGCGTATGCGGGTTTTCCACAGTGCCGAATTGAACCGTCAAACCGCTGGCGCATTGCGCCACAGGATCATAGCCCAATCGGGTCTCCCAACCACCACGAGAAGGCCCACCGAACGCCGACAATTGCGTACTTACCACGTTCGGATTGATCGCCTTTAATTGCTTACCTGACACACCAAGCCGCTGAGCCACATCGTCCAGGGAATTGTGAACGACCACATCTGCCCAGGAGACTAACTTATGCAATATTTTTTGGCCTGGTTCCGTTTTCAAATCTGCAAGCAGGCTACGCTTACCCTGGTTGAGTTCCATGTAGACGTACACGAGAAAAGGATGCATTTTATAGTTCACCGCATCCAGTTTGATCACTTCCGCTCCATATTGTGCAAGAACATAGCTGGCAGTCGGACCAGCCAGCACATCTGATAAATCCAAAATTTTGACATTACGGAGGAAATCGCCTTTATTTAATCGGTGCAGTTCATCCTGTTGCCGTTTGTCTTTTATGTCAGAGGTATTAGTGATTGCATCCGCTCTCAACAGTTCGACTGCTTGCCGCTCGTTAATAACCACTGGTTCAGAGGGATTGATTCTGGCTGACGCTCCGTAAGGCCCACTGACATCCGCCAAAGGCCCCGGAACTATAAGTTCGGAATTTTCATTCTTCATTCGGACGAGGACCCCTGATTCCAGCATGGGTTTCAATCCCAGCCACTCATTGCGGGTGCGGACAACGGTAAACGGTACGCGGGCCTTTTCCAGAATTGGCTCCCATTCATAAGCAGTTTTCGTCAAAAACGCCTTATCAATCATCTGATGTAGACGCCGTTTATTTTCGATGCTTAACTCATCGGGACTGCTAAGGTTGTTATCCAATCCGGGGACCCAGGGGCTACAATTACTAAATCCTTCCCGCTTTACCTGCTGATCAATTCCCAATGCCTTCAGATAACGCTCCGACAGTATCGGATAGCCCGATACCCAGATAAAAATCATTCGCCCGTCAGCACAGGAGAAAAATCCTCCAAACGGGCCAAACATGCCCATATTCTGTCGCGCCGCGTTGTCGAGTTTTTCTGCTTGAATGTCCCGACTATCCTCCGATGAGAACGCCAGTTTACTGTTTGAGTCAGTTAGCCCTTTTCCCTTTGCCGAAAAGAAGGAAGGCATCAGAACGTTAACTGCGAAGGCACTTAGACCGGCGTTAACCAGGGGTGTTTCTATAACTGTTCCTAGCCCATACTTGTCACGAGCAATCAATGCGGCAATTACAGCAATGACTCCGTGAAGAGCACCGTAAATTGAACAATGGGGTATTGCCGTATAAAGCGGCGGAAACTTCAAAGCCTGCCTAAATAAACTTATATCGGTGTACACACCAGCCGCTGCGCCTAGGATACCTTCCCAGGCCTGAATGTGACGACGCTTTTTGTCGGTTGAAGAAAATCCCGGTAGAGATAGATAAACGAGTTTGGGATTTTGTTGTTTTACGCTGGGGTAATCGAGACCCAATCGTTTCATCACGCCGGGACGAAAGTTTTCGATCACCACGTCGGCGCGTTCGATCAGCGCTAACGCCTGCTTTTTTCCTTCGTCGGTTTTTAAATCCAAAGTCAGCAATTTTTTATTACGGTTTAATAAGCGGTATTGCTGCTCTATCAACTCCGGCTTACCTGGGCGGACAATTCGGATCACCGTGGCACCCTGGTCAGCTAACAGCATCGCCGCCATTGGCCCGGCATAATAGTGGCCAAAATCAATCACCTTGATGCCCGCCAGCGGGCCTTTGTGATCGGTTGGTTGTTGCATCACTATTTTTCCACCTCGTAAAAATATTTACTTTTACTACCAATACCGGGCAGATAGTCGTGTGAGGCTTTCAGACGGAGCCATTCATTGATCTCGTCTTTTTCATAGCCCAATTCCCGCAATATCTCCGACGTGTGCTCGCCATACCGTGGCGCCGGGGTCAAACGTTTCCAGCTACGCTCTTCTCCCACAACGGCAGACTCCAGCGCGAGTTTTGTCACGGGGCTACCGCAGGGGTGATCGTCCCAGCACAGTATTTGGTGAAATTCGTGCTCTACTTCATCGGTAGCTGTATTGCCCACTTTGCGTATCTGTGCCTCCGCACGAATGTTCTGGGCGTTGACAACGCGGTGACAGGCAATACCCGCTTCATTCAGTTTCCCGAGCCAATGCGCGCACTCGCGCTCTGCCATCCGGTTCTCCAAGTCCTTGTCATCGGCGGTTTCGCTGCCCAGCACGGTGTGGGCCAGCCTATGAGCACTTTCATGCTTGGTACCTACGTAGATCCAGCCATCTCGGCATTGGTACAGTCGCTGATACCAGGACTCGCCCACGGCGAATTGGCCTTGGGTGTCGTTCCAAGTTTTTCTATCCTTTGTGGCGATCATTTGCGGCAGTTGGTAGTGGTTGGTAACGCGGATTAGCGAAGTACGAGCTTCAGCAGCAAACCCGGTGGTGCGCTGCTGATAGACCGCTAACAGGCTGGCGAAGGCCATGCTGATGCCACCGATGGTATCGGCGGAGGATACCGCGCCGTGCCACATGGGCTGTTGGAGCGATCCATAGGTGGCCAGCAAGCCGCTGAAGCCCTGGATGAGGTTGTCGAAGCCAGGCCGGTTTTCCCAGCCACCGCGAGAGGTGCCCCCCAATGCGGTTAGCTGGCAACTCACCACGTTCGGATTGATGGCTTGCAGCTGGGGTTGCGACACGCCCAGGCGTTTCGCTGTATCGTCCAGGACGTTGTGAACCACCACGTCCGCCCATTTCACCAGCCTTGTAAAGATTTCCCGGCCTGGGGCTGTTTTTACATCGGTCAGGATGCTGCGCTTGCCCTGATTGAGTTCCAGGGCTGTGGGGATAAAGAAGGGATGAACGCCGTCTGGTGGGTCCGCCTTGATGACGTCCGCTCCAAACTCTGCCAGGAGGTGGCTGGAGGTCGGCCCAGCTATCACATTGCATAAATCCAGGACTTTCAGTCCCTGCAACAGCTCACCTTTTTTGAGTGCCTTGGGCGTGGTGTCTTGGTGAGCTGGCACCACTTTATTGCGAAACAGATGTTCCGCCTGATCATAGGTAATGAGTTTCGCTTCCCTACAAGTGCTGATGCGCTCGCCATCTGGAGAGCTGGCGTCGCACAGACTACCCGGAACGGTCAGGGTGGACGGCCCTTCGCCCAACCGTGTCAATACACCCGACGTCAACATCGGTTCCAAGTCCAGGTATTCCTCGCGGGTGCGAATCACCATGGCGGGTACGCCCCACTCGGCCAGGTGTTCCTCCCATTCAAAAGCCGTTTTGGTCAGTAGAACATCGCTAATCAACTGCTTGAGTCGGGCCTCTCGCACTTTGCTCATAGCAACCACATTGCCGAGGTCGTTATCCAGTCCTTGCTTCCAGGGACCCTCGCAAACAAAACCTTCCTGTAAAAGCGGATTGTAAATACCCAGGGCTTTCAGGAAACGTTTGATAAAGTTGTTGGTGAGATAGGTTGAGATATAGATTTCACGACCGTCGGCGCAGGGGTAGGATTTGCTGGATAGCCCCATGGACCGCATCGCCTTGTCCAGTTTTTCCATTTGTTGGGTGGCGCTATCGGTCTCTGAATAGGCCAGTTCGCCCTTGGGTGGCGGAAATGCTCCATCACCCAAGCCCGCAAACGTGAGCATAACCGCATGGGCGCCGGCATTGACCAAGGGCACTTCGATGACGGCACCCACTCCATGTTGCTCCCGCGCCACCAGTGCCGCCATTATTGCGGTAACACCATGCACAGCACCGTAGATGGAACACTGTGGTACTGGTGTATACAACGGTGGAAATCCTAATGCCTCACGGAACAGATGGGTTTGAGTGAAACCTCCTGAAGCTGCCCCCAGGATACCTTCCCACGCTTGAATATGGGCGCGTTCTTTATCGGTGGATGCAAAACCGGGCAAGGACAAGTACACCAGGCCAGGGTTTTTAAACTTAATGCTGGCGTAATCCAACCCCAATCGTTTCATCACGCCGGGACGAAAGTTTTCGATCACCACGTCGGCACAGTCAATCAGTGATTTTGCTTTTAGCTGGTCTTCTTTGTTTTTCAGGTTCAACGTTAATAGCTTCTTGTTTCTATTGAACAAGCGAAATTGTTGACTCGGTAGCTCAGGCTCTCCTGGCCTTAGGACACGGATAACATTCGCCCCCTGATCCGCCAATAACATTGCTGCCATGGGCCCAGCATAATAGTGGCCAAAGTCGACAACATTCAGCCCCGCCAAGGGACCCTTGTATTCACAGCACTCGTTCATTCAATCTTCTCCCCCAATGCGCACGCCCGCGCCTTCAAACTGGCCTCATCGGCTTCGACGGTACGGATAGATAGCGCAATCAACACCAACCCCACCACGGACGCCAGCAAAATCCACAACATGCTTTGCCGCAGGGCTTCACCGCTGTTGGCGCCGCTCAAGGTGATGGCATCGCTCATCAACCCTATCAGGTAGGGGCTCAAAGCCGAGGAGCTCAGCATGGCGAGCATGATGTAAAACGCCGAAATCGTTGCGCGCCCACGGGGGAGCATCAAATCATTCAGCGTCGACATAATGGCGGGTGGCATCAAAGAAAACGCGAAGCTGAAGGTAAGCGCGGCGGCATAGGCGAAAATAAGTTGTTCGGCGGTTAACATAATCAGATAAAACAGGGCCGCACAGATCATGCCGGCCGATACCACATAGAGTTTGCCCTTGCCGGTATGTGCCCTCAACTTGTCGGCCAGGATGCTGCCCACCAGCATGCCGGCGACACCGGTGATAATACCGCCCATACCCAGTACAGCGCCGGCCTGGGACGCACTGATGCCGTGATAGCGCTGGAAAAAGGGGATGGTCCAAAACATGATTCCCGCCATCAGCAGGGTCACCGTCATACCGGTGATGAGGTAAAGCATTGTCTTACAGCGAAAGATCATGCCAAAGATCACCGGGTCCCTGACCGCCAATACCTGCGCCCAGGAGAAGACAGCATAAACACCGATAGCCATGGCCACCCATTGCAGAATGCTGCCCGTGGCCTGGATCAGACTATAGGCGGAGACCAGAATTATCAGGGTCACCACACCATTGATGATAATCGGTCGCTTTGTCCGCTTTGCTTTGGCGAGCAGCCAAAGATTGCCAACGGGTACCATGCTCATCAACACGGTGAACGCTTCCCTGAAAGGATGGGAATGGGGTTTGCTGACGATTCCATCACCCTGGCCCCGCCGTGGTTCCCGCAAGCTGGCTACCCAAAAGGCTACCAAGATACCGGGGACTCCTAGAATAATGAAGGCGGCCTGCCAGCCCCGCAAACCGAAAGGGGCGATACTGGAATCAGGCCAGGCATTGTTCCAGCTATCCAGGATCATGCCGCCCAGCAAGATTCCCAATCCCCCACCGATTGCTCCGCCACAGTAATATATACCCAGCACTGTAGTGCGGATTCTGGGAGAGAAATAGTCATATAGAATGGAAATGCTGGCCGGGCTGGCACAGGATTCGCCCACACCCACGCCGAACCGGCAAGCCGCCAATGGCACAAAGCTCCGCGCCAAGCCGGATAAGGCGGTCATCAGGCTCCAGAAGCCCAATCCCAGAGCGGTCAGTTTTTTCCGGTTCCAGACATCGGCAAGACGGCCCAGCGCCATGCCAAAGGTCGCATAAAATACTCCAAAGGCAGCGCCCCCTATAAACCCCATATCAGCATCGGAAAGGCCAAGGTCGGCTTTAATGTCCTCAACCAGAACGCCTAGGATCGAGCGATCGAGAAAATTCAGTACAGCGACAAAAAAAAGAACAAACAACACATATTTGGCGTAGGGGCCATCTATTGCTCCTTTATCTATCGCCGGTTCTTCTACTACTGGACGTTGATAACGCAATTCATTTTTCTTATCCAGTTGGATTTCGTGTGTTTCCTGTGTTTCAGCAATTAAATCCATCTGAACCTCGGTGCCGCGTCTTTAGAAGAAAATACGGGGTCTGCGACCCCGTATCGATTATAGCAATGCCCTGCACTCAAAATTTGTAGGACAGTTTCAGGCCATAGGTTCGGGGAGCAAGGTGTGTCAGGCTAACGATTGTTGCACTTTCTACATAAACATTACTAACGGCAATTTCATCAGTGAGGTTTCGGACATAGAGCTGAGCAAGCCAGGCAGCATCCGCACTTTCCCACTGCAATCGGGCGTTGATAATGTGATAGGAGGGGATAAGATCGCCATCACCCGGCAGGTTGGTGCCGTCCCTGTTAAATGCGTTGCCATATTGGTCGTCTACCCAAGCGTAGTCACCCCGGATAGACAGGCTGCCCATATTACCTCCTAACTGCCAGTCGTATTGCGCACCAATATTGAATTTCCACTCGGGTGATAAGGGTAGTGCATTACCGGAAAGGTCTTGAAATCCCAGGGAGGGAAAGATCCCGTCAATGGACTGAAATTCATTATATTCCGCATTGAGGTAAGCGACTGATCCGTCGACAAAGAATGTGTCGGTGACGTAAGCTTGAAGCTCAAGCTCCGCGCCATAGCTCTTCACCTTGGCAGCATTTATCAGGTTGAAAAACCCATTTGGACGGTCTACGGTTGGCGGATGTCTCTGCCACTCCTGTTTGTCACTATAATCGTAATAGAAAAGAGCAAGATTAGTTTGTATCCGATTATCCAGACTTTGGCTTTTCATTCCCGCTTCCCATGCGTCAACATATTCGGGGGCATAGGTCTCGTCCTGATCCGAATTGTACCCCCCAGCTTTGTATCCTCTGGAATAAGAGGCATACAACATCGTATCTTCATTTACATGAAAGTTTACCCCAAGCTTGCCTGTTACTTCATTCCATTCCTTGCCATCTCTATTTTCTCGAGCCACAACGCTACGAGGCAATCCTCCAAATAGCGGAGTCGTGCTACCATCATCCAATGTAAGCAGAGTTTCCTGGTACCTGTCTTTTTCATCTCTGGTATACCGCAATCCAGCCACCAACTCGAATTGATCAGTTATTGCAAAATCTAACTGTCCATACACCGCCATAGATTCAGCATTAATTTCGGCAGTGGGAGCTATCACCCGTCTTGGCTGGGCAGTATCTCCATCAGCACCAGTAAGTCCATCACCATTCGTATCAAAACGGTCAAGTATAATGTCAATTACCAAATCTGATTTTTCTTTGTAATAAAACAGCCCCGTCACCCATTGCAAAGGTCCATCACCAGTCGATAACAGTTGAAATTCCTGCGTGACAGTATCGATCCCAATCTGTATCCCAAACTCCTCGCGCTGAATCGGGTTATTATCGAGATCAAAATAGGTGGTTTTAAAGGTGTCGTCGTAAGCACTTAAAGAACGAAATTCCATAGCACCCAGATTCCAGGTGATATCTAAGGACGCCCCTTTGGACTCATCCGAATTTTCGTTTGGAGCATTGGTTCTTGTTTTGAATGGTTGGGAAAAGGCAACAGTGTCCGGCTTAGTGGTATCTATACGGCGAACATAGCTATTACCGGTATCATCAAAATGGTAGGCATTGAGATACACCTGGATATTGTCAGTTACATCAAACTCCAGTGCACCCCGGATACTGGTGTAATCGACACTTTGGCGGTCATCGCCAATCCCCAACTCCTCCACAAAGCCGTCGCGCTCTGCGTCCGCCACCACCAGACGGCCACGCAGGCTATCACTTAAGGGACCGCTGACAACCGCCTGTATTTGGCGCTTGTTGTAATCGCCGACATCCAGGCCAATGGAGCCTTCAAATTCTTCTGCTGGGCGTTTGGTAATGACATTAATGTTACCGCCAACTGCATTTCGGCCATAAAGTGTGCCTTGGGGTCCGCGCTGTACCTCAACGCGCTCGACGTCTATCATATCCCTGAACACGTAGGCGGTTGACTGGGTGTAGTGGCCGTTAATGTGCAAGGGTACACCTGGGTCACCACCCGGCTGATAATTTTCGCTGCCGACACCACGGATGGTGGCCTTGGCTGTGCCTCCGGTATTGTTTTGCTCGCCAATGCTAAGGCCCGGAACAGAAAATTGAAGATCCTGCGGTGTAACGATACCCCGCGCCTCCATCATATTGGCCGTAAACGCGGAGATGGCCACCGGTACTTCCTGCAGATTCTGCTCACGCTTTTCAGCGGTAACTATTACCTCCTCCAAAAATCCAAGCCTGCCCTTACCTTCGTCGCTCGTCTCCGCATAGGCGCCCGGCAAAAATCCCACCACACCACCTGCCACCAAACTGACGGCGAGTGCCAAACGGTTTTTACTTGTAAGACCTCTCATGCTTATCCCCTCTCTGTTGTCAGAATAGCTAGTTCTCCGACTTTCACCACGGAAGGACCGATGACCTCCAGTGCGGTGAATCGCTTCTTTTTTCGCGTACCACATCGATTGCTTCTCCTTATAGTTATTGTGAATTATAGTTATTGTGAAATTTCAGTTGTCGGCCTCAGGGTCAATTGAAAAGTTCCGTCAACTTGTGTTTAGCGGGCTTGCCGGCGAAGTTTCTCGGGATTTCAGCTACGCATTTGATCACCCTGGGAATTTTGTAACCGGCGATCTTGCCGCGGCAAAAATCCCTGATCTCCTCCAGGGTGATCTCCTCACCGTTTCTGGGGGTCAACAGGGCAGCGACTTTCTCGCCCCAGCCATCCGGGTCCGGTAGGCCTAAAATCGTCATATCCAGGATATTGGGGTGCTGGAATAACACCGCTTCCACTTCCTTGGGATAGACGTTCTCGCCGCCGGTTTTGATCAGTTCTTTCTTGCGGCCGAGGAAAGTCAGGTAGCCGTCTTCGTCGAGGGTGCCCAGGTCGCCGGTATGCAGCCAGTCTCCGCTGTACAGTGCCTCTGTGGCGGTTGGGTTACGCCAGTAGCCGGGAACACAGCCCCGGGAGCGCACCAGGATTTCACCGGCTTCGCCCGGCTGGGCTACCGTGCCCTGGTCATTCCAGATGGCGATCTCGGTACCGGGCAGCGGTTGGCCGCAACTGTCCGGTTTGGCGAAGTAGTCGCTGTCGCCAATAATCGTCGCGGGGCCGGTGACTTCGGTTTGACCGTAGATGCCGAGAAAACCGCAGCCGGCCTTTTGGCAGAATTTTTCGATGCTTTGGGCGTGCAGCTTACCGAGACCACCGCCACCGAGGATCAAACGCAGGTGGGGAAAGCGGAGACCGTCACGCTCGGCAACATCAATCAGTTGACTATCCACCGGCGGCAACAGGTTGGTGATGGAAACCTGTTTTGCCACCATGCACTGCGCCATTTGCTCGACATCCAGTTTGCCGGTAATGAGTACCGTGCCGCCGTTAAACAGCACGGACCGGGTTCGCGCCAAACCCGCCTGGTGAAAATAGGGCAGAAACGCCAGGTAAACATCCTTTTCCGTGGTGCCAAAGGCCTCGGCACTGGCCTGGTCGATATAGGCGATTCCCTTGTGGGTTTGCAACGCCCCTTTGGGTTTGCCGGTGGTGCCACTGGTGTAGATCAGCAGCACGGGATCGTTGGGATCCTGGTTGGGGACTGGGCTGGGTTTTCCAGGCAATGTCGCCAGCTTGTTGGTGTTGAAGTCCGCCCCGTGTACCTTGCCGATGCTGACCACAAACCGCACGGAATCGCACTGCTTCTCCAGTGCTTCCAGGTGATGGGCGCAGTCTTCGTGAATAATCAGTGCGCTGGCTTCGGCATCGTTGATGGCGTAGACCAGTTCCGGCTCGGCGTGGCGGGTGTTCAGCACCACCAGGATAGCGCCGAGCACGGAGGCCGCGTAGTGGTAGACGATATAGTCGATGCAGTTGGGCGCGAGGATGGCGAGGCGGTCCCCCGGAGCGATATCCAGTTTTTGTAAAATGCCAGCCACATTTTCGATGCGCTGGGCCAGTTGGCTGTAGGTAAGCGTTCCCTGCAGGGTGTCGAATGCTGTGCGTTCGCCGTGTCTCTCGACAGCTTTCCACAGCATGTCGTGTAGTAATTCCATTGATGCCGCCCTGATCGTTATAAGTGTTTGCGTTATAGGTTTATGTTGACCTTTTTGGGGTGTTTGGCCAATGGGAGCTGCGACTATAGTTTTTGCCATTTCTGACTTACTGGATTCAGTAGAGTTGGCAACTTGTGGGGGGAAATAAGAGCTGATTTTGCAGGAGTTGAACGAAATCTGCCCTTCGAGAGTGATTTACAACGGACGGACTGGGCAGTTCCTGTTATCGATGGGTGGGGCGATGTTCGGGAATGGAGTTGGCTGAGGCCAGTGCGACGAGCGCCCTGTCACCAGTGTGCTGTTTGCGATAGCGCGAGGGTGTGCAATCGGTCCAGCCCTGGAAGGCGCGCGTAAAGCTGCCCGGGTCCAGGTAGCCCAGTTCGTTGGCGATTCGGGTCACTGGCATGTCGGTGGAGATCAGCATTTTGACAGCGAGGTTAAGGTGTACCCGCTCCTTGATTCTTTTGAAGGTCTCGTTTTCCCGTTGCAACAGCCGGCGCAGGGCGCGCTCACTGATATTAATGGTCTGTGCGACCGTGGAGAGAGAAGCCGCTTCGCTCTTCCCTTCCCGATGATAACGTACAATGACGTCTTCCACCTGTCGGGACCAGCTGTAATCGTAACCCGGCACATCGAACCAGTTGGGATATTTGACGTAAATATCGTAGTGTACCAGTTCCGTCTCAGTCCTGACGATGGGGGCCTGAAGGTAGCTTTTATCAAAACACAGATAGTTGGTGTCCTGTTCGAACAGGACATCGCAATGGAAAACGGCGTACAGATCGTCGTGCTGCTTGGGCTCGGGCATGGCGAAGCCCACCCGATTCAGCTTGATGCGTTTGCCCACCAACCAGCAGTAGCTGCGATAGATCCCCATTAATCGATGCCAGTAGAACAGGAACGGGTCTACGTCGGGCTTTAACTGGTAATCTTTGATGCCGAGGGAAAAGGTGTGGTGTTCTTCGTCATTAATATAGTCATAGCGCACGTCGTTGCGCATCTGCTCCCGCAAATGGGTGCTGTTACGTATCGCCTCTCCCAAGTTTTTGGATTGCACCCATAACTTGGTATGGGCAGCCTGCATACCGGGCTTGCCGGGCTGTTCGGTGAATCCCATAAATACGTCCTGGGTTTCCATTTGCAGCGTGGCCAACAGCCGGAAGAACTCCTCACCGTCGATACTGGCAGCGGGATCGTTGTAGCAGCTTGCTGACAGGCCCGCTTTCCGCAGAATGCTTTCGGCGTCGTAACCCTGGAGGACGGCGCCCTTGAGCATGCCGCGGATATAGTCACTACTCACCCGATGACCTGTTCCAGTCACACCGGTGGCATGCTTATCTTGCTCGGGCGGGCTCTGACCCATGACGTACCCCCTGATCATACCGGCACCTACCCTGAAGTTGTGGAATTGCACTGCAGAAGTGCTCGTGCTTCTATAAATGCCGGCTTTTATAGTAATTGGTGATTGTCTTTGTCATCCCTGCATAAAAATAGTAGCAAATGTGGCAAAAGGGTGCATGGTGGTCCTGACCGCTGGATTTGCCATTTGTGACCGGACTGGATGTTTGTGACTCAGTCGATCAGTGCCTGATAGGTCAACTGATGCATCCGCTCCCGGGAGGGGACATGCCTCGTGGGTACCCGTTGGGTCATAACCATGCCCACCAACTGTTGCTTGCGGTCGATCCAGACAAATCGGCAGGAAAGCCGATTTGGGCGCCATAACGCAGCGCAGGCAGGCGAATCCCGAGGGCCATGGATGGCCACCAAATAGAAACCATGGCGTTCACCGTGGTGGGGCTAAGCAGCCTGACGCCGGTTAGTTCACCGCCGTTGGCCAGCATCTGGGCGAAGCGCAGACCCTTAGGGGTCAGGTCAATTGTGCAATCCACAGGCGTCAGGTTAATTGTATAACTTTCAGAACAGACTCCACCTTCCGAGCTGGGTTTCACTCCTTCAGTCCACGCTGCATCCGAATCGACCCAACTAAACCCCTGCTCGCACAGCCAGGCTATCTACCTTCAAACTTTCGAAACACGCCACCCAATGGCTCATCGCAATACCTGGGATAAACTCCGGTAGATAACGCCGATGGGCTGTAACAGCCGTATCGTCGTATAGGCCGATTTTCTCCGCCTCCGTGGGTAGCCGGACAATTTTCCCGGCGGCGGCATCTTCCAGATACCGGGCTTGCGCCTGCGTGGGTTCCGGCAGGACAAAATCCTCCGGGTGCAGCAATTTCTTCGCCGTGCGTCCCTACCAGCGGTGGGCGTCCGCCACCCGCCACTGGAGCGACGAACCGACGTGATCGCAATCGTGCAGCAGACGGTATTCATGCTCGACGCGGTTTTCCCACAACACGCGGTGCACGAACTCGGCGCCATCCTGGCCGTTGAAGTAATCGTGATCCCCGCATTCGAGGTAGATTTTGGGGCTGTGTTCCGGAATTGTATCAGCATTGTCCCGGGCGATATTGGCGTGGTTGTTGGCGTGGTAGTAATCCCGGTCCACCGGCCAGCCCCAACGCTTGGCCTGTTCCTCCGGCGGCAGGTTGTGCTGGAAGCCATAGTTGCGAGGCTGCAGATCGTCGTAATCCAGCACCGGGTTGATGATGCCCTCCTGGGCCGCTACGGCGCCGAAGCGGTCGGGGTATTTCAGGGTCAGGCGCAGTGAGCCCATGGCGCCCATGGAAATGCCGGTGAGGTAGGTGTACTTCTGGCCAGCGCCGATGTTGTAGGACGTCCGCATTCGCTCGATAAACTCGAACGCGAAGTCCTCCCAGCGCTCGCTGCCGTCGTAGAAATTGAGATGCCAGGAGGTCCGGGCGGTGTAACAGGCCACCACCATGGGCGGCAGTGCGCCCTCGGCCCACAGCGTCTCATACATACTGCGTACCTCCGGCTCCGCCAGGAAATTGCGGTCCAGCCCGCCACCGTGCATGTTGACGAGTAGCGGCAAGGGCTCGCTGTTGTTGTCATAGCCGGGGGGGGAGCAATACGGCGTATTCCACCTCGCCGGGGACGAGGTCGGTGGTCAGACTGTCCAAACGCAATTCGGAGGGCATGGTTGATTCCTGTTGTTCTTTGATCGGGGTGATCTATCGGCATCCGCGATAGAGCGTTGCGCCCTACACTCGCCCCACTCGCATATTGACAGGCCAGGTCACTTTTTTGGCGGCATCGGCGTCGCCCCAAAGGGTTTGCAGCCTTTGGCCAAATTGATTCAGGATATCGGCGTGGCCGTCGGCGATCGCGCGGCGTGTGGCCGACCAGGTGCTCAGGTAGCCCAGTAAAGCCTCCAGGTTCCACTCCCGTTCAATCGTACATTCCCGCACCGGTATCCGCTCGAAGGGATACGGCAATTCGAGATAACCCGTTTCCACATGTTGGCGTTCCGCGGGCCAATAAGGCGCCAGTGCCTGCCAGTAAAACTGCTGCAACAACGCATTGACGCCCCCTTCCAGAGACGGCACACCGTAGCTGATCAGCGCGATCACAGCCCCCGGTTTCGCCACGCGCCGGACTTCATCATAAAAACGGGGCAAGTCGAACCAATGAGCAGCCTGGGCGGCTATGATCAAATCGGCAGAATTGTCCTTAGCGCTAATCGCCTCCGCCGGTTCACAACGGTAGTCGACTTTCGGGTGGAGCTGGGCATGGGCCAGTTGATCGGCGCTCACATCGGTGGCGATAACCTGGTTAAAATGCGCGGCTAATAAGGTAGAAAATTGCCCACTGCCGCAGCCCACATCGATGGCGAGGGATCGCGAGGGACAAAGCGCACTCAATTTGGCGGCAACTTCCGGTGGATAGGTGGGCCGGTAATGGGCGTAATCTTTTCCGCCCGTCAGGAAATGCTGTTGTTTTTTTCGAGTACGGGAAACTTTTGAAGCGCCGGCCCCTGTGCTTTTATCTCTCTCCAGGTTTTGAATGCGCTCCGAAAACCCCTTCTGTTCCAGTGCGGCGACGGTACGCCTCAAAACATCACGAAGCGGAGCCTCGATCTCATTTTCCAGTTGATCGATAGCGACGAAAGTTGCCCGCCAGTGATCTGCCAACGGGGCGAACAGACGACGCCCTTTCGCGTTGAGTTTGATCAGCGTCTGCCGGGCATCCGGCCCCGGGCGACGTTTTACCAGGCCATCCTTTTCCATCAGCTTAAGGCTCTGGCTCACCGCGCCCTGGGTGATGGCAAGTTGCGCGGTGATATCGCTGACCGTGCATTCGCCCGCTGCCAGCGCTCGCATCACAGGCGTGTAGCGCGGGCGGTATTGAAGCCCCTTCCCTTTGTAAACCAGGGCGGCACCCTCGTCCACCAGCTCGGTCAGGTGCCGCAGTAATTCGCCCAGGCCTGAATCATTCGCTTCAATTTTTAGTGTTGCCTTCATACTCTGCTCCCGCACAAACCAGTAATAGATTGTCCCTGCTTGAATCGTTAGTTTAAATCATTGGCGCATATTATATTAGCGCTAATGTTTTTTCAATCCGTTTGGCCTTAGGGACCCAAGCAAAAAGAGAAGGCCTGTCCCAATGCGTTTGCCTGTTGGAAGGCCCATAGCCATATTCTTATTTATGGATTGCGCACAAGAAAGGCATTAAATACCTAGCTTGCTGACCGATTTTGCTATTGAACTGATCGATTAAGCTTTGTAAGTTGAACGCGCATTGTAATCAGTATTTTGTAATCACCGAACTTCAACTTCCCGGATATGTGCAGAAAATCCTATGTTCCAAAAAAACAAAAATGATGAAAAACCCCAGATAAAAAGTTCTAAGTATAATCACTACACTTTGTATGGATGGGATAGGAGCTATTTTACTAGGAAGCTGGATGCCGCGCTCATTTTTTATAATGCCTCCTATCACCTTGAACGAATTACAAAAGAGAACCAGAGTGAAATACGTTTTAGAGCCGCGACACACCAAATTCCGGTACTACACACACCAGAGAACTGGATGATTGCCGATACCACGCCGATAATGATAATGCTTGACCCACGGTTTCCGGACCGAAATCTTTTCCCGGAGGGGCCATTAGGTGTATTGGTGCATTGCCTGGAAGAATATTTTGATGAATGGATCGCACGGACATCCGTTCACTGGCGCTGGAGTTATCCCGAAAATCACGAACTGCTTTCCTTGGACGCGACAGACGGTGAGGTAGTTGAAGCAGGCTCGTCCTTATATTGAGGAATCACGGCAAATGATTGTCCGACGTATCAATGATCACCTTTCTCCTGATGAAAAAGCAGAGGTCGCAAATTGGCTTGAGAGGAAAAACTTATCGGAGGTTTTTCGGTAATGGGGTAAGCGGTGCATCGGTAGATTGTGCTGTTGGCAAAACTGGCGCTGCGACAAACCGCTGTTGGCCAAGTCTTCCACTAGACTTGGCCAGCCCTGCTGATCGGGTTTTGGTTTTCGGTGGTAGCTGCGATGTCCATAATGACTCCTGGATGTATTGGGGTCTCAAGGCTAACCACCATGCCCAGGGGATCGAAGACCCGCTCCCGCAGAAGCTCATCCAGGGACTGCCCGGTGACCACCTCCGCCAAGCGCCCCAGCACACATGCCTTCGCTGTAGCGCCACTCGGTGCCGGGCTGAGCAGTCAGCGGAAGGCGGCCAGGCGCTTGACGTATTGCTCGAGATTGAATTCGCCGACGCGTGCATGAACGCCCGTCAGGCCTTCCCGACGCATGGCCATGCCCACCTCGTCGTCGGAGACGTAGTAAGGCATACCCGCGGGGGTAAGCAGGTGTTTGATGGTGATGGGGTTGGTCATGGAGGCCAGGCGGAAGATGGCATCGGGGCGCAACGACTGCAACTGCTCGGCGTCCCTATAGCCAAAGGCTTGCAGATGCACCGGCTTTCCGTGCCGGGCGACGGCGGTCAGAATACCGGGAACCGCCCCCGAATCCACGTAGGACTGCATGGCCGGGGCTATGCGCGCGACCCTTTCCGTTGACATTCCCACTTCTTCTGCGTCGACCGATTCAACTGGCATGCGTTTCACCTCCTGAAATCGGATAGAATATCCCACAGAAAAATCGACAACCATGGCATTTCAGGCAAGAGTGTTTAGCAGTAGTGGCTTGCACTCACGAAGAGAAGATCATGGGGAAGGGGCTCGATTTGACAATGCAGGGCCTGGCCCGTCAGGCGCTATTCCCCGATTGAAAAGAGCGTCGGTAAGTCACGGCTACCATGCAATACTCGCACAATACGAATACGGTCTTTTAAAATGCGGTAGAACACGATATGGCTTTCCTGAGAGATACTGCGTAAGCCCTCACGAATCTCCCGCCGGTCTCTTCCCAGTTGCGGATTCTCGATCAACCTGTTGAACAATGGGTCGAAGTTGTCGACATAATCCACCGCCTTGGTCAACCCATGCTCCGCTACCGTATAATCAAAAATCTCTTCAATATCCCTGTCGGCTTCGGACGATAACTCATAGAACATCCCTGTACTCCTTCAAAAGGATATTACTTCTGCGTTGATGATGTTTTAGCTTCGATAATATCCCGCACCTTGCGCTGACTGGCGGGGCCCTCCCAGCCCTTGGCAATTTCGGCACGCAGCTCTTCGATAACCCGGTGACGGTAGATTTCATGCAGCCGGAGCGCGTCACGCACAACTTCGCTGGCATTCTGATAATCCCCGCCCTTGAGTTGTGCGGCGATATACTCTTC
>JBNKHG010000040.1:0-32407 GCA_050290225.1 Cellvibrionaceae bacterium
GAGCGCCGATTTTACCTCAATTCAACAGCGCATCCGTAGATACGGGAAAAGCCAACGCAAATCGAAAACACCAAAAGCAGCCGAGTCACGAGTACCGCTCATGCCGTTAGTCGGGTTGGGAAAAGACGGGCATGAAAACGCTATCGGATTCAGATTAATTGACTATCTGGAGTTGGTGGACTGGGCCGGTCGAGCGGTGCGTGAGGACAAACGGGGTGCCATTCCATCGGGTATTCCTCCGATACTGCACCGATTGGGACTGTCACTAGATCGTTACCTGGAACATCTATCAGGTCATGGTCAATTGGAAGATCCCGTGGTGCTTGGTCCAGCAGACCAGATCAAGCGAATGGCACGGAAGGTAGGCCGCTGTTTTTTCAAGGGGCAGAGCGAGGCCAGGAGGTTGTACCGAGTTGCACGGGTGTAATCATGCGCTTGAAATGGAGTCGACATGAAATTGGCGGAAAAGTGATGGGTGTCCCGGATTATGGGAAAAGTGATGGGTGTCCCGGATTATGCCGGATTATGGATTATGTGCAGTAGTGATGAAGATACTTGTATCTGGCAATGAATTGCTGCAGTCTCGTTAGGCTTGCAAAACAATAGATACAGGAGGTGAGGAGGCAAAAACTTAGAATCCGGAATCTAAACTTCGTTAATAAATCTCAAGGAGGAAATACTCATGAGTAAAACTAAGCAAAAGAAAGTCAATATTACTCTCAATGCAAAAGCAACAAGAGCAGTTCTTGATGCAACCAAGAAAGCTATTAAAGAAAAAAGCGGCAAAGCTAAACGAGCGGACGAAAATAAGCTTTTCTTGAAAGAACTCGAAAGGTATGTCAAAGAAAACGGAATAAAAGATCTTGTTGATGGTTTTTCAACCAATGTTGATTTTCACGCCGTCGTTACAAGAGGCAATTGAAATATACAAGAAAGAGGCGCTATTAGCGCCTCTTTCTTGTTATGATTAGTATATGAAACAAAAATTAATCAAGCCATATTTTACATCTCTGCGTGTAGAGGCTACGTCTAAATGTAATCTTGGTTGTAAGTATTGTTTTGCAAACTCGACAATGCTTGAAAGAAAAGAAGAAGACATGAGTCTATTAGAAGTCGAACGGCTTCTTGATATGGCTAGGAAATCAAAAATACGAAAAATATTGTGGTCTGGAGGAGAACCATTTAGCAGAGATGACTTTATAGACGTATTGCGTTTATCCCATGGTATTAAGACGTCTTTTGTCACAAATGGAGAATCCATTACTCGCGAGCATTTGATTGAAATATCAAAAATGAGCCACGTCAATAGAATTCGTTTTAGTATCGATGGCTTTGATGGGCATGATCGTGTTAGAAAAGGGAGTTCCTGGAAAAATGTCTTAGAAAAAATACGAATTTGTCACGAAGTTAATCCCTGCGTGTCTATAGTTCCCCAAACAACTGCATCAAGCTACACATTAGATGAAATACCTGAATTGCTTTCAGAGGTTAGCAAAATCGGTGCTGACCGATGGCGGATGTTTATGCTTCGGTTCAGCGGCAGAATATCTCGTGGCTCGGTGGATATAAATTCTAAATACTATTCTGATTATGTGTCCTTAATGTCAGAAATAGCAACAATTTCACGATCAAATAACCTAGACTTGCAAATCGAAGTAGACGGAGGATTTCAATCAAACTTAGATCAAGTATTAGAAACCAGTTCCTTTCCAACAGTTGATGGTAACACCCATCCCTGCCAGTACTTGCTACATGTTTTAACAATTAGAAGCAATGGCGATATTGCCTCATGTCCATTCTTTGAGTTGGAAATAGGTAATATATCAAGTTATTCAACAATTGAAGAAATAGAGACTCACGTCCCTTTGATTGCATGGAGGAATCAAAAACTATCTAATTTAAAGAACTGTGAGCAATGTAGATATTTGAATATTTGTACTGGCGGGTGTAGGAAAACAGCAGTTGATTTATTGGGTTCGTTTTACGCAGAAGACCCTGTTTTTTGCTATATGATGCCATTGATTGAAGAAAGAGTCTGGCCGCAGCTGAGCGATGCAGTTCAAAATCACTACAAAAAACTACTCAATGAAAACGGAAGCATCCCGCAATGGACTGCAAACAAGCTGGACGCTGCACTAGATGAATTTTTTAGTTCAGATGAGAATTACACAAAATAAGCATGCAGAATATACGTTATGGCTTCAAAATATATGGCAATCACTTAGAAAACTTATCATTGCTTTCTGTTTTCCTGGAAAAACATAGCGTTAGAATCAAAATAGTCCAGGTTAATTTTGATTTGCTAGAAAGCTTTCCCAATAGGAAATATTTAATTGATTTGCTGACTAGATATGATCTAGGGCTGATAATTCATTTAGATGATTCGGATGATTTATTATTTTTATCACAGTTAATGAGTTCATTCTCGTCCGTGCCATTAGTTGGTATTGTAATGCATGGAGCAGTCGCACGTTCGATGAAAGAATTAAACCTGCATTTGTCTTCTATTGCAGAGCATTATGAGTGTTTTATATCGGTCGAAAACACAAAGCATTCTACCAATTTCTACAAAAAAGCAATAAAAAAAACACCAGTACTATCTTTCTGTTTTGATGTTGGTCATAACTGGATTAATAAAACTGGGCTAGAAAAATCAAAATTCCTTATTAGCAGGATAAATATGCTGCATATTCATGGGGTAATAAAAGGCAATGATCATGAGCGCCTTTCGAGAAAAAATAGAAAATCTCTGGTCAAATTGCTTTCCAGGATTTCATTTGATGGCGGTGTAGTTGTGTTTGAGATAAAGAATATATTTTATCTGAAAAGAGAGGTGTTTTCAGAGTTTGACAAACTTCTTGTTGCAAGTCGCAGAGAATATCGAGAGCGAGAAAAAGGACAGAACGCAGAACAAAACGCAGAACAAGGACACCCACCTCTTAATTGATACGCATTACTACGCCACAAGATATACAGCTAGAATAGTAGCGAAGTGAGCCGAAGAGAAATGCGGGTCAGAGAACGATAAACTCTAAAATTGGCAATAATTTTTCTCTAACCGGTTTTCGACAAGGATCATGAAAGAACGCAGTCGACAGTTGATCATCAAGATAACCGTTTATCTTAAACAGGGTTTTCGACAGGCGCGTTAGGGTGGCTATGGATATACAGGCATATTCTGCAAGCAAGGCTAGGGAGATTGCTGACCTGTTTTATCAATCTGTACATGCCATTGATTCCTCGGTGTATACACCAGAGCAAAAAAAAGCCTGGGCTCCCACCCCTGTTGATTATTCCCGCTGGTCTGAGCGGTTGAGCAAGAAAAAGCCGTTTGTGGCGATGCTTGAAAACCGTGTAGTTGGCTTTATCGAATTAGATGCAGATGGCTACATTGACTGTATTTATACGCATCCTGATTTTCAGGGAATGGGTGTTGCATCCGCCCTTTATAAATATTTAGTTGCAGAAGCAAAGGGCCGGGGTATCGAACGCTTATACGTTGAAGCATCGCTCATTGCTAAGCCGTTCTTTGAACACCGTGGTTTTTCTGTGATTAAGAAGAACGAGGTGAAACGAAATGGGGTATCTTTAGTCAATTTTTCAATGGAAAAATATCTAAACTCCAATCGGGTAGCCTGGGAGCCCAAACCAAAAAATTCTGGACATCGTTAATAACTTGAGCGGTGAAAGATAGAGAATGCCCGTCATTTAATTGCTCTTATTGCTCTTATCGACACGGCCTAGCCATGGTTGGCGCATTGAGACAAAATCTGGGTAGTTTACTGTCATTTCGAAAACCGGAGTATTTCGTATGCAGGTTGAGTTTTTGGTAATAGCCGGTCTGCTGAGTTTTCTAGCTGCCGTTCTACATATCGGCGTCATCATCGGTGGCCCAGGCTGGTATCGGTTTTTTGGTGCGGGGGAAGATTTGGCTCAGTTGTCAGAAAAGGGCTCTCTAAAGCCGACACTGATTACACTATTTATCGCGTCTGTTTTGGCCCTGTGGGGTGCTTATGCTTGGTCCGGGGCCGGACTTGTTCCGAAAATGCCGCTGCTTAAATGGGCGCTTGTTGCGATAACAGCCGTATATCTGATCAGAGGGGTAGGCGGGCTGGTGGCGCCGTTTGTGTCGACCTATCCATTGGTAAAACAAAATAGTATCGGCTTTTGGATATGGAGTTCGGTTATCTGCCTAATAATCGGAGCTTTTCATTTGATGGGTACGCTATCCAAGTGGTCGGCTTTGTAAAATGGAATACGATTTGTTAACTCCTGGCTGGGGTTACTGATCTTCCACCGATAGATAAACCAGGGTCTGATTTAGCAGTTGATAGGCGATTTCACCAAATGTAAACGGACCGGTGATGTTGGCTGTCTGCTTTCCTTCCAGTTCCATATAGAGATAATTAAGTATGCAGTTGCATGAGAATACCCAGCTATCTCCCGCGCTGGGCGTCGCCGCCATGAATGCGTCGATATAGTCTGCCACCGGTGCAGCCAGTTTGTAATCCACACCACTGAACACGGGGGCATAAAATTCCACGGTACCCTTTGTGCTGTCTGAATTTTTGATGCTCACATTTACCATTGCGCCGCTATAGTCGGCGACCAATGGCAGGCGTGTATCGATATCCTGTTGCTTCAAAAACTGGGCGAGGTTGCCGGATTTACCGTCAATCAGGCAATCGCCGGCGGTAAAACCGGATTCCGGAAAGCGGAATGTGTGTCCCTCGTCCTGCCTGAAAAGATTGACAATATCCAACTGCGCTATTTTTGTTTCAGGTAGACCGATGTGCATGACGACGGCCTGGTTTTCCAGGAGTTCACCCTCCAGTCCGTTGATCACTTTTGGGGTGGCTGAGCCGCCGTCATCCAGATGATGCCCAGAAACCCAGCCAATAATCGGCTTCAGGAACATATCTTCATAGTCCGGGGCATTTTTTGCGTAGTCAGCCAGTATGTGGCTGCCCCCGGGGAGGATAATCAGCGAGAAACCGTTATCGGGTGCCTCTTTTACCAGTAGCGGCAAGTTGTGGGTGGTGTAACTTCTGATATCGACGCTATACCCCATGCCGGTAAGGTCATTGATAAACAGCTTATCGCGGGTCACCGTACCGCCGTGCCGATCCATAAAGTACGGAATGGTTCCACCAATCCAGAATCCCTTGGGCAACTTTTTCAGTAGCGATTCATCGGCGGCGATGGCCAGTGCATGGCCCTTGTCGATGAGTTCAACAGCTTGTTGTCGCGTCACAAGTCCCTGAAATACTGTAGCAGGTTGGTTCATCAATCGTTCCCGGATATATGTCTTGGTTACAGAGTGCTTATCTGCTGCAGCTCGTGCTGCAGAGAGCGTTCATGCCGGACAAAATATTTGCGCAGTTCACTCTTGCGTAGCGCTCTGACCTCATCTGAATCGGTGTTGATGTATTGATTTCGCACGCGGCTGATCAGCAGTTTTAAACCCAACTGGCGTATGTCGACTTCTGTTTCATTACTGATCACCTTATGCCAGATGGGGTCCTCTACGGGAGGGATATGGGATGAGGGGCCGGTCGATAGGGTTTCTGTTGTACCACGGCTTTCCTTAGGCGGGTTATTTGGCTGCGGCGTATCGGTCCGGGGCATGCCAATGTCCAGGGAGTGTTTTAGTCGCCAGACATCCTGCAGGTCCACATTAAGCAGGCTGCACACCACGCTATACCCCATACGCTCTCCCAGCATTTCCAATACCCGCTTGGTGAGCGCATGGGTAAATGGCATACCTTTCTTACCGAGCCAAGGATAGGCAGCAGTATGGGCGCGGCTGTCGCTGATCGAGGCGTGGATATAGGTTCTGAATCCGCCGAGTCCCAGGTATTGCCATATCTCTTCTTCGGTTGCGGTCTTGCCGGTCAGGGTCTGTTTGAGCCAACCCCCTTTTTCCCGCTCTCCAACCCAGATATCAACGCGCTGTTGTTCGATATCCAGTTTGGTCTTGGCTATATACCAGGGTGTTTCTAATCCCAAAATGCGTTCACAGAACACATGATCAAGCATGATTCCTCCATGTAATGATAACGGTCATATCATGAGCCGCATGCCTGCCGACAGCTCCTTTCCCTATCCCTGCACGGTTAGTCGTCTTCTATGGCAGGAATAAATCGTTTATTCCCGCTAATAGTAACGGCGGTTCAGTGTTCGGCCATTCGACTTTAGAAGGAGGCGCTCATGGGTTGCTGTTGGAAAAGGGGAGGAATGGAACCGAGCCACCGCCGGTGGCCCTGGCCTGTTTCTGATGGCTTCCGGTGGTGGTCGTTATGGAACAACGCTGATCCTACGGTTCTCAACCAACAGGGTCACATCGTCCTAAGCGACACAGGTATCGGGTTGCAATGCTTGCGATTGGTTTGTTCCGATCAAATGGCTCATGACTGATTCGATCGCTTCGGGCGCCTGCAATATTCTTGTGTGTCCCAATCCCTGCGTCGTTTGCAGTGTCATGTTGGGTCGTTTTTTAACGGACTGTGCTGAAACGGCATGGGGGACGATTTTGTCGTCCCGATCGTGAATCAGCAGCAGGGGTTGTTGCAGCGTTTCGAGCAATCGATACGGGTTGTCCCGGTGCAGCTGGTAGCCATACCGCCGTTCGAGCCACTTAATCAAGTTGTCAAACAGCCGAAAGGGGATGCCGTATTGCTGGAAGCTTTGATGCAAATACTCTTCCAGTGTGAGTGCGGGGGCTACCAAAACTACGTCCGGGGTGAGTTTCTCTTTATGCATGGCATTGATGACCGCGCCTGCACCAAATGAGTGGGCAATGATTTTTTCAACCGGCATATTGGCTTCGCCACGTAGGAAAGCACGCACCACATCGGTAAATTCGAAGTAGGTGGTGTAAGAGCCTTGCGAATCGCCATGGGCCGGGCCGTCAAATGTGATCGCCCGGTATCCGGCAGCTACGATAGGTTCGACAAATTTATGACCTTGGCTACCTCGGCCGTTCCAGCCATGAACGAACAGCACACCGGGACCATCGCCCCAGTAACGGCAGGAGAGAGACCGGCCATGGAGCTGAAGGATAAAAGGTGTTCCCGACTCCCATACCGCTTTTTCATCGGGCCGCTGGCGTAGCGATCTGGGCCTGAAAAACAGGCGCAGTATCAAGCGTCCGGTGACGGCGGGGGTGAGTTGCCAAAGGCCTAAAAAGAGCCATCCTGCGATCTTAAAAAGCACGTTCGTGCTATTTGGTTTTGGCGAAAGGTATTGAGCGGCCATTGTTCTCTCCGTTGTTTGGGGTACCGGTACGGTTATTGGTAGGTGGTGATCAAGCGCTGGAGCGCTTCTTGTTGGCGCGTCCTGGGGTCTTCGCTGTTCAGCATCTTGTTAAACAGATTGAACCCCAACAGGAAAGAGTAGAGTTCGTAAGCAAATTGTTCGACATCGGCATCTGCACGAAAATCACCACTGTCGATAGCGGATTGTGCCAGGCGCTGAAGTGACCCCATCCACGCTTGTTGCTGGGCGATCACAAAGTCTCTGACCTTACCCGGTTTATCTTTGAATTCATTGGCGGCGGAGATAAAAATGCAGCCACCGGTAAGGGCGTCATTCCAGGCGTTCCAGTTCTTTACCAGGTGTTGAATCCGTTTGATACCGGTCTTGCTTTGTAGTGCCGGGACCAAGACAGAGTCGGCGAAGAGTTGACCGGCAAACTGTAAAATTTCAATCTGTAACGCCTCTTTGGATTGAAAGTGGGCATACAGGCCACTCTTTGAGAGACCGGCCGCTTTTGCCAGATTGCCGATGGTAACTTGTTCCAGTCCGACGCGGCTGGCCAGATCCAGGCCGGTCTTAAGAATGGATTTCTTTGTATCTTCGCCTTTGGTCATGTTAGTAAAAATAGAACGATCGTGCTTTTATGTCAAGCATACAGAAATCAAGTGAATGTTAAATGGGCGGATAGATCGCTTCGCGTTACAGCTACTCCACTCCCTACGGAAATAGTGATTTTGCGATGAAGCACAGCCGCTCTATAACAGAGAAGGTGGCCTCTCCACATGTCACCGCCTGCATGAGTGCCGGGAACGGACGCTTCACTGCAAGCATAAATGTGTATTGATAAAGCTGGTTGGCACGGACTGGTGAGTGGTAGAAAGTCGGGCTGATATTGAAGTTTGGTCGTGGTATCTGAAACAAGCTCTGCTACTATTTAGCCATGCAAAAACAGGTTCTCGTTACCCCTCTTTTGGATGAAGTAACTGCTGCATTTATGCAGCGTCGTGTATCCATCAATGTGGCATCCGCGAATGCAGATCGTGAGCCTGCGCTTTCACGTGCCTATGGTTGCCATGTATCTGATGACCGGACCCAGGTCACGCTGTTTTTATACCAACAGACAGCCGCGCAAGTGTTGCAGTGCATAGCATATACACGGTCAATTGCGGTGGTTTTCAGTAGACCCTCGACGCATGAAACGCTACAACTGAAAGGTAGCGATGCAACGTTAATCGAGGTCGCGGATTCGGACCGGGCTTCGGTTGACCTCTACCGGGCCTCCTTTGTCGAAGAGTTGCTGCAGATTGGATATTCACGTGAATTTGCTGCGGCCATGATGGAACCTTACGCTGATCAGTTGGTCGGTGTCAGATTCAGACCCGATGCCGCCTTTATTGCAACGCCGGGCCCCCGGGCTGGCCAATCGCCGACACCATGACTGCACCGCACACGATCACCCTGGAGAGCATTCGCGACTGCCTTGAGGGGGTTATACCTTCGGTCATTGCCACCTGCTCACCGGACGGGTTACCCAATATCGCCTATCTCTCCCAGGTACACTTTGTAGACAATCGGCACGTGGCACTGTCGTTCCAGTTTTTTAACAAGACTCGCGAGAATATCCTGGCCAACCCACAGGCGGTGGTGCAAGTGGTTGACCACAATACGGCATCCCATTACCGCTTGTCCTTGCGTTATCTGCACACGGAAACCGAGGGTCCTTTGTTTGAAAAGATGAAGGGTAAATTGGCTGGAATCGCCTCACACACCGGTATGAGTAAGGTGTTCCGATTGCTCGGGGCAGATGTATACGAAGTGCTCAATATAGAGGGCATTCGCGGGAACTGCTCGCTCTCCTATTTTCACACGTCCGGTCGATTGACAGCCCTCCGTGCCTGCTCCAGTCAACTGGCGAAGTGCGCTGATCTCGATACCCTGCTTGACGAAACATTGGCTTGCCTGAATCAACATTTTTCTATCGATTATTCGATATTGTTGATGTTCGATAAGCTGCGTCAGCATCTCTATACCGTCACCAGCTTCGGGTATGAGAACTCAGGTATCGGTTCGGAGATACCGCTTGGCACGGGCATTATCGGTGTGGCTGCCCGCGAGAGGACGCCGATTCGCATCATGTATTCCACCGGGGAGTACTCCTACAGTCGCGCACTACGCGACAATCTGCAGCGCGGTGGTGCCTTGACTCATATTGAGACGGAGATTCCCTTTCCCGGATTGAAAGCGCCCGGCAGTCAACTTGCGGTCCCCATCATCAGTAACGACGACCTGCTGGGTATTCTCTATGTTGAAAGTCCGCTGGATATGCGGTTTACCTATAAGGACGAAGAGGCATTGCTGATTCTGGGTGAGCAGCTGGCGTTGGCATTTCGTCTGCTACAGCAGGTCCCCGAGACTTTATTGGAGAAACGTCGCCCGGAAACACCGCTACCCGTACGAGTCGGCGAAGCGATGGTAATACGCCATTACAAGGTCGACAATAGCTGTTTTATTGACAATGATTATCTGATCAAAGGCGTGGCCGGCGCGATCTTCTGGAAGTTGCTGCGCGACTACTCCACCTTGAACCGGACGGATTTCAGCAACCGCGAGTTGCGTCTGGATCCCTCCATCGGTCTTCCCGAAATTGGAGACAATCTTGAGGCGCGTCTGATCCTGTTGCAGAAGCGGCTGACTGAACGCAGCCACTGTCTGCGTATAGAAAAAACCGGACGCGGCCGTTTCCGATTACAAGTGGAACGACCGGTCCGATTGGAGGAGTCCGCCTAAAGCTTGCAGCGTGAGGGCTCAGTTGAGTTCCCTGATTAACTTCTCCCAATCACGTGCATCCAGGTTTTGTTGCAGCATCTCCATGATCTGATGCACGGTAGCGTCCGGAGCCTGTTGTTTGATACTTCGCAACATGTTTGTACGCTCTGCAGGCGTTATATAAGGTAACATCCAGCGCAAAAAGACAGCGTTCAGATCTGCCGGTATCTCTGCTACCAATTCATGTTCAAGCTTGGTTAGCTCCTCGTCACTGTAGTATTCCCACAATAGCGGCATATTTTCGGTCTCTTCGGTGTGCATATGCTCAAAGTTTTCGGCGATAAACAGCGCCACTTGCCGATACAAGCCTGTCATTAATACCGCCCTCATCTCCTGGCTGGCGAATTCAACTTGCAGGATGGTTTGCTCAATGTGCTGCATTTCCCGTTCGTGTGCCTCATGAGCGATGGCCGTTTTTTTGGATGAGCCGGGTTTATGCGCCTCCATGGCGTTGTGCAAAAAGTTGTTTTCGTGTTTCAGATGCGCCTTGCAGAGATAGAGTAATCCGCGTATTTGTGCCAGCACCGACTCCAGTGCCTGCTGATCCGTACTGTCTACCTTGCCTGCGTTCAACAACACTTCACACATGAAGGCTCGGATACCCTTGTGTACCGGAAGATAAAGATCGTGACGACCCTGGCTTATTGCAGGTGTGGCGTGTAAATCTGTCGTTACCATATCCATGACCTTTTCCCATTCAGCGGTTATTTTGCCGCCTGTTTTTTCGGCAGATTTTTGGGCATAAAATCATAATAGGGGGTACTCACCTGTTGGCCCGGTTCTGCATAGGCCGGTGCGCTGTTACCACTGGGTCCCATCGAACGAACAAAAGCGTAGATTGCCCGTAAATCGTTATCCGTCATTTCACGCAGGCTGAACCAGGGCATGGGCGGGCGCATCGGTTCGCGTGCCAGGGTGAGCCACTGCTTCTCCGTGAGCCCCTGCAGGGTCAGGCGTAAGTTAGCCGGGTAGGTGGTTCCCCAGGGGCCTTGGAAACCCACTTGGTTACCGGTTAACCACTCGGATTGCGGTATCTTGCCACCGGATTCGGGATAGCCCGGTGTATGACAGTCGTTACAGCCACTGGTGGCAATCAGGTACTGTCCGCGCTTAATCAGTTGGCTCTCTTCCGTTTCGCCTGCTAAAACGGTCACGCTGACACTGACTAGGAGCACGGCCATTCCGATGGTTTGTTTACGTATTGGTTTCACTTGAGTAGCCTCTTCGGGTTACGTTATTCGAATACATCGCACAGAAAAGGTACGATGCGGTATTTAAAAACCGATAAAACGGTGACAGCAAACATACTCGTGTCCGTTTTTTCAAGTAGCTAAAAGATTGCTAAGGAAATCTTAAATACTTCTTAAACGACGGTGATCACCGGTTGCGTGATATCTGCCGAGATTCGATCGATCACGTTATGTTCGACGATAAAGCGATATACACAGGTTAGCGGGATAGTTACCCAAGTGTAGGTGCTTCTGGTCAAAGGGGTATTTCTGGATATCGCGCGCTATCGGTACGATGGGGCAGGGGTGTCGCTACAAATCGATAGATCCCTCTCCGGCTGGTTTATTTAGCGTTTTAAAAGATATATAAAGGAACCGAAATTGATGGAACTGCCCGCTCCGCCCGATCCCCATGGTCTTGCTGTACTGTTTTTGGTTGTGGTCGCCCTGGCCCTGTTTACCCGCGAGCGTATTCCCCTGGAAACTTCCAGCCTGGCCGTTTTAGTGCTACTGGCGGTGGCGTTTGAACTTTTTCCCTACCAGGCGGCGGCCGGGCAGATTCATGCCATCGATTTTTTTATGGGTTTTGGTCATGAGGCGCTGGTGGCCGTCTGTGCCTTGATGATTGCGGGGCAGGGATTGGTCAGGACCGGCGCATTGGAACCGGTTGGGCGTCAACTTGCGCGGTTGTGGACGGTAAGTCCCATGTTGTCGCTCTTGTTGACGCTGCTGATCGGCGCGCTGTTGAGCGCTTTTGTTAACAATGTACCGATCGTCGTACTGTTGCTGCCCATTCTGATCAGCGTCTCCCTGCGCAGTAACCGCCCCGCCTCTTCCATCCTCATGCCGATGGGCTTTGCCACCCTGGTTGGCGGTATGAGCACTACCATCGGCACCTCCACCAATCTGCTGGTGGTTTCAGTGGCATCCGATATGGGCATAGCGCGCTTTAGTATGTTCCATTTCTTTCTTCCCGCCGCCATAGCGGGCGGATTGGCCATACTGTTTTTATGGCTGATTGCACCACGGTTGTTACCCCGTCGGGAGGGGTTGATGGAAGACACCTCGCCGCGTGTCTTTACCGCGCAATTGAGCGTGGATGAAGAGAGTTTTGCCGCGGACAAGACATTGGCGGAACTGAATGAGGCGGTTGGCATGACCTTGAAGGTGATGCAGGTATACCGGGGTGAGAGTACCGCACTCACTCCCTTTCCCGATGTCGTCATCAGGCCGGGTGACCGTCTGGGCGTGAAGGATACGCCGGATAATCTGAAAGAAATGGAGACGGTGTTAGGTGCCAAGCTCTATACAGGCGATGTGCCGGTAGATGAAGAGCATCCGCTTCAGGATGAGGATCAGCAGTTGGCCGAGATTGTGGTGACCCAGGGATCGTCGCTGGAAGGCAGCACCCTGTCGCGGCTTCGGTTTGCCGATTACTATCAACTGGCGACGTTGGCACTGCACCGGGCCGGCGCCGTGGTTCGAACCTTGCGTGAGGAAGTGGGGGATATTCGGCTCAACATCGGTGATGTGCTGCTGGTGCAAGGCAATCGCGAGCAGATTGCCAAATTAAAGCGCAGTGGCGAATTGTTGGTGCTGGATGCCACCAGCGATCTTCCCAGCACCAAGCGGGCGCCGCTTGCATTGGCGATCATGGCCGCCGTCGTGCTGGTGGCGGCGCTGGGCCTACTGCCTATCGCCATCAGCGCCGTTTGCGGTGTACTGCTGATGGTCAGTACGCGTTGTCTGAGCTGGCGCGATGCGGCACAGGCGTTGAATACTCAAGTGATTTTGATTGTGGTAGCAAGTCTTGCGTTGGGTATGGCGCTCTCAAAAACCGGCGGGGCGGATTATCTGGCCCGGCTGTTTGTGAGTATCAGCGACGGCAGTTCTCCCACCGTCATGCTTAGCGGCTTGATGCTGTTGATGGCGGTTTTGACCAATATCGTTTCCAATAATGCGGCGGCGGTGATCGGTACCCCTATCGCTATCAGTATTGCGCAACAGTTGGGTTTATCCGCGGAGCCCTTTGTGTTGGCTGTATTGTTTGGCGCCAACATGAGCTATGCAACACCGATGGCGTATAAGACTAATCTGCTGGTGATGAATGCCGGTGGCTATCAGTTTAATGATTTCGTACGTGTCGGTGCGCCGCTGACGCTGATTGTCTGGCTGGCGCTATCCTGGCTGTTGCCGATGCTGTATCTGGGTTGAACTACGGGCTGGCCAATGGGTCAACGCTGGGCTTCCGCTTAGTGTTAACAGGCACTAAGTCGATTCAGTCTTCGGTTAATTGGATGAAGTGTTCTTGATCAGTGGGGGATGCGTGGTAACGCTGGTATTCTGAACACACAAAAAACCGGCCCCGCTATGGTAGGCGGGGCCGGAAATACCCAATCTAAATCACCTTAATGAGAACCACAACTATCGATTGGTCATGTCTCAGGCGATCTTTCTTCTAACGGCACCGAGGCCGGCCAGGCCCAAACCGAACAGAGCCAATGACAGAGGTTCGGGAACATCAGTACCACCGCCACCGATATCGCCCGCTGTCAGGGTGAAGCGCAGCGTGTCCTGGCCCAGACCCCCTGACAAGTTTTTAATGGTGCCCGCGGTACTCAAAGACGCCCATTGCTGGGTAATACCGCAGGTGGCGCCACAGGTTACGTCATAGGTGCCGGCGTTTAAGCCGGTAAAAGTGACGCCCTGCCACCAGACAACCCCGCCGAACAGGTTCGGATCGGTCGATACGGGGAATTCATAGGTGAAACTCGGGTCGGCACTGATATCCCAGAAAAAATTATTGGTGCCGTCAACCAAGCCGGTGGGTTTGACGCCGACGGGTGTGATATCGAAGGCTACCGTAGTCGGTCCGTAAACCACGTCGACACCGGTTAATGTCAACGTGCCTTCGTTGACTGGTGTTCCGCCATGGCTATAAGAGCCGGTCCAGAAGGTTACTTCACCAGCGCTTGCGCCGGGCACATAGCCGATAGAGGTGGTGTGGGCAAACACCCCCATGGGCAGTGCCAGCATGAGTAGTAGCGAGAGTGTTGCTGTGCGTAGATTCATTTCCCTATCCTTGTTGTTGATTGAGTGTTGTGTGAGAAGATGTGGGCCCTGGCATCGCGCCCTGACCTGCTCTCCTCGAGATCAAACGACTGTAGATGTTATCGGTATTTGGTACTTAGGCATAAAATGTGCCACTCAATATTAAAATCGGCTAAAACACATTTAAAATCAATGGATAACAGGCGGCTCGTTGCTTCCGTTATGTGGTCTATTAAATGTGATAAATGTCAGATTGTAAAAAAAGCCGACATTTTTTGCGAGACAGGATTGCTGAGGGTAAAGAAATATAACTGCAGGGTTTGCTCGGTAAAAGTGCCGTTCGATCGTCGGTTCAAGACGGCTTTATCTGCGCCAACACCCAATCCCTGAACAGAGCTACTTTGGGGTCGTTGTTACGGCTTTCCGGATAGACCAGGTAGTAACCGTTGCTGCCGGTGGCATGGATCTCCAGCGGGATAACCACCCGTCCACTGGCCAATTCCTGTTGAATCAGGTGACGACTGACAATGCCATACCCCAATCCCGCCTCCACCGCATCCAGCATCAAGGGTGAACTCTGGAAGCCGATGGCTTTTTCCAGATCGAACGGTTCGATACCGGCGGCGCAAAACCACTCTTGCCAATCGGTAATCTTGGGTCGGACATGCAGCAGCGGCAGGTGCTTGAGGTCGGTGGCTGACTTTGGCCCCCGGTCTCCCTCCAACAATTTCGGGCTGCAAACCAACACCAGCTCCTCTTGAAGCAGCAGATGACTGATTAAGCCCGGCCACTTGCCCTTGCCATAACGTACCGCCAGGTCTACGTCCGAACGAGAGAAATCCACCAGTCGCATGGAGGTGGTGATCTCGATCTCCACACCGGCATGGGTACTGTAAAAGTCATACAGGCGGGGGATCAGCCAACCTCCGGCGATAGCCGGGGCCACGTTGATTCGGATCACCGCATCCTGCCGACTCATCAGGCGGCGGGTCGCTTCATTGATCTGCTCAAGACCCATGCGAATGGCGGGCAGGTAGGCTTCGCCCTCCGGAGTCAAACGAATCTGGCGGGTTTGTCGCCGGAACAACCGGACACCCAGGTACGCTTCCAGGCTTTTGATCTGATGGCTGACCGCCGAAGCGGTGACGTGCAGTTCATCCGCCGCCAGGCTGAAACTGAGATGGCGGGCCGCGCATTCGAAGGTCTTGATGGCGTTCAGGGGTGGGCTGGTCATGGTTTCACTATAGATTAGAAAAATTCACTAATAAATGAAAAATGATCGTTTGTACAGCTTCTTATAGACAAATATAGTTCAACTCAAGGTGAATTTGTCGAAGTGTGGCAAATCGAAGTTGAACTGTTTTTGAATCATTTAGGAGGTTGTCATGAACAATCGTCAGCCGCAGCGCGAAACCTACCGGTCATCCTCGATTCATCGGTCACTGGACGGAAGCATCGATGTCAACTTTTATCGTCGTCGGGCTCACAATCTGCGTTCGGAAGCCGCCTGGGATATCATCACCCACATGAGCCGGATGTTGCCTTTTTTCCGTCATCATGAGGCATCGCCGCATGCCGACCGGACAAACTGCTCTATGATCTAACAGAACCAATCGTCAAGCGGGGAGTATATGGGCTGGAAAACCGATTACCGTTCATTTTATTATCAGGGCGCGCCGGAGCCCGAGGATCCCATTCTGCCCCGCGGAGAGACGGCGCTGTTAACCATCGATATCCAGAATATCTATATGCAACTGGCCGACGATCCCGTCGGCCAGACCCGTTGGGCTCCCTTTCTCAAACGTATGCGGGAAATCGTTATCCCCACGGTGCAGCAATTGCAGGCCCGTTTCCGTGCCGCCGGTATGGACGTGCTGCACGCCCGCATCGCCTGTCTGCTGGAAGATGGCCGGGACCGTTCGCTGAGCCAGAAAAAGCCGGGGTGGAATTATCTGTTGCTCCCCAAGGATACGGAGAGTGCCCAGATCGTCCCGGAATTGACCCCCCATCCCGGAGAGGTGGTGGTCACCAAGACCACCGACAGCGCCTTGACCGGCACCAATCTGCGTCTGGTGCTGCAGAATATGGGGATCAAAAACGTGGTGATGACCGGTATCTTTACCGATCAGTGTGTCTCTTCCACGGTACGCAGTCTGGCGGATGAAAGCTTCAATGTGATGGTGGTGGAAGACGGTTGTGCCGCCGGCACCGACGCATTGCATCGCCAGGAGCTGGAGATCATCAACATGATCTATTGTCATGTGCTCTCTAGCCAGGAACTGTTGGCACTGTTGGAGACGAATGCCTGACATGACCGCGCGACTTTCCGTCCGCTCCTACAACTTGACCATGTGCGCCCATGCGCATGGCCACGCTCAGCTGGTTTTTCCGCTTCATGGTGCGATAGAGATCGCCGTTGATCACTGCCGGGGACGGGTTGGGCCGGGTCAGTGCGTGGTAATCCCCGCCGGGCACCAACATAGTTTTCGGGCCGATGAGCGGTCGCGTTTCCTGGTGGTGGATCTGCCGCAGTTGCCGGCCAGCATGCAACGTTTGCCGTTGCCTTTTGCCTCTGTTGCGGCACCCTTGCAGGCATTCTGCCTGTTTGCTGAAAAGCAATTGCAACATCAACAGAACAGGGTGATCGAGCAGCGTATGGGTGAACTGTTCGACGAACTGTTGCGGGAGCAGGATTTCATGCCGCGCGTCGATCCGCGCATTGCCCGGGTCCTGGAACAATTGGAGGCGGATCTCAGTGAAACGCCCAGCCTTACCACGCTGGCTTCCCTGGCGTGCCTGAGTCTGAGTCAGTACAAGGCGTTATTCAAAAAACAGACCGGCAAAACAACCGGGCAATATCTGTTGGCGCTGCGTATGGAGCGCGCCCGCGCCCTGCTGGCCAACAGCGACTGTCCCATCAGCCGGGTGGCGGAGCAAGTGGGCTATCAGGATGCCTCCGCCTTTAGTCGCCGTTTTGCCCGCTACTACGGACAGCCACCCAGTCACTACGGTTCATCTTCCCCTTAGTTCGGCTTTACAGCCGCCTAGTCCGGCCTTTGAGCCAAAACGGCGCCGCGCCGTTTCGATACACTTGTTACTGGTTTAACGAGGAGATGGTTCGATGGCGACCGGATACGGTGTGACGGCAATCTTTATGTGGGGTTTGTTGGCGCTGTTGGGCACGCTTACCGACCGCGTGCCACCGTTTCAACTGCTTGCCATCTGCTTTGGCATATCGGCGCTGCTGATGTTGTTGCGCCGGGCGTGGATTCGACAACCGCTGTGGCAACCGCCGTGTTTAACAGTTCGGGCTTGGCTCATCGGTGTCGCGGGACTGTTTGGTTTTCACTTCTGTTACTTCATGGCTCTGCGTCTGGCGCCGGCCATCGAAGTCAGTTTGATCGCTTACCTCTGGCCACTGCTGTTATCGCTCATGGTTGCCCGTCCCGGGAACCGGATCAGTGCCTTGTTCGGCGGGCTGTTGGGATTTGTCGGAGTCAGCGTGATGATGCTCGCCGGGGGATCGCTCTCCCTCCATAGTCAGGCGCTCCCCGGCTATCTGTTTGCCCTGGCCTGTGCCGGTATCTGGTCTACCTACTCCTGGTATCTGTCGAAAAGCCCGGGTCATGTGGATGATATCGGCTGGCTGTCGCTGGCGGTTGCCCTGCTGTCCTGGATCGCCCATCTCATTCTGGAGACAGGCAGTTGGCAACTGAACCTGTCAGCGTGGCTGGGGTTGCTGCTGTTGGGGCTCGGGCCGGTGGGCGGCGCCTTTTATCTATGGGATAACGGGCTCAAATATGGCAATCGTCAGTTACTCGCTTCGCTTAGTTTCGGCGTGCCACTGATCTCATCAGTCGCCCTGGCGGTGGCGGGTCGCAACCCCTGGTCGGGTGAAATCGTACTGGCCCTGGTGTTGGTCATGCTTGGGGCAGGGATGACCCGGCGGCCGATACGGCAGTCGCCAATCAACAATCAACCGGTCACGGAAGATTAAGTGAACCGGCATCACCACCACTAGCCGATCGGTGACCCGGTCCGGCAATAACGCCAATATGCATTTACCTCCCAGTTGATCTGTCCTACCCTAAGAGGCTGAAAATACGTGCTATCCGGGCATGCCAGCGTGTCCGCCATCTTGGGGAGAGGGTGATGTTTGCAACGCTTTTCTGGTTTTTTCTGTTTCCGGTAGTCGCGATCGCTCTGGCCTACCGGCGGGAGAGTCTCAAACGATCCACGCTCGTGATGGGTGGAGTGTTACTTGCTTACACCCTGTTTGGTTGTGCCTGGGACCTCTGGTTGCTGCTACTCTGGTTACTCTTCTTCGGTCTCCTCCTGCTCAATTTCGATGACTTCCGGCGTAATACGGTGAGCCGGAGGCTGCTGGCTATCTACCGCCAGATGCTGCCGCCCATGTCCCAAACGGAGCGCGAAGCACTGGAAGCGGGAACAGTATGGTGGGAGGGCGATCTGTTCTCCGGTGCCCCCGATTGGGAAAAACTCCATCAACTGCCGGCGCCGCGACTGACCCGCGAGGAGCAAGCGTTTCTGGATGGGCCGACAGAGACGCTTTGCCGCATGCTGGATGACTGGCAGATCACTCATGAGTTGGCGGACATGCCGCCGGAAGTGTGGGCCTATATCAAGCAAGAGAAATTCTTCGCCATGATCATCCCCAAGCGTTACGGTGGTCTGGAGTTTTCCGCCCTGGCCCAATCCCGTGTGCTGAGCAAACTGGCCAGTCGCAGTCTGGTGGCGGCCTCCACCATTGGGGTACCCAACTCCCTGGGGCCGGGCGAGCTACTGCTGCATTACGGCACCGACGCGCAGAAGGACTATTATCTGCCGCGCCTGGCGGCCGGCGACGAGATTCCCTGCTTTGCCTTGACCTCGCCCCGGGTCGGCTCCGACGCCACCGCCATCACCGATACCGGTGTAGTTTGCCGGGGGGAGTACCAAGGCAAAGAGATAATCGGTATCCGTCTCAACTGGGACAAGCGTTACATCACCCTGGCACCGATCGCCACCGTGTTGGGCCTCGCCTTTAAACTCTATGATCCCGAGCACTTGATAGGGGACAAAGAGAGCTACGGTATCACTGCCGCCCTGGTCCCGACCCATTTGCCAGGTGTTAAGATCGGCCGCCGCCACTTTCCGCTCAATATCCCGTTCCAGAATGGTCCCACCCAGGGGCAGGATGTATTCGTGCCGCTGGACGCCATTATCGGCGGCCCGAAACGGGCCGGGGAGGGGTGGAAGATGTTGGTGGAACAGCTCTCGGTCGGGCGCGGCATTACCCTGCCGTCCAACGCCGTCGGTACCGGCAAGGCGGCGGTTTACGCTTCTGGCGCCTACGCCCGCATACGCCGTCAGTTTGGCTTGCCGGTGGGCAAGTTTCATGGGGTGGGCGAAGTGCTGGCGCGCATGGCGGGCCGCACCTATATCATGACAGCCGCCACGGACGTGACTATCGGCGCTATCGATGCCGGCGAGAAACCGGCCGTTCCCGCGGCTATTCTCAAATACCACAATACCGAAATGGCCCGCGCCATCGCCAGCGATGCCATGGATGTGCAGGGCGGCAAGGGCATTATGCTCGGACCCAAGAATTATCTGGGGCGCAACTACCAGGGCATTCCCATCGCCATCACGGTGGAAGGGGCCAATATACTGACCCGCGGTTTGATTATCTTCGGCCAGGGGGCGATCCGCTGTCACCCCTATGTGTTACAAGAGATGGAAGCGGCCGGTACCGAGGGAATAGCCGGTCTGCAGGCGTTTGATCAAGCGCTGTTCGGGCACATCGGTTACGCCGTCGGCAACGCCGCCCGTTCGTTGGTGATGGCGCTGACCCAGGCGCGCTATGTGATGGCGCCCACGCGTGACGAGACGCGCCGCTATTACCAGCATATCTCCCGTTACAGTGCGTCATTTGCCCTGGCGGCGGATGTAGCTATGCTTACCCTGGGTGGGGCGCTAAAGCGCAAGGAACTGCTCTCGGCCCGTCTGGGCGATGTGTTGAGCGCCATCTATCTCGCCTCGATGGTGTTGAAGCACCACGTTAACCAAGGTAGTCCGGAGGAGGATCTGCCGTTGGTCGAGTGGGCTTGTCGGTCGCTGCTCTATGATGCCCAGGAGCAGTTGCACGGCCTGCTGCGCAATCATCCCAACCGCTGGGTCAGCATGCTGTTGCGTCTGTTTGTCTTCCCCCGGGGGCGTACCTATTCGGCGCCGTCGGATGAACTGGGTCAACAGATTGTGGAATTGATCAAGCGCCCCAGCCCAAGCCGTGAACGACTCTGCCAGGGTATCTACACGGCGGTGGAGCCGAACAATCCGCTGGGTTTGCTGCAAGAGGCGTTGGAATTGACCGAGTCGGTCAAGCCGTTGGAACGCAAGGTATTCAATGCCCGTCGGGCCGGTCAGTTTGACACGGAAGATACCCCGTCACAGATCAATGAAGCGGAGCAGAAAGGTATCCTGACACCCGATGAAGCGGAGCAGTTGCGTCGTTTTGATGCCAAGGTGATGACGCTGATCGATGTGGATGACTTTGCCGCCGATGAGCTGGCGGTCAAGAAAGGAACACCCTCGGTCGGTAGCGCCAGGACAGCGGTAAAAAAACGGGCGGCAAAGAAACAAATCAGTAAGAAGAAGGTAGCCAAGAAAGCGGCCTCGAAAAAAGCGACGCCCAAACCGAGTGACAGGGATGCGGAGGATAAGGCGGGGGATTGATCCATTCTCGTAACAGCCTCTGATAGTCGGTCCGTATTGAACCTGTACGGAATTTTGGCGTCCCACGGATACGGTCCTGTTAAAGGTAAGCCGGGGGAACGATGGGACGAAAGCATATAGTTACCTGGATGTTGGCGGGGCTGCTGTTGTCCGGCTGTTCTGCCGGCAAGGATTGGCGCACAGCCAGTCGTGAGGCCGCCGGGATTGCGCCGGCACCCGCCGATACACCCGAAGCGGTGCTGCAGGTGTACGGCGCTGACGCCTGGGGGTGGCGAGGCTGGTTTGCCATCCATACCTGGATCGCTGCTAAGCGGACGGGCGATGACGCCTACACGGTCTATGATGTGGTCGGTTGGCGTGGCCGTCATGGTCAGCCGGTCATGCGGATAGCGCAAGATATTCCCGATCGTTACTGGTACGGCGAAAAGCCCCGCCTCATTAAGGCGTACCGGGGGGAGGGGGTCGACCGACTGATCGATGCGGTGGATGCAGCGGCGCAAGCTTATCCCTGGAAGGCGACCTATCAAGTGTTCCCCGGTCCCAACAGTAATACTTTTACCGCCTGGATCGCTAAACAGGTACCCGAGTTGGAGTTTGAACTCCCCCTCTCCGCCATTGGTAAAAGTTACGTGGAATAAGGTCTTTTCGGCGCCCGTATCCGTATTCCCGCCCCATCCTGCCAACCACGGGGGGTTGCCCCCTACGGAACGCTCGCCACCCGGATCAACTTTAATGAATTTTCTCGTTCCCACGCTCCGCGTGGGAATGCCTACCGCGCGATAACTTAATAAATCTAAAAAAACGATAAATAAATAATAAAAAATCAATTAGATAAACAAAAAACCATCATCTATCCTTTCTACACGTACAGGGTACTGAGTACGCGAATACCAGAACTTAAATGAGGAGAAAGATATGGAACTGAAAGGTAGTAAGACCGAACAGAATCTGAAGGATGCATTTGCCGGTGAATCACAAGCCAATCGTCGCTACCTCTATTTTGCTGCCAAGGCGGATGTCGAAGGCTATAACGACATCTCAGCACTGTTCCGCTCCACGGCTGAAGGCGAAACCGGACACGCCCATGGACATCTGGAATATCTGGAGAGCTGCGGTGATCCCGCAACCGGCCTGCCGTTTGGCGGGACGGTGGATAACCTGAAAAGCGCCGTGGCAGGTGAAACCCATGAGTACACCGATATGTACCCGGGTATGGCCAAGACAGCCCGTGATGAAGGGTTTGATGAAGTGGCAGACTGGTTCGAGACGTTGGCAAAAGCGGAACGTTCGCATGCGAACCGTTATCAGCGTGCACTGGACGAAATGGACTGATCTCTCGGTTGTTACCGGACCGGGATTGTATCGATCCCGGTCCACTCCAAGAGCAAATATAATCAGGAGGCGGATAACATGGCAGTAAAAGAGGGCAATCTGGAGGCGCCGACACGTCACGCGATCGATTGGAAGAATCCCGATTTTTATAATGAGTCGTCGCTCATGACGGAGCTGGAGCGGGTCTATGAGATCTGCCATGGCTGCCGGCGATGCGTCAGCCTCTGCAATGCCTTCCCGACACTGTTTGATCTGATTGATGAATCCTCGACCTATGAAGTGGACGGGGTAAATAAAGACGATTTCTGGAAAGTGGTGGATCACTGCTATCTGTGTGATCTCTGCTACATGACCAAATGCCCCTACACACCGCCCCATGAGTGGAATGTCGACTTCCCGCATCTGATGCTGCGTGCCAAGGCGGTGAAATACAAAAAGGGCGACATGCCGATCCGCGACAAAATCCTCACCAGTACCGATGCCGTGGGCTCTTTGGCGGGCATCCCCGTGGTGGCGGGAATCGTGAACGCGGCCAATAAGGCAAAGCCGACGCGTAAATTGCTGGAATCGGTGCTGGGTGTGCATGCCGATGCCAGGTTGCCGGAGTACCACTCCCGTACGTTACGGAAACGCTTGAACCACAATGTGGGAATGACCGGTGAAGGTGAGCCTGCCGGCCCTACCCGGGGCAAAGTAGCGCTGTTCGCCACCTGCTATGGCAATCGCAATGAACCCATCATCGGCGAAGATCTGGTCGCGGTTTTTGAACACAACGGGATCCCGGTCACCTTGGCACAGAAGGAGCAGTGCTGTGGCATGCCGAAACTGGAACTGGGTAATCTGGAGGCGGTGGAGCAGGCCATGAAAGCCAACATCCCCGTATTGGCGAAGCTGGTCGACGAAGGGTGGGATATTGTCGCTCCCGTACCGTCCTGCGCCCTGATGTTCAAACAGGAACTGCCGTTGCTGTTCCCGGATGACGCGGATGTGGCGAAGGTGGGCCAGGCGATCTATGACCCGTTCGAATATCTGTTCCTGCGCAACAAGCATGGCAAGCTGAAAACCGATTTCAAACAGTCGCTGGGCAAGGTGGCATACCATGCCGCCTGTCATCAGCGGGTGCAAAACATCGGCTCAAAGACGCGGGACGTGTTGTCGCTTATCCCCGATACCACGGTAGAGGCGATCGAACGCTGCTCCGGTCACGATGGCACGTATGCGGTGAAGAAGGAGTTCCACGAGACCTCGATGAAAATCGTGCGTCCGGTGGTCAGTCGGGTAAAACAAGCCGCCGCGGATCACTACGGCAGCGACTGTCCGATGGCGGGGCACCATATCGAACACGGCATGGGTGATGGCAGCCAGACCGAGCACCCGATGAGCCTGCTCAGAAAAGCCTACGGCCTATAAACATTCAGGAGATAAGTTATGGCAAATGAAGGCTACCACGAACCGATTGAAGCACTTTCCGCAGAGACCCGGGATATGCACCGGGCCATCGTTTCCCTGATGGAAGAGCTGGAAGCGGTCGACTGGTACAACCAGCGCGTCGACGCCTGCCAAGATCCGGAGTTGAAGGCTATCCTGGCTCACAACCGGGACGAAGAGAAAGAACACGCCTCCATGGTGCTGGAGTGGATACGTCGCCACGATGTGCGATTTGATCATGAACTGAAGGATTATCTGTTTACCGAAAAATCGATTACACACGAGTAGTGGTACAAGAGGTGTGGTACAGGGGTGTACCGCTTACGCAGCCGAGGATGTTATGTACTGTTTACGGACCTAATAAGTGTTACGAGGAGTTTTCAAACATGAGTAAATTGTCACACCAGGATCTCTATAGTCTGGAAGAGTATTCCCGCATCCGCCCCGAATTTCGGGCCAAGGTCATCGATCACAAAAAGGATCGGCGGGTCGCTATTGGTGAACATGCCGCCCTCTATTTTGAAGATGCCCTGACCATGCAGTATCAAGTCCAGGAGATGTTGCGCATCGAGCGTATCTTTGAAGCCGAGGGGATCCAGGATGAACTGGATGTCTACAACCCGCTGATTCCGGATGGGCAGAATTGGAAAGCCACCTTCATGATGGAATACAGCGACGTGGAAGAGCGCAAGCGGGCGCTGTCCCAGTTGATTGGTGTGGAGAAAACCCTCTGGGTGCAGGTCGAGGGCTATGACAAGGTACATCCGATCGCCAATGAAGATCTGGAGCGTACCACAGAGGATAAGACCTCATCGGTTCATTTTGTGCGCTTTGAACTGACTCCGGAAATGGCGGCGGCCGCCAAGAGCGGTGCTGCTATACGTGCCGGGATATCCCACCCGGCCTATACGGCAGAGACGATACTGAGCGACAGCGTGCGCGACTCCCTGGTAGGTGATCTGCACTAAGCCGATCTCCTGTATTGGCAGGGTTGTCAGGAGTGGGTTACCAGCATCTTGCTGAACAGGGCCAGCGAAAAACCCACTACCGCACCGAGGGGTGGTCCCCAGTGCCGTTGCAGACGCGCCTGGGGAGCGATGTCCTGGAAAAGTAGATAGAGAATCCCGCCGGAAGCAAACAGCATCACCGCCCCCAGCAGCGCGGGTTGGTCAGAGAGAAAAAAGTAACCACTGAGGCCGGCGATGGGGCCGATAACCGTCAGCCCGCTCATCACCAATAACGTTTTAACCTGGCTGTATTGAACTTGTGGGACCAGTTCCCGATAGGCATTGAATCCCTCGGGAAGATTCTGGATACCGATAAGCAGCGCCAGCAAAGGCGCCACGGGGGAGTTGATGGCCACCAGTCCGCCGAGCGCAACGGCTTCAGGGACATAGTCGAGAATCATGCCCATCAGCTGCGGCGTTTCCCGTCGTCGCAATCCCAATCCCCGCTCGATCAGAAAAAAGGCCAGGCCGCCGAGTAGAAACAGGGGTATGGCGAGCAGGGAGCCCCGCATGCTGGCAATGCCTTCCGGAACCAGCACTACCGCGACCGCACCCAAGAGAATGCCGCCGCCCAGGGCGATCAGAAAGTGGCGGAACTCCCGTTCGAGCCAGTTCGGCCGAATGTGTTCAAAGCTGGCGATGACGCCGCCGATGGGAATACAGCTTCCCGCCGCCAGGGTGAGGAGTGTAATGGTGATTAGTTCCGACATGTCATCTTGCTGGGTTCATCCAGGGCCTGTTTGATGCAGGTGGCGTTGCCGAAGTGGCCGGCGTGACCCGGTGCGACGGTATCACGCTCTAACGGCAGAGGCTCATGGTAATACGGGGGGTGGTAAATACAAGTTTGGCTATCCTGTCTCTTCCCATCGGTAGCTCATCCTTGTGTGATGCAGCGCTTTATGCTCAGTGCACAACCAATGTACCTTACCCAATCTTTCGTAGGGGCAGGCCCCTGTGCCTGCCCTCACTAGCCGGGCAACCACAGCCTGGTAGGGTGGGCACGTCTTTCGTGCCCACGCGGTTATCGCACGGTAGGCATTCCCACGCGGAGCGTGGGAACGAGAACACAGGGGGTTGCCCCTACACTATCATTGGAACTTCCAACCGGATTTTATAGGTGTAGGCCATATTGTTTGGGGTTCGTTCCTTACCCCACATGCTCAGCACACAATCGATGCACCTTATCCAATCTTTCGTAGGGGAAGGCCCCTGTGCCTGCCCTCACTAGGCGGGCAACCACAGGGGGTTGCCCCTACAACCCTCCCTGTGCTTCGCGGCATAAGTCCATCCCTGGCAACGCCGCTCTCGGCCATCCATGGCCTTCGCGGCATAAGTCCATCCCTGGACAAAAAAACCGCCACCCGGAGACCGGGTGGCGGCTTTATGCACAGCAAAGACCTTGATTAAGCAGCTTTCTTTGCAGCCGGTGCCTTCTTGGCGACAGGCGAAACGTTAACGGCAGCGGTAGCCGCCTCAACGCTCTTCTCGGCAATCTTCTGCGCTTCAGCAGAGAACTCGGTACCGATGCTGGCAACAGCCTGAGAATCGGCAATCACTTTCTCGCCGATGGTCTTGAAGGTTTCACCCTGCTTGCTCAGGAATGCTTCCAGAGCTTTCTGGTCGGTGATTTCAGTTGCGGAACGCATCTGATCAAGACAGATTTCGGTATAATCGCGAGCGCTGTTCAACTGAATCTCGAACAGTTTCTCGATGTTGTAGATGTAGAGTTTGTTCAACTCCTGAACAGGAGCCAGAACGGTCTGTACCTGCGCGGTGAACTTCTCAAAGATTTCGTTTGTCATGACAATGGCCTTCCTTAGTTAGGGGGTTTACGTTGATGATGCGGTGCAGCATAGCATTGGAATTGTTGCGGCGCAATATAATTTTACTGTGCAACTATCTCCGATCGGTATATTACTGATTAAAAATGACATTTTTATGTTTGTTCGATGATGTGTCCGGGGTGGGAAAGGCTCTGTGCCCATTGCGGAAGGGGAAAATCTCTACTATCTTGCACGGTCCGGTTTTATCTATTTAAGGAGTAATGGCATGACCAGTGAGCAACCGATTCCCTTGACCCATATTCGGGGTGTGGGTCCCAGCGCTGCGGTTCGCATGGAGGAGTGTGGGGTGCGCTCTGTGGAGCAGTTGGCCGGCATGTCTATTGCCGAATTTAAACTGGCCTGTCCGCCGCTGGCCAAACGGAGCGAAGCCTTTGTGAAGGGCGCGCGGCGCTTGCTCAAACGACTACAAGTCAGCGCAGAACAAGGTGTCGGTGAATCGGCGCCACCCCTACCGGTTGCCGACGAGAGCGAAGTGAATGAGCGCCCGGTGGTTGTCACAGACCGGCAATCAAGTGCGGCAGTAGCCCAAATCGAAGAATCCATGGTTGAGGCGGCAAAACCACTCAAGCCAAAAAAGAACAAAACAGCCGAGGAAAAACTAAGTAAGGAGACAAAAGGGAAGTCGGGTAAAAAGGAGAAGCCAGAGAAGAAAAAAGGCGATAAGAAAACAGATAAGAAGGAGAAGAAAGAGAAAGAAAAGAAGAGCCGCGACAAGCCAAAGAAATCGAAAAAGGATAAATCGGATAAAAGCAAAAAGGAGAAGTCGGAAAAGAAAAAGTCCGGCAAGGAAAAGAAGTAGTCTGAAAAAGGCTTAAGATTTGAGATCAAATCTTCGGCGTGGAAAGGGGCAAGGGGCAGTCTTTCGGCGAGCCGTATCGCTATCAGGCTCCACCCGACTAAAAAGGGAGGCGGAAAATATCTGATTGGAAAGAAAAATATTTCTAGCTAATGGTAGTGGATTGGCCTATAGTGGCCTCAGCTACAGATTTTGTTATCAGCAGTTTTGGTCGTTCCATTCTTGTTACCCCCTCAATTCCTCGTTTCATTACCTGTCAGCAACACCTACATTGTTTAATTTATTTTCAGGTAAAAGTTTTATGGCTACAGGTACTGTAAAGTGGTTTAACGAGTCCAAAGGTTTTGGATTCATTTCTCAAGATGATGGCGGCCCCGATGTATTCGTACATTTCAACGCGATTCAAGGTTCGGGGTTCAAAACTCTGGCCGAAGGTCAGCCGGTTACGTTTGAGGTAGAGAAGGGTCCTAAGGGCCTCCAGGCGAGCAAAGTTAGCGCCTAAGTTACACCTCATCGGCTATACCGATGTGAAGAACCCCGCTTCGGCGGGGTTCTTTATTACTGCAACAACCGCCATATCCGTTTCCGTCCAGTACAGGGGAACCGCATTGAAAAAAATATTTATCGGAAATCTGCCATCCAATACCAAAGAACAAGATATCCAAAACCTGTTCGCTGAATTCGGTACGGTACGCTCAGCCAAACTGGTTATGGATGTATTTTCCGGCCAGTGTAAGGGATTCGGTTTTATCGAGATGGAAGGCCATGAGGCACGTGCCGCCATCGCCGGCCTCAACGGCCGGGATTTTAACGGACAATCGCTGAAAGTTAACTTTGAGAGCCCGCGACCGGGTGGCCGTCGTCGTCGCTAGTTCGTAATCAAATTGCTGAGAATTGTCCAGGTTCTTTTATATAGCGCTCTTTCCTGCTCTTTTTTTCCGGAATTCAGTTTTTTTTATTTAATGTAAAAGGTTCAGTCGTGTGAACAGCCGACTGGTGCGTGAATGCCTCTTTCTAGGGGTAGTAAGAGCGTTTTCCTTTCCCCTCTGCTCCCTTTAGCGTTCCGCGGTATCCCATTGGATGGGTGCAGGCGCTATCTATGGAGTGGATTTTTCTTCGTTGTGCGCGATTCACGCAAAGGCAGCATAGGCCTAGGTAGGACTGTTGATAGCGCGTTCTTAACTATACTCAATACTGTCAACGCCGCATTGCCGCTTCATTCAAGGTGGAGGTTGCAGGCGATGTTGTCAGTCTTGGGAGGTTTGCATCATGACGAGATATTACATCGATTGTCGGGACTACCCGAGCGACGCCCATTGTACGGTAGCGCTTTCCGCTGACTCAAAGGAAGAGCTGTTGGAAGCGGCGGTGCAACACGCCGCCCAGGTTCACGGACATGAGGACAGTCCGGAGTTGCGAGAGAATATGCTGAAGATGTTCAGCGAGGAGGAGCCGCCGGCAGGCTGACGGCTCCCTTCGCCGGGTTGGCCAGGGAGGGCCAACCCAGGGCATCCGCAGTTTGTTAACAGGCCCTGACAGGACAGCTGATTGAGTCAATCCTCACCCGATGAATTTATCCTCGGTGCTTGGCGGGTCAGCGCGGGGGCCGCCGGACTTGTCTCGCGAGTAATCCCTGACCCCGGTCAACTGGCCTGTGAGAAGGAGGTTTCGTTGAATCTGAAAGGGACGGCCGCAGCATGCGGCCGCCCTTTTACCTGCTGTCCGCTGTAATCAGGCAGTGACTGCGAGTGTGCCGACCTGGCTGTTTTCACTATCGGCACCCAATAACCCAAAAAGAGGAACAGGCGCATGGGCAAGTTGGCAATCGTGCAGGTACCACCGGTATTTCTGGATCGGGCGAAGACCCTGGAATTGGCCATCGGCCAGATCGAGGAGGCGGTCTCCCAGGGGGCGGAGCTGGTGATCTTTCCCGAAGCGTATATCCCCGGCTATCCGGCCTGGGCGTGGCGTCTCAGGCCGGGTGGTGACTGGGGGCAGTGCGAGGCGTTACATGGACGATTGCTTGAGCAGTCGGTGGATCTGCAGCGCGGTGATCTGAAACCGCTGTGTGAAGCGGCGCGCCGGCATCGGGTGACGGTACTGTGTGGTATCGATGAGCGGGCCAGCGATCTCAGTCGCGCCACGTTGTTCAACAGCTATCTGGTAATCGGACCCGACGGGGAGGTGATGAATCACCATCGCAAGGTGATGCCCACCAACCCGGAACGGATGGTGTGGGGCTTCGGTGACGGTACCGGACTGAACGTGGTGGATACCCCCTACGGCCGGGTGGGCACGCTGATCTGCTGGGAGAACTACATGCCGCTGGCACGTTACGCCCTGTACGCTCAAGGTGTGGAGCTGTATGTCGCGCCCACCTACGACAGCGGCGACGACTGGATCGGCACGCTACGTCACATCGCCCGGGAGGCGGGCTGCTGGGTGGTAGGCAGTGGCAATCTGCTGCGTGGCCGCGACCTGCAGGTGGATGTGGCGGATGCGTCTACGATCTATCCGGATGCGGAGGAGTGGGTGAATCCCGGCGACTCGGTCGTCATTGCCCCAGGCGGCGCAGTGGTGGCCGGCCCCATGCGACGGGAAGCCGGTATTCTTTATGCCGAAGTGGATACGGCAAAGGTAGGATTGGCTCGTCGCACCCTGGATGTGGTCGGTCACTATGCGCGTCCGGATATCTTTCAACTCAAGGTCAACCGGCAACCACAAAGCCCGGTGGACTTCTCCTAGGGCGGTGATGGGCCGGCGCCGCTTCAACCGCTAGCTGGCTGAAATCGGGTGCACACCGATTACCAATCGGTTACTCGGCCTTGTCTGAAGAGTGGGTAAATCCATAAATATATACCGGAATACATGCGCTAGCTGATTGCCGTGCAGGACGCGGGTTAGAGACTGCTAAGGAGTTCGATCCATCTTGTTCATTAATGTATTGGGAGAACATCATGAGTGCGACACCGACCCATCAAGCGAGCTGTTTTTGTGGTGCTGTGAAGATGACCCTGTCCGGTGAACCGGAAGCGATGGCCTACTGCCATTGTGACTCCTGCCGTCACTGGTCAGCCAGCCAAGTCAGCGCTTTTACCTTGTGGAAGCCGGCCGCGCTGTCGATTGACGGGGGGGCGGAACGGATCGCAAGCTTTGAGCAGAATCCCCGCTCCGACCATGCCGATGTGGTGAGTCGACGCAAGTGGTGCAGCGTATGCGGTGGGCACCTCTACACCGATCACCCCACTATGGGGTTGGTCGATGTGCCGTCGGCGGTTATCGATAAGTTCCAGTTTGAACCGGCATTTCATGTGCACTATCAGGAGTCCGTACAGCCGATCCGGGATGGGTTGCCCAAGTTCAGGGATCTACCCAAGGAGGCCGGTGGTACGGGGGAGCAACTTGCCGAGTAATTTTTGTGGCGGGGTTTCTGTTAAGCGGGAAAGAGTGGGGCAGGATAGGGGATGGAGAAAACGGAGCCATGCGCAGCCCCCTGCGCACGGCTCCGGTGAACGGTTAGCCGTTATTCTTTGCCGGCAGGTTGTTCACTTTTCCCCTGCATCGACTCAAAGGCACTGAACTCTGCCCGGTCAATGGCACCATTGGCGTCCTTGTCTACCTCAGTCCAATTTTCACTCAGCTTGGCGTCCCGGCTAGCTTCGCTGGCCGTTAATTGACCGTCCTGGTTCTGATCCAGGGCGTCGAACTGCACGGCGTTCATATCCGCTGCCAGCAAGGCGGCAGAACTCATCATGACGGAAAGGCCAAACAGCTTGGCTAAAGTTGTCGTCTTCATGTTGTCCTCCATGTGTGACGGGTGGTAAATCCACACGGGAGATTGAGCAGTATCCGTGCCAGAGTGTAAAAATTACACCTATTCAATAGGTTACGTGATACCGGTGAGTGGGGTTACGCTCTGAGATGCGGATTTTGTCGTCAGTCGACGACGCGGCGGTACGCTATGCATGTAACTGTTTGAATTTATTGTAAATAGTGTGTTGCAATCTGGCGACAGGCCGCTTGAGTAAGGTTGTTGCCGACAGGTTGAGGTGATGAGCGGTCCGGAAAAGTTTAGCCCCAAAGGCTAAGCCTTTGGGGCTATCTGATCGATATCCGGGGTTTGAGCGGGTTTGGGTTACCGCCCCCGGATGTAAATGGCATACAAGGTGCCGCAGGTGCTGATTTCGAGCTGAATAAGGACGAAGTCTGCTTCAGATGGTATAAGTCACACATCTCAAGTACCTGTACCTTTACGCTTGACGGGCGACTGCACTTCATAGCCCTTCTCCTGCAGCATGTAACCGGCGGCACCACCGGCCGCCGCGCCCACCATAAAGGCACAGCCCTGGATCAGGGTGCTCAGGGCCAGGATAGTGATTGCCAGATAAGTGGTTTTAAATCGCATAACAGTACTCCTTGTTCAGGTGTGTAAAGCCAAGGGATCGGTTTTACCCCATCCCTTGGTTGTGTTGCGCCAACCTCGTTCCCCGCGGGGAACGAGGCGATTGGCAGTGGCAGCGGTTATTACTTGCCTTTTTCAAATGCCGAGAATTCGCTGATAGGGCGATCATCCGGCTTCACTACCAGATAGTTACCCTCCTGATACTTTTCATGAGTGGCCAGTCCTTCCTGGGTGGCGCGAATGTGCAGAGCCTTATCTTCAAAACTCAGTTCATCGATCGATACGATATGCTTGGTGCCACCGATGATGCCGAGGAACCCACCGGTTGAGACGACCGCATAGATATCGCCGTTGGCCTTATCGCTGACGATATCCGTCACGCGGCCGATCGTTTTACCGTCGCTACCGATCACCTCTTGCCGGTACAGATCATCCGGCGTCAGGGCCAGCATGGGATGAGTGGCCGCTAGCTGGCTCTCGGCGGTAACCGGGCTTTCCAT
>JBNKHG010000041.1:0-9396 GCA_050290225.1 Cellvibrionaceae bacterium
GTAGCGGGGTTCACCCTGGGCGTCGGCAATAATCACGTCAGCAACACCTTCCCCCTCCGAGCCGGGCAGCCAAGCGGCCACAAACGCGTCTGACGCATTGATTTCCGGGTTCACCCACAAGGGCCTACCAGAGAGAAAAATGCTCACCACCGGAATGCCTTGTGCTTTCAATTTTTTCAGCAAGGGCAGGTCACGTTTGTCACCAAACTGGTATTCGAGGCTGGTAATATCGCCGTGCCATTCCGCATAGGGTTCCTCGCCGAACACGACGATGGCCACATCCGGTTGACTGCCGTTGGCAAAGCTATCGGCATTGAACTCGCCGTCGACACTGAGCAGGGCCTCACCACCGGCACTTTCCACTGCGGCTTGAATGCCTTCGAAAATAGAGGTGGCACCAGGGAAGTCCGCCCGGGTGTTGCCGGTACCCTGCCAGGAAATAGTCCAGCCACCGCTTTGCTTGCCGATATTGTCCGCGCCATCCCCAGCCACCAGGATGTTCTGGTTCGGCCGCAAGGGCAGCAGGCTGCCATTGTTCTTCAGCAGCACCAGCGATTTACGCACGGCCTCCCGGGCAATCGCACGGTGTTCCGCACTGCCGAGAATGCCTGGCTTGCCTGCCAGGGGCTGCTGCAATTCAAACAGCCCGGCGCGCAGTTTGACCCGAAGAATACGAGTCACCGCATCATCTAAACGGCTAAGGGGAATCTCTCCACTTTGCGCCTGGGCCAATGTGTTGTGGTACAGGGCCTTCCAGTCAGACGGCACCATAAACATATCCAGACCCGCATTGATAGCGGCGGCACAACTTTCCAGGGTGCAACCCGGCACAAAACGGTGGCCGTTCCAGTCACCCACCACAAAGCCATCAAAGCCAAGCCGCTCTTTTAAGACATCGGTCAGCAAGTGTTTATGCCCGTGCAGACGATCGCCGTTCCAACTATTGAAGGACGCCATAATGGTTTGTACACCCGCTTCCAGCGCGGCGTAATAACCTGCCGCATGCACGTGGGCCAGTTCCTCTTCGCTCACTTGCGTATCGCCCCGATCCATACCATCGCGGGTACCACCATCACCGACAAAGTGTTTGGTGGAGGAAATCACATGGCTGCCGTGTAGAAAATCCGGCGAGCCAATCTCGCCCTGAATGCCCTCGACCATGGCCCCGGCGTAGTCACCCACCAGGGCCGGGTTTTCCGCATAACTTTCAAAGGTGCGGCCCCAGCGGTCATCCTGTGCCACGGCTACCGTCGGTGCGAAGGTCCAGTGAATACCGGTAACCGCTACCTCACGGGCGGTGGCCTCACCAATACGCTTGATCAATGCCGGGTCGTGTGCTGCCCCCAAACCAATGTTGTGTGGGAACAACGTGGCGCCGATGACGTTATTGTGCCCATGTACCGCGTCTGAACCCCAGAGTACGGGAATGCCGACCCCGCCATCGCTCGTGTCCATGGAAGCCTCGCGGTAGGCCCTGGCCAGTGCCAGCCAGTCATCCGGTGTGGCGAACTTGTCATTGTTCGGATAAGTACCGCCACCGTTGAGGATGCCACCCAGGTGGTAGGTTCTGACGTCATCCGGTGTGGCATACTTGATTTCCGCCTGGATCAGCTGGCCAACTTTTTCCTCCAGCGTCATACGCGCCAACAGGTCAGCTACCCGGCTTTCCAGGGCGGGGTCAGCGGGTAGCGCCGATTGCATTTTTGGCCAGGGGCTGGCGGCCTCCGGCGCTTGCTCCCGGCTGCTGTGCTGGCCGCCGCAGGCACCCAGCAGCAGTCCCAACACTGCGATTGAAATTTTATTATTAATCATTACCTTTTCCTTCCTAACGGTGATTGCAGAAGTTTGTCCAACACGAGCACCATGGTGACTGCGCACTATCCTAAATAGACGTAAACGTTTACACCAGCATTTATAGAACCAACACGCAAAATTCCCTTGATCCGCACTAACGGGCCCTGCTCCCACTATCGGGGACGCCAACACCCATCGAGACCAAAACTCAGGCACTTTCCGGTGTATTTTTCGCCGCCTTTCTAAATTGCTGCGGCGTACAGCCATACTGACTTTTAAACAATTTATTAAAGTAGGAAACATGGCGGTAACCCACAGAATAGGCAATTTCCGCCACGTTTACGCTGTCATTGTCAGCCAGTAATCGCGCAGCTTCGGTTAACCGTATACGATTTAGAAAGGTCGTAAAGGTGTACCCGGATTCTGCTCGTAATACTTCGTTGATCTTGTTGCGACCCATACCCATTTTTTTTGCCACGGTTTCCAGGCTGAGATCAGGGTCAGAATACTCTGTAGCCATAAAATGCAGCACCGAACCGTTAGCACGCTGGCGAAACGGCTCCAATGGCAACGCCTGATAAGCAATAACCGGGCGATCGCCCTGCAACTTTTCCAGCGCCCTTTGTATCAGTACTGATTTGTGCGTACGGAAGTACCAGTACGCACCGCAACCCAAGGAAAAAAGCAGGGCCACAACCGCGAGATACAAGTATTTCCATTCGCGACCAATAAAAACCAGATCTTCGATCAGAACGTTTGACGCAACATCCCGTGGGCTTTGAAAGGTGGAGGAAAAGGCAATTTTTGCAACCTTTTCCAGACTGTATTCATGCTCCGAAATATTTATCTTATGTTGGTCAAACCACCATAATGGTGTATCCATATAATGAAGATCTATGGCAACATTCGTCCACTCCTCTGCGCAGGAAAAATGCGCTTGCGGGAAACGATAAACGTCAACATTCGCCGGGTCAGACGCAACGCCATCAGGCACAAAAACCGCTAAGCCCAGAACATTCTCCGGCGAGCATTTGACCTTAAATGCGATCTTATTGTAACGACTTAAATCCGCAAAAACCGGCACGCCCTTTCGGTCTGTAAATATCAGCGACACACTGGCGGAAGGAATACGGATATCCCGGTCTATATGCATAGTAAACGCAAGTTTAGACTCAGCATCTTCGATCTGAATCTCAGATTTCCCACCCCAGTATTGATCGCTTTCTGTCGCTAATTGCCAGGGCAAATCTGCCGTTTTCACAGGCAGTAGCGAGAGACTTAAAAACATGCGCCAAAATAACCAACAGCACAGCACCGGCCCGGCAATCAGAAACCCCATTACCACAAGCGTTTTTTTTCGATCAGATACGTTCATACTGCGTCGACATTTTATGCCAGGGCCTGTCAACAGGCCCTGGCAAGGCCGCGCATCACCTGAGATAGCGCTTTGCTACCACCCCGGTACTCAATACACGTGCCCAACGATTACTTCACCCACGCGTAAGGAATAGCCGGGTTCTCTTCATAATCAAACCAATCGAAATCGGCCGGGTTGGCATTTTTACGGCCATTGCCTGACGCATACATACCAATAAAAACACCGGTAAAGCCCTGAATCTTTTCAGTCGAAATGTTTTTGGTCAGTGCCGTGCCCACCAATTGCGCAGGTTTACCCTTCTGCTGCACCCAAAACTTGTATTCAAGTGGGGTGGCACTGATACGCAGTATGGCATCGCCCGCGACTATTTTGCGGATGTCGGTAGCGGCAACTTTGTCATTCAGATACTGACGCAGCATAACCACTCTGTCATCGCCGCGTTGGGTAATGACAAAATCGTAGTGGTTCTCATCATTGCCTCGAATGACCAGTCCGGCTTCCTCATTGTCGGCAGTGGGAACAAAACTAACCTTGGTCGACGCCACCATATCAAATGCCGTTTGTCGTCGGGTGACGTAAGCCGGAGAATCCTTACCGGTGAAATTCACTGCCGAACCATTCAAGCGGAGATAGCCTTTTTTGGCGACCAGAGACCAGTCGGCATCATAGGGGTTACGCAGAAAGTTCCATGACAGGCGCAAAGTATCGCTGCCAAAATCATCCCGCACTGGCTCTTTTTCCCACTCATGCCAGGGCAGTTTCGGTAATGGGTACTCTTCTTTCACCACACCATCAAGACCGACTTTCGGCCAGCCATTCTCATCCCAGGTAACCGGCGCCAAAAAGGTTTCGCGGCCCAAGTGATGGAATTTTCCGCCTTGGGGTCGAATGCCCAGGCACACCATCCACCAACCGTCAGGTGTTTCCACCAGATCCGCATGGCCTATTGCCTGAAACGGGTTATCAGGGTGATTCATGTGCGATGCCATCGGATTAATTGGGCTCGCCTCATAAGGACCATACGGCGACTTACTGCGCTGAACAACAGCCCGGTGTTCATACCCCGTGCCACCTTCTGCACTCAGCAGGTAGTAGTAACCGTTAATTTTGTAAAGGTGTGGTCCTTCTGGTGAAGAACCTCCCTGACCTTTAGCGACGGCGCGCAATGGCTTGGTAAATTCACCTGTTTGCATATCGATCTCGCCCACGGCAAAGTCGCCTTTGCGGTCGGGGCTATGCCAGTAGACTTTTCCATCCGCGAACAGAATAGATGGATCAACCAGCCAGTTGTTCACCCAAACCGGCTCAGACCAAGGGCCCTCTGGATCCTTTGCCGTCACATAAAACCCACCCAGACCCGCGTAATTGGTTCCAACCACATAGAACAAGCCATCGTGGTAGCGAATGGTGGGCGCATATTGGCCACCGCTGGCGCCGGTTCCCATCAGCGGGTTGCTGGTTTTGCTCGCTACCGCATAACTAATTAACTTCCAATTGACCAGGTCTTTACTTTTGTAAACCGGCAAACCGGGGAAATACTCAAAGGTTGAAGTGACCAGATAATAGTCGTCACCCACCCGGGTAATACTCGGGTCGGGATTCATCCCCGTGATGATCGGATTACGAAATGTTTCCGCAGCGAAACTATTGCTTGCCAATAGCACTGACAAGATCAGTAATAAAATTCGGATTTTCACGTTTTAGTTTCCCAAACAGTTGTAAATGACAGCGAGCCGTCTCGGCGCTGAAGGAAGACCGTAAACTACCAAAATTGATGCCCCGTCATTAATAAACTTGCACGACAACCTATAACAATCGCAAAAGTTCTAGAAATATTGCACATTGTTATAGGTTGCAAATGGCGCTTTTACTGCTCCACGCTACCTTCGGCATACATACCAATCACAGCACCGGTGAAGCCACCGGCTCGCGCCGACGTCAACACCTTTGAATCGGCATCATCCAACAGCAATTGGTAGTCATTGCCGTCGAGGCTGTACAGAAAATCCAGTTTATCCTTATTTACATCCATACGCAGATAAACCGGCTCGCCGTCATCCACATTGACCTTAACCTCCGCAATGGCTGTACCTTCGACTGCCTGCGACTTTCCGTTGCGCTTGCGAACACGAAGCACGGTATCACCCGCGTCATTCACGCCAAGGCCAAATGCGTAGTAGTACTCGTCATTCTGTAGCGCCATTAAACCCGCTTCGTCGCGTTTGGTCTCTGGCGAGAACACAAGCTTAGTGGCAACGGATGCATTCATATGCGCCAAACGTCGGCCGACAAACGATGGCTGGCTATACTCGCCAAGCCGGTCGGCACGCGGCTCCAGCGCAAGAACACCTTCGCCTACCTGCCACCACTGGGATTGAGGAGCACGAACAAACAGCCAATGCGGTTCGAGGCGGTCTTTATCGAATGTTTCATGCACAGAGAAATTGCCGTTCATCGCCCGCTCTGCCGGTGGTGACAGCGGGAGATTCGGCCGTTTTACAACGTAAGGAACCGATTCCCCCTTTTCCAGGATCACCGGCCAGCCATCCTTCCAGGTTACTGGCAGCATGAACGTTTCCCGCCCGGTATGAAAATTACCCGGGTCTTGCGGTGGAGTGTCCAGGTCATAAACACGGGTAGCGAGAAATACCGCCCACCAGTCGCCGTTGCTATCCTCGAACAAATCCGCGTGACCGGTTGCGGTCACCGGGTGCTCACGGTCATCGGGCAGGCCGAATTGCGTCAGCACCGGATTATCCGGGTTGGCTTTGTAAGGGCCAAATACGTTATCTGAGCGGTAGAGTAATTGCCCGTGATAGTATCCGGTACCACCTCCCGGTGCCGACAAGTAGTAGGTGCCATCGACCTTGTAAATATGCGGGCCTTCAATGTACTCGGTGTGCCAGGGTGCCGGCTCAGCACCATCCACCAACATGACATCCTCCGACAGCGGTGCGAAGGTAACCGGATCCACCTCCATAACCCACAGAGCTGTGTGTGCCGGGTATTTTTGCTTGGCGGGGTTACGATGATGAACAATGTAAGTTTTGCCGTCGTCGTCAAAGAAAATTGACGGATCGATGCCATCTATGTGCGGCATCCAGATCGGGTCAGACCAGGGCCCCGCAGGATCGGTTGCCGTTACGACAAAATTGCCGCCACAGCCAACGCAGGTATTGACGACATAAAACGTTCCATCACGATATTCGATAGTTGCCGCGTAAACGCCAGCCCCACCCAGACTCAGCCCTTTGTAATCAAGCTGATCCGGACGATGTATCGCATTGCCAATCTGAGTCCAGTTCGTCAGATCACGACTATGGAATACCGGGATCCCCGGGAAAAATCCAAATGTCGAATTCACCAGGTAGTAATCTTCACCGACCCTGACGATACTGGGATCCGGGTGAAAACCGGCGAGAATGGGGTTTCGGAATTCATCACTGGCTAAAGGTTGTGTAAACACTTCATCATGGCCGGAATAATCCAACCAGTAAAATGTCGCCTTGCCTTTAACCGCTGGTTGAGTGTAGTTATTTTCGACCACATTACAGGCGGTTAAAAGCGCTATGAAAAGAGTAAAAAAAAGGGATGGCTTCATTAGAAAAAATCTCAGTAAGACACAATTTTTGTTAACTATCGACGCAAATCGGTTGGCGCAGCCGACCAAATATAGTCACCGCTGGCCTTTGTCTTCACATCAACCAGAACGCTCTTCTCCAGTGAAATCTGGGGCAAGCGCTTGTCTGTGTGAAAAACTGGCGGCTTGATCTGAGGCAACGTGTAAAACGGATTCTTGTTACTGCCTCGTGCGCGCTTGACGGTGAAACCCTGTGCATCGGGCAAGGGCGAATAGCTCCGCAGGCGCAGGTTGCCGCCCAGCCGAGAGTGAACTTTCAGGTAAGTCACCTGCCCCGCTTCCCAGCGCATATCCAGCACAAAGCCACCGCGCATCACCAGGCCCTTTACCTCACCCGATGGCCAGGCATTGGGCAGCGCTGGCAGCAGGTGCACGGCGCCGTCATGACTCTGCGCCAGCATTTCTGCCACGCCGGAAGTAAAGCCGAAATTACCATCAATCTGGAATGGTGGATGGGCATCAAACATATTCGGATAGGTGCCACCGCTCTCGGTACCCCCATCGGGTGCTATTGCTGGCGTGATCTGGTCGCGAATCAATTTCAGGGCGCGGTCGCCGTCGAGCAGGCGCGCCCACAAATTGATTTTCCAGTTCATGGACCAACCGGTGGAGGGATCGCCACGCTGCTCCATGGTCACGCGGGCGGCGTTGAACAGATCCGGTGTGCGCAATGGCGAAATCTGGTTACTGGGATAAAGACCGTAGAGGTGCGACACATGGCGATGATGATCCTGGGGCTTGTCCCAGTCTTGCAACCATTCCTGCAACTGGTGGTAACGGCCAATCTGCATGGGTGGCAACTGATCGATAATATGTTGCCAGCGACGGGCGGCGGCTTTGTCCAGGTCGAGTAACCTGGCTGCCTGGATACTGTGCGTGAACAAATCAAACAGCAACTGATTGTCCATCGTCACGCCAGCGGCAATCATGACACCGGTAGTCCAGGGGGCGTTTTCCGGTGAAATGGAGGGCGACACGATCAACCAACCGGTTTTTGCATCGGGCACCAGGAAATCCTCGAAAAACTCACAGGCAGATTTCATGATGGGATACACACTGCGTAAAAAGTCTTTATCGCCGCTGTATTGAAATTTTTCCCACAGGTGTTGTACCAGCCAGGCATTACTGGTGGGCCAGGAGCCCCATGCCCAATCCACCCCACCGCTGATTCGCCAGATGTCGGTATTGTGGTGTGCCATCCAGCCACGCGCCCCGTACATGCGCTTGGCACTGTCCTGACCGGTAACAGACAGGTCACGGATCAGCGCTACCAACGGCTCATTAAGCTCGCTGAGGTTGGTCACCTCCGAGGGCCAGTAGTTCATCTCGGCATTAATGTTCAACGTGTATTTGCTGTCCCAGGGCGGCACAGAAAGAGGATTCCAAATGCCTTGGAGATTGGCCGGCTGCGTACCCGGCTGAGACGAGGAGATCAACAGATAGCGGCCAAATTGGAAATAAAGGGCCACCAGGTCGGGATCATAGCGCTGGACGAAGGCGCGGATTCGCTGGTCAGTGGGTTCACTGGCGAAGTCGTTATGGCCCAGATCCAGCGCCACGCGATCGAAAAATCGGTGGTAATGGTCAGTATGCGCCTGCAAACGGTCAGCGAAGGCGCGCGCGCCTTCGCGAAATCGGCTTTCCGCCAATGCCATGGCGGATTCCGCACGCGCCTGAGCGTCGCCGCTGATATCCTGATAGTTGACGAAATTAGTGGCCATGGTCACCAGGATTACAACATCACTGGCGTCGCTTATGCGCAGTTGATTTCCCGCCGCCACCACGTCGCCATCCACATAGACCAGTTTGGCGAGATCAACCAGCTGCACCTGCCCTTTGACCCCCTCGTGATCGCGCGAGCGTCCGTGCATCTGTACAGTGCGTTTACCCTCATCAACACGGGTATCCATGCCATCCGGGTGCGACAGGGAAAGCGTAAAGTTCAACGCCCCTGGACGGCTGGCGGTTAGTCGTATGGCGACTACCTGATCCACAAAAGAGGTAAAGACTTCGCGCGTGTAGCGCACATCGCCCACGCGATAGTGGGTACGCGCTACGGCGTTGGCCAGATCCAGCTCGCGGTAGAAATCCTGATAATCGTTGTGGCCATCGAAGTGAATTTGCAAGGCACCGGCCGATTGGTAAGGCATGCCCTGGGCGCCCTGGCTGGTGATGTGCTTCTCCGCCAGGCCGGAGGCAGCGGCATAATCACCGGTACTGAGCAAGCGGCGAATTTCCGGCAGGTTTTCCAGTGCAGAGAGGTTCAAGTTGTTGTGTGGCCCACCGGCCCAGAACGTGTCTTCGTTGAGTTGCAGAGTCTCGTCCGCAACACCGCCGTAGACCATCGCACCCAGACGGCCATTGCCCACCGGCAACGCCTCTTCCCAGCGACTGGCGGGTTTGTCGTACCAAAGCTTCAAACGCTGGCTGTCGGCCAGGGCTGAGTGGGTCGAGGACACAAGGATGGCCACCCCAGCCAGGATTCGTAGCCAAGCAAACATTTTCTCTATCCGAATAGTTATTCTTTATAAAGGTGCGGCGGGCAACCATTGCCCGCCGCCACAAACTACTTCAAAAACGGCGA
>JBNKHG010000042.1:0-33743 GCA_050290225.1 Cellvibrionaceae bacterium
GTCTCCTCGGCGTTTTACCTGATCGTGCTCACCCTGCTGGGTGTGGCGCTCGGACCCTATACCATGGGGTATGTCAGTGATATTTATATTGCGGGTGGTGCTGCTACAGGAGATGCGCTGCGCCAGGGTATTCTTTGGGGCTTGTCCGTAACAGTAGTCACTACGATATTACTGTTGATTGCTGCGTGTAACCTTGAGCAGGATAAGAAGAGTCGGCTACAGAGGGCCAGAAACTATGGAGAGCCTGTCTAAGTGTCTCATCAAATTTGATAGATTATATTGAACATTTCTGGAATGTGCAGGTTGGCGGTTGGATGTTCGCTGCTACATGGTGAGATCTGCTAGAAAACTTGTCGTTATCTGCCATGTATTAACGGCGGCCTAAAAGCACGGTTATTTGGCGCAGATATTTAACACAAAGGCAGCACTCTCGCGCTGCTCTCCATCTCCTCTCAAAAGTCCCTCTTATAATTTAAATCCTCAACTTCCGGGTGCTGCCCAAGACGCAATAGCGGCGCCGGCTAACGGCGGGATGGCAAACGCCACCACCAGACAATATTTGTAAACTTTCATATCAACCTCTTTGGCGTGCAGCAGGTCGTAGCGAGAAAAATCTGACTCGATTATTTTCAATTTTCTCCCTGAGCACAGCCTCTAAAACAACTATAATTCCGAAACCTTTGAATGCCAATTTACGCTGGGCCATTACCCGTGGTTATCATCACTATTCGCGGTTACTGTCGCCGCTTGGATCAAGCAAAGACAAATATAGGACTGGAAGCCGTTTCGTCGGGAACACCGTTCTCTGAGCCTGGTAAATCCCGAGAAACTCGTTGGGTGTTGATGATAACGGCCGCAATTACTTCTCTTCTATATTCGACAATATGAGATGAGCACAGGTGAACTGGGAATATGGCTGGGTCTGGTCGGCGGTACAGCCGGCTTGCTAGGGACTTGGTTTGGAGGCGTTATTGCCGACCGTTTTTTTTCCGGGAATCTTCGTCGGTTACTCAACCTGTTTGCGGTGGGTGCTGTTTTGAACTTTCCCTGCATTGTCTGCATGGTATTGGTGGACAGCAAGGCGCTTTCCCTGGTGTCGATGGTCTCGACCAATATTCTGTTTTTGTTTTTTTACGGTCCAACGGTCGCGCTGATGCAACGCCTGGTGCGTGACGATATGCGGGCGATAGCGGCGACATTTTTCTCACTGATGCTTAACCTGATCGCGCTGGGTCTCGGTCCGCAGTTGGTCGGTCTTTTCAGTGATCTGCTCACTCCTGCGCTGGGGGGCAGGGGATTGCCGGTTGCCATGGTCGCCGTCGCCACGGCGGTGTTTGGCGCCGCCTGGTGTTTTTGGCGCGCGGGGCAAAGTGTCGAGGCGGATGTGGTGGCCAAAGAGAGAATAGAGAAACAGGAAAAAGCGCCACAAAGTGGCGATGCTAGCCTTGCCCCTCAAAAGGTAAATGTTTTGGCAGCCCATATCTCGCCAATGGCGGTATATCCCACGGTATAATCGCCACTTTTCCCCGATGATGGCAGATCACGAATCACATCGCGACCGGAGTAATGGCCCGATGCCCGAGTTATACCCCCATCTGTTAGCCCCGCTGGACCGGGGTTTCACGACACTGAAAAACCACGTCCTATTGGGCTCGATGCACACCTGCCTGGAGGAAATGCCCAACGGCTTCGTGCGAATGGCGGCGGTTTATCTGAACGCGGCGTGAGTCTTTTTGGATTGTCTTGCGTTAAGCAGTTTGGGCCGTTCGGCGGTGACGATGGGGTTACGAACAAGAGGGTTATACGCTATCGATATCTACCGGGGCCAGTAAAAAGTCGACAATCATCTGATAGGATTGTTTTTGAACCAACTCCAGCACTTTCTGAATATCGAGGTTCATATATTCATGAACGATCCGGTTGCGCAGCCCGATGATGGCTGCCCAGCGGGGGAAGCTTTCCGCGTGCAACTCCCCAATTCGGACCAGGGACTGCATGGCATCATAGGCTGACGTTGGTACGGGTTCTCCGGCACGCTTCAGGGTTTGTTTGGCTTTTCCAATAGCATTTTCGATCAGCACTTGCAGGGCATGTAGTATCCCGCTTTCCTCCAGTGGCGTGAGCTGCTTGCCTTTTTGTAGTGTGGCGCGGGCATCTTCCAGCAATGCCGCCTGCCGTTTTGCAAGGACCGCGGTTTCCTTCAGGTACAGCTCAAGCGACATAGAGTTCCTCCCAATAATAATCTTCCAGGTCGCGCCAGGTTCGCTGCAGGAAATATAACCAGGGGAGACTTTCCGGGTCGGTCAGGATGATGCCATGATTGGCTATCAATTCCCGCATTGCCAGTTTCGTTGATGGGACATCGATTAAATCGACTTTATCCGGCTCTGTATGCAATACGGTGGCAATGTCATGGCGCGTGTTTTCCGTCCGGGCAAGCTGTTCGGGGTAACTCTTGTTATCCTGTCGCCACTGCAGGGCGATATCCCAGTCACTTTCGGGGGTGGCCTGCCCGTTGGTGCGGCTTCCAACCAGTACGGCGAACTCCAGGTCCCGCCTGCCCTGCAAGTAGTGCTTAAGGGCTTGAAGAGCCCCGCCGGACTGGATGTCGCTATCTGCAGTAGACATAAATAGCCGGGAAGTGATTAGAGGCTGTCAGTATAATATCCAGCGTATGTGCTGTCCAAGATCGGCCTTTATCCAATAGGAAAGAGCCTGAAAAGGGGTTCCGCGCAATTATCTATAACGGGGATCACACACAGGCCCAGCTCCGGATGACCTCTACCGGTTTGCCGCTGTCTTTTGCTGCCAACGCCGATGTCAATGTAAAGCGGCTCGAATGGGTAGCGTTTCCACGATTTGAGCTTCGAAGTCCAAGAGTTCGTCGAGGCGCTGATCAACGGTTGTCGAGTTAAAATACCTTTTAGCCAGGTCGACAAAAAGGGTTTGATGTTTGGCCTCGGATTTGGCGATGGCGCAATAGAAGCCCTTGAGAGGTTCGTCGTTCAGGGCTTCGCCCAGCAGTGCAAAGCGTTCACAACCGCGGGCTTCGACGATCCCGCCAACCAGTAACCGGTCGAGCATATACACGTCACTCCCCTTGCGAAAGGCGTCCCGGAAGCGGTTGATATAGGGGTCCTTTTCATCCGGTGCCAATACCAATCCCCGCTCGGTCATTATGCGCACCACTTCCCGGAAATGGGTCATTTCCTCTATGGCCAGGTCGATCATGGCAGTGACCAGTTCCGGTCGGTCGGGGTAGTGGGAGAGCATGGAATTGGCCATTCCCGAAGCTTTCTTTTCCGCGGCGGCGTGGTCGATGAGAAAGGCATCAAAATCGTCCATCACCGCCTGGACCCAGGTGCCGGGGGTGGCATAGCGTAATTCAAGCATAGGCAGCGGTATCCTCAAAAAATTTGCGCATTATAGCGAAATGCTTGCCGTTGGTGGGTATGTTGCGGTTTTGTCGAAGGGTAGGGTACTGTCAGCGGTAGTCAAGGACAGCGACGCGGGTGACAATCTGTTTCGGCAGTGGAGCTTCCGCATCGGTGGTCTGGAGCGCTGTCGCGAGGTGTCGCGGGAGTGTGCCCTTGGATATTGCCTGAAACCGCTGGCGTGGATAGCCCCGACCTGCCAGTGCGGCAGGTCGGTTTGGTCACTGTAGGGGGCAAATTGGCCGAAAACACTGTTATCTGTAGAGGGGAGCACTATAATAGGCCCCTTTACAGAGCCATACCAAGAAGTAAGACGACAACAGGGTAACTGGATGATTATTAAGCCTAAAGTTCGCGGATTTATGTGTATCACAGCACATCCAACGGGTTGTGACGCCAATGTGAAGCAGCAGATCGAGTATGTAAAGTCGCAGCCGGCCGTGGAAGGGGCACCCAAGCGGGTTCTGGTGATTGGAGCCTCCACCGGTTACGGTCTGGCTGCCCGTATCACAGCGGCCTTTGGTGCTGGTGCATCCACCCTGGGCCTGTTCTTCGAGAAGCCCGGCACTGAGAAAAAGCCCGGCACCGCAGGCTGGTACAACTCCGCGGCTTTTCACAAATACGCCGAGGCCGAGGGCCTTTATGCCAAGAGCATCAATGGCGATGCATTCTCTGACGAAATCAAGCAGAAGACCATCGACACCATCAAAGCCGACCTGGGCCAGGTGGACCTGGTGATCTACAGTCTGGCTTCCCCCCGTCGCCAGCACCCCAAGACCGGTGAACTGCATAGCTCGACGCTGAAGCCGATTGGCAAAGATGTGACCCTGCGCGGTATCAATACCGACAAGCGGGAAATCCAGGAGTTTACCCTGGAGGCGGCCAGCCAGGAGGAAATTGACAATACCGTGGCGGTGATGGGCGGTGAGGACTGGCAAATGTGGATCGATGCCCTGGCTGAGGCCGGTGTACTGGCCGAGGGCGCGAAGACCACCGCGTTTACCTATGTGGGCGAAAAGGTCACCCAGGACATCTACTGGAACGGTACCATCGGGGCAGCCAAGAAAGACCTGGATACCAAAGTTATCGGTATTCGCGAGAAGCTTGCGGTCAATGGCGGCGATGCCCGGGTGTCGGTGCTGAAGGCGGTGGTGACCCAGGCCAGTTCCGCCATTCCCATTATGCCTCTCTACCTGTCTCTATTGTTTAAGGTTATGAAGGAAGCCGGCAGTCACGAAGGTTGCATCGAGCAGCTCTACCGGCTGTTCACCGAGTGCCTCTACAATGACAATCCCCGCCTGGACGAGGAGGGGCGCAACCGCGTCGACGAGCTTGAGGTGGTGCCGGAAATCCAGGATAAGGTGATCCAGCTTTGGGACCAGGTGACCACGGAGAATATCCCCGAGATGACGGACTTCTCAGGTTACCATGCCGAGTTTCTGCGTCTGTTCGGCTTCGGCATCGAGGGTGTCGACTACGACGCCGATGTGAATCCCGAGGTGGCTATAGACAATCTGGTGTAAGCCGGATGTTCTATGCGGAAAAGTGTACAAGAGGCCGGTGATTCCGGCCTTTTGTGTTTGGAGCCGGAGTTCTACCGGTGACTGCGTGTGAGAAAAATTATGGCCGATCTACATCCCGGTTTGGTGAAAAGAAATATTGATCCCGGTGTGGCGACCCGGTTGACGCCACGGGTTCGGCGGATCAATGCTGGCAATGGCGGCCCCATGACCGGTCCGGGCACCAATACCTATCTGGTGGGTACCAGGGACATCGCGGTTATCGATCCCGGCCCCGACGATGAAGCCCATATCGATGCCATTCTGCAACAGGCCGGCGGCAGGATTCGTTGGCTGCTGGCCACACATACCCATCCGGACCACTCACCGGCGGCAAGGATCCTCGCCGATCGGACCGGGGCCAAATTAATGGGCAGCGTAATGACCGATGACGGGCACCAGGACCTCAGTTTTCAAGTGACGGAAAACCTCTACCACGGTCAACAACTGGTTACCGAAGAATTTACTCTGGAAGCCGTCTACACACCCGGGCATGTGGGCAACCACTTCTGTTTCTGGTTGCCGGAGGACAAGTTGATCTTTACCGGTGATCATATTATGCAGGGGGCTACTGTGGTGATTGTCCCGCCCAGTGGTGATATGGCGCACTATTTGACCTCGTTGGAGTTACTCAAACGCTATCCGGTGGAGTTGTTGGCCCCCGGCCACGGACATCTGATGGACGATGCTGTGGAGGTGGTCGACGCCCTGGTTAGGCACCGGCTATCGCGGGAAAGTAGAATTCTGGCGGCGATGGAGCGCCTGGGCGAAGCGTCGCTGGAAGCCCTGACAGCGGATGTCTATGCCGATGTTGACCCTGTGTTACACAAGGTGGCGCAAGTGTCGCTCTGGGCCCATTTGCTGAAGTTGGAAAAAGAAGGGCGAGCGGAAAAACACGCCGAAGCCCACTGGCTGTTTGGCCAGGAGTTGTGGCGACTGAGTGTGGTTGCCGCATAAACTTGCCCTACGGTTATCAGCCTGAAGCCGACTTGGGGTAGCGTTTATGGAATATCGTAGACTGGGAAACACCGATCTCGAGGTAAACCTGTTGTGCCTCGGTAGCATGACCTGGGGCCAGCAAACGAGTGAGAATCAAGCCTTCGCGCAGATGGATTACGCGGTAGATCAGGGCATCAACTTTATCGACGCCGCCGAGTTGTACCCGGTGCCACCTCGCCCGGAAACCCAGGGTTTAACCGAAACCTATATCGGCAATTGGCTGGCCAAAGCCGGCAGACGCGACCGGCTTGTATTAGCCACCAAAGTAACGGGGCGATCCGACGCCAATGCCGGTACCGCCCTATGTTTCCACTGCCAGGGTGCGCGCCACTACCTTTCAATCTGTCCCAGGTTGGCGTGAATCACACTGCCATTGACCACCGCGTTTAGGGCACAAAACTCGATGACTCCGGCGATCTCCCCAGGTGTGACCAGACGGTTTTGGGTGCACAGTGAAGCGATACTGGTGAGCACTTCAGAGGATTGACCCACATGCTCGCGCAACATCTCCGTGTCGGTAAAACCGGGGCAGACACAGGCAGTGTGAATTCCCTGGCCGGCCAGATCCTGGCAGGTGGAACGCATTAGTCCGATCACTGCATGCTTGGACGTCACATAGGAGGCGCAACCGGGCACGGCTTTTTCACTCAGGGTGGAACCCACATAGACAATTGCTGAACCCTGCTTCATGAACGGGTGGGTCAGGCTGTTCAAAATGGCCGGAGCGATCACATTCACTTCCATCGAGCGGCGCAAGCCCTCCACGTCTATCTCAGCGGCGCTGTCATTGCAGTGCAGACCGGCGTTGTGAATCAATACGATCTGATCGCTGTTTTCCAGCAGGGGAGTCAGTTGCGGGGCGGCCGACTGTTCCCAACCCGCCACAGTAAAGTCGGCGGTGATATGTGTACACCCCTTTTCCTGAAGCGGTTTTCGGGAAATGTTGACGACTTGAAAACCTTGCTCGACAAAACGTTTAACGGTGGCGAGTCCGATGCCGGTCCGGCCGCCGGTAACAATGGCAACTTTCTTCATAGGGGTTTCCTACACTATCTCCAGGCGATTCAAGGCGGCCATTCTAGTGCGGCGGAGGTGGCCAGGGCAAATGGGCGTGCTGGTGCTCGGAGGACTCCACCGCTATCATATCGAATTCGGTGACAGTTCGTGGCCGTTGATGCGCCCGGGAGGCGAAAGGATATTGGCAAAAGGTTTTTACTATGCACGGCAATGAAAAGCGTCTGACAACCCTGCGCCTGTCAAAGGAATACATGAAGTTTTCCTCGGCACACTTTACGATATTTTCCGAACACGAGCGGGAGCGGCTGCACGGGCATAATTTCCAGGTAATGGCGGAGGTCACCACCCCCGTCCATGAAGACGATATCTCATTTGGCTATCGCCTGTTGAAGGACATTATCGGCGGTTTTTGCGACGAGCTGGATGAATACGTGTTGATTCCGGCGAAGTCTCCCTACCTGAACATCCGTGAGCAGGGAGCCTATTACCGAATCGGGTTTAACGACGAAGATGATATGCTGTTGTTGAAATCAGATACCCTCCTGCTGCCGGTGGCCAACTCCACCGTGGAGGCCTATTCCAGTTATCTGCTCAATCGCTTCCTGGCGTCGGAGGAGCTAGAACCCCACGTGATAAACCGGGTAAAAATCGGGGTTTCTTCCGGTCCGGGACAGTGGGGATTTGCCGAGTGGTCCTCGGCGAGTTAACGCGCGTTTATAAACGCTACTGTCCATAGTCCAAGTTGGCATGAGTCCCGTTGTAAAAGCTTCATATACTTGTGGTGTGAATAACGAGAGCTTGAGGTGCAATCACCATGGACACATCACAGCACACTATCAATACCCTTTTTCAGCAGCTGGGCCTGCCCAGCAGCGACCGGGAAATCGAACAATTTGTCAGCAAACACAAGCCCCTGGCAAAGGATATCCACTTGTCAGAGGCGACTTTCTGGACGGGCCCCCAGGCGGCCTTTATCAAGGAAGCGATCTCCGATGATTCCGACTGGGCTGCAATAGTCGATCAACTGGATGCCCAGTTGAGGCACTAGCCAGAACGGGAGCAGCGCTAGCTGATTAATTCCACAAAGTTGCACGGCCTGTGGCGGTTGTCCAGCTGCTCAACCAGTATACGGTCCCAGGCGGTGCGACAGGCGTTGGTGGAACCGGGCAGACAAAAGACCACTGTCTTGTTAGCCAGACCTCCGAAGGCACGGGATTGAATGGTCGAGCTGCCGATCTGTTCGGCGGAAATCTGACGGAAAAGTTCACCAAAACCCACTACTTCTTTATCCAGCAATGGGGCCACCGCCTCGGGGGTGCTGTCGCGCCCGGCGAAACCGGTGCCGCCGGTAACCAGAACCGCCTGGACCTGTTCGTTGGCGATCCATTGGGCGATAACGGCTCGAATCTGGTAGACATCGTCTTTGACAATGGCTTTGGCCGCCAGTTTGTGGCCGGCCTCCTGCAGACCTTCTACCAGGGCTTGCCCGGATGTGTCCGTCTCTTCGGTGCGGGTATCGGAAACGGTCAACACCGCGATTTGCAGGGGAATCAATGCGTCACTCATAGTTTACTCTTTAGGCTTGTCTTAACTCTGGAATTGTTGAAAAGGTAAAAAGATAACCGGGTCGCCTGGCTTGATTTCGGTCTGGGCTTCGGGAATTTCCACCAGGCCGTCGGCTTCCACCAACGAGGTCAAAATACCCGAGCCCTGCTTGGGGTGTCTGTATACACACAGTTGACCATCGCTGTCGCGTCGCAATTGCGCCCGCAGCCACTCGCGGCGACCGGTTTTTTTCTTCAGGCTGAACGCGGCCGGCAATGGGATTTGCATAAGCTCGGGCCAGGTCTGTCCCGCCAACGTGCAAAGCAGGGGATAGGCAAACCGCATAAAGCAGACCCCCGTGGCCACCGGGTTGCCGGGAAAACCGATAAAGATACAGTCTTCGCCATCCGTACTGCGTCTGAGGCTGCCAAAAGCCAGGGGGCGCCCGGGCTTTATAGCCATGCGCCAGAAGTGCAGGCTGCCCAATTGCTCCACGGCGGCGGCAATATGGTCCTCATCGCCTGTGGAGGCACCGCCGGAGGTCAGAATGACATGGTGGCTGTCGGCCGCAGCCTGGAGAGCCCTGAGTACTGTGTCGCGATCATCGGCAAGGATCCCCAGGTCAGTCACCTCCGCACCCATTTGGGACAGAAATGCCCCCAGCATATAGCGATTAACGTCGTATACCGAATCGTCCGCCAGGGGGGCTCCCGGTTCCCTGATTTCGTCTCCGGTGGAAAAAACAGCCACTTTTAACGGTTCAAAGACCTGCACCTCACTCAAACCCATGGCGGCGATGGCACCGATATCCTGGGGTCTGAGGCGATGGCCGGCGGGCAGAATTTCACTGCCGCGGGCCATATCCTCTCCGGCCGGGCGCCAGTTGATTCCCGCCTTGAGTCCGGTGGGGACGATTACCCAGTCGCCGTCCCGCCGCACATCCTCCTGCATCACCACCGTGTCGGCTCCAGCGGGCATCCGGGCACCGGTAAGGATGCGTGCTGCAGTGCCGGGCGTCAATTGGGTGTTGCGGCTGTGTCCCGCCGCGATATGGTCGATCACCTGCAGGCGGGTTTCGCCCGCGACGGACAGATCGTGGCTCGAAAATGCGTATCCGTCGACAGCGGCATTGTCGAAACCCGGGATCGCACGCGGGCTCACCAGGGAGCGAGCCAGGATTTTTCCCAGAGCCCGGCCCAGCGGGCAGGGTGTGGGCTTCACCAGAGCGCGCGCATGAGCCCGCAAGCGCGCCTGCGCTTCTTCGGCGGTCATCAATTGTTGGTGCCCGGCAAAGCAGTCGTTGAGATGAGTGTCCCCGTTCCCCGGTAGAGTGGAGCCTGAATTAACGGTCATATCATTGCTTGGCCCGTAGTTGGCAGTGATCAACGATAAAATCCACGATGGCATCCACCTGGCCAAGATCAAATACGGGTCCATTACAACCGTAGCTCGCCGCATCGACAGTTTCATCCGAGGCTATGGCCACCAGGTTTTTAATGCTTTCCGGTAGGCGGTCGGGATTATTATCCGGGCGAATTACCTGCAGTTTGGGATGATTCTGCAGCTTGAAGCCTTCGACGATAACGATATCGACAGGCGTCATCTTCGCCAGCAGGTCCTGCATTTCAGGCTCGCCTTCGCCTGTCAGCTCATGCATCAACGCCCAGCGGTTATTGGACATGATCATCACTTCTCCGGCGCCCGCCTCTCGGTGCTTGAAACTGTCGGTGCCCTCTTTATCGATATCGAAATTGTGGTGGGCGTGCTTGAGAGTGGAAACACTGTAACCGCGCTCACGCAGCGTGCTGACGATGTTCACCACCAGTGTGGTTTTGCCACTGTTCTTCCAGCCGGTTATACCAAAAATTTTCACGATGCTTGTTCCTGGGATTGACGGTTCTGGGTGAAGGCGCACTAGTTTGAAATACCTGTGGACGGCGCTGCCTGTAACCCTAGTTTACTCACTGCGGGGCTGTTCTCGGAAGCGCTCGACCAGTCAAGCGGGGATTCCAGGGCCAGGTAGCGTTTGGCACCCTCGCACTGGGGCGCGTTAAAAAAATCTGCCGCAGGGGAATGCTCGGCAATTCGTCCTTTGTCTACAAATACAATTTCTCCGGCCAGGCGCTGCGCCTGGGCCAGGTTGTGGGTGCTCATCACCACCTTGACGCCCTGCAGGTGCAGCGCCAGGATCAGTTGTTCCAGCCGCAGGCTGACTTCCGGGTCCAGATTGGCACAGGGTTCGTCCAGAAACAGTACCTGGGGGCGGATGGCCCAGGCCCTCGCCAGGGCGACCAATTGCTGCTGACCACTGGACAGGGTTTGGGCGGCCTGTGTCGCTAGGGTTTCGCAGCCGGCCCATTGCAGAGCTTCCCGGGCACGCATTGAGCGCTGGTCTTTGGGCAGCGCGTGCAGGGCATAGACGATATTGGCCAGGGCGGTGCGGCGCAGCAATACGGGTTTTTGCAGCACCAGGGTAAAACCCGAGCCTTCCCTGCCGGTGTGCTCTTCAGGTTGCCAGTGGACCTCTCCCCGGGTGGGTTGAATCAAGCCGGTACAGGCTTTCATCAGCAGGGTTTTACCGGCGCCATTGGCTCCCAGGATTACGGTTAAGTGTCGATCGGTCAGGGTCAGTGAAATATTGTCCAGCAGCAGACGCCCATTGACGCGATAGCTCAGTTGGCGGATTTCCAGGGGCAGAATTGAGTTCACGGGCCGGTCACCCGCTGCCAGCGGCCCAGGCAGTGGACGCTGGTGTTAATTCCCAGGGCGATCAGCAGCAGCACTATCCCCAGGGCCATAGCCAGCTCCAGGTTGCCTTTGCTGGTTTCCAGGGCGATGGCGGTTGTCATTACCCGGGTGTGGTGGTCGATATTGCCGCCCACTATCATCACCGCGCCGATTTCGGCAATGGCACGGCCAAACCCGGCCAGCCAAACGGTCAGCAGGTCTTGACGTCCCTCCACCAGGAGCGTGCCGAGAGTGCGGCGGGTACTCACCTGTAGCAGCTTCAGTTGTTCTCCCAGTTGCTGCCACAGGGGTTGGAATACCTGGAGGCTCAGGGCCACGATAAGCGGAGTGATCAATAGCACTTGGGCGATAATCATGGCTCCGGGAGTATAGAGCAGGCCGAATACCCCCAGGGGACCGGCTCGGGATAACAACAGGTAGACCACAAGGCCCACCACAACGGGTGGCAGCGCCATCAGCGTATTCACCAGAATCTTTATCAAATTGTCGCCGGGAAAACGGATGGCGGCCAGGGCGGCGGCCAGGGGCAGGCCGATGGCAGTGGCAATCATTACCGCACTGAGACTGACACGCAGGGACAGGCCGATAATCTCCCACAAGTCCCGGTCTAGTTGTAACAGCAGCAGCAGAGACTGGGCGAGGGTGGTGGAGAAATCGGTCATGGCCGGACGCAGTCGTTAAGACTAGCCCCCGGTAGCATTCATAAAACGCACAATCTGGGGGTCGTCGTCCAGATCGAAGTGGTGGCGCTCAGGTTTGTAGGTCATGGCCTTGACGATGGCCTCCTTGACCCGATCTCGGTCCCCCGGGTAGTGGCGCAGCACGCTTTTCAGGTCGGCCGCCTCATCATTGCCCAGGCACAACAGCAACTTGCCCTCGGCACTCAGGCGCACCCGGTTGCAATCGCCACAGAAATTGTGGCTGTGGGGGGAGATAAAACCGATGCGGGAGTCAGCGCCGGAAGTGGTCCAGTAGCGGGAGGGGCCTGCGGTACTGATGTCGCTAGGCTGCAGGGGATAACGCCGTGCTACCAGGTCCCGCAGCTCCTCACTGCTGCAGAACTCCTCTGCACGGTCGTGATCAGTGATACTGCCCAAAGGCATCTCTTCAATAAAACTGATATCCAGGCCTTTGTGCAGGGCAAAGTCTACCAGGTCCAGCACCTCGTCGGCGTTGCGGTTCTTCAGCACCACGCTGTTGAGCTTGATGCGCTCAAAAGCCGCTCTACGGGCGGCCTCGATGCCTGCCAGGACTGTATCCAGATTACCTGTGCGGGTGAGCGCTTTAAAACGCGGGGCCTGTAGACTGTCGAGACTGATATTGATACGCCTGACACCGGCATCGCGCAATGCCTGGGCGTATCGGGTCAGGTGGGAACCATTGGTGGTCAGCGTCAGTTCCTCCAGCAGAGGCAGTTGCCCCAACTGCTGGAACAGCGTGGTGATGCCTTTGCGAATCAGCGGTTCGCCACCGGTAATACGAATCTTGTTGATCCCAAGTTCGGTAAAGCACTGGGCAATGGTAGCCATCTCTTCCAGGGTCAGCAGTTGGGCACGGGGTAGAAAAGTCATCTCCTCGGCCATACAGTAAACACAGCGAAAATCACAGCGGTCGGTCACCGACATCCGCAGGTAGGTAATATTGCGACCAAAGGTATCTGTTAATGGCATAGATTGCGGCTCTGTCCTGTGGCTCTTTATGGCTCTTTGTGTCGCTGCTTTCAACATTTGCTAACAGTTTCAATTGTCACGGTTTTCAGATTCGAGCCGGCCTGAATTCGACCTCCCATTGTAACAATCACCGGGGTATGCTCAAGCAAAAGTCTATATAACCACAGGGATATTAAGGTTTATAAAAATTGCCACTTTAGGGGCAGAAAGGCGTATTCTTAGGGGGAGGTTGTTGCTTTCGGGTGCCATTCCGGGGCCGGGTGAGCGGGGCTGTCGAGGAGGATATTCGATTATTTCGATTAGAAAGCGGCACAAATGACTGGTTAAACAATGTTCAAGATTGGTTTGTCGATGCCGATAAAGTCTGTGTTAGGGTCTACAGGGAGCGTGCCAGGCTGTCAATTGCCGGTTATCGATTCTGTGAGCGGGGTCACGGAGCGCGATAGTTGCGTCCGACTGGTTTGAGGTTTGGAGGTTTTCAATTTGATGAGTGCGTTAACGGGCATTTAAAATACCCATTTATGCCTGCAATCGCATCAACCGGAGAGATTAATGGGCGTTAGTCGAGCTGTATTAGTCGCTATATTGTCCACATTTGTGTCGGCAACCTTCGCTGTGACAGAGGAGAGGGCTGAAGGGCGGGTTGATGCCGCCACGACCGGGGCGGCGATCGCGCCTGAAACAGAATCATTGGCAATGAGTCAGGCGGCGTCTGAAAGCGTGAATCTTCCCCAAGCGAAAAATACGGTGCTGGAGAGCCCGATCACCGAGGAGGAGATTGTCGAGTCCAGCCGTACCGCGGAAGGCGGTGCCGATACAGCGCAAGTGGCGTCCCCCGCTACCGATGATACTCACCAGGCAATGGCCGAATTATCTGTCAATTCGATCGAAGATGAAGCACAGCAAGAAACGGAACTGCAATCTGGCGAGATGGCGGTGGTCATCGGGGAAAATTCGGCAGACGTTGCAGAGGAACCGAAAACCTCAGAACCCGCGGTCAAACCCTTCATATTGCTGGGCAAGGAGATTCCCCCGGCGACAGCCAGCCGCCTTGCCTGGGCCCCCAGCCAGTCCTTTGAAGGCATCTACAGTTCTACGCCGGTACTGGTCGTCAATGGGGCCGAGCCCGGTCCCACGTTGTGCCTTACCGCGGCAGTACATGGCGATGAACTCAATGGCATAGAAACGGTTCGTCGGGTGATGTATAACCTGGATGCCCAAAAGCTTAGCGGGGCAGTGATCGGAGTGCCCATCGTCAATCTGCAGGGTTTTCGTCGGGCTTCGCGGTATTTAAGCGATCGCAGGGACTTGAACCGTTTCTTCCCCGGAGATCCGGATGGCAGCTCCGCTTCCCGAATTGCCTATTCGTTTTTTCATGAAATTGTCCTGCACTGCAGTGCTATCGTAGACCTGCATACGGGGTCCTTTTATCGAACCAACCTGCCTCAGTTGCGAGCTGATTTGACCAACCCGAAAGTGGTTAAAATGGCGGAAAGTTTTGGATCCACCGTTGTGTTGCACAGTGACGGTGCTGAAGGAACCCTGCGCCGTGCAGCGGTGGAAGCGGGAATTCCTACGATAACGCTGGAGGCGGGAGCACCTATGGTGCTGAGTGAGGCCGATGTCAGCCACAGTGTGAAGGGCGTGCACACACTGCTGAGTCATCTGGGCATGGTCAACCGATTCAGTCTTTGGGGGGAACCGGAGCCGGTCTATTACAATTCCGCCTGGCAACGCGCACCCGAGGGTGGCATTGTGTTCAGCAGGGTGTCGCTGGGTTCCTACGTGAAGGTGGGGGATTTACTGGGTACTGTGACAAATCCGATCACCAATGTGCGAACTGAGATCCGGTCCACCTACAATGGCCGCATATTGGGTATGGCGTTAAATCAGGTGGTCCAGCCGGGGTTCGCGGCTTACCATATCGGCATAGAGGCACCGCAAGAGCAGATCAGTGAACCGGAGGAAGTGACCGCCGACACGGACGTGGAGGCTTCTCCGAATCAGTTGAGTCAATCAGAGGCCGGGCAGGATATCGGTGAGCCCAAACCGGTAATTGTTGACGGATCCATAGAGTCTGAGTAGACGCAGTCTGCTCTCTTCCACACATATCCGCAGTCGCCTGCCGGTGAAATCGCGGAAATCGTCGATAGACTATTCATTGCGAGTATCACAACTCTTAACGCAGCCGCCCGCAATAGTATTTACGGCATGTGTAGAGCGGTGTAAAAAATTACGCGGTTTTTTGCGGCATAGGTCGTCATTCAGAACTATCGATCCATTACTCTCGTCCATCGTGAATAAAGTGCAAGAATATGGCGGCTGCTCCGCCAGCCCTGTTCGCTGATTTTTGTACTGTTTTTTCGATAAAATTTTTGACTGTGCGCACCCGCTCGGTGCGTAGCCGGAAACGCAGTTTCATCATTTCGTGCATCACAGCCCACTTGTGCCTGTCGTAAGCTATATTCTATCAACGAGGTGCAAGATCGCTCGCTTTTTTAAGTTCTCATGGAATATGTGAAGGTCTTCTTTATAACGCATGACCAATCTGCGAAGGACGATCTTGCCATGCAAAGGAGCTGGATATTGGCAAAACCGCAAAGGTTTAAAAGGGTGAAAGATGTATGAGTCATTTTATCGACTGAAACTGGATCCCTTTTTGTTGACCCCGGATTCCCGGTTTGTCTTCGCCCAGGATAACTACGAGGAGGCTTTCAGTCACCTGAAATACGGCCTGATCAAAGGCGAGGGTTTTGTGGTGGTGACCGGATCGCCGGGTGCGGGAAAGACCACCCTGATCGAGGACCTGCTGTCAATTTGTCGCGACGATGATCTGGTCATTGGACAGCTACAGGCCTCACCGTTAAAGGTGGATGAGCTACTGCGATTGGTTGAGCATGCGTTTGGTATTGAGCCGGGGGAGGTCGACAGGGTTTCCTTAATCATCAGTATCCAGGAATTTCTGCGTGAGCAATTTCGTTATGGCAGGCGTGTGCTGTTGATTGTTGATGAGGCGCAGAATCTCAGTATTGAAAGCCTGGAACAGTTGCGGCTTTTGGCAAATATCCAGAGCAGGGAAAACAAACACCGTTTGCAGGTTTTTCTGTTGGGGCAGCCGGCGCTGCGGGACAGCATTCGCAGTCCCCAGCTTGAACAGTTGCGCCAGCGTATCGTGAGCTATTGTCAGCTTGAACCATTGTCATTGAGCGAGACCCGGGCCTATATCCTGCATCGCTTGCAGGTCGCGGGTTGGCGTGGGGACCCCGAATTTACCGCCGCGGCCATTACCCGGATTCATGATTATTGTGGCGGCGTGCCGCGTCGCATCAACCTCGTGTGTGGTCGATTGCTACTCAACGGTCTGGCCGATGAACGTCATCGTATTGACGAGCGTGATGTGATCGAAGTCATTGCCGAGATGCCCCCGGAAATGGTGGCGCTGGAAGTTCCCGACAAAACCGCAGCAAACGTGGGGCAACCGCGAGCGGTGTCTGCCGATGCAGAGCAGCTTGGCGATTCGTTCCTGGGGCTTGAGAGTGAGCACGCTTCGGGGACAGGTCCTTCGGGGATAGCTTCTTCGGGGATAGCTCCTTTGGGGATAGCTCCTTTGGGTGCCGCCGATGTTCCGACGACCCTGACTGAGCCAATGCAGTATTACGATCCGGAGATTACCGCTATCGACAATGACGAAGAGACCGAGATATTTGAACCCGTGGTTGCAGAGCACAGACCTGTGACCGAGTCAGCTCGGTATAGGAAGCGGCACCGGGTAACTCTGGTGATGTTGCTGGCGGCCGTGTTGATCGGTTTGGGAGTCGGGTATTACAGCAATGATCAGTTTCGACACCGGTTGGACGACATTGTCGCCGACGTTGATCAGTGGGCCGTGCTGCAGGAAATTAAGCAGCTGATATTGGGTGATCCGCAACAGAACAGTGGTCGGACAGTGTTTGACGAGACGGCAGAGGGAATTGTCGATAACAGCGGTGAAACCGTGGCGTCCACTGTCAACCCGCGGGAAGAGGCAATCGATACACAGTGGCCTGAGTCGTTTATCGCCACGGATAAGCTCGGGACTGGGGCCGAGGACGCAGTTGCGGACGAATGGGACAGAACCTCCATCGAAGCATTATCTCATTACCCGTCCGCCGCTGGTGCGTACCCTGACCAACCCATTGCGAATCTTGACGCAGATGCGGCCACCGAAAATACCACTGAACCTGATGTTGCCGGCGCTGTCTCCCATGCAGCTGAAAGCGACTTCTCCGAGAATAATGTGACTGAAGCTAGCCCGACATCTGTTGAAACCACAGTAACGGCACCGCAAACTAACGGCGTTATGGAATATCCCGGATCCGACGCCAAAACTGGAAAAGAATCCGGTTCGGTAGTCACTGGCTGGCGTGGGGTGGAAGAATCCTCCGATCGCTTTTCCGACTCCGGCGTGGTGATGGAAAGTGGGAGGCCGAAAGTGAGTCGATCTCTGGAGGACGCATTGAGTACCTACGCCAAACAGATAAGGCGCCTTGATAATGGTTCTCTGAGTGTCACTCCACAGGGGAGCTTCGAGTATACGGCCAATCGCCGACGCTGGGATGGGAAGACACAGTCTTCACTGGAGGGTATCGCCTATGTGATGCGCAATTTTCACAGTGTCGGTGTCGCAATTGTGGCGCGCGGTAAGGGAGAGTCGGTGCTTGATGGGAGTAATCTCGCCGACGATATAATGGATTACTTCAAGCTGCGTGGTGTTAAACCTGATTCGGTGGAAGTGATCGACAGCGCTTTGCCAAACAGTTTTCCCGGGAGCGAAAACCATTACCTGGCTCTCGAGTTAGTAATCAGTCCTGTGCTGAAGTAACCCTGCAAAATACGATTGATTCGACAAACCTGGCGGCAGACGGCCGCCAGGTTCAGACTCACAATCCTTAGTGCGCATCCATCACTACGCCCACCTGGGGCATATTTGCCAGGCCAATATCACGGGCGTGCTCCTCAAAGCCCTTGTTTTTCCAGAAGAAGGCGCCAGGCATGGTTGTTGGAATCACAAGTACGTAGAAGAGAGCACGACCGACAGTGCCGACGGCAACCTGCGACAAGGCGATCAAGCCCCAGGCGGCCAAGACCCAGGGGCCAGTCCAGGCGCTGAAAAGCAGCACCAGGGCGGCCACGAAGTTAATGCCCATCAGGACATTGCGCAACAGATAGGTTTTTCCGAAGGTGGTGCGCTGCACATAGTGGGAGGCGGCGCCTTCGTGTTCGGCGGCGCTCATATCACGATGGTGCATCACCAGGCCAAAACTTTCCAGGGCAATACCCGCAGCGACCAGAGCCCCGCAGCCGAACAGCGCCGAGGCATAGTCCTGGCCGGCAATGGCAAGGCCACAGGCCAGCAGACCGCCGACCAGCAGTGAACCCAGCGCAATGCTGCTACCGATGAAAGCGGTAAAGACCTGGTAGTGGTTCCAGAACGGACGAGCCTTGATGCGGTAGCTGCGGCCCATATAGTAGAGGCCAAAAGCGGTAAAGCCGATGCCGAGGAAACCAAACACATCGGCAATGCTTTCGGCAGTCGTTACAGAGATCAGCGTTGAGATGTCGCTGCCAATTACACGGCTGTAGAGCGACTGGAAAATCTCATTGCCCGGTAGGGAGAAGAGGGTGTGCAGTCCCAGGCCGGCCATAAAACCGGCCACGCCGAGAATTTCCCGCGCCATGGGAGAGTGACGCAGGTTATTGAAGCCGCGGTAGAACCGGATCGGCTTGCCCAGGTGTGTGGCGGACAACAGGTTGCCGACGGCACCGATCATAAGGCACAGCAACAATAGCGGTGCATAGAGAGCGCTGTTGTGGAGGCCGATGAAAATTTCGATGCCCAGCTGCTCGCCGAGAAATGCCACGGTAAAGGCACCCATTGCGGCTTGTACGGCCAGGGTGAAAATAACCAGCGGGTTTTCGCGTGAACTTAATCGGGCCAGGTTCCAGTGTCGCTCTTTGTCTTTTTTCAAGTCGACAGCGGGTTTGTAATTGCCCTTTTCATCCTTGTGGTACTTCACCGGCATGGAGTCGGTGCGACTCATTTCCTCCGGCAGCGTACGGGTCTGCTGAAAGCGGATATTGGGGTGTGTGATTTCCGGATCAGGGAATCCGGGAATCGAGGTTTTGGCCTGCTCGCGATTTTCAGGCACATTTTCGATCACACCAAAATCCAGGGCGTTGCCGACACAGGCGGATACGCAGGCGGGTTTGAGTCCGGTCTCGAGTCGATCCACACACATGTTGCATTTTGAGACCTGGCCTTTGATGGGGTCCAGCTGTGGAGCGTTATAGGGGCATACCCAGGTACAGTAGCCACAACCAAAACAGGTTTCCGGGTCCTGCAACACGGCGCCGTACTCAGCGTGTTTGGTGTAGGCCCGGGTGGGGCAACCTTTCAGGCACACCGGGTCGTCGCAGTGATTACAGGCCATGGAAATATTCATGCGCTTGTAGTCGGGATAGCTGCCGCCTTCCACATAACCCACTGAACGAAACGCCAGGTGAGCGGGATTTTCGTTTTTCTCGCTGCAAGCCGCCTCACAGGCGTGACAGCCGATGCAGTTGTCGGCCGTAAAGAAAAAACCGTGTTGTTTGTTGCGATTGGGATTGACGCCCACCTCGGGGTTTTCGTTGATATACATCGGGCGTTCAGCGGGCAGGCCGGTGAGGTCCACCAGGTCGATCTTTTGCCCGTAACGGTTGGTTTCATCAATCTTTTTATCGCTGAGAAACGCGTAGGGCTGCTCCTCGGTGCGCAGTTCCCAGTGGCTGGCTTTGGCAGCCTCTTGCGGGGCTACCACCGGTGTCATCTCACGGGGGTCAAACACTTCCACACCGCTTGTTGAACCGTTGCCAGCAAAATCCTCGGCTTGGTTCATCAGTTGATCTTTAAGGCTAAACATAGTTGGTCTCTATTTTCGAACTCTGTGTGGATTAGAAGGCGCGTCGTTCGGCGTTCAGGCGTGCAGCTTCGGTCTGGTCGATCTTCTCTATTCGGGCCGCGCATTGTTTGAAGGCGGGCTGACGTGAGTAGGGATCGAGCAGGCCAAGGGTCAGGCGATTGACGCAATCGTGGAAGTGAAAGGGAATAAACACTGCATTGCGGGCGACCCGCTGCGTCAATTGCACCATCACCACCGCATCGCCACGACGGGAGGTCAGGCGCACGTACTCCTGGTGCCTGATGCCCAGTTCATCGGCCGCATCCGGATTCATCTCCATGTAAGGCGTGGGACTGAACTTATTGCAGTTGCCGATCTTGCCGGTTCGCGTGCGAGTGTGAAAGTGCTCCACTACGCGGCCGCTGTTGAGCCAGAACGGGTACTCCTCACAGGGCTGTTCGTTGTTGTTGACGAAGTCCACACAGATCAGGTTTGCCTTGCCATTAGGGGTTTGGAAAACGCCGTCGGTGTAGAGCCGCTGGTCTCCCCTGGGTTTGGCATCGCCGTCGCGGGCAGCGTCCTGCTCACGGTAAGGCCACTGGATGCCGCGGGCTTTTTCAATGCGATCATAACTCATGCCGGAAATATCCAGGGTACGGCCCGCGCCCCTGGAGAGTTGTTTCATCTCCTCAAAGGCCTGCTCCGGCTGCTCCGGGAAGTGAATCACGTTGCTATTGTCGAAGCGCTTCGCCATCTGGTTGAAGATCCAGAAATCCGGTTTTGAATCGGCGTATGCCGGCAGGGCATTACGGGTCAGGTTTACGCGGCGCTCGGTATTCGTGTGACACCCCTCTTTTTCCGCCCAGACCGAAGCGGGGAAATACACGTGGGCGTACTGGTTGGTTTCCACGTCCTCATAGCAATCCTGTACCACCAAAAATTCCAGTTTTTCCATTGCTTTACGAATACGCGGGGTATTGGGCATGGATGTCATGGGATTGGTGGCGACCAACCACAAACCCTTGATTTCCCCGGTTTCGATAGCGGGAAAAATATCGGTTTCCGTCAGGCCGCGCTTCTGCGGGAAAAATTCGGGATCGATACCCCAGAAGTTGGCGATCTCTTCGCGGTCTTTCTCATTTTCCAGGTAGCGGTAGCCGGGCAGACCGGAACAGGAGGACCACTCCCGGGTGCCCATGGCGTTACATTGTCCGGTGATAGAGAGGCTGGTGCCGCCGGGCTTGCCGATATTGCCCGTAACAAGATTGAGGTTGTTGATATTGGCCACGCCATCGGAACCATGGGTGGACTGGTTAATGCCCATGGTCCATATGCTCATGGCGGCCGGAGCCTTGGCATAGAGCCGCGCAACAGTGCGAATGCGGTCCTCGTCGATGCCGCACTCGTGCTGGGCGATTTTGGGATCGTATTTTTGCTGTGACACCAGGGCTTCCAGCTCCGCCAGGCCATTGGTGTGGGCTTCCAGGTAGGCGCGGTCTTCCAGCCCTTCCTTGAAAATGACATGCAGCATGGAATTTATCAGCACACAGTCGGTGCCCGGGGTGATGGGCAGGTGTATATCGGCAAACTGCGCCAGCATGGTTACCCGCGGGTCCACCACGATCAGGGGAAAGCTACGCTTTTCCCGCGCTTCCTTTAAACGCCAGTAAATAATCGGGTGCTGCTCCGGCAGATTGGAACCGAAAGCCATTAAACACTCGGTATGTTCAAAGTCGTCGTAACAGCCGGGTGGACCATCGGAACCGAAAGAGCGTTTGTATCCGGATACGGCCGAGGCCATGCACAGGGTGGTATTGCCGTCATAGTTGTTGGTGCCTATGCAGCCGCGCACCAGTTTGCCCAGGGTATAGAATTCCTCCGTGAGCAATTGACCGGTGGAAACAATGGCAAAGGCATCGCGACCGTACTTGGTTTGAATCTCTTTGATTTTATCGGCGGTTCGATCGAGGGCGCTGTCCCAGTCGGTGGCTGCAAACGGGTGGTGGAATTTGTCGCGCATCAGCGGCCGGGTACCACGGCCCGGGGATTCGAACAGTTCATGTTCCAGCAGGCCCTTAATACAGAGTTTGCCGCGGTTGACATCAGCGCCGGCGTGGCCGCGGCTGGTGACAATCTTGCCTTCGTCGTTAAGGCCCAGTTCAATAGAGCAACCGGTGGAGCAGTAGTTACACGTGGTGTACTTCCATTCCTTGACCTTCTTTTCGGGTATGACGATTGGCTTGCGGTTCTTGCGGCCAAATAACATAAAACATCCTGCCTTAAGCTGTAGATCATTTTTGTCTGTCACCGCTCCTGGCGGTGCGGGGTTGTACTTCCCGACTACCTTCAAAGGGGTAGTCAAGGGGTAGATGGATCAGAATCTAGCAATCGTCGTACCAAGAATGAAACAGCGGCGTATCCTCTCGTGAAGCTCTTGCTTTATCTATTGAAAACAAATACTTACAGATGTCCGCATTATATTGGTGCACTAAATTTCGCTTGTGGTTACCGGGAATGCCCGTTTGTGGGTCAGTCTGGTGCGCGTTTTCGCACAGGTGACGTGCAGGGGTGAGCCATTGTGGTGCAAGTTCTGGGGTTTCAGGCGCCTTCACGCTTGATTCCAGTTTGGGAAATTCGACTTATGAGCCTGTTTTTAAAGGGGTTTTTAAAGATGAGGTAAATATTTTTCCAGTTTGGCATTGTCTTTGCTCATCACTTTTCGATTGCAGTACAGACTGCTTCGAGCAGCAAGAATTTAGGAAAATTTAGAGAGACGTTTGTAGAAAACGTTTAACTGAGATTAAAGATCAATGGCCGTAACGCGAATTAACGAAGTGCGCAGCGCAGAAAAAAGCACAACCTATAAAAAAGGGTTTGTGTCCCTGGTGGGTGCTGGCCCCGGCGATCCGGATTTGCTGACGGTCAAAGCACTGCGGGTAATTCATTCTGCAGACATCATTTTATTTGATCGCCTGGTGAGTGAGGAGATTCGAGCGCTCTTTCCCAAGCACACTCCGGCCCTCTATGTGGGCAAGGCAAAGAACCAGCACAGCATTCCCCAGGAGGAGCTCAATCAACTGATTGTTACCAAGGCCAAACAGGGGATGCACGTGTGTCGTCTGAAAGGCGGTGACGCTTTTGTCTTCGGGCGCGGCGGAGAAGAAATGCTGGAGGCCAGGGCTGCAGGTGTGAATGTGGAGATTGTGCCGGGCATAACCGCAGCGGCCGGTTGTACCGCTTATGCCGGTATTCCCCTCACTCATCGTGGCTTGACCCAGGGTTGTTCGTTTGTCACCGCTCATGGCGAAACCGAATTGCACACAGACTGGCAGGCGCTGGTGGCCAGTGGCCACACCCTGGTCTTCTATATGGGCTTGAGTCGCGCTGGAATGATCAGCGACGAATTGCAGGCGGCGGGTATGAGTCCGGCTATGCCCGCGGCTCTGATAGAAAAAGGCTGTTGCCCGCAGCAGCGTGTGGTGCGCGGCAAGCTCAGTGAACTGGTTGCGCTGGCAGAGCGGGAACAGGTGCAGTCACCAGCGCTGATTGTGGTGGGCAAAGTGGTGGACCTGGCCGATCAATTGGCCTGGTTTGAAGATTTACAGGCGGGAGAGCTGCAGCAGCTCTCTGCCTAATAGACAACGTAAAGATTAGCGTAATTGAGGAATGGGAAGCTATGAGTAAGCAACGGGTTGTGGTTGTCGGTAACGGCATGGTCGGGCACAAGTTTATCGATAACCTGGTGCAGGATGAAAAAAGTGGAGAGTTTGACGTCATCACGTTTTCTGAAGAGCCGCGCCTGGCCTATGACCGGGTGCAGTTAAGCGCCTATTTCTCCGGTTCAACTGCGGCAGACCTGGCGCTGACCGATGAAGGTTATTACCGTGACCAGGGCGTCAACTTTATCCTCAATGACAAGGTCGTGGAAATCAACCGCGCCGAGAAGACGGTGATCACCGCCAGCGGTCGCAAAGAAGCTTACGACAAGCTGGTGTTGGCTACCGGCTCCTTCCCGTTTGTGCCACCCATTCCCGGTAAGGATCAGGATCACTGCCTGGTTTACCGTACGATTGAAGACCTGGAGGCGATCACGGCGTCCGCCAAAGAGAGCAAGGTAGGTGTGGTAGTCGGTGGTGGCCTGTTGGGACTGGAAGCGGCCAATGCCCTGAAAAACCTTGGTCTGAAAACCCACGTGGTGGAGTTTGCTCCGCGTCTGATGGCAGTGCAGCTGGACGAAGGGGGTGGCCAGCTGTTGCGTCGAAAGATTGAAGAGCTGGATGTGGAAGTGCACACCGAAAAGAATACCCAGGAAATCGTAGCCGGCGAAGAGTGCCGTTACCGCATGAATTTTGCCGATGGCTCTTTCCTGGAAACCGATATGATTCTGTTCTCCGCCGGTATCCGTCCCCAGGACGAACTGGCCCGCCAGTTTGACCTGGAAATCGGTGAGCGCGGCGGGATTGTGATCAACAACCACTGCCAGACCTCGGACGAAGATATTTACGCAATCGGTGAATGTGCCCTTTGGGGAGGCCGCATCTTCGGTCTGGTGGCTCCCGGTTACACCATGGCCAAAGTGGCGGTATCGCATATCGTTTCACAGGGGCAGGGCGGTGCCGAGGAATTTACCGGTGCCGATATGAGCACCAAGCTAAAGCTGCTGGGCGTTGATGTGGCTTCTATTGGCGACGCCCACGCCAATACCCCGGGCGCTAAGAGCTACACCTATTTCGACGAAGTCGGGCAGGTGTATAAACGTTTGATCGTTTCTGAAGATGGCAGGAAGGTCCTGGGTGCTGTATTGGTGGGTGATGTGGATGCCTATGGCAACCTGCTGCAGATGATGCTGAATGATATGGAACTTCCGGAAAACCCGGAAGGGCTGATCCTGCCGAGCATTGATGGCGCTGCTTCTGCCGGACTGGGGGTCGACGCCCTGCCCGAGAGCGCAATAATCTTTTCCTGCTACGATGTCTCCAAGGGGCAGTTGCAGGAAGCCGTTGCCAACGGCGCTGTGGATATGGCGGGCATTAAAGCCGCGACCAGTGCCTCCACTGGTTGTGGCGGTTGCGCGGCTCTGGCCAAACAGGTGCTGGACAGCGAATTGGCCAGTCTCGGCTACGAAGTGAAGAACGATATCTGCGAGCATTTCGCTTATTCGCGGAAGGAGCTTGCCGACATTGTCCGGGTCAAGAAAATCAAAACCTATGACGAGCTGCTGGAAAGCCATGGCAGCGGTTATGGTTGCGATATCTGTAAGCCGGCAGTGGCTTCCATATTCGCCTCTTTCTGGAACGACTATATCCTCAAAGACGAGCACATGGGTCTGCAGGACACCAATGATATTTACCTGGGCAATATGCAAAAAGACGGCACTTATTCTGTAGTGCCGCGGGTGGCCGGTGGTGAAATCACTCCGGAAAAATTGATTGTACTGGGAGAGGTCGCTAAGGAGTTCGGTCTCTACACCAAGGTTACCGGGGGCCAGCGTATCGATCTCTTTGGCGCCCAATTACAGGACCTGCCCCTGATCTGGAAGAAACTTGTTGATGCCGGTTTCGAAACAGGTCACGCCTACGGAAAGTCTGTGCGTACGGTGAAGTCCTGTGTTGGCAGCACCTGGTGTCGCTACGGTGTTAAAGACAGTGTCGGCTTCGCGATCAACATAGAAGACCGTTATAAGGGGTTGCGTTCGCCCCACAAACTGAAGTTCGCCGTCTCCGGTTGCACCCGCGAGTGTGCTGAGGCCCAATGCAAGGACGTGGGTGTTATCGCCACCGAAAACGGATGGAACTTATATGTCTGTGGTAATGGCGGTATGCGTCCCCGCCACGCGGATCTGTTCGCTACTGATTTGGATGACGAGACCTTGATCAAGTACGTGGACCGTTTCCTGATGTTCTATGTGCGCACCGCTGATCGTTTGCAGCGTACCTCGGTGTGGCTGGAAAACCTAGAAGGTGGGCTGGACTACCTGCGCGAAGTGATTATTGAAGACAAACTGGGAATCTGCGCTGAACTGGAAGCGGAGATGGCGGCCAACATCGGCAACTACCAGTGCGAGTGGAAGACGACTATCGAAGATCCCGAGAAACTCAAGCGCTTCCGCCACTATATCAACTCTGATGAGCGCGACGGTGATTTGGCCTTTGTCAAAGAGCGTGGCCAGATTCGACCCGCTACCAAAGCCGAGCGAATTGCCTCCGTTGAAATAGTGGATAAAAAAGTCGAAGAAGAAGTGGCCTAAGGGGAAGTCTTCACATAAAGCGCCGACACATCAGGTCGGCGCAATGTCGGAAATAGCGTTTCCGGATGGATACAAACCAGGATTTAATGACTATGAGCAACAATTGGAAAACTATTTGCACAAAAGCGGATTTAACCCCCAACACCGGCGTTTGCGCCCTGTTAGAAGGCGAGCAGGTGGCAATCTTCTGGGAGGCCAAGGGGGATAAACTCTACGCAGTCTCCAACTATGATCCCATCGGTGAAGCCAATGTGCTGTCACGGGGTATTATGGGATCTCTGGGTGATAAATTGGTCGTGGCTTCTCCGCTTTACAAGCAGCACTTCTGTCTGGAAACAGGGGTGTGCCTGGAAGAGGAAGAGCGTGTTCTGAAAACCTATGCGGTTCGTGAGTTAGATGGTGAGGTACAGTTGCAAGTAACCTGAATCCTTTTGTGAGTTTTTGATTTTGGCGACTTCGGCTGTTTGTCGATATATAGCAAAACACAGGGACTTTACCGTTTTGCCCGTATTGAAACGGGTAGCGGTCCTGGGCTGGAGACGCCTCACTCTCTGCACCACTTGGCAGGTCTTTAGGCCTGCCTTTTTTTGTGCTTGTCATTTAGTTGGACCGCCTCGGAATTCGCAAGCACGCTTCCGCTCTACTCACATCCTTTAAATGGCGATTCCGTCTTCTATTTCTGGATCTCCAGCCTGTCGCCCACTCGTATCCATTGACCACTGCCCCGGATCAAAATGCCATTTTCGGCAAAGGCCGGCTTGCGCGGACTGTCCGGCATGGGGTTGAGTTCGGCCAGGGTTTTAAAGGGTTCCATCGCCGGGTGCGTGGTGGCCGTGTCCTGATCGATGGTGGTCATGATGCAGCGTTCGCAGGGATAACAGAAACGGAGCTGGTAGCCTGAGTGGTTCAGCGTTTTTGTCTGGTGTTCGGAAAAGGCATCCAGGCCGGTCAAAAGAATATTGGGACGAAAACGGTTTATGGGGACCGGGGCCAGGGCCTTTTTCTCCAGTACGTCATTCAGCGCGTCCAGGGAAGACTGGTTGGCTATCAGGTAGGGGGCGGCATCGGCAAAAAAGGTCGAGGTGGATTTTCCCAGAAGCTCGGGTTTGGATTGGGGGCGGGTAAAGGTTGGCGCCATGCGCACCAGGCGTATCGGTTTGTCCCAGCCAATGGCGGCCTGCAGCCAGCGGGCTGCACTGTCGCCCTCGTCAAGCGCCAGACATTCGTCCCGCCATACCCGGACAGTCAACTCGGTTCCCGGGCCCGCATAGTCCAGAGGCAGTACCAGGTCGGCCATGCCCGCCCGGCTAAGGATCAGGCAGGCGTTGGTCAGGCGGGTGTGGACCAGCGCCATGGCCGGCAGTTGTCGTTGGGACAGGAATCCGCCTTGGGAATTGACCAGCATCCAGTGGCGATCGTAGGCCAGCCCCTGGCCAGTAAGTTCCGCCTGATCAAGGGCGATGCCCTTCAGGCTCTTGACCGGGTGAATGAACAATCCGCTGATGATTGCTTCCATGGCGCTGTCCTTTATCAACTCGGCTATTTAATCTTTGGGGCGGGTTTGCTCAAATTTTTGCAATTGTTCAGCCGTCGCCTCCTGCTGGTATTTGTCTTTCCACTCGCTGTAAGGCATACCGTAGACAATTTCACGGGCCTGGTCATAGTCCAGCTCGACCCCCTTGTCCTTTGCGGCGGCCAGGTACCACTTGCTCAGGCAATTGCGGCAAAAACCAGCCAGGTTCATTAAGTCGATATTTTGCACGTCTTTGCGTTCGTCCAGGTGCTGGAGCAGGCGGCGAAAAGCAGCGGCTTCCAATTCGAGTTTGGTTTGATCGTCCATCGCGTTTACCTCATTCGTGTGTTTTTCATTTAAAACAACTTAAGTGTATAAAAGCTCCGCCAGGGGCAGCACCGACAGTAAATCGCCTTTGGCAATTGTGGTGTTGGGTGGCACGATCGCAAGGGCGTCGGCCCAGCTGGTGGAGGAAAGCACCCCGGAGCTTTGGGTGCGGTAGTTTTCCAGTGCGCCTTTCTCATTAATGCGCACGCGCAAATACTCCTGGCGAATACTGGATTTGGGCCAGTCGAAAGCGGCCGGTCGCTGCAGGGTTTTCAGGGGAGAAGCCGGCTGTCCTTGCAACTGCTGGAGAAAAGGTTTTACCAGAATGAGGAAGGTCACAAACACTGATACTGGATTGCCGGGCAGGCCAAAAAAAGGTGTGCCGCGAATCTGGCCGAAAGCCAGGGGCTTGCCGGGCTTGATGGCGAGTCTCCATATATTCAGTTGACCCAGGGTTTCCACAGCACTTTTAACATGGTCTTCCTCTCCCACGGAAACACCGCCACTGGTGATCACGCAATCGGCGTCGCGGGCAGCGGCCGCCAGGGCCGCTTCGGTGGCGTCGCGGGTATCAGCCACCAGACCGCCGTCTACCATCTCATAGCCCTGTGCCGCCAGCAGGCCGGCGAGGGTAAAGCGGTTGGAATTGTAGATTTGCCCGGCCTTTGTCTCCTCACCTGGGTTGACCAATTCATCACCGGTGGAGAGTACCGCCACTTTCAGACGCCTGTAGACAGGGACTGCGGCAATGCCGACCGAAGCCAGCAGGCCCAGGTCCTGGGGCGTTAGACGTCTGCCCGCTGGCAGTAGCTCCTCCCCCTGGCGAATATCCTGGCCCCGGCCGCGTATATTATTACCGGCGGACACAGTGGCGGGAATCCAGACGCGGTCGTCTTCGGTGCGGCAGTCCTCCTGCATCACCACCGCGTTAGCGCCGGCGGGAATTTCCGCACCGGTGAAAATGCGGGCCGCCGTCCCCGGCACCAGGGGGGCGGGCGCCTGTCCCGCCGTGATGCGTTGGCTGATACCCAGCCAGTTGTCCTGTCCCTCTTTCAGGGTTCGTGTGTTTAACGCATAGCCATCCATGGCGCTGTTGTCTGCCGGCGGCACATCGACAGCGGCGCGCTGCGCTTGGGCCAACACGCGCCCGCAGGCCTGCATCAGCGGGCAGGTTTCTGTTTCTGTCAGTGGAGATACCGCGTCCAGAATTGTTTTCAGGGCTTCTGCTACAGGTTTCATGGCGATGGATTATAGGCGTTTTGCGAGAGTACGTCTTAGTTTTTCAGGGACCGATCTATACTTATAAAAACAACTGTTCTAATGACTCAAGGGGTGAGTGTGGTGAAAATAGAGGAAGTCTTTTGAGCGAGGGCTTTTTTTCCGAACCGATTTTGCGGCTGTTGATGGCGGTGTTAATTGGCGGACTGATTGGCCTTGATCGGGCCTACCGCGGTCGCGCCGCGGGCTTTCGTACCCATATCCTGGTGTGCCTTGCCTCCTCGCTATTGATGCTGTTAATGGGTTTTCAATGGGAGATGATTCCGGCGGTCCACGCCGAGAGCATTCGGGTGGATCCCACCCGCATGGCCCAGGGCATTATGACCGGTATCGGGTTTCTCGGTGCCGGGGTGATCATGCAAGACAAGATGATTGTGCGGGGGTTGACGACGGCAGCTTCCATTTGGATTACGTCGGCGATCGGTATTGTGGTTGGGGCCGGGTATTATCTGGCTGCTTTCTGGTGTACTGCCCTGACGCTTATCACTCTGGCAGTGTTTAACCGTATGATCAATGTTGTGCCCATTCGTCACTATGCCCGGCTGAGTGTCAGTTTTAAGCGCGATGACAGTCTGTTGCAGTCCCAGGTGGAGGCCCTGGTGCAGAAGCACCAGGCCGCGGTTAGCAATTTTTCCCACAAGCTGGAAAGCGAAGGCAAAGTGATAACCTATCAGATGATTATCCGCACCCGGGATATCGGCAGCTTTAACGCTATCGCCGACAGCTTACTGGGCCTTGAACAGGTGCGTGGTTTCCACCTTTGGCCTCTGGGGGATTAGGTTTTTGAACTAAAGCGCCGCCAGAATTGTTTCTGCGCTGCTCAGTTCGAGACCTGTGTTATCGACATTCAGTAATTTTACCACGCCGTCTTCGGCGATAAGGGCGAATCGCTTGCTGCGCTGGCCCATTTGAAAACCGCTGGCGTCGAGTTCCAATCCAAGTGCCCGGGTAAATTCGCCATTGCCGTCAGCGAGCATAATCAACTGGTCGGCGTTTTGCGCCTTGCCCCAGGCATCCATCACAAAAGCGTCATTGACGGCCATGCAGATAATGTTATCCACACCCTTGGCCTTGATTTCGTCAGCCTTGATCACAAAGCCCGGCAGATGTGCAGCGGAGCAGGTGGGTGTAAAGGCGCCAGGCACAGCGAAGAGCACCACCTTCTTGCCGGCAAACAGGCTTTCAGTGGTTACATCTTCCGGGCCATTGGCACCCATCACTTTCAAGGAAACATTGGGAATTTTATCACCGACGGCGATGGTCATTTTTAACTCCTGGCGCAGAGAATGCGGGTTGGCTTTTCAGGGGAGGGATAAGTATGCTGCCGGCTTTGAGGAGTTTCAACCTTATAAAAAATGGTGGTATATCGGCACGCCATCTTATGTGAATAGTGACCGTTTGATCGCCCTTCTGTGGCAAACGAGTGATCTGCAGGGATCGGGAGAAAAAAACGGTAGGCTGGTCACCCAGCCTACCGTTCAAGGTGCGAAAACTTATTACAAGCTTTCGGGGGAGGTGTTGTTAGCGGTTGACTAGCAGATTTACAACAAAATTTGTTTAAAATTCCATTTCCGGCACCACTTCCGGCACCACCATTTCACCGGCGGTGAGTTTGACAATGTCATCCACACTGACACCCGGTGCCCGCTCTTTCAACCAGAACTTGCCTTCGGCAATTTCCACGTAAGCGAGATCGGTGACCACTTTCTTGATACAGCCGGCCCCCGTAAGAGGCAGCGTGCACTTGGGCAGCAACTTGGATTCGCCGTGCTTGGAGGCGTGGGTCATGGTGACGATAATATTTTCGGCGCCGGCCACGAGATCCATGGCGCCACCCATTCCCTTTATCAATTTGCCGGGGATCATATAAGAGGCGATGTTGCCTGCCACGTCCACCTCAAAGGCTCCCAGCACGGTCAGGTCAACATGACCGCCACGAATCATGGCGAAAGACTCGGCGGAGGAGAAAATCGAGGCGCCGGTAACCGTGGTAACCGTCTGCTTGCCGGCGTTGATCATGTCTGCGTCCACTTCGTCCTCGGTGGGGAAGGGTCCCATACCCAGCAGTCCGTTTTCTGACTGCAGCATCACTTCCATGCCTTTGGGCACGTAGTTGGCCACCAGGGTCGGGATGCCGATACCCAGGTTGACGTAATAGCCGTCATGCAGCTCACGGGCCACACGCATGGCCAATTGTTCACGAGTCAGTGACATAGTCAGTTCTCCCTTAGCCGTTGCGGACGGTGCGCTGTTCAATACGTTTTTCGAAAGTCCCCTGGATCAGGCGATCCACATAGATGCCGGGGGTGTGGATCTGGGTCGGCTCCAACTCGCCGGGCTCGACGATCTCTTCCACTTCCACGACGGTGACTTTCCCGGCGGTGGCGGCCATGGGGTTAAAGTTTTGGGCAGTGTGGCGGTATACCAGGTTGCCATAGCGATCCGCTTTCCAGGCTTTGACAATGGCGAAGTCGCCGGTAATGGATTCTTCCAGAATATAGTTGCGGCCGTGGAACTCCTTCACTTCCTTGCCTTCGCCAACCAGGGTGCCGTAACCGGTGGCGGTGTAGAAGGCGGGTATGCCTGCACCACCGGCACGCATCTTTTCGGCCAGCGTGCCCTGGGGAGTCAATTCCACCTCCAGCGTTCCGGCTAACAGCTGCTCTTCAAACAGTTTGTTTTCGCCTACATAGGAGGACACCATTTTTTTCACCTGCCGGTCTTCCAGAAGAACACCGAGGCCGAAACCGTCGACGCCGCAGTTGTTGGAGACAATGGTGAGTTCTCTGGTGCCCTTACGCTTGATTTCGGCGATCAGGTTTTCGGGAATACCGCACAGGCCAAAGCCGCCGGCTATGATAGTCATACCATCTTCCAGGCCCGCCATGGCTTCCTCGTAGCTACCTACGACTTTGTCGAAACCGGACATAGTTATCGCTCCGTTCAATACCCTGTTGCCGCAGCTGTATAGCCACAGTGTTTTTGTTTTGCTGGTTGCCTAGCATCCTATAGCTGGTTATATTTATCAAATGCAAATATTTAAACAATTAATAAAAAAACTAAATAAATTAAAGGGCTCCACATGCCCGGTGGACAGGGCAGTTTGGTGGAGCAGGAATCCAGCCGGGATAAGCACGGAATAACGCGCCGATGAATGTCACTATCAAACAGCTGAAAGCCTTTGTTGCCGTGGCTCAAACCCACAGTTTTGCCGAGGCCTGCGGGCGGGTGCACTTGTCCCAGCCCGCTCTAAGTATAGCCATCAAGAACCTGGAGGAAGCCGTGGGTGGACGGCTGCTGGCCCGTTCCACCCGCACACTGGCATTGAGCCCGGAGGGCGAGGAATTCTTGCCCGTGGCACAGCGGTTGCTGGCTGACTGGGATACGGCCCTGGACGATCTGCACAATATCTTCGCCTTGCGCCGGGGACGGTTGTCAGTGGCGGCAATGCCTTCCTTTGCCTCCACCGAATTGCCGAGACTGTTCCTGCCTTTTCGTGAACGTTACCCCCACATCAATATCACAGTCCATGACGTGATTGCCGAGGACGTGGTGGAGATGGTGCGCACAGGGCGGGTGGAATTGGGGATTTCCTTTGATCCCGGCAGCTCCGAGGACCTGGATTTTCAACCGTTGTTTAGCGACAAGTTTGTCGCTGCATTGCCGCCGGGTCACTCCCTGTTGCATAAACAGCAGTTGCGTTGGGAGCAATTGAGTGGACTGCCATTTATCGCCTTGCAGAGACCCTCAAGTATCCGCCAGTTGCAGGACAAGGCGCTCGAAACCCAGGGGATAACCCTGTCCGTGGAGTTTGAAACCAACCAGCTGGCCACTATCGGCCGCATGGTGGCCACCGGCCTGGGTGTGAGCGCGGTGCCGGCCCTGTGTGTCAGTCAGATGGCCGAACTGGGTGTGGCTTGCCGGACATTGATCGCCCCCACTGTCAGTCGCCGGGTGGGGATTGTGCGGCGGCGTCGCTACCCGCTGTCACAGGCGGCAGAGGCCATGGTACGAATTGTTTCAGCATTTTATACCTAGACATAATGTATTGACCTGCCCAACCCCGAGAATCGCGGATTACGCTTAATAGAGGTGAATCCAAGGCGCAGAGCCATAATCGAGGTGGACAGGTATGAACAAGTTTAGCAAGTACGTAGGGCTGGATACACACAAAGACACAATCGCGGTGGCTATCGCGAAAGCAGGCCGGATCGAAGCCCACTGACCTATATCCGTCACTATCACCTTGAAGGAGCACGAGTATGCGGTCAAATTGATTTAACTGGGCCGTAACCACAATCGTTCCCCAATTTGACCAATTGACCAGATCTCCAATAATAAAAAGAATGGGTCTACGCGGATTAGTGTGGGTCATTTAGTGGCCTCATAACGTATAATACTCCGTAAAAATAGGGTTTTTTAGTGGACGGTGGGCTCTGAAAAATTGTTTTGGTTTAGTGTAAGGGTTAATCATGAAAAATCCCCA
>JBNKHG010000043.1:0-20877 GCA_050290225.1 Cellvibrionaceae bacterium
GCGCCCGAGCCCCGGGCCGGCCCCGCGAGTGCAACGAGTGCTTTGGGTCCATGGACGGGTTTACGGCGTGTTTCTGAAGACTCCCCAGCCACTCTGGCCGGATCGAAGCCCACTTACCTATATCCGTCATTATCACCTTGAAGGAGTACTAGAAGGGAATTGCCGCTATTATATTTGGGTAAACAAATATATCAATCTCCGCGACCAGACTGAACTACACTTAAATAACGGGAAATAACACCAAACGGGATTTGGACTCAAACCCAGAGGTACACGATGACGGTTTGCTTTAACACCCTGAGTCTGATTGCACCTAATACCACCACAAACCGCTTTCTTGCCAAAGGCTTCGAAAATTGCGACCTGGACGACTGGGGTCTCAGCCCCCAGGGCTTTAGTTTCCAGCCCTTTATCGACGCCTATCATGACGATTCCGATACTGAAGAAACCAGGGATACTATCTGGACCAATTGGATAGAGAGACAACAGGCAGACCGAACCCGGGAGAACCTGAAAATTGAGTTCGAATCTGAAAGCGAGCCACCCATGCACGCGATAAATTCCTTGATCAAATGGTTGGATGGCGAAAACCTGACCTACCAGTTGAACATCACCTACCGACTGGAAAATAATCGGTTTGAGGGCCAACTGAACGCCCAGGGACCCCACTGAGGGGCCATCAGCGGGTTTTCCACATTGCGACAGATTTCGCTATCGAACTAACAAGCTATAATTTCCCTTTTTCCGCCAAGCGATTAACCCGGGACTCAAGGATTTATGGGCCGAATTATTATTCTTGTGGCAGCGCTGGTACTGCTGTATGTCTTCTACCGCCACCTGCAACAACAACCCCCGGCAGAGCGTAAAAAGCTGATTCTCCGCTACGGTTTTTACGGGCTTATTCTGGTGCTGGTGATTCTTGCGGCAACTGGCCGTATGCACTGGCTGGGCGCCTTTATCGCCGCCATGATCCCCGTACTTAAGCAACTTTTCACGGTATTGTTTCGCGCGCTGCCCTTTTTACAACAATGGCTGCGGCAAAGAGGCCCTCAACAGCAAAGCCAGCAGCCGCCCCCAAACCATCCGGGAAGCACCCGTATGAGCCGTGCCGAGGCCCTTGAAATACTGGGTCTGAAGGAAGGCGCCCAAAAGCAGGAGATTGTCGAAGCCCATCGCCGACTAATGCAAAAACTGCACCCGGACCGGGGCGGTAGTGACTATTTGGCATCCAGAATAAACCAGGCGAAAAGTGTATTGCTGGGATAAAACGGGTTAATCCAGATCCGGTTCAGCCTGGGTTCAGCAGCCATCAAGTAGATTGGGTAGCCTAGCCCGGAGGTTTGCCATGAAAAAATCAATAACACTGCCATCCAAGCTTTTGGTTTTCCTGTTTCTCACGCTGTTCGCTAGTACCCTCGCCGCCCGCGACGGATCTCACTACTACGGTAAACATGGCGGCTATGGTGAACACGGCAGACACTTCAAACATGGCGGCTTTGGTGAACACGGCAGACACTTCAAACATGGCGGTTATGGACGCCACGGCAACTTTTACCGTCACGGGGGCAAACACCACTATAATGACCATCGCTATGGCAGACACTATTATGGTTACCGTAGCCATAACCATGACAGCTACCTGATTGGAGGCCTGATTTTGGGCGGTGTATTGCATCACCTCTATACCCAACCGCGTCAAACTGAGGTTATCCATCGTACGGTTATCCACTCCACCCGGACAGACACCAGTGAGAGCAGCCGCCAACCGATACTGGCTCCCGGAGAATTTACCCGCCGCCTGATCACCGATGAAAACGGCCGCTGTTTCGAGTTGATTGAACGTGCCGACGGCTCCGAAACACTGACCGAAATGAATGTCGCCGATTGCGGTGAATAATCATCGCCTGACCGACTGACCGAACCAACTTAATCCACACGTCTGGCAAGGATATGGATATAGCGCCCTAGAGATCGATAGGGTTCTTGTCGGGAAAATTGCAATTCCATTTCCACCAGGCTCTCGGGGTCGCGTTCACGATCTTCCCGATTAAAAATATAGTCGTGAAAAACGCGGATGCCGCTGCAACACAAGGGCTTTAGCGACAAGGCAGACAGCCAGCCTTCCACCTGGAACGGCGGTAAGGGGTTGGTGGGTGTCAGGCTGCCACGGTAACCGGTAAATTCCCGCTTCTTGATCTTTTTAAAGTTGGTGCGTAACAGGTTTTTATAAATCAGCGAATTGAGGTTGTAGTAGGTAAGCGACAAATGACCTCCGGGCCGGGTCAATTGTACCAATGACAGCAGCAGATCCTGTGGCTCCGCCACCCACTCCAGTACCGCGTGACAAATAACCAGATCAAAGGGCTCCAACTGATGTCGGGTCACCGCCTCCGCCAGGGACTGGATCGATGCATGCTGTAGCGAGACCCTGTCGGCAAGCCCCTCCGCCGTCAGTCGATCTGCGGCAAGCTGCAACATCTGTTCAGAAATATCGCACAGGTTTATCCGGTGGCCGGCCTTTGCCAGGACCAGGGCCAACTGCCCCTGGCCGCCGCCGGCATCCAGTATCCGCATGGGCTGGCTCGCTTGCCCCGGGGCTTTTTTTTCCGCGCCTGCAGTTTGCGGATTTGGCGGCTCCAGCACTCCGGGCAGACACTCCGCGAAATCCCGCTGAATCACCGCCAGGCGGATATCGCCTTTAAGGCCACCGTAGACATTGCGCTTGAAGCGATGCGCGAGGTCATCAAAATTTCTATCATTATGTTCTATCATTAGAGCGTCTGGAATTCATGGCTTTACGGCCGATTGAGAAAACGCCGACGGTTATTGGCTATTTTTTGTGCCACCGCCGTCTCTATATCGATACCCAATTTGTCACACAACGCCACCAGATACATCAGGATATCAGCCACCTCATCCCCAACCCGCTGCTTCACGTCGGTGTCAGATTGAGACGATGCCTGGTCGGAGAGCCACTGGAACTCCGCCAACAGTTCCGCCGCTTCCACCGACACCGCCAACGCCAGGTTTTTCGGCGTGTGGAGCGATTGCCAATTATTGAACCTGGCCACCTCCTCAAAGGCCGCCACGATTTTTTCAGTATCCAGCATAGCCTTGGCTCCCCGTTCCACTTACCATGGTCCCATGAGTGATACTCCCGACAACAACTGGCAGGTCTATATTATCAAGTCCAGCGACGATCGCCTCTATACCGGCATTACCACCGATATGGCTCGCCGCTGGCGAGCCCACACCAGCGGCAGGGGCGGCGCAAAATTTTTCCGCGGCCGCAAACCCAAGGCGTTGTGCTTTCTCGAAGATAAACACAACCGCAGTAGCGCCAGTCGTCGGGAAGCGGAAATCAAAAAACTGTCGCGCCGCGACAAGGAAAAGCTGATCGCCGGGCAATCAGGACACCAGCGTCAGCAACTCCGTCAATACCGCTAATGCTGAAGTTCCAGCGATTGGATTTTCAGCATGGTGCGTAATGGCTTGGAGCGAAACTCCCGCCAGTAGAGCACCCCCACCACAAAGGCTACCGCCACTATAAATATCCAGGGGCTGACAAACCACGCCAGCACCGACACGGCAAAGTAGTAGGAACGCAGGCCGTAGTTGTAACTGTGGGCTGCCTGATCTATCACCTTTGCCGTGTAGCGGGCATAATTCTGACGATCCTGCTCCGTAACGGAAGTATCGTCCGGCATGGGGGCTGCACCCAGCAAAGCCGAACAAAAATTGTACTGACGCAGGGACCAGGTAAACGTAAAAAAGGCGTAGACAAACACGCCTATCAGCAGCAGCAACTTCATTTGCACGGCAGCCACACTTACCGGAATAGCTAAAGGTAGGCGCTCCAGCACTGTAAAAGCACTGTCCGTGGAACTCAGCGCAGTAACAATACCCGCGAGAATCAGCAAAGTGGTGGAGGCAAAGAAATTCACATTTCGCTCCAGGTTACTGATCAATGCCGCATCACTTACCCGCTGTTCCCGCGACATCATCCGTTGCATCCAGTCGATACGGTAATAGTGCAATACCGACGACAGGCTGTGAGTTTTTTTCGCCATCGCCTTGGCAAACTGACTGTAAGTGATCCAGCAAGCCAGGAGCCAGATCACGCAAAAGCCGTTTAACCAATCCAGAAATTCCAACTCACTCATCTATTACTCACTGGGTTATGATTAAGGCTATGTACCCACAACTTTATACCTCACAACTTTCCATGATTGCGACAGGGTAGTTTGTGGCCATTCAGAAACAGCGGTTTATTTTACAGGCCACAGTGTACAGCTTACAGTAAAAACCTGTATTTCAGTGTACCAGCTGTGATCTGTCGACTGTACACGGTCAGCTTTTTGAATGGATGGATGATAACCAAAGGCAGGTTTCCTTGCAGAAACAATGAACATTTTCCAGGACATTATTGAAAGTGGCCCAATACAGTCCTAAACCTGCTTCCAAGCGCCCCGACTGCAACCGTTGCCTGCGCCCCGAGAAAACCTGCATTTGCGCCCTATCCTGTCGTATCGACAATCCGATGGAGGTGATAATTTTACAACATCCACTGGAGCAACGGCAGTCGAAGGGAACGGCCCGACTGCTCCACCTTTGCTTGCAAAACAGTCGAATACTGTGCGGCGAAATTTTCGCACCCGAAACCTTGAATCAATTTCTGCTCGATGGAAAACACAACTTGTTACTCTACCCCGCCAGTCCCGACCACCCCAGCCTTTCGGCCCTTCCCTGCGACAGGCCTGCAGAAACCTGCCGTCTGGTGGTACTCGACGGTACCTGGCGCAAATCCCGTAAACTGCTGCACCTGAATCCCTTGCTGACACAGTTGCCCCGGGTTCAACTCCCGGGAAACCTTCGCAGCGGTTACCGCATCCGCAAAGCCCAGGCCGAACACCAGCTGTCCACACTGGAAGCTACCGCGCAGGCGCTGTCTATGCTGGAGGACAATGCCGGACGCTACCAGACTCTATGGCGCAGCTTCGAGGACTTTATCAATTTCCAGCAGGGCCTGACACCGCCACAGGCCGGAGCAACGGACAAAAAAACACTACACTTAAGCTGATTGGCGCTAACTCCGTTTATGGCGCTACAATAGCCCCCTTCGTGTAGGCAGCAATCAGATGCTGCCACTAGCCTAGAGGTATTCATGACCCAATCCAGCGGATCTCCCAGCAAATGTCACCCGGCCTTTGAGTGGCTACGCAGCCAGCCCATCGAGTCACTGAAAGTGACCGTCGACGAGTATCGTCACCGTAAAACCGGAGCCCAGCATATCCATATCGCCGCCGACAATCCGGAAAATGTGTTTCTGGTAGCTCTGCGCACCGTGCCACACGACTCCACCGGCGTGGCCCATATTCTTGAACACACTGCCCTCTGCGGCAGTGAGAAGTACCCGGTACGCGACCCCTTCTTTATGATGATTCGTCGCTCCCTCAACACGTTTATGAATGCTTTTACCAGTTCCGACTGGACGGCTTACCCCTTTGCCAGCCAGAACCGCAAGGACTTCAACAACTTGCTGGATGTCTATCTGGACGCCGTTTTCTTCTCTCGCCTGGACGAACTGGATTTCGCCCAGGAGGGACACAGGGTGGAATTCGAGCAGGCGGACGATCCATCCTCGCCTCTGGTGTACAAAGGAGTGGTGTTCAACGAGATGAAAGGCGCCATGAGTTCTGTGCCCTCTCAGCTTTGGCAAACACTGTGCAAATACCTATTCCCCAATACCACCTACCACTACAACAGCGGTGGTGACCCGGAACATATTCCCGAGCTGACCTACGAACAGCTCAAAGCCTTTTACAGTACCCATTACCACCCCAGCAATGCCATTTTTATGACTTTTGGCGATATTCCGGTGGATGAGCTGCAACAAAAATTTGAAGACCAGGCACTATCGCGTTTCGACCGTCTGGAGGAAGAGATCCGTGTCAATGAGGAGAAGCGTTACTACTCTCCCCTGCGAGTTGAGGAAGCCTACCCCTTCAACGACGATGGCGAGTTGGGGCAAAAAACCCATATCGTGATGGGCTGGTTGCTGGGTAAAAGCACCGACCTTGAAGCCACACTCAAGGCCCAGCTGTTGGCCAGCGTGCTGTTCGATAACAGCGCCTCTCCCCTACAGCACGCGATGGAGACCACCAAGTTGGGTAGCGCGCCATCGCCGTTGTGCGGCCTCGACGACTCCCAACTGGAGCTGAGTTTTGTCTGCGGCATCGAGGGCAGTGACACCGACAAGGCAGATGAACTGGAAGCATTGATTATGGGCACCCTGCAAAGGGTGGCCGACGAAGGCATCCCCAAAGAACAGGTTGCCGCCTCCCTGCACCAACTGGAGCTGCAGCAGCGGGAAGTGGGCGGCGATAGCTACCCCTATGGCCTGCAACTGATTCTAACGGGTCTCACCGCCGCCACTCACCGCGGCGATCCTATCAGCCTCCTGAACCTCGATCCCGTGCTGGAAAAGCTGCAACAAGAGATCGAAGATCCCGATTTCATCAAGCAGCTGGTACGCGAGTTGCTGCTGGACAACCCCCACAGGGTACGCCTGTGCCTGCGTCCCGACACGCAAATGGCGGGCCGTCGCAAGCAGGCAGAAGCCGATCAACTGGCGGCCATCAAAGCCGGTCTTGACGACGTGCAGAAGCAGACCATTGTCAATCGAGCTCAGGCGCTGCAGGAACGGCAGATGCAGCAGGATGACGAAACAATCCTGCCCAAGGTCGGGCTCGAGGACATTCCACCACAGATGAACTATATCGCCGGCGACAAACAAAAGCTGGGCGATATGCCACTCACCACCTACACCACCGGCACCAATGGCCTGGTTTACCAGCAGGTGGTGATCAAGATGCCGGCAATGTCTGAATCCCTCTACCATCTGTTGCCCTTCTACAGCATCTGCCTGACCGAGCTGGGTGCGGGAGATAAGGATTACCTTGAGACTCAGCGCTGGCAGTCCCAGGTGGTTGGGTCACTGACGGCTTACAGCACCATCCGCGGAGCAACGGACGACGTGCAAAACATCGATGCCTTCCTGACCCTCTCCTCCAAGGCGCTGACCCGCAACCACGCCGAGATGTGTCAATTAATGGAAACCACCCTGGAGCAGGTGCGATTCGATGAGTTGCCCCGAATTCGCGAACTGGTGGCGCAAACCCGCGCCCGCCGCGAACAAAGTGTCACCGGCAACGGTCACAGCCTGGCCATGGCCGCCGCCAGCGCCGGAATGAGCCCCGCGGCCAAACTTTCCCACCAGCTCAGTGGATTAGCCGGGATCCAGGCCATCAAGGCCCTGGACACAGACCTTAACGATACAACCCAATTGCAGGCATTTGCCGACAAACTGCAACAAATTCACCGCACCGTGCTGGCAGCGCCACGGGAATACCTGCTGGTCGGGGAAGAGGAGCGTCTGCCCGCCTATCGCGAGACCCTGCAGCAAAAATGGCACGGGCTGGCACCGACCACCACAGGCTTTGAAGCGTTCGATCTGCCCCGGGTACAGGAACAGGTACGGCAGGCCTGGCTGGCCAATACCCAGGTGAACTTCTGCGCCAAAGCCTACCCCACCGTGCCCATGGATCATCCGGATGCCGCCCCGTTGACGGTACTGGGTGGCTTCCTGCGTAATGGCTACCTGCACCGGGCGATTCGCGAACAGGGAGGCGCCTACGGCTCTGGTGCCTCCCAGGACAGCAATATCGCAGCCTTCCGCTTCTTCTCCTATAGGGATCCGCGACTGGCTGACACCCTGGCGGATTTCGACAAGTCCATCGAGTGGCTGTTGAATGAAGCCTGTGAGTGGCAGCAGGTGGAGGAAGCCATTCTCGGCGTGATCAGCGCCATCGACAAACCCAGTTCACCGGCCGGTGAAGCCAAACAGACCTACCACGCGGAGCTGCATGGCCGCACCCGTGAAAAACGCGAGCGCTTCCGAAATAGGGTATTGGCGGTCAAATTGGAAGATTTGCAACGGGTGGCCAAGACCTATCTACAGCCGGACAAAGCCAGCATCGCGGTCGTTACTCACGCCGGCGCCGAAGAGCAGTTGCAGCCCCTAAACCTGGACATTAACAGCCTGTAAGGTCACAGCATGTTTAAAATCACTCTGTCACCCCGCTTCGCGGAAACGGATGCCCTCGGTCATCTCAGTAACACTACCCTGCCCGTCTGGTTTGAGGATGCGCGCGAACCCATTTTCAAACTGTTTAACCCGGAGCTGGATGTCAAAGCCTGGTCCCTGATCCTGGCTCGTATCGAAGTCGATTTTATTCGCCAGATTTACTACGGTTCGGAAGTGGTTATTCGTACCTTTATCACCACGGTCGGCACCAGCTCCTTTACCATTCTGCAGGAGGCCTGGCAGAAGGGCGAACTGGCGGCACGGGGTACTTCGGTGATTGTGCACTTCGATTACAAGACCCAGAAATCGGCTCCGATTCCGACAGGTATCAAGGAAGCGCTGGCCAATCACCAATTGGAGGGCGAGCAGGTAATTCATAGCCGCTAGCATTCTTTCAATCTGATAATGATGCATTAACTCCGCGAATCCACTGCGATGTCAGGCCTGAGGGCGCAATCGGGGATATAAGGAAAACCCGTCCCCGTGCAGCGCCACTCAAGCAGAGACATCGATTCGTGACAGGGACAATGAGCGCAAACGATTGAACAGGAGCCAGTTACACTCAGGGCAGGAAGAGTTTAAACACCCCGCCGCCCAGCGAACCACCATTTGACAACTCTATTCGGCCGCAGGTATCACCCCGGCAGTGCTTCCGCGTCACCGCCGACGCAAAAAACAACCCAAGGTTGGTACTCCCGGAAGAAAAGGATACCCCGGCATCATAATTTTGGGGTGCGCTGATCATAACGTCGGGATAACCCTCGCCATCATCGGCAACGGTCACACAAAGTTGTTCGCCTTCGACCACAGCACTGACCTGCAATTGTTGATCAGCGTAACGCGCGCAGTTGACCAGAACGTTGTGTATTACGCCACCGATCAACTCACTGTCGTAATACCAATGCAAATCCGTATCGCAATCCACCTTCACTCGCAGATGGCGGGACTCAAATAACAGCTCGTTGCGAGCCAGCTGATCTTCCAACGTCTCCAGGACAAAATGCTCATCAATATTGATTGGCAGGCGATTGTTGTCCATGCGATAGATCGACAACAGCTGGATCAATTCGCTGTTGATTCGGGAGGTTTCGTACTGCAGGGTTGCAAAGCGCCTGACCTGGCCAGAATCCTCAGGCGGGTGTTCCCGCATCATCACTTCCAGTGAGTTCAGCAGCATGCCCAGGGAGTTTTTCATGTCATGCACACTGGAGGCGAGCACCAGTGAAAAATCGAGGTTATTGTTGTTGTCGTTCATACTGTATCCTCACATCTCGCCCGGGCCAGCACCACAGACTTTACCATTTCATCTTGTCTTCGGTACTTTGGGACGAAACATTAGCAATTACTTCAGCAATTTTGCCGATTCCATCAGCTGCCGAAAGCGTGGAAACTGCTCGTCACCGGGCGATAACCGGAGCTCTACCTGCTTCATAATATCCTGGCAGTTGCCCATCAATACCTGATCCCGGCCGTTCGTCCGCATCTCCCCAATCATGGCCTGTACCAGGTTCAGCTGCACGCCGATATGATTGGGAAACAAGCGCTGGGCTCGCGAAAACGCATCAATGGCCTCGCGATAGGCGCGCTTGTCATAAAGGCTGATCCCTTCGCGGTTGATTCTGGCAACCCGCTCGCGGTTGACCCGGCTGAGAGGTTCGTCCAGCAGGTGGTCAATTTTTTCCAGCGCCGGTTCATCGCCGCGGTATTTCTCAACCAGCTCATGCAGCAAATCCCGGGATTTCGCCTTCTCGCCCGATGTCATCAACGCCTGAACGAAATCCAGTTCTGTCAGCAGTTGCAGTTGACCGGAGCTCACCTTGATCGCAGCTTCCGCCTCTTTCAGCAATTCGTCAGCTTTCTCCGTGCGGCCCTGACCGGCGAACAACTGGGATTCAATAAACAGGCTTTGCAACCCTTCATCCCTGTTCGGTTTAAAGCGCAAGCCAACGGATTCCAGTACCCGCAACGCCTCGCGCAGGAATTCCCGCGCCCGAGCTTCGTCTTCGGCTTGCTGCCCCTGGACCTGACGACAAAAGGCAGCGCTGGTTCGACCGAAATTCAGGTGATTTTCTATCTGGTCATAACAGGAGTGTTCGCCCAGGCGCACGGTACGCCGAAAGGCGCTGGCCGCCGCGCCAAGATCATTATTTTCCATCGCCACCTCGGCCAGGTGACGCTGGCGCAGAATGGAAAGAGGCGAAATCTCCACCGCTTGCATCAGGACAGCCTGCACCTGCTCAGCCTCGCCCTGTTCTTCAAAGGCCTCCACCAGGGCATCGTATGCCTGCATGCACAGCGGATTGGTATTGACGATGTCCTGCAACCAACGGCGGGCGGTGTCGAAATCCCCCTGCGCCTTTTTGACTCTTGCCAGCCCCACCTGGGCCCAGTCCAGCATCCGGGCCTGCAAAACCTTGTTATAGAGGGCTTCCGCCTTCGCGTATAGCCCTTGATCGATGTAGAGTTTGCCCAACAGTTTCTGGCAGTTTGAAGTATAACGGCTACCGCTCTCGATCTTGGACTCCAACAGCGTCATCGCAAGTTGAGGTTCGTCATCGTGCAGGGTGAGAAGAATTTCCCCGAGTTCATCCCGCTGTTGCAACAACCGGTCGAGACGCTGCTCCAGTGCCCGGGCGGTGATGGGTTTGGCGAGATAGGCATCGGGTTCGTAATCGTAGGCAGAGAGGACAATGCTCTTGCTGGCCTCGGCGGAAATCAGGACAAACAGACTGTCGTAGGCGAGCAGCTTGCCAAATCGCAAGGCCTCCAGCACCTGTTGCCCGTTTTTTCCCCGGCCCAGGTTATAGTCACACAGCACTATATCATAGTGGTTTTGCTGGCAGCGCTTGAGGGCCTCCTCCCCGTTAAAGGCGTTGTCGACCTCGTATATCCCCATCGAATGCAACATCTGGGCAACGGTGGAGCGGAAGCTGTCAAAGTCATCCACCACCAATACCCGCAGCTTGTCATAGCCTGTGTTAGGCATAAGAGGCTAAACTCCTTCCCATTCTCTAGCCAATCTCCTAGCCGTTATCCAATCCTGGCATAATAGACCAAATTGCGCGATTCAGTCAGTAGGTTATCACAATGACCACGCCCGCTACCGGAATTACTTCAACAGGGTGCAAAATTGCCTGTCCCACAGGCTCAGGCTACAATTCGCTTTTTCAACGCAGGCCCGCCCCGCTCCATCGCGCCTTCGATAAAACCGAAGCATCACTCTATAAACCCAGCAGCAGTCTATGACCCCAAAACATCAATCGGACAAACTGTTTGCCGAACCCCTGGACAAGGTCGCCGACTTTGCCTTTGACCAGAACGTGGTCAATGTCTTCCCTGACATGATCAAACGCTCTGTACCCGGTTATGCCGCCATTATCAGTATGATCGGCAACCTGGCCGAGCGCTACGCCCAAAGCGGCAGTCACTGCTATGATCTGGGGTGTTCTCTGGGCGCAGCCACACTGGCCATGCGCCATCGTATCCAGGCAGCAGCGTGCCACATAATCGGTGTCGATAATTCAGAAGCCATGATCGAACGCTGCCAACAGGTAATTAAAGCCGACAGCGGTGAGGTGGAAGTGGAGCTGATCTGCAGTGACCTGCAGACGTTCGTCATGACTGATGCCTCGGTGGTCGTATTGAATTTTACCCTGCAGTTTATCCCACCGGCCCAACGTCAACAGATTATCAGCAATATTTATCAGGCCTTGCGTCCGGGCGGCGTACTCATCCTATCGGAAAAAGTGGTGTTCGAAGACGCACCTCACAATGAGTTGATGATTGAGCTGTACCACAACTTCAAGCGCGCCAATGGCTACAGCGAGCTGGAAATCGCCCAAAAGCGCAATGCCCTGGAAAATGTACTTATACCGGAGACCCTGGAAGCCCATCGCGACCGTCTCAAGGGCGCGGGATTCGGCAGCTGCGATGTCTGGTTCCAGTGCTTCAATTTCGCCTCAATAATCGCCATCAAGTAATCCCTGCCCGCCCATTATGATCGACTACAGTAACCTCTTCGCCGCCCTTGAGGACAGTCGCCTGGCTCCCTGGCTTGACAGCCTGCCCGAGGCTATAACCGCTGGTCTTTCAGAACAGCGCTATGGTGATCTGCCCGGCTGGGGCCATTGTCTGGAACAATTGCCCCAGGTCACCGCTTCCCGTATTGAACTGGACAAAGAGGTGCGCATCGGTGCCCCGGGCGATTGTGATGATCAAACCCGGGCGCGAATCGAGGCTCTCCTGCGAGGATTGATTCCCTGGCGCAAGGGCCCCTACCACATCCACGGTATCCATATCGATACCGAGTGGCGCTCCGACTGGAAATGGGACCGGGTACTGCCGCACCTGGCCCCACTGAAACATCGCACCATTTTGGATGTCGGCTGTGGCAACGGCTATCACTGCTGGCGTATGCTCGGGGAAGGCGCGGCCCGGGTGATAGGCATAGACCCTTCTCCGCGTTTTGTAGTGCAGTTCTACTGCATCAAACATTTTGTCGGCCAGTCGCCGGTGGATGTGCTGCCTCTGGGGATTGAAGCCCTGCCAGCCAACCTGCAGGCGTTCGACACTGTGTTTTCCATGGGCGTGCTCTATCACCGCCGCTCACCCATGGATCATCTGCGGGAATTGAAAGCCGCCTTGAAACCAGGCGGGCAACTGGTACTGGAGACGCTGGTGATTGAAGGCGGACCTGGACAGGTCCTGGTGCCGGAAGGCCGTTACGCCATGATGAACAACGTATGGTTCCTGCCCAGCCCGGACACCCTCATAACCTGGCTGCGCAAGTGTGGTTTCCAGCAGCCGCGATTGGTGGATCTGTGCCGGACCACCACAGCGGAACAGCGCTCAACCGACTGGATGCGCTTCCATTCGCTGACGGATTTTCTCGACCCGAACGACAGCTCAAAAACCGCGGAGGGGCATCCCGCACCGACACGGGCGGTTATTGTGGCGGAGGTGCCTGCTTAATCTTCGACATTATGCAGTGGGGTTGCCAATCCAAACTCCCGGTGAATCTGGGCGCACCAACGATCCAGGCGCTCCCTGGTGAGATCTTCCTGCTGATCCTCGTCGATCGCCAGTCCCATAAACATTTCCCCACTTGGCAACAGGGCCTTTGAGGCGTCAAACTCATAGCCCTCTACCGGCCAATAGCCGATAATTCTGGGCCCATTGGCGATCACCAGATCGTGCAGCATACCCATGGCATCGAGGAAATAATCGCCATAACCGAACTGGTCCCCCAAACCGAAGAAAGCGACCGTCTTGCCGCTGAAATCCACTTCGGCGATATCATCCCAGAACTCTTCCCAGTCGGACTGGATCTGGCCAAAATCCCAGGTGGGAATCCCCAGGATCACATTATCGTAATCGGCAAACTCCAGCTGGGTGACATCGGCGATGTCATGAACATCCACCACCTCTTCGCCCAGGCGCCGCTGAATTCTGTAGGCAACACCTTCCGTATTACCCTCATCGCTGCCAAAGAACAGGCCAATTTCCGCCACAACTACCTCTGGGATATCCACTGTTGCTAGTGAGGGCGGGATTTTCCCAACAATACCCTTTGAGCGCAAGCACGTCCCTCTCGCCAGAGGCCCTTCGCCTCTCCTCCCGGGAAAACGCTTTTGTTGCCAAGGGGTTAAATTGTGTAAAGTAAGCGGCTCAAGTCATGACACGTGGCGCCTCATGCTGCAAACTAGTCACGACTCAAAGGCGCAAGTCCCTGTTCACACACGATATTCGCAACGACTAACGAGTAGTCCCGACCAATACACACACCATGACTAAACTGCTGCTGGTCGATGACGACCAAGAACTCTGTCAATTGTTGCAGGAATACCTCAGTACCGAAGGTTTTGAGGTCACCATGGCACACGACGGCAGCAAAGCGCTTGAACTCACTGCCAACGACAGTTTCGACGTCATCATTCTCGACGTCATGCTGCCAGTCCACAACGGCTTCGATGTGCTGCGCAAACTGCGCGATTACTGCCAAACGCCTGTTCTGATGCTGACGGCCAAGGGGGAGACGGTGGACCGGATTGTCGGCCTGGAAATGGGTGCCGACGACTACCTGCCAAAACCCTGCAACCCCCGGGAGCTCGTGGCCAGGCTGCGGGCGATCCTGCGCCGCATCGACACCCAGAACGAGGACAGTGCGGAACCGGAAAACCTCAAGGTCAATGACCTGGAAATGGCGCTCGGCAGCCGCAGCGCCAGCCTGAACCAACAACCGCTCACACTGACAGGAGCCGAGTTCACGGTGCTGGAGCTGCTGATGCGTTCGGCGGGCAAGGTGATCAGCAAAGAGGACCTGACCGAACAGGCGCTGGGACGCAAGCTGGCCCCCTACGACCGCAGTATTGACGTCCATGTCAGCAATATCCGCAAAAAGTTGACTGCACTTGGCGCCAGCAAGGACCTGATCATCAATATCCGTGGTGCCGGCTACATGCTGACAGTCAATTAGCGGGCCCAGCGCGCTTTCCAGCGCTTGGCCAACACCCGAAACCGAATGCGATAAACAAGCCGAAATGACACTCCCCCAATTATGAAAGTCTCGAAACTCTACTGGAAAATCTTTATCGGCTTCTGGCTCACCTGCATGCTCGTATTGCTGGGCACCAACCTGATTATTCACGGACTGGACCTGGGCCCGGAAAAACATTTCGGGCCGCGCTATGAGGGACACTCCCGCCCCAGTGCCGTCCGCATGCTCAATTACGCCGTACGCGACACCATCAACCATACCGAAAGGGAAGTTATCAAGCAGATACGCACCGTCCCTCACTGGGCCATTCGCTACCTCTACGTGGTCGACCAAGATAACGAGGACGTGCTCGGCCGACGCCTGCCCGAAGGGGTGAAGATGGCGATTTCGCAACTCGCCCCTGACCACCCCTCTGAGCGCCTGCAAGTGGGTGAGGCCACGTACTATGGTCGCTACCTGGTACTGGCGGATGGCAAGGTCCTGCGCCTGATCGTCACCTCCCACCCGGAAGAATCCCGTGTGCTGTGGCAGTTGTTTATCATTAAATTCCTACCCATTTTCCTGGTTGCGGTTTGCATCAGTGGCACACTCTGCTATCTGCTGGCCCGCTATATGACCCGCCCCATCCAAACCCTGAAAACCGCCACCCAACGCATCGCCAGTGGCGATTTCAGCGTGCGGGTGGTCCCTGAGTTCGGTGGCCGCCACAACGATATCACTGAACTCGGACAGGCATTCGACCATATGACCAGCCGGTTACAGGATGCCATGGCCGAGCAAAGGCGCCTGATCAAGGACGTCTCCCACGAGTTGCGCTCCCCATTGATGCGCCTTCAATTTGCCCTTGGTCTTGCACAGCAACGCAGCAATGGCAATGTAGACGAAGAACTCAAGCGCATCAAAGAGGCGGCTGACTACCTCAACGATATTATTTCCGACATCCTTTCCGTGCCCATCAATGAAAATGAAAACTGGGAAATGAACGATGTCGTCGATCTCAAAGTGTTACTGGAAACCCTGCTCGACGACTACAAGTGCCCGGCGGACAAGAAACAGGTCAGGCTGTGTCTGGACTGTTTTAACGAGGCGCTGGTCGCCACACACGGCAACACCCTGGTCGGGGTATTCGAAAATCTGCTTAACAACGCGCTGCAATATACCGAACCCAATTCAGACATTCGCATCAGTGTGCAACAGCAAGCGGGCAAGATTCTGGTAGAGGTCTGCGACCAGGGACCAGGCCTGCCGGAAGACCAGCTGGAGTCAATTTTCAAACCCTTTTTCCGCACCGATGAGGCCCGAGATCGCACCTGCGGCGGCTATGGTCTGGGACTGGCCATCGCCCAGCGTACGGTTTCCCTGCACAACGGCACCATCACCGCCAGAAACCGCGCCGAAGGCGGGCTCTGTGTGACCGTCACCCTGCCGGCCGGGACCTTTGAATAACCCGTGACGGTTTCTTGGCAAATGGCAAAATTTCTCCCTGCCAATTGCCGCCTCCCCCCTTTGTTACGACAGTTTTTTGTCGTCCATTCAACAAGTACTGACGCGACGTCCATAACACCTTGAAATTCCTGGCAATTTAAAACCCCCGACATTTGGCACAATTTTCGCTTGTTATGAAAAGCGACAACTAAAGACGATTTGTGGAAAATGCCCGGCATAAAGGTCGCTGCCAGCCGCCTTCGACCAGTGCAAATATGGATGATGCAGGAAATGACGATATTGAGATCGATGCACACAGGCCCCAAAGCGCTGGACAAAAAGAATAAACTGGTACGCCTCCACTCGCCAATCAATCTGGCGAAGCAAGCGGAAATGCGCCTGCGCCTGAGCCAGTCGCTGCAATCGAGCCTTGACCTGCGCCGCATTCTGGACCTGTTCTTCCTTCACGCCCAGGAATTGGTGGATATCGATGGCCTCGAATACCGCAATAACGACGAACAAATCATTATACAGCTGGAAAAAAGTGCCCTGCACCATTGTGATTACCGGTTGATTACACCGGAGGACAACCTGGGTGAATTGGTGTTCAGTCGGGACCGCCGCTTTGCGGAAGAGGAGCTGGCGACATTGGAACTCCTGATCGGATGCCTGATATTTCCATTACGCAACGCCTTGCAATACCGCTCCGCCCTGCAAACCGCCATGCGCGATCCACTTACCGGCATCGGCAACCGCGCAGCACTGGACAACGCCCTGCACCGTGAACTGCGCACAGCGGAGCGCCTCCACCAGGAGCTGTCGTTGCTGATGATCGATATCGATCACTTTAAGTCGGTCAATGACACCCACGGCCACGCCTGTGGTGACCAGGTTATCAAACAGGTGGCCGAAGCCATACTCGCCGTCACCCGCCAGACCGATATGACCTTCCGCTACGGAGGAGAGGAATTTGTTGCCATGCTAAGCAATACGCCTCTAGACATAGCCACCGCCATCGCAGAGCGCATTCGACGGTATATCGAGACCAACCCAATCCAATGCCGGGATCATGAAATTCAAACCACGATCAGCGTCGGCGTCAGTTGTCTCAAGGAGCAGGAGCCTATCAAGAAGCTGTTCGATCGCGCCGACCGCGCGCTTTATCAGGCCAAGCATCTTGGCCGCAACCGGGTGATTAGCGAAGCCAGGGATCACGCCGGAGTTTCCAGCGCCACATCCGGATTATGAGCCCGACTCCGGACGCTGCCGATGACCGGGACCAGACAAGCCAGGATTTCCTGGCGAACCGCCATTACTCTCGGCTATAAATCCGATCAGGATCTGCGCTCAGGCCTCGGACGCCGACCTTTACCCGTACGCAGCTTGCGCTGGTGCCTTGCCTGCTGCTCTTTCTCGCTTTGGGACAGCGGGGTGTTTTTCACCCGTTCTATACCCGCCGTCAGACAAAGGTCATTCACCTCCTTGTCGCTGAGCTCCAACCACTGACCCACGCGTACATGGGAGGGAATAAAAATATTGCCGTAACGAACCCGCTTGAGGCGACTGACTTTCACGCCCTGTGATTCCCACAAGCGACGCACTTCGCGATTGCGTCCCTCCATCACCACGCAGTAAAACCAGTGGTTTCGACCTTCGCCGGCGCCGTCGACAATATCGGTAAAGCGCGCCACGCCATCGTCGAGCAATACACCTTCGCGCAGGCGCGTTTTCATATCCTCGTCCACGTCCCCCTGAACGCGCACCAGGTACTCGCGATCAATCACTGAGGATGGGTGCATCAGTTTGTTGGCCAGTGCCCCGTCGTTGGTGAACAGCAACAGGCCACTGGTATTGAAGTCCAGTCGCCCCACAGAAATCCAGCGTTCGTCCTTGATTTTGGGCAAGCGATCATAAACCGTGCGCCGACCTTCAGGGTCCGAGCGGGAACAGATTTCCCCTTCCGGTTTGTTATAGAGCAATACCCGGCAACGTCTGGCCTTTGCTTCCTTGATATGAACACGTCGGCCGTTGAAAAACACCTTGTCCTGCAGGTTGACACGATCCCCCAGTCTGGCCGTGGCGCCATTGACCTGAACCTGGCCGGCCTCGATGGCACGCTCCATCTCACGCCTTGATCCCAGGCCGGCGCGCGCCAGCACCTTTTGCAATTTTTCGTCAGAGGAAGTGCCGCCGGGGGCAATCGTACCATCAACCGTCTTGGCAGCCGGGGTTGAGCGGTTATCTCGTTTACTCATACACAGACGGGACGCCCCTAGGCGTCCTCGGATTCCTTCAAATTATTACTCACGGTCGCAGGCTCCTGCACCCCTTCGCTTTCAAACAGCGATCCCTTGACGGTACTGGCACTGGCCACCGGAGGCTTGACGTCCTCCGCCGTCACGGATGGCGTGTCTGATACGTCCACCAGCGTTTCGCTCAGTTCTTCGTTCAATTCTTCGTTCAGCTCATCTTTCGACTCTTCGTTCAGATCATCTTTCGGCTCTTCGTTCAGTTCTTCGTTCAGTTCTTCGTTCAGTTCTTCGTTCAGTTCTTCGTTCAGTTCTTCGTTCAGTTCTTCGTTCAGTTCTTCGTTCAGTTCTTCGTTCAGTTCTTCGTTCAGTTCTTCATTCAGCTCTTCAGCCAATAGGGCTCCGCCCTCTTTTTCCGCCTCGGCCACGGCGGCTTCTTCCGCCAACGCCTGCTTGACTGCGGCCGTCTCCTCCTCACCCAGGTCGAGCGACTTGTTCAGTTCATCGAGGTCTCGAATTTCACCCAGACTCGGCAGGTCTTCCAGGCTTTTGAGATTGAAATAGTCGAGGAATTGCCGGGTAGTCGCATAGAGAGAGGGCCGACCAGGCACGTCGCGGTGTCCAACCACCTTGATCCAGTCCCGCTCACTGAGGGTTTTGATAATATGGGAACTGACCGCCACACCTCGTATCTCTTCGATATCGCCTCGGGTAATGGGCTGGCGATAGGCAATCAGTGCGAGAGTCTCGAGCAAGGCACGGGAATACTTTTGCGGTTTTTCATCCCACAGCCGGTTGATCCAGGGGGCGGATTCCTCGCGCACCTGGAAGCGCCAACCGGTGGCCACCTCCTTGAGTTCAAAACCACGATCACCGCAGTCGGCCTGAATCTCTTCCAGAGCCGCCTGCACATCCTCTTTGGTGGGTATGCTATCGTCGCCTTCAAACAGTGACAGCAGGCGGGCTACACTCAGGGGTTGGCCCGCCGCCAGGATGGCGCCTTCTAAAATTTTTCGCAGCTGTGCTTTTTCTATACTCATGGTCTTTTTTCAACAGGCACGGGACTGTTATCGGCAGCTCAAAGCTATTGCCAGTAGCGCTAGGCTATTATCAGTAGCTCAGGGCTATTATCAGTAACTCAGGGCTATTATCAGTAACTCAGGGCTATTTTCAGTAACTCAGGGCTATTTTCAGTAACTCAAGGCTATTATCAGTAACTCAGGGCTCTGATCAGTAGCTCAAGGCTCTAATCAGCAGCTCAAGGCTGTGCTCACTAGTTCAGGACGCTCACGTTACTCCGCTCTGGCTTTAACGTGTATCGCGCCAAAATCTTCGCTTTGAATAATCTCAACCAGAGATTCCTTAATCAGTTCCATCACCGCCAGGAAGGTCACCACCACGCCCAGACGTCCCTCTTCCACGGTAAACAGTTGCACAAAGGGCATAAACTGGTTGTGGGAGAGTTTGTCCAACACCTGGGTCATGCGCTCACGGGTCGAAAGCCTTTCCTTTTCCACATGATGGCTCTCAAACATATCCGCACGACGCAACACTTCCGATAACGCCAACAGAATTTCGCGCATTTCCACCTCTGGCTCGGGACGGGTCAGGTTACGATCCGGGGCCTGGGCACTGGCGACAAAAACCTCGCGGCCGGTGCGCGGTAATTCATCGATATCCTCGGCAGCCACCTTAAAGCGCTCGTACTCCTGCAATCGGCGTATCAGCTGCGCACGCGGGTCCTCTTCGTCCTCTTCCCCTTCGCTGGAACGCGGCAGCAGCATGCGGGATTTGATTTCCGCCAGCATGGCGGCCATTACCAGGTATTCCGCCGCCAGCTCGAAATGCATGGCGTCCATCATTTCGACATAGGCCATATACTGGCGGGTAATCTCCGCCACATTGATGTCGAGAATATCGATATTCTGGCGCCGAATCAGGTAAAGCAACAGGTCCAGCGGCCCCTCAAAGGCCTCCAGGATTACCTCCAGGGCATCAGGCGGAATATACAGGTCTTTGGGCAGTTCGGTGTACGCCTTGCCCTGGACGATGGCGAAGGGCATTTCTGACTGTTCGGGCGCTCCCGTATTAGCGCCGGTTTCAGCACTATCAACCGTTACGGCCGGATCAGGTTCAGCAGCGGACGCTTGCTGGGGTACCTCTTGAATACTGAGCAGGGGTTCGGCATCTGACTGAGGGGTTCTGGGGGTGGCGCCAACATCCTCAAGCGACTTTTCCGTCCCTGCGTTTTCCATCACCATCTCGTCAGTATCAACTGTCACTCTATAGGACCCGCCGCAGCTTTGAATACTTGTTTTATTGCCGTTGCTTGCGTACCACCCTATCCGGGCGCTTACCCCGGTACGCCGGGCGGAACATTATAGCGGTATTTGCCAGACGGTGACAGCACACGCCCCAACAGTTAAATGACTCCCGGCATAGCCGGGAGCTTATTGGGTTACGCCCTCAAAGGGCTCTTATTGCGCCCAAGGCGCTACCAGCCTCCAAGCTCCAACTGATCCTTGCGTATGTCTTCCTGTTCCTGATTGCGGATGTATTCC
>JBNKHG010000044.1:0-2464 GCA_050290225.1 Cellvibrionaceae bacterium
CGAAAGCCGTGCCGGCCCGCCAGCACCAACTCGCCACCGGACATGATCGACGACAGGGCGGAGACAAACACCGCGTTGACGTGGAACAGGGGCAGTCCACACAGGGTAACGGAGTGCACCACCTCCCCGCCTTCGTCGACCGGACCCGTCATGGCCATTTGGCAAACATTGACCACCTGCATCCGGTGGGTATGCTGGGCGAGCTTCGGCGTACCAGTCGTGCCACCGGTGTGAAAATACGCGGCAATCTCGTCGCCCCTCAATATTCGCTCCCCGGCAATCCGCTCCAAGGGTTTATCCGATTCAGGCTGTTTCCAGGAGACAACACCTGGTGATGGCAGCTCACCTCCGGAGCCCACGGCAACCACCACCAAATCCAACAATTCGGCGACATCGCTCGCTTTGCGGAAAAACTCATCGCCTTCCGTATCGCCGGGCGCGAGCGTCACCAGGATTCGCGCATTGGCCTCCCGTGCGATACCGGTGATCTGCTCCGGCTGCAGAAAGGGGTTGATCGGCGCGGCGATCCCCACCGCCTCTGCCGCCCAAATGCCAAACAGCAATTCGGGCATATTCGGTAGCAGAAAAATCACCGCTTCATCGGGCTGCAAACCCAGTGTGCGGAAATGATCGGCGGCGGCAGCCACCTCCTGGTGGTATTGCCGGTACGTCCAGCGCTGTGGCGTATCGCTGGCATCGCCATTGGGTAACCAGGTTAATGCGATGTCGTCCGGTTGAAGCCCGGCATTGGTTTCCAGGGCATCGATGGGTGACACGCACGGGAAACGTTCACCGGCAGGCACCTGCTCGACCGCCTCGATGTCGGCCAGGGTTCGCAACCGATCAGGGTCTGAGGGAAAGGACCGAATAAAATGTTGGAAGCCCTGCCCAGCACAGTTAAAAGCCATAACTCCGTCACTTCTGCTTAGTAATGCGGATAGTTTCCAACAATAGTGGCTGACACCCCATAGCGTGCGAAGACAACTTGACTAGCAATTGGCGTCACGCCGGCTCACCGGCTGCTACTAACACCCAGTTGTTCTACGGTCACGAATTGGCTGAAGCACTGCGTCTCGGGCAGCACCCCAATGCATTTTTCAGGACCTTAAAATGATTCTCACGGGCACGCCTCGATATCGCGGCATCTGGCACAAGATATTCAAAGGCATGGAACCCACCAGGGTAGACATGCAATTCGGTAGGCACTCCCGCCTGATTCAAGCGTTGAGCATACTCTACGTTCTCATCGACAAAGAGATCCATTGATCCCACAGGGATGTAAGCTGGTGGCAAGCCGCTGAGGTCCTCCGCTCGCATGGCAGCAGCGTAGGGCGATGTTTTGTCTCCGCCCAAATAGGCTTCCCAACCGCGCAGATTGCAGTCCCTGTTCCAGATTCGGGAATCGGTTATGGAGTTGCTGGAGGGCGTAACATTGCGGTCGTCCATCATGGGGCAGAGCAGCATCTGGAAAATGAGATCCATCTCCCCCCTGTCACGGGCTAATAACGCCAGCGCAGCCGCCAGCCCACCGCCAGCACTAATACCACCTACAGCGACACGGGAAGCATCTACCCCCAAAGCTTCGGCATGCGCGAACAGCCATTTTAGTGCAGCGTAGCAGTCGTCTAGTGGAGCGGGATAGGGATGTTCCGGCGCCAACCGGTATTCAACCGACACCACCACACAGTTAACAGCTTCAACCAAGCGTTTTACACTGTAATCGTCACCCTGGATACTGCCCAATACGTACCCGCCACCGTGAATCCACAGCAGTCCGGGTAGTAATTCCGAGCGCTTCGCAGGAGTATAGATGCGTATCAATACATCCGGCCCACTTGCCAGCCCAGTCGCTACTCTGTCTTCAGTGAGCACGCCGGATATCAACGGCAGCTCGGCTTGCAATTCCCGCACCCTTTCCGCACCCAAAACGCGAGCTGCGGGTATATCACGCCAAATATCCCATTCTGGAAAACCTAGCAGTGACTCTGCAAGTTCAGGATTCAATAAGTCTATTTTCATACCCAATTTAGTTTCCCAACTAACGGTCAAGATCCAATGCTAAAAGCTGGTATTATGGAAACTCAGTCGTTTGAATCCATAGCAGATAAAGACTAGTTCTCTAGCAGAAATCGCCATACAGCGTCGAACTCTCAACCGCCAACCTGAACACTTCCGAAATGGTCAATACAAGCTATCAATTTTGATGAGACACTTAGACAGGCTCTCCATAGTTTCTGGCCCTCTGTAGCCGACTCTTCTCATCCTGCTCAAGGTTACACGCAGCAATCAACAGTAATATCGTAGTGACTACTGTTACGGACAGGCCCCAAAGAATACCCTGGCGCAGCGCATCTCCTGTAGCAGCACCACCCGCAATATAAATATCACTGACATACCCCATGGTATAGGGTCCGAGCGCCACACCCAGCAGGGTGAGCACGATCAGGTAAAACGCCGAGGAGAC
>JBNKHG010000045.1:0-52130 GCA_050290225.1 Cellvibrionaceae bacterium
ATTATCATTTTCAGATATATGAGCGGTATCTTGTTGCATGAGTGTAAAAATCGCCAAAAAAACATCGCCCCCAAATGGATGAATGCATAGTTGTACTGAAATCTATGATTTGCCGAATTAAAGCTACGGATTCAGGTTAAAAATACTCAGATGAATCTAAATGTTGACAGAATAGGCACAAATTTTTTGTGCCAGTCTCCGATTGAAGATCAAATTAAGGTTGTTGAGGACATAGAACGCAAATCAAAGTCTATCGATGATGCGATATATCTTCAAAACCAACAAATCGAAAAACTCAAAGAATACAAAACCACCCTGATCAACAGCGCAGTAACCGGAAAAATCAAAGTCACGCCTGACATGCTTAGGGAGAGGACAGAGCCATGAGCTATCAGCCTCCCTACACCATCACCCCAACCATCCTGAAACAGGTGGCACAGATCAGTGAGGCTATTGGCCGTTTAAGCGCGCAACGCGATATTGCCAATGCCCTGCATCTGCGCCGCGCCAATCGCATCCGCACCATTCAGGGCTCACTGGCCATTGAAGGGAATACCTTAAGTGAATCTCAAATCACCGCCATTTTGGAGGGCAAGCGGATCATTGCACCACCGAGAGAAGTGCAGGAGGTGCGCAACGCGCTGCAAGCCTACGACCAGCTTGCTCAGTGGCACCCTACCCGCGAAGCGGACTTGCTGACTGCCCACAGCGTGCTGATGAAAGGGCTGATTGACGAGGCGGGCCACTATCGCAGTGGCAGTGTTGGTGTTATGTCGGGCGATCAGGTGGTGCATATGGCGCCCGGTGCCAATCGAGTATCGCGTTTGATGGCTGATCTGTTTGATTGGTTGGCTAAGTCCGATGCGCCGCCACTGATTACCAGTTGCGTGTTTCATTATGAGTTCGAGTTCATCCACCCCTTCAGTGACGGCAATGGCCGTATGGGCCGCCTGTGGCAAACACTGATACTTAGCCAGTGGCAGTTCATGTTTGTGGATATCCCGGTGGAGAGCCTGATCTTTCAGCATCAGGCAGCTTATTATCAGGCGCTACGAGACAGTACCAAGCAAACCGATAGTGCCCCCTTTATCGAATTTATGCTGGCAACCATCAGTGAAGCGTTGCAGGAAGCATTGAACAGGGGTGAAAACGTGCGGGTAGAAACGCGGGTAGAAGCGCGGGTAAAAACCCCTGAACAGATTCTGGCACTACTGCGCCAGCAACCCGAGCTGACACTGGTCGAAGTTGCCGTACATCTGGGCCGGGCAACCAGCACCATTGAACGCGCCGTAGCCAAACTCAAGCAACAAAATAGGCTCACTTATCACGGCCCAAAAAAGGGTGGTTATTGGCAGGTGTTAGAGGAGTAAAGATGTTTACCGTCAACCATCAAACCAACCACTATGTTTAACTAATGGCTGGATTGAGGTGGTTTAATTAAATGTATTCAGTTAGCCGTCGTTAGCTGGGGGAAATTTGCTTGACCGTTGCTTGACCCAGGTGGCGGCTTAGGACGATCAGGACAAGATCCTCAAAGCCATGAAATCCCGCAAGATGCGTGGCAATGCGTCCTACCTGGCTTTCACTGCTACGCCCAAGAACACCACCTTGGAAAAGTTTGGTGAAAAGCAGGAAGACGGCTCATTCAAGCCTTTCCATCTGTACTCCATGAAGCAGGCCATCGAGGAAGGCTTCATTCTGGATGTGCTGGCAAATTACACCACCTACAAAAGTTATTACGAGATCGAAAAGTCCATCGCGGAAAACCCAGAGTTCGATACCAAAAAGGCGCAGAAGAAACTGCGAGCCTATGTAGAGCGCAGCCAGCAGACTATTGATACCAAAGCTGAAATCATACTGGAGCACTTCATTCCCCAGGTGGTCAATGCCAAGAAGCTCAAGGGTAAAGCCAAAGGCATGGTGGTGACGCAGAACATTGAAACGGCCATCCGTTATCACAAGGCCATTGCCCGATTGCTGGAAACCAAAGGGAATCCTTTCAAGGTGCTGGTTGCCTTTTCTGGGGCGAAAGAAGTGGATGGGGTTGAATATACTGAAGCGGAGATTAACGGGTTTTCGGAAGCAGATACCAAGGACAAGTTCGACACCGATGAATACCGCCTATTAGTGGTGGCAAACAAGTACCTCACAGGCTTCGACCAGCCAAAGCTTTGTGCCATGTATGTGGACAAAAAACTGGCTTCGGTGCTTTGCGTTCAGACCCTTTCTCGTTTGAACCGCTCTGCGCCCAAGCTGGGTAAAAAAACCGAAGACCTGTTTATTCTGGACTTCTTCAACTCGGTGGATGATGTAAAGGCCGCGTTTGATCCCTTCTATACGGCGACTTCTTTGTCTCGGGCTACGGATGTCAACGTGCTCCACGAACTCAAGGACGCGATGGACGACGTGGGTGTATATGAATGGTACGAGGTTGAGGACTTCGTAAAGCGTTACTTCAACAACGAAGATGCACAAACAATAAGCCCCATCATTGACGTGGCTGCCGCCCGTTTCGAGCATGAGCTGGAACTGGAGGATGACGAAAAAGTGGACTTTAAGATCAAAGCCAAACAGTACGTAAAAATATACGGACAAATGGCGTCTATCATGCCCTATGAAATCGTGGCATGGGAAAAACTGTTCTGGTTCCTGAAGTTTCTGATACCGAAGCTAAAAGTGAATGACCCGGATGCGGACACCATCGACGAACTATTGGAATCCGTTGATTTGAGTTCCTATGGCCTGCAAAGGGTAAAGCTGAATCACGCTATCAAACTGGATGAGGCAGATACTGAGCTCGACCCCCAGAATCCAAACCCTCGCGGTGCTCATGGTGGGGATCAGCAAACAGATCCATTGGACGACATCATCCGGACTTTCAATGAACGCTGGTTCCAGGGTTGGAGTGCAACACCAGAAGAGCAGAAAGTTAAGTTCATCAATATTGCCGAGAGCATCAAGCAGCACCCGGATTTTGAGGCCAAATACCAAAATAACCCTGATCCACACAACAGGGAATTAGCCTTCGAGAAAATGCTGAAAGAAGTGATGTTGCGCAGACGGAAAGATGAGTTGGAGCTGTACAAATTGTTTGCTGGGGACGCCGCCTTTAAAGCTGCGTGGATGCAGAGTATGCAGCGCGTAATTTCTAAATGAATGTCTATAGATAACTAGTTGCTTTTGGTGTAAATAAATATTTACGTGAAAGGCATACTTTGTAGGCAGACACTAAATTTGTTGTGATGACATTTTTTTGAATTCACTCAAATTTATTTAGTGAATAGACGCACCTATGTTCTTTTGGGTGGCTTTTTGTAAGGTGATTTATAAAGCTCGCTTAGATTGATTTTTCACCTTTTGATAGGACGGATTGATTGGTGTTCTAATCTTTTTGGTTTGAATGTCAAAGAGGGAGTGACGAATGATCTCTGTGCAGAGTCAAATACAAAATGCCAGCAACGCATTTGACGGGGGAATTAGGGCCAGCCGCCGGTGAAATTAACTACTTGACCAGTAGTAAATGGAGATCTACCGGAGATATAGAACTCGACCAGTTGGCCGAACTCTTCGGGTTGTCCAAGACGACCAGCAGGTACGGTACGGGCGATTTCTTCCTGACCAAGCGTATCATCAATAAAACGTGCTTTGGGGTAATAGAGCTCGCTATACAGGTAGTTTGGCTTGGGCTTGTTATTGCTACGCCCGGACCAGTCTTATCATGTGCGGGAAATCGCCCGGTTGACCGGTACGGTAGCAGGCACATTGCACAAGGAGCTCAGCAAGTTAGCCATGGCTGGGGTACTGAATAAGCGACATCAGGGGAATCAGGTTAGCTACCAGGCTAACCTTGACTGTGTGATTTATGAAGAACTGGCCAGCATATTGCGTAAGACCTCTGGGGTAGCGGATGTGCTGGCCAATAGCTTGGCACCGGTCTCCGATAACATTGATATTGCCGCGGTGTTTGGCTCTGTTGCCAGTGGCAGGGCGACTCAAGGTAGCGATATTGACTTGTTGTTGGTTGGTGACCTTGGGTTTAGTGAAGCGGTGCAGATGCTTTACCCTGCCCAGGACATTCTGGGTCGAGAGATAAATCCTAAACTTTATACTGCCCAGGAGTGGGCAGCTGCTAAAGATGAAGGCTCGGCTTTTGTTCGCGAAATCCTGACAAAGCCCGTTATTTACGTAATAGGAGGTAGGGATGACCTTGGATAATTTGCTGGGGATGAGCTTGGAGCGTGTCGAGCCCGACCCGCTGATGATCAAGCGACTGCTGGAAGCGGCTCAGCGCAATATTCAGGATGCTGAATTAGAGGCCGTTAGCAATGAAAACCGTTTTGATGCGGCCTACAAAGCCATTGAGTGGCGATCTGCGCCTCCTTCCATCCACTCTGAAGAATTCAGCGACTGTTATCCTGTTCCATTAATTCCCGCACCGGTCGAATTTCCACACAGCCATAGCGCGCCGGTGGAATTTTCTCCGCCAGGCGTATGGCCTCGTTCATATCCCTGGCTTCCAGCATGTAAAAACCGGCCAGTTGCTCCTTGGTTTCGGCAAAGGGACCATCGGTAATTAACGGTTTGCCATCACGCATTCGCAGTGTGGTTGCGCTCTCGGTTGACAGTAACGGTGCGCCGTCCAGAAAGTGGCCGCTGTTGGTTAAATCCTCCACGCAGCCCATGCATTCGCGATTGAGAGCATCCCACTCCTGTTGTGACATTTGTTGTATGTTTTTTTCGTTATAATACACCAGGCATAAATACTTCATCTTGGCTCTCCTGAATTTTCTGCTGTAGATAATTAATCTCGATCGGGGGCACCGGGCGGAAACAGCGAGCGATAGGGGCGCGCATCATCGATGCAACGTTTAACGCTCGGTCTGGCCAGTAGTTTTGTTCGGTAGTTGCGTAATTCTGTATATTCTTTGCCAATTTCATCGACCCAGTCCGCATAAAACAGGGAAGGAGCAGCGGCACAATCGGCAAGGGTAAACGCGTCTCCACAGGCATAGCTGTTATGCTGAAGATGCTTGTTCAGCCAGTGATAGGTTCGTTGCAACAAGGTGTGTGCCGAAGCGACGGTCAGCGCATCGCGATCAGTGGGCTTGCGCATAAAATTATTAACGATGTACTGAGCCGACGTCATAACGTAATTATCGAAGAATCGATCAAACATACGCACTTCTAGCGCTTTATCTTGCGCTGCAGGTAAGAGTGTTACCGGTCCGGGATGATAGCATTGCAAGTATTCGATAATAATGGACGACTCGCACATCACACGATCGCCGTCAATTAACACGGGAAACTTTCCCAGTGGTGACAATGCCTGAATGCGTTGTGCATTCTCCGGGTGATCAGGATCAATCATGCGAAAGGTAAAAGGCGTGTCGTTTTCATACAACGCAATCAGTGCTTTCCAGGTATATGATGAAAATGGATGGCCAAACAGCTCAAGCATGGTTTGAATCTCCTTTGAACGCCGCTTCCAGCATTGCAATATCCAGCTTTTGCATTTGCATCATCGCTTGCATAGCGCGATCAACTGCTGACTGATCTGGCGGGGTTAACAACTCGGCTAAGCGGCGAGGCACGATCTGCCACGACAGCCCGAACTTGTCTTTCAGCCAGCCGGGAATTAATGAAGTGTATAACTCGGCGGCCTGTTCAGCGACATCGTCGTACCACAGGCAGGTGGCGACTTTTGGTGCGGTCTGCGTATTCATTTCGTCCACCGTTACGCTTTTCTCGATCCGACCAGGGCGAACAGCGCTCCCTGCGGATCCAAGCCCCTAAGGATAAAGTCACCACCGGGAATCTCATCGGGAATATCGGTGGGGGGCATCTGCACTGTGCCACCTGCGGTGAGGATATAGGCGACAGTCTGATCGACATCATCGACGCCGATATAACCCAGCCATACCGGCCTGGCGCCACTTTGGCTCATCTCCTCGGTCAACTGCATCAGGCCGCCGATATCGCGCCTATCTCCCGTATCCTCATCCCGCGCGTGGAGAATGCGGTAGTGCATGCCGGGCTGACCACTGTCGGTGGCCTGCCAGCCTAGTATCCTACTGTAAAACTGCAGCGCCCCATCGCTATCGTCGGTCAATAATTCGTACCAGATAAACTCGCCGTGTCTGTTGGGCATGGTTCTCTCCCTGTTTCTGTAAGTGGCTGATGTGAAATCAATTTTTCAGTTCAACCACTGGTACAAAACCACCGAAGATCATACGCATACCATCAAAGGGCATGGGGTTTTTCTCGGGATTGAGACGCGAATCGCTTTCCATCGTCGTCATCACTTTTTTCATACCGGCATCGCGGGTGGCTTTGTCCGGCCATTCTATCCAGGAAAACAGCACGGCTTCGTCCTCCTTTGCCTGAACCGCCCGGCGAAAGTCGGTAACCTTGCCGTCGGGTACGTCGTCCTCCCAGCACTCGAGGATACGGGTGGCGCCCCATTCCATAAAGGCGGCGTCGGCGATTTCCGCGTGTTGGGTGAATTTTCCTTTGTTGGCCTTGGGCACGGCGAGCACAAATCCATCGATATAACTCATGGCTCAGCTCCTCAATGATTGGTGGATGGTTTCACCTGATAGTCGTTTACGCCTGCTGGAAATCGACAGCACAGGGAAATTTATTTTTTTAGAGAGGCCAAACGTTGTTGCAGGAAGCGGCGTTCCGGTTCCTGTTGTACCAGATCCAGCGCCTGTTGATAGCAGCGGATGGCATCCTGCGGCCTATCGAGGCGGCGGTACAGGTCAGCTCGGGCGGCGTGCAGCAGGTGGTAGCGCTGTAAGTCCTTGTGGTCCATCAGGCTATCGATGGCTCGCAGGCCGGCTTCCGGTCCGTCGCGCATGGCAAGGGCAACGGCGCGGTTAAGTTCCACGACCGGGGAGGGATTGATTTGCCGCAGAACATCGTAAAGGCCGGTGATTTCCGCCCAGTCGGTATCCTCAGCCGTCGGCGCTTCGGCATGGACGGCGGCGATGGCCGCCTGCAGGGTGTACACGCCGGGTGATCCGGACCGCAAAGCCTGCAATACCAACTCGCTGCCCTCGCGGATCTGGGCCCGGTTCCACAGCGTGCGATCCTGTTCTTCCAGGGGAATCAGGTCGCCGTTGGCGCTGGTGCGCCCACCGCGCCGGGCGTCGTGCAACAGCATCAGGGCCAGCAGGCCGGTGACTTCAGCGCGGGGCAATAAACCTTGTAGCAGTCTGCCCAGGCGAATGGCCTCTGCCGATATATTCCGCTGAGTCACCTCAGCGCCGCTGGACGCTGAGTACCCTTCATTAAAGACCAGATAGATAACCGGCAACACGGCCTCCAGGCGTGTCGGCAGTGCTTCTGGCTCGGGCACTTCGTAGGGAATCGCCGCGTCGCGGATTTTGTTTTTTGCCCTTACGATACGCTGGGCCAGTGTCGGCACCGGCACCAGAAACGCCGCGGCGATGGCTTCTGTGGTTAAGCCGCACACTTCCCGCAGGGTCAGGGCGACGCGGGCTTCCATCGCCAGGCAGGGATGGCAGCAGGTAAAAATCAGCCGCAGGCGGTCGTCTTCAATAGCTTCGTCGTCTTTCAGTGGCTGGGTTTCGGTTTCCAGGGTTTGGGCGAGTTCTTCCAGATGGCTTTTCTGGCGAGTGTGCTTGCGCAATCGATCGATGGCTTTGAAGCGGCCGGTGGAGACCAGCCAGGCCCGGGGATTATCGGGGACGCCGTCGCGCTGCCACTGTGACAATGCCGCTATAAAGGCATCTTGCAGGGCTTCTTCGGCGAGATCGAAATTGCCATTCAACAGGCGAATCAACGTGGCCAGTATCCGGCTCGATTCCTCGCGATAGATAGCGGTAACACGCTGTTCAATGGTAGGGGAAATCATGCTGCAGTTGTTTGTGCCACTGTCGGTAATCGTCCAGGAGGACAAGATACAGGGGTGTCCATTCTGGTACCAAGCAGCACCTTTGTACAGGTAGAAAAATAGTTGCTCCGGAATGACTACCGATCAAATTGTAAAAAACAGTGTATTCAAGGCGACCTGCGAGCGTGTCTGGCGAGTGATTGGCGAATCAGCGCAGTTCAGCGCTTGATTTGAGGTGGATTTGAGGGCGCTTTCGTCCGGGGTGAATGGCTGAATGGCAACATTGCCCTACCAGGGCTGACGAGTAAGTTGCCAAATTACAGAAATCCCGGGCTGATAGGGTCTTTAAAGTCCTGATCGAAACTATCGATACCATGGTGGTACCCGGTGCCTTCTAAAATCAGCGCGAGGCGGCGATTCCACAGGTGACATTACGGATAGTGCTCCGCCAGAGTCCTCTTTGTCGGTTACCAGTAGTGCCCCAACGTTAAAGAAAACGCTTCCGCCCGGTTTCGCTCATAGCCCAGACGCAGGTCCCAATCGCGTCCCAACCGATAGCGGGCCACTATTGAACGCACTTGCTCTCCCCCTTGGCTGCCGTCAAGGTGCTCCCTGTATTGAAAAGATGTTCTCAGGTTGAGATCTTCACTCAATCTGACAACGCCCAACACGCTGGCCTGAAGGTAAAGGTTGCCGTAGTCGAAACGGTTGTCCTGCACGCCGCTGCCCAGGTATCCGGAAACGACAGCCCTGTTGCCAACGGCCATGGCGTACCCCTTGTCTGCACTGAGGCGTGCGACAAGGCAGTCGCTTTCGCAGGCGAGGTCGGTCTCCTCCAGGCCGAGGTTCAGTCGCCAGGAATCGGATTTGTCTCCGGGTAAACCGGTTACGTTGGTGTTGATGCTTTGAACGCCGACCAGCTGCAGTCGGCTGAGTTTCAGCCGGTCTCCAAAAACTGAAAACTGCACCTTCCCCATGGTCAGTTCGGCGTGGTCGATATGGCCAATGCCGGCGTCCAGATCGTCGTAGTACGCTGGTCTCAACGTTAATAACGTACCCGTTCCTCTCCGGGTGTTGTGAACCCCCGCCAGCTGCAACAAGCTGGGTTGGCGCCCCTGGTGAGGTGACTTCGGTGGTCGGCGGATTGCCGTGCTCTCGCCGGGCGGCAGCTGATACCGCAAGGCAAGCACTTTTCGATAAGCCGCATTGGCATCGTCTTCGGAGAGTGCTTCCGGGTTGCGGACAAACTGGTAGTAGTCCAACAGCGTATCCAGAATCTGGTGCTTTGACGGTAAGCTCTCTTCCGAAAACGCCTGGCGCTGCAACGCGGAATTGTCCGCTATCACTGTCGCGGCTATGTCCCGTTGTTTGGGGGATAACGCATTAAATCTGCTGTAGAGCCGCGACTGCCTTGAAGGGTGATAGTGCACACTTTTTATCAGCGGTTGTCCCTGGCGTTCAACCTTGGCCAGGTTCTGAATAAACATTTGTGGTAATACCCAGGCGTCAAATTCAGGGACTACCTGGACCCCGTCGACGATCTCCAGCAGCTCGGCCATACGATAGGCGCAGTTTTTATTGAGAAAATAGTAGGTATATTCCTGCCCCAGCATTTCCCAGGCATGGGCGAGAATAAACTGAACTTCGGCAGGACTTAAATTGAGTTCGTATTCCCACAGATCCCTTAACTCCGTCTCGCCGTAGTTGTGGTTGTGAAAATAATATTTGTTGTGACTGAAGCCTGAACTGTAGCCGCCGACCAAACCCTTGACGATATAGCTGACCGGATCTTCATTGTCCGGGATTATGGCACCAAAATTAACGCTGACGTCGAGTAGCCTGGTGTGATTGTTTTCAGATGCAGAGTTAAGTTTGATTAGCGTGTGGCCATAATAGGATGCCGGATTGCCAAGATACCCGGTAGCAAAAACGATGCTGATCGACTGTGTATTGCCGTTTAGAGACCACTCATCGTAATCGCTACAGGTGATCTTCGGAAAATCGTTCTCGGACAAATTCAGTTGGCGTTTTAACCAGAGAAAACGCGCCGGAAAACGGCACTGGGCATGGTGGTTGAGGTTGTCGTCCGGTTGTTTGGTAAATTCCAGTAGTGTCGCCTCGAGTTCGGCCCCGGGATCGCTATTGCCTTTGGGACTGTAGAAAAAATCCCTGGAATTTACCGCACTACTGAAGCTTGAAAAAGGTAAATGACTTTTTTCGTAGTGAAGAAGTTTTAACCATACGGGATGTTGCGCCAGAAGGTTGATTTCGTTTTCGGATTTATTCTGGTTGGGTGTCAGGGTGGAAGCCTGCGCAAACAGGGATACGATGAATGCCGAGACACCGGCGACTAACAAGCGAAATCTGGCCACTTGATTATTCGTATAAAGGGAGGGGAAGATGGGAGCTGTCGACCCGTGGATCGACAGCGGGAGACTTAAGCAGAGCAGCTGTTGCCGGCTGCGGTGTTTACAGCGTTGTAATAATCAGATGCCTTTTCGATCTGGCTCTTATTGGTGTAGTTGGCCTGGCTGACGTTGGTAGCCATATTCTTGCGAACTGTAGAGATCATTGTTCCATGGGCGGACGCCTGGCAACCGAGGACGTCGAACATCGCAGTCAGGTGCGCGCCCTGCCCCTTGGCGGTTTCTTCTGCCAGGTTGTCGTAATTCTCAAGGATAAACTGAGCGGTGGCGACGTCCTTGGCGTTACAGGTCTCAGGACTGGCGGTGGCCGAGGTTACGGCGGTGGTGCCGACGTCCCAGATCACATTGGAGATTACGGCAGCCCAGTGGGTTTTGGGGAACAGTGCCGCACCGATGCCACAATGAGTAAAGGGGTTGGGGCCTGAGCCCGCGGCCTTCTCTTCAGCACTTACTAGGGGAGCGGTAACGGTGACAGCGGCGGCCAGGATAGCTGCCGAGATGGACTTAACTGCTCTCATTGATACATTCCTTTATCTGCTAGTTTTGAGCAGTCGACATTAGCACAATATGTGATTTTATCAAGCTTCCGTTTTTTCTTCGGAGACGTCAAAAAAGTGACTAGTTGTTGGCGGTGAATATTCTTTGAAAAGGTCGCTATATGAGAACCATCGGTTGTGATCAGCGATTTTGGCTTTCCCGCTTTTTCGAAAAGCTTTTGACTGTGGTCGATGGGCACGATGCGATCGTTAACGCTGGCGAATACCAGCAAGGGACGGGGACTGATGCCCGCAATGACCTCTATTGGACTAAACTGATCGGAAAATAACCAGCTGAGCGGGTGCTGTAATGCCCAGGTCAGCCAGACACTGCCGAGTTTGTCGCGGGCGATTTCACGATAGCTGTCGAACGGTGCATCGAGTACCAACCCCTGGATATGCCATTCAGGGTGTATGCCGACGCTGTAAGCGGCCAGGCTGGCGCCGAGACTCTGCCCCATGACGAACAGTGGTAACTCGCTGTTATTGCGTTCTTCGAGCCACTGAAAACTGGCGCGAACATCTTCAATGATCGCGGGCAGGCAGGGCTCTCCCTGGGATTTGCCGTAACCGCGGTAGTCAATCAGCAATACTTCATAGCCAAACTCTGGTAGCCAATACACATTTCTCACATGCGTGCTGATATTTTCGGCGTTACCGTGCAGGAATAGAATTCGGCCTTTTACAGTCGATTTGGGTTTTAACAGCCAGTTGTGGAGGACGATGCCATCGTTGGTGGTGATGTTAACCACTTCATAGTCTATGCCGCCGTCGTCCGGAGTTAATAAAAGCTGTGATTGAGGGTAGAAAAATACGCTGTTACAGCTGCAGGCGGATATTAGAAACATGGAAATAGCTACACCTATGCCCTTTGCGAATGCTGCGATACTGTCCCTTGTAATTTTCATAGGATGTCCCTTTGGGGAGGTTGGTCTCTGGCTTTATCTCACTAGAAGTATAGACATCCTGGTTTTTGATCAATTAAAGGGTGTGATCGAGCTTATCGGTTATTGAAAAAAGGGCGGCGGCGATGGGTTGCTGATACTGGACATTCACACAAAATGTGCTAACAGATGACGATCGATACACCTCTGCTTTTATTGCATGGGGGAATGCTGGTGCAGGACATCCACACAAATAGTGCCAGCCGATGACAATCGATACCCCTGCGCATATATTGCATCGAACAAGGATCCGGGTAAGTGCGCGGGGAAGCAGGGTCCAGTTTACCGACGCGAGCTGACCACTCCGGGTTATTCCGCGGGAGTGCGGACCAGAGCATCAACCCCGAATACAGCTCACCAGGTAATCCATAATCGGATTTTCGGCGAGCTGGTGAATTTCATTCAACAATCGCGGTTTATGCTGTGGCGGTTTGAGGATTTCCCTGGCCAGCAGTCCATCCAGGGTATCGATAAAGCGGCTACTGGTTTTGCCGGTAAAGAGGGAGGCGATATCGCGGCTGCGAGCCAGCAGCAGCATATCGTGGAACCCTTTCAGGTAAAGGAAATCCTTGGTAAAGCCGCCGCCGCGAAATACACGGGTGGTCAGGTTGAACGCCTGGTCGGCATTGAGCCCATGTTCATTGGTCAGGCGGCTGTAAACCACATGGAAGCTCATGCCGCTGCACATCATTTCCACCGCCAGTACCCGCAGGCCGAGGAACTTGAGCCGCTGGAGATTGATATTGCCCGAGTAGTACTCCGCCAGGATCGCCAGCCCCTCCTGGGTGTAGGTGTTCCCCGGCAGGCCCAGGGTCAGTACCTTGAGCGGTTGTGCGCGGGCGTTGAGGGTCGTGGCCATATGGACCCCCAGCTCGTGTTCCACCAGCGCGTTGAATTCCGTGGGCGAGAGAAACGCGCTCTTGTTAATGAGCAGTGCCCGGCGGTTGTTGTCGACCATGGCCTTGGCCACAATGCGGCTGGATAGCTGAACCCTGCACGGGTATCCCAAGCGCTCAGCGGTTTCCTCGAAGCGGTGCTTCGCCTCTTGCGCGGTAATACTTTTCGCTTCCACCACCTGGTTTGGCAGCTCAGTCGCGTGGAGCAGGAATTCAGCATTGGCTTTGTCGTTGGGACTGGGTTCGCCGTAGTATCGCAGGGAGTTGTATAAAAACTGTGGTGTGCCCACTGTCGACAGTAACTCGATTTTGGTGGCAAAGCTGTCGACCACCTGCCGATAGAGTTCCCGCAGGGGTGGATCACTGATCTCCGAGACCGGCAGTTTGTAGAGTTTTTCCCGAAATTCAAACGGGTCCAGTCGCAGCTGCCGGTAGTGGAAACCGGGTTCGTAGCCTCGCCGGCCGAGAAAGCGGCGCTTTTCCTGCTGCAGGTTTATCGGGTTGACGTAGTGCAGGGTGTCGATGCTCTTGGCCAGTTTGAATAATGCGCGATCGACCTTGACGGCGACGAGGTCGAGGTTCGACGCCACCAGGTTTTCGGGTTTGAGTTTGGTTTTGCCGATGCGGCGGCTGAAGGCGGCGGCGACGTCGAGGATGGCGTGGTGCAGTCCCTGTTGCAGTTGCTCCAACACCAGGGGATAGCGCTCGCCGGACTCCTCGTCCATATACACCTTTTTCACTTCCAGCGGTACGGTCAGGGCATTGGGAAAATGTGCTTTGACGTAATGGGCCTGATAGCCCAGACCCTTGAATACGGTATCGCGTTTCACGTCGGTGTCGAGGTTGGGCAGCGTTATCGCCCGCAGCGATTTCTCGAACAGGCTGATCAGGCGGCCCCAGCGGTGCAAGTCGATTTGCGCCGTGCCGATATTGAACACCGGGGCCTGCGGGTATGGGCGAACTTTCCAATTGTAACTGTGTACATCGATCAGCAGGCAGTTGCCAAAGCGACTGCTGATGGCGCTGACCAGGGCGTGCAGAATGCGGTAATAGCGGCGGTGTTTTTCGACGCTGTGCCGCTGCTGGGTTTTGGTCGGCTCGCGGCGCCAGATCCGCTGTTCCCAGGCGGTGGTATAGATGCAATTGTGTTCGTCGCGGTTAAGGTCGTATTCGTAACGCGAGTCGTGCGCTACCAGTGTGATGGGAAAGGAGTCGATAAACTCGTCGGTCCAGGGATCCTCCTCCCGCAAACGTTCGGAATCGTCCAGCAGGCAGCGTTGCTCGAGTTCGGGACGCAGTTGATGGCCGGCGTGAATGGCGGTGCACAGGTAGGGCAGGTATTCCTGAATGGTGATTCGCAGAGAGCCGTCGTCCAATTCGGCGCTAAAGGTTTCTCCCGTTTCGATGCGTGAAAGGACTTCAGCCTCAGACAGCGTCAGCATCTTCGATCACCTTGCGAAACTCGCTCTTTCGGCTAATGACCAGATCCTTGGCGTGAACCACGCTCTCCACAAAATCGATGACATTGCGTTGCAGGCGGCAGCGATTCAATTTGTTGATTCTGGCGATGCCGCCGGGGCTCAACACGTTCACCTCGATAAGTTTTCCGCCGATGACATCGATGCCGGTAAAATAGAGGCCGTCGCGCACCAGCTTGGGCCCGATATGGCGACAGAGTCTTTTCTCGTGTTTGCTGAGCTGGTGTTTGATCACCGTGCCGCCGGCGTGCACGTTGGCGCGTAGATCGCCGCTGGCGGGCACGCGGCGCATGGCACCGATCGGTTCGCCGTTCAGCATCAGGATACGTATGTCCCCCGCTTCGGCACCGTGAACGTATTCCTGCAAGATGACGTAGTTACCGCCGTGGTTGCCATCGCCGCCGATATAAAAATCCAGTAGCGAGCGAACGTTGTCGCTGGCGCTCTGCTCCAGAACAATGACGCCGCGACCGCCATACCCGGTCAGGGGCTTGAGAATCATCTTTTCGCTGGCGGACTCGCGGATGATGCGCTCCAGGTAATCCCGGTTCTTTGAGACATAGGTGGTGGGGATAAACTCACTATGGGCATCCGGGAACGACGAGGTATAGAGTTTGTTGTTGGCAACGCGCAGGCCGTCGATGTCGTTCATGATAAACGTGTCCGAACGCACCGAGTCGAGGAAGTTGAGCGCCAGGTTATCGAGGGGCGGGTTGTCGCGCATAATGATGGCGTCGAAACCGGACAGGGGCAACTGCGCGCGCCGGAACTCGACCTGGCGATGGAAGGTCACCATGTTGGGACTGATTTTGTTCCGGCGTACCACCACATCGCAGAAAGCGCTGGCCACACTGCCGCGGATGGTGAGGTTACTGGTGCTGGTGATGGCAACGGTATGACCGCGGCACACGGCTTCGTGAATTAGCCTGATTGTGCTGTCAGACTCCGGTGAAATTCGACTCCAGGGGTACATGATAAAGCACAGTTTCACGGCGTCTCCATGGGTCGACAGTAGGTTTGCGCCCTGTTTTCCGGCGCCACTGGTGTAATTTCCGCGAAATGTATATTGCGCCAAAGCCACAGTACATAAATATATTTTGTTTGATTTAATAAGTATTTTTGATCGATCAGGGCGGCTTGGGTGGTAATAATAAAAATTTATTATTGTGTCGATTGACAGTTTTTTTTGTGCTTACGCGCTGCGACTTCTCCCGGCGGAGGACAGTCGGGAGAAGGACGCTCGGAAAAAGTCACGCTAATGGCAGGTCGGACAGCGGTGCTGGCGCCAGTGGGAAAGTAAAGCGACGACGCGGGAAGCTGTGATCGGTTCCGTTAAGCCATCGCGATGACTAATTCATCAGGCTCCTAGAGTGATATGTCGGACAGATCGTCAGAAATTTCGCTTGGGATCTCCTGGGCTGACATACCGCTGGCCATAATCATCGACGGAATACGCGCGGACTTGCGGGTCCTGGTCCAGTATTTGAGCCAAACCCTCTCAAGGTCTGTTTCCGGGCTTTGAGCGCCGTTGGCGACTTCGACCAGCCGCAGGTCGCTGTCACTGGGATCGATGACATCGCCCTCCATCAGCGCCTTGCAAAGAGCCCCATGGCTGCTGAGTAGCATACATTGACGTATGGAAAAGTCGCCGGACTTTTCCAGTCCGTAGGGGTAATGGATGGGGTCGTGAAAAGTGCGGGATAGAAAATAGTCTCTGCTTCTCATCTTCAGGTTTCCTGCGACAACTGTGGCAAACAACTGGATTATGGTCTTTCGTTTGCGGGATGCCATCAAATTAAATTTTTATTCATCATCAAACTTTTTTATAGAACCGATCGCTGTAGGTGCCGTAGTTTTTATTCCTCAATACTCGACAACGACGCAACCGGATAACTTGGCACGGAAATAAACGGATGCTAATGTCAGCGTCACCCGGACGGCTTGGCACTATTCACCCGGACCGCTGGGATTATTAGAGATGTGCAATGGATATAGAACTGCTAAAAACCTTTCTCGAGGTCAATAAAACCCGTCATTTCGGTAAAGCCGCGGAGAATCTGTATCTCACACAGGCCGCCGTGAGCGCCCGGGTGAAACAGCTGGAGGAAAGTCTTGGCGTCACCCTGTTTGTACGCGCCCGCAACAATATTCACCTGACCGCTGAAGGCGAGCGCCTGGTTCCCCATGCCGAGACCATGTTGATGGCCTGGTCGCGGGCACGGCAGGATGTGGCGCTGAAGATGGAACAAAAGCACCAATTGAGCCTGGGTACCACCGCGGGGCTGTGGCGGTTTGTCATGCAGGACAAACTCGGCAAAATTCACCGCAACTTTCCAGAACTGGCGTTGCGAGCCCAGGCCCATTCCGCCGATGAGCTCCAGCGTCTGCTGCAGGAAGGCATTATCGATTTGGGATTGCTCTACGAACCGGTCAATATGCCGAACTTTACCGCCAAACCCCTGGGCAAACTCAAGTTGGTGCTGGCCACCTCCGAGCCGCAGGTTACCCCCAAGACAGCCTTTCAATCCAACTATGTCTTTGTCGACTGGGGGACGGCGTTTGCCATGTTTCATGCCAAGCGTTTTGGCGATGTGCCACCGGCGGTGCTGCATACCAATATGGCCAGTATCGCTGAAACGTATATGACGGAACACGGGGGCTCCGCCTATCTGCCGGACATTGTGCTGGAAAACCTGGAACAGGGCGCTTTCTATCGGGTGCAGGGAGCGCCCACGTTTTCCCGTGATGTCTATGCCGTCTATCGCAGTAATTTTGACCGGTTGGAAATGGTGGCCGACATTATCGAGTGTTTGCGGCTGTAAAAAGCCGATGCTTACAGGCTTTCTGTAATGCACCGGCGAACCGTTAAGGGGAGGAATTCAAAGCGCCCGGGGTATCAGTCGAGTCGTTCATCAGGGTAATAGCCCAACTCTTCAGCCAGTCGGCGTCTTTCGAACTTGTCTTCCATTTTGCGTCGCAATTCGGTCTTGCGTCGCATTTTTTCTTTTCTTTCCTTAAGGGTTTCCTGATAGTCGTAATCGTCGTATTCGTCATCGGGTGACGTGCGGACATCGTGCCACTCGTCGCTGTGCCTACCCATTGTCGTTACTCCTGAAAAGGCGCGGTCAAGGAGCTGAAATATCGCTCCGCCTTTAGATTCTGTAAATCAAAATTACTTGATGGTTACGATTACTCTTTCTTGTGGCGAAGCTGGCAGGTGATCGCGGCGAACCGGCCGTATCACCTGGCTACCGGGAACCCGGCATGGGCTGAGCAGGGTCGGGTCGTTGCGATTTATGGCCGTATCCGCCACACTCGCCGGATGATGCGAAGAAGTCTGTTTGCGCTTTTGGTGTTGGTGGTCCTGACAGCCATGTACCAACCCCCCCTGTACCACGGCCCCCTGTCAGATCACTTTGACGGCGAGCGTTTTTTTAACCCGGTGCCGATGGAAAATGGCCTGGCTGAGTTGATTCGCTGGCGCCTCAACGCCGACGCTGAACCCTGGCCGGCGTCGGTTCCGGTTGAACAGCAACGCCCCACCTCTGCACGGGTGCCCCAGGGACGACTGCGGGCGACTTTTATTGGTCACGGGACAGTGCTGTTGCAACTGGATGGTCTTAACATCATCACCGATCCGATTTATGCCCAGCGCGCTACTCCGTTTTTCTTTATGGGCCCCCAGCGTGTGCGTCAGCCGGGAGTGGCGTTTGAGGATCTGCCCCCCATCGACCTGGTGTTGATCAGCCATAACCACTACGACCACCTGGATCTGGACACCCTGAAACGACTGAAACGGCGAGACAACCCCCTGATACTGACAGGGCTTGGCAATGATGCCTGGCTGCGTCGGCGGGGATTCGACCGGGTGACAGGCCTCGATTGGCACCAGCAGTTACAGTATCGGGGGCTTACCCTGGCATTCACACCCAATCAGCACTGGTCCGCAAGAGGGCTGACTGACAGATGCAAAACCCTGTGGGGCGGTTTTGTCATTGAAGCCAGTCGCCACCGGGTTTATTTCGCCGGGGATACCGGCTACGGAGAATTCTTCACCGACCTGGGGAGGCGGTACGGCAGTTTCGACCTCGCCCTTTTGCCTATCGGCGCCTTTCTGCCCCGCTGGTTTATGCGCTACCAGCACATTAACCCCGAAGAGGCCGTTCAGGCCCATCGGGACCTGAGGGCGCGCCGCAGTATGGCCATCCACTTTGGGACCTTCGCGCTGGCCGACGACGGTATTGACGAGCCTGTGCGGCAATTGCAGGAGGCCCTGGACCAGGGGCAGATCAGTGCAGAGGATTTCCCGGTGCCGGCGTTTGGCGCCAGCTACAGCATCGAACCGCGAGCTGCGGAAAATCACAGGCTGCCCGTGCGTACCGAAGTCCAGCTGGGCCGCACCGGCACCGATTAACCAGACCTGAAACCAATGGATACCGACCGCGAAAAATGGAATCGTCGTTTTGCCGATAAACCCCTGATCCCTCCCAGGGCCCCGGGCTTCCTGGAGGCCGCTATCGGTGAATTGGCGCCGGGTTCGGCCCTTGAACTCGCCTGTGGCGACGGCGCCGGAGCACTCTGCCTGGCCGCTGCCGGGTTTGAGGTTACGGCAGTGGATATCTCCGGGGTGGCACTGGCGCGGCTGAGGAACTTTTATGGGGAATGTACCGGGGGGCGTGCAGGGGGGCGTGCAGGGGGGCGTGTAGGGGAAGGCGCCAACCGAATTCACACCCGTGCTCTGGATCTGGATAACATCGAGGCCCTGAATGGGCTGGGCCGGTTCAACAACCTGTTGGTCTTCAACTATAAGCCGGCGCCGGCCCTTTGGCAGCGGTTGCCGGACCTGTTACTGCCCGGTGGCCGGCTGATGTTAAGTACATTTAACACCGAGCATCATCGGAAAACGGGCTTTCCCCTGCGTTTTTGCCTGTCTCCCCGGGAGTTGATCGGCAGTCATCCGCAGCTGGAGCTACTGGTTTATCAGTCTGTGGTGCGTGGGGATGATGCGATGGATGATTATTTGTTCATTCGCCGGTAAACGTTGGGGCGAGGCCTGTGCCAATAGGCCAATAGCGGGAAATTATGGGATAATGGCGCCTTTTTTACGGCCGTCCACAGGTTTACAGCCGTTCAAAGGCGGTCGGGCGATAATTGTGTCGTCTTCCCGGCGCCAAGGTTAGAACTCTCCCAGGAAAACCCTATGTTGAAGTACCAGATAATTCCGGTCACACCCTACCAGCAGAATTGCACCCTGCTCTGGTGCGATGAAACCCTCAAGGCAGCCGTGGTGGACCCCGGTGGGGACCTGCACCTGATCAAGCAGGCCGTGGCCAACGCGGGCGTGACGCTGGAAAAAATCATCCTCACCCACGGCCACCTGGATCATGTGGCCGGCACTGCCGCCCTGGTGGACGAGTTGGGGCTGCCTATTGAAGGCCCCCACGAGGAGGACATGTTCTGGATCGATATGCTGCCTCAGCAGGTGCAGCAGATGGGCTTTCCACCGGCCCGGGCCTTTCGTCCCGATCGGTTTTTGCATCAGGGCGATAAAATTGAAATTGGCAATGTCACCCTGGAGGTGCGCCACACCCCGGGCCATACGCCCGGCCACGTGATCCTGTTCGATCCCGGCACCCGACTGGCCCTGGTGGGAGATGTACTTTTCCAGGGGTCGATCGGTCGCACCGATTTCCCCCGCGGCGATTTCAATACCCTGGTCACCTCCATCCGGGAGCAGTTGTGGTCCCTGGGGGATGATGTTGCCTTTATTCCCGGTCACGGTCCCATGTCCACCTTTGGCCACGAGCGCCAGACCAACGCCTTTGTCGCCGACAAGAACTTTGGTTAAGGAGCAACCATGTCAGGCAATCCAGTAAAGGACAGTATCTGGTTTGGCGACCCGGCCTCGGACCTCGATGCCCTCAACCGCATGGGTAAGAATACCGCCGTCGAGCATCTGGGGATCGAAATCACCGAGATCGGTCCCGATTTTGTTCGCGGCACCATGCCTGCCGATCAACGCACTCATCAGGTGTTCGGGTTGATACATGGCGGCTGCAATGTGGTTCTCGCTGAGACCCTGGGTTCGGTCGGGGCCAACCTGGCGGTGGACAGCAGCCGGTACTACTGCCTGGGGCAGGAAGTGAACGCCAACCATGTACGGGGTGTACGCGAGGGGCTGGTGACGGGTACGGCCAAATTGGCCTATCGGGGGCGCAGCTCACAGGTGTGGGATATCAGAATCGAAGACGAGCGCGGGCGCTTGAGTTCTATCTCCCGACTGACCATGGCCGTGGTAAAACGCGGTTAGCACTGCGGACCAAACCTGTCCGGAAAAATCCAAAGCCCGGGCAACTGAACTGATTTTTGAGGTAATGACCCATGTGGAATGTCTATTTGTCCGGTGAAATACACACCGACTGGCGCGAGCGTATAGCGGCGGGAGCCAAGGCTGCGGGCCTGGCGGTCACATTCAGTGCCCCTGTCACCGATCACGACGCCAGCGATGCCGCTGGCGATCACCTGGGGATCGAAGAAAATCCCTTCTGGCGCGATCACAAGTCCGCCAAAGTCAACGCCATTCGCACCAAGACCCTGATCGAGAGTGCCGATCTGGTGGTTGTCCGCTTCGGCGACAAGTACAAGCAGTGGAACGCCGCCTTCGACGCGGGTTACTGTGCCGCCTTGGGCACGCCCTATATCACCCTGCACGATGACGCCATTATCCACCCGCTGAAGGAGGTGGATGCCGCTGCCCTTGCCTGGGCCCGCACCCCGGAAGCGGTGGTGGAAATCCTCAAATATGTCACTGCGCCCTAGGCGTTAACACCCCGTTACCAAGGTGCTGAGCCACTGATGGCGTTTCGAGGCAGGCGCCCCCCGGCGCGAATCGTCAAAACCCCTGTCGCCGCGGAAGCGCGGTTGGGGTTTGACTATCTTCTCAAGCAGTCCAATCGCCGCACTACCCTGTCGTTACAGGTCAAGGACGGGCGGGTGGAAGTGGCCGCCCCGGAAAGCCTGCCGGTGCAGGAGGCGCACAGCTTTGTCGCGGACAAGCGGCAGTGGGTGTTGCAGCAACTGGATAAACAGCGTCAGCGCCGGGATGAAGCGGCCGACTACAGCTTCGAAGACGGGGACCGCATTCCCTATCTCGGCCAGCATTATACCCTGCAGATTGGTCGTGCCCCCCAGACCCGGGTCCATCTGGCCGAAGAGCGCGGCCTGCTCTATGTCCTGCTGGGCAACCGCTCGCGCCGGCCACGACCCGAACAGGTGAAGCAGGCGTTGCAGACCTGGTACCGGCAACAGGCGGCCGAGCTGCTGACCGGGAAAACCCGGGTTGCCGCTGGCCGATTGGGGGTAGGGGTCAAAGAGGTTTGTTTTCGCCAGACCAAAAGTAAATGGGGTCACTGCACCCGGGAAGGCGTGATTCAGTACAACTGGCTGATCATGCAAGCGCCAGTGGCCGTGGTGGATTACCTGGTGGCCCACGAAGTCAGTCACCGGGTTCACTTGAATCACAGCCAGCGTTTCTGGCGTCAGGTGGAAGTGCTGTGTCCGGACTACCAGTCGCAGCGACGCTGGCTGCGGGAAAACAGTCATCGGCTGGGACTCTGAAAGCTATGATTGATAGAAAGACGCAATGATTGATAGAGATACGCAATGATGGACAGAGCACCTGCGGAAAAATTCATTCAACCTTGATATAGGGCCAAACACCGATGGAACCACTGGGCGATAACCTGGAAGAAAATTACGACCGCTTTATTGTCGAAGCCATTGAGCAGGGGTGCATCTGGGGCCTGGAAGGGCCTGAGGGGTGGGCGCTGTGCCCCTCGGAGAAAGAGAAAGAGACCGATGTGATCCCCTTCTGGTCGCAGCCCGAATTCGCCCAGGCTCACTGTGTCGACGATTGGTCCGTGTATAAACCGGTGGCGGTGTCGCTTGAGGAGTTTCTCGAGGACTGGTTGCCGGGCATGCACGAGGATGTGTATTTGGTGGGCATCAACTGGAACCGGGAGATGGAGGGCGACGAAGTCGAACCCCTGGACCTGCTGGATGAGATCGAATCCGAGTTGCGCTAGTGCGCTACAACGCGTTGCTGGCTATCTGATCGTGTGGCCACTTAATCCAATGGCATAGCGTAATACCATCGCCGGGATAAGATCCAACAAAAAATTCTAACAACAGGACACTTCCTCATGATAAGAACCATTTTGATCGACCCGGACGGCGACTCCCGGGAAGGGGGCGCTGCCCAGGTAGAGGAGTGGCAAGCCATGCCGAATGCCTGGCTTTGGCTGGATCTCTACGACGAGCCCGCCACCAGCGAACGCGAATTGCTACTGGCATTGGGTTGTCATGAGCTGGCCATCAACGACGCACAACGCCTGCGCCATCCCCCGAAACTGGAGACCTTTGAGGAATATACCTTTTTATTGTATCGGGGTTTTCGGCAGTTCGACGAAGACCTCAAGGTCGAGAGCATTCAGATGGCGTTTTGGATTGGGGATCGCCTGTTGATCACTCGCCGCAATGGCCCCTCATTCGGTATCAATGCCCTGTGGGAACATCCCCAGCGGGCGCAGTGGGTACGGCGACCGGCGCTGCTGGCGATGCGGATTATCGTCGCCTCCGCAAACGGCTACATCCAGGGCGTGCTGCAGTTCGAGCAGACCCTCAGCGAACTGGAAGATTCCATGCTGGAGCACGCCAACGACGAACTGATGCAAAAGCTGGTGCTCTATCGCTCGCGCCTGCGCCAGCTTATGCGGGTGTTCAGCTACCACGAGCGGGCCCTGGCTCAGCTGCTGCATCACCCTACGGCGCAACTCGACATGGACGATGGAGAGGTCCCCCACCAGATTCAGGATGCCTATGAAAAAATGGAACGGTTGAACAGCCTAACCACCATGTATCACGAACTCTGCGGCGACCTGCTGGACGGTTATCTCAATATCACCTCGCACCGACTGAACAACACCATGCGGGTGTTGACAGTGATTACGGCGGTGTTTGTGCCAATCAGTTTCCTCGCCGGTATCTACGGGATGAATTTTGAAGTCATGCCTGAATTGTCCCACCCACGCGGCTACTTTATGTTGTTGAGCGTGATGGCGATAATCGCCACCAGCCTGCTGGCGTTATTTCGCTACAACAAATGGATATAACCGTCCTGCGCTCGCAGTGAAGGGGAACATCCTGTTCACAACAGGGGTCGGTATCCAACCTTCGGGTGACACCCATGCGCCGGTCGTGATGATTGCGGAGAAGTTCTCAATCCTGTTGAATGGCCGCTGACCGTTAACAAATTCCAAAGGAGTCGACAGTTGGTGACCCTCAAGCCCCGCCGATCCGTTCTCTATATGCCCGGCGTTAACGCCCGGGCGCTGGAAAAAGCCAAAGCACTCCCGGCTGACACGCTGATCCTGGATCTGGAGGACGCCGTCGCGCCCGACAAAAAAGTGGAGGCGAGGAATCTTGTGGTCGAAGCCCTGACGCAAGGCGGTTACGGCAAGCGGGAACTGATCGTCCGTTGCAACGGACTCGACACGCCCTGGGGACACGACGACCTGATAGCCATAGCGGCTATGCCGGCGCATGGCATCTGCCTGCCCAAAGTGGAAGCGCCGGAAACCATCCAACGTGTGGTCGGGGCACTCACCGCTGCCGGTGACAACAGCAAATATATCTGGGCCATGGCGGAAACACCCAGGGGCATCCAGGCCATCGATGAGATTGTCGATGCCGACCCGCGCCTCCAGGTGATTCTCATGGGCACGTCGGACCTGGCCAAAGAGCTTAGGATTCCCCATACAGCGCAGCGCACCGGATTCCTCTATTCCCTCAGCCGCTGTGTGATCGCCGCCCGCGCAGCCGGACTGGACGTCATTGATGGCGTGCACCTGAACCTGGAAGATGATGCCGGGTACGCTGAAGCATGCCAGCAAGGCAGGGAACTGGGATTCGATGGCAAGAGCCTGATCCACCCAAAACAGATTACCCTGGCCAACGAGGTCTTTGGACCTGGCGATGAGGAGGTCGCACACGCCAAAACGGTCATTGAAACCTGGGATCAAGCCACTGCCGAGGGCAAGGGCGTCGCCGTTCTGAACGGTAAATTGATCGAAGTGCTCCATGCCGAGGAAGCCCGTCGAACACTGGCGATTGCCGACGCTATTCGCGCCCGCGGTTAACACGCTGAATTATTGGACAAAGCGCCACCTGCTCTGGCACTATGCGCGCCCAAATGATCAGCCAGGACCTGTCGACATGAGCCCATTGCCCAACTGTCCGAAATGTAATTCCGAATACACTTACGAAGATGGCCTGCTTTATGTCTGCCCCGAATGCGCCCACGAATGGGCAAAAGAGGGTGGCGACAGCGCTGAAGATGAAGGCCCTGTGTTCAAGGACAGTAACGGCAATATCCTGCACGATGGCGATACGGTTACCGTCATCAAGGATCTGAAAATCAAGGGTACATCCCAAGTCGTTAAGGTTGGCACCAAGGTAAAAAATATACGCCTGGTGGAAGGCGATCACGATATCGATTGCAAGATCGATGGCATCGGGGCCATGAAATTAAAATCGGAGTTTGTTAAGAAGGTTTGACGATAACGCCAGGAGTTCTATAAGCCGAATGACGCACCAGGAAGCCGCGAGCACCGTTTGCGGCTTGCCTGGAGGGTGGCCCTCTCATCCGCCTCTGCCGCGTTGCCATTCCTGGAAAGGTTCTCGACATTCCCGATAAATGGCGCCTTGCAAAGACAGATTTGAGGGCCAGTGAAATCATCAGTCTATAGGAGGCACTACACTAGCCCCACTTCTCTCCCAAGTCCTCCAGCCCGGCTTTTTGCAACTCGCCGGGATCCATAACAATGTGAAATTCAACCTCGGCGTTAAAGGTAAGAAACCAGGGCTCTGCCAGGGAGGGAATCTTTGACGGGTTCTCCATCTCAACCACCATAATCACCGTCCGCTGCCCTGCTGTCTCGGTGAAATAAACCGACTCGGGGTTTACCTCCTCCAGAATTTTCTGCGTCTTTTGTCCGGCGGTGCCCTCGCGAACTGCCGCATTAAAGGTGTCATTGGGGAGTCTTATCATGAGTAACATTCGCATAGCCAGCCTCCTCCCGGATGTCTCGGTCAACATGATATTGAAGTGTAGCTTCAATTTTTAAGGGCGTCTGTCAGCGCCTCGGACTTGCCATGCGAAATCCGATGGCGACTTCCACTGTTACCGGTGATTCGTCAGCATCCTGGCCGGTTAGAGACTATACTCGTCAGCAGGCACGCGAACAGATGCAGGGAGATACAGACCATGCAAATACATCATTTTTTGGTCGGTGTAATGTTCGTTGTAATAAGTAGCCTGGGTGGACTTGGCGTGCCTCAGGCGCACGCTGCTGAAACGGGCAATGCCCGGATCACCATGCTCTATGACGCCTTTGGCAAGTCATCCGAACTGAAAAAGGATTGGGGGTTCTCAGCCTTAATCGAGTACGGTGGCAAACGTATCCTGTTTGATACCGGAAATAATGCCGAGATCTTTGCCCACAATGTCAAGGCTAAAGGCATAGACCTTAACACACTGGATTTTGTCGTGGTGACACACCGTCATGGAGATCATACCAGCGGCCTTAATTACCTAATCCGTGTCAATCCCGATGTGACTATCTACGCACCGAAGGAAAACTTTGGCGTGTTCGGTGCTGCTCTGCCGGGAAGTTTCTACAAGCAAAACAAGGATCTACCTGCAGAAATGCGTTATTTTGACGGTCATCCACCGGAGAAGTTGACCTTCGGCAGCCCCTGGCCCGAGGCTGATTTCACCTGGGTTACTGAGAGTATGGAAGTTGCTCGCGGTATGCACCTTATTCTCCTTAAAGGGCCCTGGGGGGTGGATCTGGATGTGATGGAACTGTCACTCGCCATCGAAACCCCGGACGGGGTAGTACTGGTGGTCGGTTGCAGTCACCCTGCCCTGGAAAAGATCGTCGCCACCGCCAGTGCGTTGACGCGGAAACCCATTCATCTGATTGTCGGGGGAACCCATCTCTTACCTGCTAAACGGGCTGATATCGTCCGCATTGCCACCAGCCTGAGGGATCATTGGAAAGTAGCCTGGATTGCCCCGGTGCATTGTACCGGCGAGCCGGCATTCGCCATCTTGCGGCAGATCTTTGCCGGTCGCTATCTCTACGCGGGACTTGGCAGTACCCTGATGCTTGGCAAATCTGTGGTGTCACTGAATGAAGCGGGTCAACGTCAACTCGCCCTGACAATGGATCCGGGTGAACGCCTGCGCTATCGCCAGCTGCTCGCCGCGGGCCTGGAGGAAGAGGGTTGGTCTTTAGCCGCCCTTAACCGTCCTTAGTCCGCTCGCATCAAGGTATCTTTCTCTTCCCGACCTCCCGAACACGTGGTCTTCCCACCCGTTTACGAGAGTTTCGCGGATCAATGACAATCAGCTTTGCGTCGAACTTGCAAAACATTATCGATGTCAAAATTGACTCGAATTGACAAGGCGTTATAGAATCGCCGACCTGCATTAGGTGCCTGTTTGTCCCTCCTTCGCCGGGAGGGTCTGGAACAGGGTAAACGGGAAGTGTGGTGAGTCACGGCAAGATTCAATTTTTTGGCCGCCAGTGACAAAGCCTCCGCTGCCCCCGCAACGGTAAAAAAGCCTCCTTTCAAAGGATACTTTTAAGCCCGAAACCGGCCTAGTGATTGCGAATCTGTCGCTATCACGAAGTGCAGTAATTGCAACGATGAAGCGGAGGGCTTTGTCGGTGGTGATATGCCTTTTCCGTAATGGCTCGGCCACGCTTCCCTCCCTCAATCCTTGTTTATTCAGTTTGATTGAGGATCTAAAATGAACTTTTCTTTTCCCTATGGCCGTACTTTACTGGCCATAACCCTTGCTGCTTACGCGGCCGCTTTACCCGCCATTGCCAGCGATATTGATGAAGAAATAGTGCTGACTGCGACTCGCACCATTGTGCCACTTGCCGATGCAATGGCTTCGGTAAGTGTTATCAGCAGGGATGATTTGAATGCTCAAAAGCCTGTGGATCTGGTGGATGTTTTCCGCCAAACGCCGAGCCTGGATATTAGCCGTAGCGGCGGCTATGGCTCTTCCACCAGCCTGTTTACCCGCGGTACTGCAAGTGACCACACCTTGATCCTCGTGGATGGACAGCGGGTGAGTAGCGCCACCTTGGGCAGTACAAATTTCCAGTTTGTGAACCCGGACCAGATTGAGCGTATCGAAGTGGTTCGCGGGGCGTTTTCCAGCCTTTATGGAAGCGAAGCCATTGGTGGCGTGATTCAGGTATTTACCCGCGATGGCTCCGGTAATTCCGGCAGTTACCTGTCGACGGCCCGTGGAACTGACAACCTCTCCAAAATGGCGGTGGGTACCAGTGGGAACGCGGGTGGCTGGCGCTATGGTGTACATGCCAGTTACCTGGAAACCGACGGTATCGATAGCCTTGAGGTGGATTCTGGTTTTAACCGTGACCGTGATGGCTACCGCAACAAGTCTTTGAACACCAGCGTCGGTTACCGCTTCGGGAACGGGGCTGACATTGCCCTGCGCTTCATTGAAAGTAACAGCCGCAAAGAATACGACAGTGCTTCCAACCCTGCCGCACGTCCCTACGGCGATTCCCTGCTGCAAAATGTCAATTTGAGCGGCAGCCTGCCCGTCACCGATTTCTGGTCAAGCAAACTATCCATTGGGCAGTCCACCGATGATAGCGACAATTATGATGCTGCCACCGGGCTCAATACCGGTAATTTCCGCACCCAGCGAGAGCAGTTGTTCTGGCAGAACGATCTTACACTGACTGAAGGGCATGTCCTTACGCTGGGCTATGACTACTATGAAGACGCCGTTGAAGGCAGTAAGGCGTATCAGGAAACCAGCCGGGATAACAGTGCCCTGCTCGCTCAATATCAGGCGTCATGGTCTGTCGTTGATCTGATACTGGGCCTTCGGGAAGACGACAATGAAGAGTTCGGTGTTCACACCACGGGTAACGTGGCATTCGGGCTGAAGCTGGGAGAGCGGCACAAAGTGATTGCAAGCTGGTCTGAAGGATTCAAGGCACCCACCTTTAATGACCTGTATTGGCCGGTGGGCAGCTTCAGTGCCGGTAACCCTGACCTGAAACCGGAACAGTCGGAAAACGCTGAAATTAGCCTGCGTGGTGATTACCAAACCTGGTATTGGTCTTTGGCGTATTTCGAAAACACGGTGGAAAATCTGATTAACTGGGCACCTGGCCCCGATTTTGTCTGGCGACCCTACAATGTTAGCGATGCCGAAATTCAAGGTGCAGAGCTGATAGCCGGCACCACTATTATCGGTTGGCAAGTAGATGCTTCCGTCAGTTATGTGGAGCCCAGGGATGCGGATACGGACAACATCCTGATCAAGCGCAGCCGCAGCAACCTGACCCTGAATGCGGATCGGGATTTCGGCAACTGGCAGATGGGTTTTTCCGTAAAAAGCCAGAGCCGTCGCTTTACCGACAGCGCCAATACGGATTCCATCGGTGGTTATACAACTTTCGGGGTTCGACTCGGCTATCGGCTAACCGGGGACCTGGAAGCCAGCCTCAAGGCGGATAACCTGTTCGACAAGGATTACCGGCTCAACAAGGGTTATAACCATGAGGGCAGGAGCTGGCAGCTTGGTCTCACGTATCAACTTTAATGTACGGTGACCCGGGTTTGGTTTTAATAAAACCACTACCATGAATTATCGGGAACCATGCGGGTAACAGACGGCACGTTTAACAGAAACCTGGGCGTGCACCCGCAGCCCTCCTGATTCCCAATCTGAATAAAGGACTTATACATGTCGGCAGCACCGTTAGGCACCCCAATTCCGGGAGGAATTTTTGCTTTCCTGGCTCCGGCACCACAGCGGGCGCAGCATGACTAAGATACGTCACTGCCCGGCACTGTTAATCAGTGCCCCTGCTTCCGGGCAGGGGAAAACCACGTTGGTGGCAGCGCTTGCGCGGTACCATCGCAACCAGGGGAGGAACGTAACGGTCTTCAAGACCGGGCCGGACTTTCTCGATCCCAAGATCCACGAACAGGCTTCTGGCAATCCTGTGCATCAACTGGATTTATGGATGGTTGGCGAAGCCCAGTGCCGGCAGTCCTTGTATGAGGCTGCCGGTTGTTCTGACCTGATTCTGGTGGAAGGCGTCATGGGGCTGTTTGACGGGACCCCGAGCAGCGCCGATCTGGCGATACAGTTCGGACTGCCCGTTGCCGCACTGATTGATGCCCGGGCCATGGCGCAAACATTTGGCGCGGTTGCACAGGGGCTCTCCGCTTATAACCCCGAGCTCTCTTTTGCCGGAGTAATAGCCAACCGGGTGGCCAGCGAAGGTCACGCCGATATGTTGAGAAACAGTGTGCCGGAGACGATGTCCTGGCTGGGTGCGTTGCCTCGAAGTGAGGATATTACGTTACCGGAGCGTCATTTGGGCCTGCATCAGCCGGATACGATAGCAGACCTTGATAGCAAGCTGGATGCCGCCGCCGCGCTGATTGCCGACACGCCGTTGGCTACCCTGCCCGAACCTGCTGTTTTTACCGGTGCTCCGGGTATTGAGCCATTACCTGAATGGTTGAACGGTTTGCGTATTGCCGTGGCCCGGGACAGTGCTTTCAGTTTTGTCTATCCTGCCAATATTTCACTGCTGCAAAACTTGGGAGCAGACGTGGTATTTTTTTCACCGCTGGCAGACAAAAAATTGCCTGACTGCGATAGCCTGTATTTGCCGGGCGGGTACCCGGAATTACATTTGGATGCGCTCTCCGATAACCGCTCAATGCTCGAAGCGATTGGCGACTGCTTTCGTCGGGGAAAGCCGATCGTAGCCGAGTGCGGAGGTATGCTTTACCTGCTCGATGCTCTGCAGGATGCCAATGGTCACCAGCGGCAGTTAGCCGGGCTGATACCCGCTACAGCCAAGTTACAAACGAAGCTTTCCGGGATCGGTTCACAGTCTGTGAAATTTGCCGGTGGTGAGATGCGTGGCCACACTTTCCACTATTCAACGTTCGATGCCGAACCGGAAATGACTTTAACCGGTGTGAAACATCCCTATGGCACCAAAGGCGAGGGCGTCTACCGAAACAGGGGATTGACTGCGTCTTATATCCACTGGTTCCTGCCCTCAAATCCGCAAGTAGCGGCGGCGCTTTTCAAAGGCGCATGCTGATGGGCGTAACCGTGGTGTTAACAACACGGCAGCATTGGTCGTCGACGGCTATGGGTCAAGGCGACCGCTAACAGTGGGCGCTCGGGTTAGAATTCGTATTCCAGTTGCAGTTTAAAACTGTAGTCCGGGGTGACGCTCTCCAGGCCAAACAGCAGGCCGCTCTGCCAGCGCAACTTGGTTCCCGGTTGCAACCGCAGAATGCCCAGTAGTGAGGGGCCCAGCGCCTGGGTGTCCTCACCGGCAAAGTATTCGAGAGCCGGTTCCATGCTTTCACTGAGGCGGTACTTGGCCTGTAGTCGCAGGCTGGTTTCCCATTCGTCATCGATTTCCTCACCGCCTTCGTAGACGACAAAGGCGTTGCTGGTGATACTGTAGCGACCCCATTCTTTAACGGTAAGCAGGCCAAGGGATGCTTCATAGATATCTTCGGCGCGTTCTTTTTCCAGCTCCAGCAACAGCCCCCAATCTGCACTGTATTCGCCCTGTTCGGTTAACTGGTGCTTGATTTCCAGTTCGTAGCCTTCAACTTCAAGGTTTTTTTCATCTTCCTGTTTCCCCAACAGGTACACCTCAGCAAACCAGATATCGCTGAGCGAACGGCCGACCCCCAATTTGTAATCCTGGGTGTGCTCACTGCCATCTTTGGCAGAGAGCCATTGGAACTCCAGTTCCCTTTCCAATGGCTGTACGTATGGGGTATAGACTTTGCCAATGGCGGAGCCGTCTGCCACGGCTGCGGACAGTGGTAGCCCGGTGCACACGGTCAATGCAAGGCAAGGGTATATAAGGGATAAATGGGGAAAATCAGGCATAGTCTTCAATCTAGGGGCGACGGGGTGTGTGAGCGGTAGACGCTGAAGCGGGGAAGGCCGTATATCAGGCAAAAAATAACCAGTGTGGCAAGATAACAGCTGGCCTCTGTTGCCGAGGGGGAAGCCTCATAGCCGATCAGGGCGTAGAGCAAACGGCCCCCGATGGAGCTTTCGGAAATCAGCCACGAGCTGTCCCAAACCGGACCGCTGGAGCTGATCAGGTCGGCCTGGATCATCAGCTTGGTTGCCTGGATGCTCATGCTGGCCGCTATCAATGCCAGGAACGTTTTCAGGCAAATCAGCCGTGCTCGGGCAGGTAGTGACAACACCAGGTAATAAAAGATGGCGCCGGCGCTAAAACCGATCACCGCGCCAATTATGGAGCCACTGATCACACTGGGAAGCAGGTCCGCGCTGCCGATAAAACCGTAGAGGTAAATATAGATTTCGGAGCCCTCCCGGGTCAGTGCGGCGAAACTGAGCAGGATCGACAATGTCGCCATGCCTTTTGTCTTCACCGGGCGGACGCTCAACTGCCAGGCCAACACCATCAGCAGAGCGGTGATGCCATATTGCAAAATTCCGTTTATCAGTTCCTGTCCGATGCCGTCCCACATATCGGACACCGTGTCTATGGTATTGCCGTATCCCCAGGCGCCGGTCAGGCCTGCGGGAATGCCCCAGGCTATCCAACGCCAGTGCAGGGAAAACTGCTGACTTATCACCAACAGCATGCTGAGAAGGAATGCCGCCTCAAGGACTTCGCTGAGGATGATTATTACGCTGTTCAAAAGCATGCTCAGTCACTTTCCTTGACGACAATTTTCCCCTGGGCGGTCTTGGGATTGAACTCGCCAAAAAAGGGATAGACTCCCGCGGGCAGTGGCCCGATAAAAATCACCGCCTTGCGTTTTCCGACAATCACTTTTTCGCGATTGAGTTCGTAACTTTCAAACTCCTCCGGGGTTGGGTCGCGGTTGTAGACAATCAGTTTTATTTTCTGATCACTGGGTATGGTCAAGGTCGAGGGCTGAAACAGGTGGTTTTTGATCTCGATTTCAAACACCGGTTTGGCCGCTGTGGCCAGGGAGTCCGTGAGCAGCAACAGCAAACCGGCGAGTTTGATCATACGTTGGATGAGCGGACGTTTTTTATCAAAATGGCGCGACCTGAGTAACATGCTATTACGCTGTTTCTTTGGTTGGGAAGCGCAGACTGACACTGAGTCCGCCCTCGCGATTATTGGTGGCGTCAACGGTGGCGCCGTGAAGTTCTGCAATGTGCAAAACGATCGATAACCCCAATCCGCAGCCGGTGGTTTTACTGGCGTGACGATCACCGCCGGCGCGATAGAAGCGATCGAAAATACGCCGCAGGTCAGAGTCGGCCACGCCGCCGCCATTGTCGGCCACAGTAAGCGTTAGTTGGTGGGGAAGTTTTTCGATTATCACCCGGATGTGGCAGTGGGGTCCACAGTATTTATTGGCGTTCAACAGCAGGTTTTTAAGGGCCAGCTGCAGGGCAAATCGATCGCCCCAGAGCGAGGCGCTGCTACCGATCAATTCGATGCTCTGTCCCTTGTTCTCAAACTGCGGGTAGAGTTCACCGATCACGCTCTGAGCCAGGCTGTGCAGGTTCAGTGATTCCATGGCCGCCTGGTAGTGCTCCGGGGTTGTGCGGTAAAGCAGCAGCATTTGTTCCAGCAGGTGCTGCAAGCGATTGACATCGGCCTGAATATTTTCCAGTGCCCGGTCCGGAATCTCCCCCGCGAGGTTGTGAAAATGGGTTTTGAGGGCGCTGATCGGCGTGCGTATTTCATGGGCCGCATCGGCGGAGAAACGCCGTTCGCGTTCAAAGGACAACTGCAGCCGCGCCAGCAACTCGTTGACCGCCTCTTGCACCGGGAGCAGCTCCCGCGGTGGACTGTCGAGCGAGATTAGCGACAGGTCTTCCGAGCGTTTGGTGGTCAGTTGTCGCGCCAACTGGGTTAGAGGATAAAGGCCTCTCCCCACCAGCAGCCAAATTATCATCCCCGCGACAGGGAGGCTGGTCAAAAAGGGAAACACCGATTCCAGTATTACCCGCTCTGCCAGTATGAAGCGTTGGTCGATTCGCTCGCCCACCAGAATCCAGCGACGGTGGTTGCGGTCGTCAAAGCTGTAGATGCGCCAGCGGGCTTCGCTGAAGTTGCTTTCGTTAAAACCGCTCTTCAGGGGGGCGATCATGGTGGCGGGGGTGTTGGAGGAGTATTGCAGCAACCGGTTGTCGTAACTCCACACCTGGTACGCACTCTCGTGTAAAGGCTCACCCCCATACTTGGGTCCTTCGGGATCGAAGGCGGCGATCAGGTGCGCGGTTTCCACCAGCTTACTGTCAAACAACCGTTCCGCTTCCCGCATGCTGGAGCGGTAACCTTGCAGCACCGACACGAAAATAATAATTACCATGGTGGCCAGCAGCGAGACGATGAGGTAGCGGCGAATGGAAGTCACTGTTTCTTGATGGTATAGCCGACGCCGCGAACGGTTTTGATCAATTGTGCCCCCAACTTTCTCCGCAGGTGGTGAATATGCACCTCGATGGCATTGCTGGATACTTCCTCGCCCCACTGGTACATCTTGTTCTCCAGCGATTCCCGGGTGAGCACCTTGCCGATGTTCTCCATAAGGAATTTCAACAGCATATATTCGCGCCGTGGCAACTCCAATGGCTGCCCGTTTTTCGAAACCCGGTGCGCCTGCGTGTCGAGGCTGACATCGCCCACTTCGATCACCGAGGTGCGGGTACTACTCAAGCGACGTTCAATGACTCGCAGCCGGGCGACCAGCTCCGGCACCTCAAAGGGTTTGGCGAGGTAGTCATCCGCCCCCAACCCCAATCCCTGGACCTTGTCATCCACACTTGAACGCGCCGTCAAAATCAGCACCGGCAGGTCGACATGACTTTTGCGAATCTGCTTGAGCACATCGATGCCGTCCATATCGGGCAGCCCGAGATCGAGAACGACGATATCGGGGGTTTCGCTGTTGACCACGCTCAAGGCCATGCCGCCGTTTTCGACCGCATTGATGGTAAAACCCTCACGGTTGAGGGCGGTACGCAGGCCCAGTGTCAGCGATTGATCGTCTTCGACCAGAAGTAGTTGCATTCGCTAAACTCTAAAATTCCCCGCTTATCGCTTAAGTTTGGCACGAATGGTTTTTAGCGCCAAGTCGATTTCCGCGCGCCGGCCGCGATCGGCGATGGGGCGGTTGGGACGGGGGGCCGCCTGCAGGGCCTTCTGCAGATAAGTCTGGGCCTCCTGGTAGTCTTTTTGCGCCAGCAGGAAATCGCCGTAAAAGTAATTGCTGTCGATACCATCGGGGTTGATTTTCAGGGCCCGTTCCAGCAACTCACGGGCCTTGTCATCATTGCCAAATCCCAGGGGCCAACCGGGAACTTTGGCGTAGAGAGTACCGAGGCTGGTATAGGCGGAGCCGTCGAGCGCCTCCGGCGCCAGATCAAGGGCTGCTTCGAGATCCTTGCGCGCGCCTTTGGCCAGCGAGAGCGCACCCAATCCACCCTTGACCCCGGCGTAGGTGGATTTGATGATACCGCGCCAGATCAGCAGTTCGGGGGAATCCGGTGATGATTTCAGGTAACGGTCGGCCTTGTGAATCAGGGTCTCAAAGGACTCCCGCTGGGCTTTGCCGGTAGTTTCATAATTGGCGATCGCCCACTGTTGCTGCAACTTTTGCACCTGGGTTTGTGTGTCGGGTCCAGCCAGGGCAAGCGTGGCGAGGACTGACAACAGGAGACTGAGAATTAGCGGTTTAATCATGGTGGGACTCCCCGGTTTATGGATTCGTGCAAGAATCAAGCTCAATGGTTGGTTGGACCCGTTCACGCCTCTGGTCGGCAAAGCGGCGAATGATGGGCAATTGCTTGCGTAAGCTGCTGTCAACGAGACGGGGCAACAGTGCGTTCAGGCGTACAAACAGTTTTTCCGGCCAGCCGATATAGCGATCGCGTTTACAACCGGAGCGAAGGGCTCTAACCACTTCGTCGGCCACCCTTTCAGGATCGTCGACGCGGTTGCCCAGCTCCTGGTTCATGGCCTGGACAGAGGGGCTGTTGATACGGGTACGCGTGGCCCGTGGCGCGATACAACACACCCGGGTCGTGCCGTCCGCCAGTTCGCGCCGCAGGGCTTCACTGAAACCCCGCAGGCCGAACTTGCTGGCGCAGTAACTGCCGAAACCCGGATAGCCGATACTGCCAAAGCTGGAGCCGATATTGATCAGTGCACTCTCGGGGCGCTCGGCCAATAGCGGCAGCAGGTGGCGGCAGATCAACAGGGGGCTTATCAGGTTGATCTGCAACAGCTCTTCGATAGTGTCGGGAGACTGGTTGAGAAACAGTTGAAAATCGCTGACGCCGGCATTGTTGATAAGCACATCGGGAGACAGCGATTGCTCGCGGCAAAACGCCACCAGGGTTAGACCGGCTTCGGCGGAGGCGAGGTCCAGCGCCAATGCGCGGTGTTGATCCGCAATTTTCAGTTGTTTCTGGAGCTGCCGCAGGCGTTCGGAATTGCGGCCGAGCAACAGCAGCCGGGCACCCTCTTCCGCCAGCCGCGTGGCGATGGACTGGCCAATGCCGCCGCTGGCGCCGGTCAATATAATGGTCTTGTTGCGAATTTCCATGATGTCGGTTCCGTTTAAGTGTTCAGTGCAAAGGCATCGGCCTGCTCGGGTGCGAGGCAGCGAAAGATATCGCCGTAAAGCCGGAAGAACATGGTGGCGCTGTGTAGAATCTGGGCCTGCTCGTCGGGGCAGGTGATTTTATTCATGAGTTCGCTGAAAAACTTGACGTGATCCTGATCGAGTTCACCGTGGGACACCAGGTAACTAAAGGCAGTTTTCGGAAGTTGCAATCGCTCACCGATGATGCCGGCGGCCTGGTGCGCGATTGCGATACTGGTGCCCTCCAACACATGTACCATGCCGAAAAAACCCAGCGGATTGACTCGCTGGACGGTATCGTAGGCGTAGGCCACCATCAGTTCGGTAGCGGGATTCGGCTGACTATGGCGAACCTTTTCAGGATCGTAACCGCAGGCGGCGATATCGTTGAGAATCCATTCCTGGTGACCGAGCTCCTCCTCGATGTACTCCGCCACGGCATTGCGCAGCCATTCCTTGCTCTCGGGCAGGCGGGCGCCGGTAGCCATTAACAGGGGGGTGGTATGTTTGACGTGATGATAGGCCTGGGCGAGAAAGGCGACATACTCGCGCAGCGTGATATCCGCCACCAGGCAGCGCTGGATGATCGGTGCCTCCAGCAGCTGCTCGCGGGCGTCGTCGGTGCTCGTTTTCAGCGTTTCAAAAAACGCCGGCTCGGTGAGGGATACGGTCGAGTTTGTGGTCATCGGTCGTGGTTGTCCTCTGTAGTTTCGGCAGTGACAGCCTGGCCATTACGGGAGGCGGGCGGTGTGTAAAGTTGTTCGATACTGTCGGCAAAACAGGCGTTGATCTGTGCTCGGCGCGGACGCCCGTTGTCGGTAAAGAGACCGTTGTCGCCACTCATGGGGGTCTGCAGTCGCAACCAGCGCTTCACGCGGGCATAATCGGGCAAGGTGGCATTGACCCGATTGATCCAGGACTGCAACTCATGGTCGCCGGTATCCGGCAAGCGGCAGTGAATCAGGGCGGTGCAGTAGGGACGGTCGTCCCCCACCACCACCGCCTGATCCAACAATGGGCTGGCCAGAAGTTCGCTCTCGATCCACTCGGGGTTGATATTGCGACCGTAGCTTGAGATCAGCAGGTTCTTGAGACGCCCGCAGATATGCAAGTAACCCTGGTCATCCACATAGCCGAGGTCGCCGGTGGCCACCGAGGTGTTGTGCCAGCTGTTGGGTTGGTTGAGATAGCCGAGAAACGTGCTGCCGCGAATTACAATCTCGCCGACCCCGTCGATCGGGTCGGCCACCTGCAACTCAATATGCGTCAGGGGCTGGCCGCAGCTGCCGGTTAGTTGGCTCCCGGGCAGGTTGAGGCTGACCACGGACGCACATTCCGACAGGCCGTAGCCTTCAAACACCGGCAGACCCAGCTGCTGGGCCTGTCTCAGAAGTTGGGGCGACACCTTGCCGCCACCCACGGCGACAAATCGCAGGCTCTCGGGTGGTCGCCACCCCTGTACAGCCGCCGCGACTAAAACCAGCAGCAATTGTGGCAACAGAATCAGGCTTTGGGGCTTCGCGCTATCTATGGCGTGCAGCAATTTTTCCACATCGACGCCAGAGCTGCCGAGCAAACCCGTGTCTTTCAGGGAGGGTACCACCAGGGTGCCGGCCGACAGTAACGGGGCATAGACGCCGGCAAGGTTTTCCAGCAGTGTCGACAGTGGCAACAGGCATAGGTGCCTGACTTTGGGGATGTCGATGCTTTGCGCCAGGCTGGCGGCCACCTGCAATTGTTGCTGGCTGGAGAGGCAGACCCCTTTGGGGGTGCCGGTCGAGCCAGAGGTAAAGGTGATTTTCTGGGTGCCCACAGGGATCTGCGGGGTGGTTGTGGCGTCGTGAAAGGCGGGTAGTCGCCACAGGCCCATATCGTGGATGACTTCGATGGAGGCTTCACACCCGGGGGCGAACCGGGTAATCGGGCGATCGGCTATCACCGCTTGGGTACCGCTGCTGATGAGCGCGTGTTGCAGTTGTTTATCGGAAAAAAACAGGGGTAACGGCAGCAATTGAATGCCGCTCCATTGGCAGGCGAGGTCGACGATCACCCAATCCGGGCTGTTGTCGGCATAGAGCGCCAGACGCTGGATGTCCGCCTGTTCCAGTGCGCTTGCCAGGCGCTCAACCTGGCGCTGCAGTTGGTCGTAGCTGAGTCGCTGCGTGCCTGCTTCAATGGCGGTGCTCCCGGAGGAACCCGGTGCGAACAGGTCCGTTACCTCGAAATACGTGGATATCATGCTCATAGACTATTTCGAGAGTCGAGTCAGCAGCTGGTTTATAGGGGGCTCCAGAAGCCCGGTGAGGTGGCATAGCTGTGAATTCTGCTCGATGGCTTTGCGGCCCTGGTTCAGGCTGCCGACAAAAACTGTGGGTTTGACCTGGTAGTAACTGCCCCATAATTCTGCCTTATCGCCAAGTTTTGCGGGGTCCGCTGTGGCAAGGGCTATGGGATCCAATCCCATGCGGCGCAGCAGTTTTTCCACCTGTGGTGTGGCGGTAAACACCATCCATTGGTAACCCATCCGGTGCAGTAAGTGGGCTATAACACAAAACAGAAGATAGGCACTGCCCCGGCGGTTGGAGGCCAGGTTGCCGATTTCCACGATCTGCCCGCGGTCGATCGGTTGGCAAAGGGCGGCGCTGACGGCCTGTTCCAGGCTGCGTTCAAAGTACTGTTCGATAAACAGAGGCGATTGCGCCGCGTTGCCAAAACCCACCGCTGCACTGATATGGTGATTGCACTCCAGTGTCACCAGGTTGGGCAGAAAATGATCGATATGAGCCTGGTACTGCTCCGCAAAGCATTGATAGATATAGCCTTCGACCTCCGGGCGACGGTGGTCTCCGGGTAATTGAAGGTGCAGTTGACTGTGCTGCGGCACAACCCGGTGATGCAAAAGCCCGGAAATGGGCTTGGGGTCTGCGAGAGCCGTCTGTATGGATTGATTCATGCCGCTTCCTCTCAGGTGTTGATTCCTTACGAGATTGAGCATAGCGATCAAATCTTAAGGGAGCCTTAGCCGTCGCCCGAAGTGCCGGGTTCAAGTGTGACGCAGGCGGCATTTCGGGCCACCCAAGTGATTGGAACAGTGGAGTTTGTCGATGCGGGCGTGGAAATCGTTTACGGTTTGGGGTGCTGCTGTGCGGGTCTTGTCGGGGGCAATGACAACCGGCGCAAATGGGTGGATGGAACGCCCTTGGATGCCGATAGTGAGGTGGGCAGACCGTGTGAGATACGGGGCGGGTGGATGTAACTTTTGCCTGTTATTATTGTCCTCTTTTCGTTGCTATAGTGTTTCGGCTGGGTGGCGCCAGCAAGCGGTAATTGGCTGGACTCGCGCGTTGACGGCTCGGTCTGGCCCCATCATTCGTCTACCTCGACAAGGAGTTTTGTATGACCACCACGGTTTATGGCGTTTCCCTTTCCCCCTTTGTGCGCAAGGTCTTGATTGCGCTGGAGTTAAAGGGCGTTGCCTACGAGCTGGAACCCGTTACTCCATTGAACCTGCCCGAAGGTTATAAGGAAATCAGTCCCCTGGGCAAGGTTCCCGCCTTCAAGGACGACCTGCTCGCCATCAGTGATTCCACCGTGATCTGTGAATACCTGGACGAGCGCTACCCGGAGATCTACCTGCGCCCCAAGAATATTGTCGAACGCGCCCGCTGTCGCTGGTTCGAGGAATATGCCGATACCCGCTTGCTGGAGGCCTTCGGCCCCCCGCTGTTTTTCGAGCGGGTGGTCAAGCCCAGGTTTTTGGATCAGGAAACCGACGAAGCCGCGGTACAGAACGCCCTGGAAAACCTGATCCCGAGAGAACTCGACTATCTCGAATCACAGGTGCCCGGTGCCGGATTCCTGTTTGAGGAGCGCCTGACACTGGCGGATATCTCGCTGGTGTCCGCCTACCTGCTCGGCGTCTATGCGCAGTTCAGCATCGATGCGGATCGCTACCCCAAAACGGCGGCTTATATGGACTATATTCAACAACAGGAAGTATTTCAGGAGCGCCTGGCGGCCGAGAAGGCCATGATGGGAGGCAGTTGATCAGTTATCGTCGTCATTGAACTGCGCCATAAAACGCCGGTCGATGTAATCCTTCCACCACCACACCCAACGCCCGGCTACGCTGGGCAGTTGGCTGCCGAGGCGACAACCCATGGCGTAGCGGTTTCCGCAGGCCAGCAAACTGAGAAACTGCGTTTGCGGTTGGTAGGCTTTTAACTTTTCTCCCCTCATAGCCCGCTGTAAATTTTCAAACAACACCGGTCCCTGGCGCACGGCAAAGACACCGGCCCGTGCGCGGCGATGTCGCTGCTGTTGAGCCACATCGCCGGAGGCAAACACCGAAGGGTGGCTAACGGACTGCAGGCAATCGTTGGTGGCGATATAACCCGCGGCATCCGTCGCCAACCCGGAGCCGGCATACCAGGTGGCGGGCTGGGCATTGGTGCACCAGAAGACATGATCGAGCGTTAACTGCCGACCGTCTTCCGAGTGCAACAACTTTTTGCCTGTCTCCCGGGGCGTGGCTTGGGTTGCCTCGATAGCACTGACAGTAAACTTTTCACTGACCTGGATATGGCGATGTCGAAACAGCCTGGCCATCCGCGCTTGTAAGCGATAGGGATAGTTTTCCGGCAAACCGCTGTTTTTCTGGATCAGGTGAAAATGCAGCCGGTCGGGGTTGCGGTCTCTGTGCGTGAGTGCCCATTGCGATGCCGCCCATTGCAATGCCAATATCAACTCAACACCTGCGGCACCTCCTCCCACCACCCCCAGGTGCCATTCCTGTTGAATTTGCTCAAGTTCCGTCTCCAGGGCCAGCCAGCGTGGATAAAAAGTGGCAATGGGTTTGACCGGGATGGCATGAGCCTGCGCTCCGGCTACGGAAAGGTCTGGGGTTATGCCGGTATTGATCGACAGGAGGTCAAACGCCAGGGGCAAGCGGTCGGCAAATTGGACTGTCTGATGATTGAGATCCAGCCCAGTCGCCGCAGCCTGGATAAAGGTGACCCCGGCACTGAGACACAGTGCGGGAAGATCGATATGGGTATCTTCATACCGATAGTGCCCGGCCACCAAACCCGGCAGCATGCCCGAGTAGGGCGTCAGCGCCTGGGGAGATATCAGGGTTAACCGGACATTCGCCAGTGGTTTGTCACGCCAGTGTTTCAACACCAGAGCGTGGGCATGGCCACCACCGATCAATACCAGTTGTCTGTGTGGGTTTCTGCTGTGTGATGCCGGGGTCATGGACCCGATTGTAACGCGTCGCAACGGTTACCCGTTATAGCGCCCACCGGCGCTGCTTCTTACAGACACTCGGGAGTGGTTTTCAAATGCAGACGTTGGCGGATATGCCGCGCCAGCAGATCCACGCCCATATTTAGCAGGGCTGCCGCCAGAATCAATACCAGCGCGCGGTCAAAGCGGAATTCTTCGAACGCCGAGTCGATGTAAAAGCCAAGGGTGGAGATGCCGAGAATGCCAAGGATGGCGGTTTCGCGCATAATCACTTCCCAGCGATAAAACAGAAATGCCAGCAGTTGCCGGTAAACCCGTGGCAACACTTCGTAGGCGTAGCGATTCAGGCCGCGGCTGGCATCGTCGCGCAAACGTAAACCCTCGCTGTGCTGGCCCACCAGGTGGGCAATAATGGCGCCATTATGCAATGCCAGGGCGATAATGGCCGGCAACATCGATGGACCAAAAAGGAGCAGCCCGATAAATGCCAGCAGGTATTCCGGGGTGGATCGCATCACCACCAGCCAGCCGTCGCCGAGGTGGCGTATGGGGCTGGAAAAAAACAGGCGCGAGTTCAGGGGAAAACTCACCAGAGTCACCAGTGCTGTGACGACCAGTGCAATCTGGCTGAGGATTACGGTGTCGCAGAGTCCCGGCCAGAGTTGCGAATGCCACAATTGTTTAAACCACAGATAAAGCAGGTCCAACCGGTTTGGCAGGTTCTGGGTGTCCGAGGTTAAACCGCGTAGCGGTGACGGCACACTGTCCTCGGTGATAAATCGCAGGCCCATTTCCCAGGAGATACCGGCTACGGGTGGTAAATAAACCAGCGCCGCTAACAGATACACAGGTACAAGTCGCCAGTGCAGCCAGAAACGCAGGCTGATAATGGCGGTGAACATCAGGTACAGGAGCGCAGCGGCCTGGTTGTACTGCCCTTCTTTAAAAGCGGTTTCCAGGTGGTAACCGAGGGTGGGCAGGCCGATAAAGCCCAGCACCACACTGGATCGAATCGCACACTCGAAGCGGTAGCTGGTGTAGGTGCGCAACGCCTTCAGGGCCAGTGGCAAGGTGGTATAGAAAAAAGCGCTTAGCGACGCAGCCGTTGAAAGGTTTTCACGCGGGGCGGGATCGGTCTCTTCAAACAGTTCACCGTAGATTTTGGCCAGGGTACCTGTATAGGGCAGGGCAATGGCCAGTACGCCGGTCAGTGGCGAAAGTCCAAACAACTGAATAAATATCAACGCCCAGAAGAGTTCGTGGATAGCGCGGATAAAGGCACAGAACGCGCGGACAGTGCGGTGGCGGTACAAAAGCGATAACCCGAAGCCCGCAATGGCGGCCAGGGCAATGCCTTGCAGGGCAAAGGCCAGGGTATTGGCCAGTGCGAAAAACAGTTCGCGCCATGACCAGACGCTGGGCGATATCAGGCCCTGCCCCATCCGTTTCAGTTCAATCCAGGGATCGGCAGCGGCCAGTTCCAGGTCCGCTGCGAACAGGCACAGCAGTGCCAGTATCGCAAACCAGAGACTGGTCTCGCGCAAGCGTCTGCTGCTGGTGTTAAAGCCTATGCTCATCGCGCTGTGAGTGGACATTCCGGCACTAGTCGTAGAGTCGCGCCAATTGCTGGCGGGTGATCGCTTTTGCCGGGGCGTCCAACGCGATACGCCCCTGTTTGAGGCCGATGACACGGTCGCACACCTGCAAAGCCTGCTCCACATCGTGCAGGGCCAAAACCAGGGTGTCGTGGCTGTGGCTCAGGTGCTGCAATACCCTGTCCGCCTGGTAATCGTCCAGTGCAGATACCGGTTCATCGGCCAATAATACCGGGCGTTTTTGGTAGAGTGCCCGGCCAATGGCTGTTCGTTGCTGCTGGCCGCCGGAGAGCCGGTCAACGGAGGTCAGCATCTGCTCGTCCAGGGCCAGGGTTTCGGCAATGGCGCGCACCTCCGCCAGGGGCTTCGGCAGCGGTTTGATCAAGTTGCAAAGATTGTAGAGACTGCTATGGCGGTGCAGGGCGCCCATATAGATATTGTGGTAAACACTCAGCATGGGAACCAGCCCCGTTTGCTGTGGGCACCAGGCTACCTGCCGAGGTTGCAATCGGCGCAGGTGGCGCAACAGGGTTGATTTGCCGGCCCCGGACTTGCCCAGCAGCGCCACGCGTTCGCCGCGGGCGATACTAAGCGATAATTGGCGCAACACGGTTTGGCCCTGGTAATCCAGCCGGACATCATCGAGCTGGAATAGCGGACTCCTCAGCTCGTCCTGGCCAGCTTCGATTTGATTGTACGGGGCCCGGGGTGCGTGCGCGTGCGTGCCGCTGTCCATCAGTTATCGATCAGGCCGATAGCCAGTGCGGTATCCTTGATCGGCTGGTAATCGTCATTGCTGGCGTCGACAAAGGACTGGCGAGGAAACGCCGCCAGCAGTTTTTTTTCACGCATGCCGAGCAAGGCTGTTTTGACCTTGGCCTTGAAACCCTCGCCCCAACGGCTGTCCACATCGCCGCGGATGGTCCACTGGTAGTCGGGGTAGGTCGGGGTTTCCCAGATCACTTTTACCTTATCCGGATTGATCAAACCGTCGGCCAGTTCCTTTTCCCATACCTTGTAATTGACTGCCCCCAGGTCGTAGGCGCCCGCCTGCACCAGGGCGATGGTGCGGCTGTGATCGCCGCTGAATCCCACCCGTTTAAAGGCGGCCGAGGGAGACTTCGAGTGGTTGAGGCGAATGTAGTATTCCGGCATCAGTCGTCCGGAGGTGGAACCTTTGGAGCCGAATGTGAAGGTCAGTTCCGCCATTGCCGTCAAGTCCCGGGGATAGGCGTTGCTTTTTTCCAGGCCGGTGCGGCTGTTGGCGATAAAATAGGTTTTGAAAAACTGGTCCTCATAACCCTGGGCGATGGCCTCGCTGCCGGGCACCCGTTGGCGTGCCTGAACGCCAGAAAGGCCGCCGAACCAGGCCAGTTGAACCTGGTTGTTGCGAAATGCGTTCACCGCTGCGGCGTAGCTTTTGACGGGAATGTACGTCACTGACACACCCAATTGCGCTTGCAGGTATTCAGCTACCTGTCCAAAGCGTTGTTGCAGTCGCGATTCATCCTGGTCGGGTATCGCGGTGAAGGTGAAGGTTTCAGCCTGGAGACTGAGAGAAACGAGCAGCGCTGCTAGAACAGTCAATAACCGCACGGTGCATTCTCCTTTATCAGTTAAAAGTTGTGGTTGGTCTAGGGCAGGTGATGGCATCCCTCCGCCCAGTGCAGCAGTTCCTCATGGTTGCCTCGGAAAATAGCACGGCCATCCCGCTGGTCCTGCTGGTAGTCGTACATGGGATCATAGTATTGGGTTAGCAACAGCTCGATACCGGGGCGGAAACCGTCGCTGTCCCCCTTCTCCACCAGGGCATCGATGGCCTCGCTGAATGTGTGGCGCAGCTGCTGGTGACGATCCCCGCCAAGGCGTTTGCGAATGCGATCCAGGTTGCCCAAAATCTGCTCCCGGAATTGAGCCGCGCCTTCATCCTCGCCGAATTGCTGGCGGTAGAGCGGCAACGCGCCGGTAACATAATCAGCCAGGACGATCTCGATACGCTCCTCCATGGGGGTTTCCAGAATCGCCAGCGGTGCCGTTTGCATTGCGTCCTTCAATTTGAGCGGTAGCGCCACGCGGCCGATCAGCTTGCCCTCGTCTTCCACATACAGGGGGTTGCCGGTTTGGGCGTGGTATTTCATCATCGCGATACCAAGCGCATTCTCAAAATCGATCTGACTCGGTTGCGGGTCCAGCTGTCGGCCGAAGGCGGAGCCCCTGTGCCTGGCCAGGCCTTCCAGGTCGACGGCACGGGGACCGTCTGCGAGCTTCATCAGGTCGTGAATCAGCAGCGTTTTACCGCTACCGGTGCGGCCACTGATGAGGGCAATGGGAAGGGTTTCGCTGAGGTGATCCAGTTCGTCGATCAGAAACCGGCGCATCGCCTTGTAGCCGCCCTTTACCAGCGGATAGTCAACACCGGCATCCCGGATCAGCTGCTGGCTCAGGCGCGAGCGCAGACCTCCGCGAAAACAGTAGAGATAACCGTCGGGATTGGCCTGGATATGCGCCAGCCAGGCCTGCCGGCGCTGGGCCTTGACCTCGTCGGTAGCCAGTTGCCAGCCCAACGCAATGGCCGCGTCCTGGCCCTGCTCTTTGTAGCGGGTGCCGATCATCTGGCGCTGTTCGTTATCCAGCAGGGGAATATTACGGCTGCTGGGGAAGGCGCCCTTCTCAAATTCCACCGGTGCACGCACATCCATCAGGGGGATGTCGTTTAGAAACAGCTGGCGGTAATCGTCGGTGTCGGGGCGCATGGCGGCTCTTCTGGGAAAACGGGGAATTTTAGCGGGCCACAGGGATGTTGAACAGTCCGATCCGGGGTCGGTTTTCAGACGCGACTTAACTGCTCGGGTTTTCCATTTGCGGTCGATGCCCTACCTCCCTCACCTGGACGGCGTCAATCCCCGAACCACTCAAAATATCCGAGATCACCACGACCCGGTCCTGTGAATGAAAGTGCTCTTTCTCCATCAATAACTCAAATGCCCTGGTCAGGGTTTTTTCCGGATCACTGCTGAAGTCCAGCTTGTGGCAGTAGACGTTGCGGGCAAGTCCCAGTTGACGGCGGGTGCGCCCGTCGTTGGTAAATGCGTAAATGACCGGGTGCTGGGGGTGACAGTTGGCCACGAAGTTGGCCATCAGTCCGCGGCGGGTGATCACTACTATGGCCTTGGCGCGCATGGACTCAGCCAGGTGCACAGCGCTGGCGGCGATATTCTGCTTGTTGTCGTCAAGTTGCAGTTCCTCCGAAAAGCGCAGGCCCGGGTGGCGCTCCACCGAACAGGCGATCTTGTCCAGAGCCTCAACACACTTGACCGGGTACTTGCCTACCGTGGTCTCCCCCGACAGCATTATGGCGTCGGCTTCTTCGTATACGGCGTTGGCGACGTCGGTAACTTCGGCGCGGGTGGGCATGGGGGATTCGATCATGGATTCCAGCATATGGGTGGCGACGATCACCCGCTTACCCTTCTGCGCGCAGAGTTTGACGATGCGGCGTTGCACATTGGGCAGTTCATAGAAATTGATCTCCACCCCCAGGTCGCCGCGGGCCACCATTATGCCGTCGGCGGCGTCGATAATCTCGTCGATATTCTCGACGCCGAGGTGGTCCTCGATCTTGGCGATTACTTTAATTTTGTTGGCCTTGTCCCCCAGCAGGGTGCGCAGCTCGTGAATGTCGGTAGCCTCGCGCACAAAGGACAGGGCGATAAAGTCCAGGTCCTGTTCCATGGCGAAGAGGATATCGCGTTTGTCCTTATTGGTGATGGCAGGCAGGTTCACGCGAATGCCCGGCAGATTGACGTGGCGTTTGCTCTTGAGCACACCGCCGTCGATCACCCGGCACTGCATCACCCGCTCCTCCTTCTCCAGGATCTCCAGGTTGATCAGGCCGTTGTCCACGGTGAGTTTGTCGCCTACCTGCATATCGGTGATCAGATCGTCGTAGTTGACCATCACCGAATGTTCTTCCACATCCTCGGCACCGCGGGCAACGACCGAAATGACATCCCCTTCCTGCAGGTTGAGGTCGTCGTTCATCTCACCGGTGCGGATTTCAGGCCCCTGGGTGTCGAGCAGAATGGCCACCGGGTACTTCAGTTTTTTATTCAGTGTCTGGATCGCCTTGATCACCTTGGCGTGGGATTCGTGATCGCCATGGGACATATTCAGTCGCGCCACGTTCATTCCCGCCATGGCAAGTTTTTCCAGCATTTCCAGTGATTCGGTGGCGGGGCCGATGGTGCAGATGATTTTGGTTTTACGCATGGGGCAGCTCAAATCCAGTGGGTGTAGACTTATGACAAGGGATCATACACCGACTTTTGGCGGGGAATCACTGGAATTCCCCGTTTCTTCACACTTAGCGTCGGTTTACACGATTCAAATCGTGTAAACCGACGCTGGATTGATGATGGGGTTCTTCGTTCGATGTCGAAGGTTATGCCGATGCGGGGGGGTTGTAAGCCACTGCTGATTTATGATGGCGACTGCCGGTTTTGCCGTTATGCGGTGGGCTACGCCCGTGAGGTGACCGCCGGGCGGGTGGATTACCAGTGTTACCAGACGGCTGCGCCCGACTTCCCCGATATCGATCTGCAAACCTTTCGCGATGCCATCCAATTGTTCGAGTCGGGTGAGCGATACAGCGCAGCCGAGGCGACATTCAGGCTGCTGGCCATTGGTGGGCGACCGGGGTTGCTTTGGCTCTATCAACGCCTGCCGCTGTTTGCCTGGCTCAGCGAGCGGGCCTATCACTGGGTGGCGGCGCACCGTACTCTCTGTTACCGCATTGCACACCTGTGCTGGGGAGAGCACTGGCGCCCGCTGCAATACCAGCGCACCCACTGGCTGTTTTTTCGGGGATTGGGGCTGATCTACCTGATCGCCTTCGCATCTATCGGGGTCCAGATACTCGGATTGGTGGGCAGCGGTGGTATAGCGCCTCTGGCGCCATACCTGGAAGCCGTAACCCATGAGCACGGCTGGCGCGGCTATTTTATGGCGCCCAATCTGTTTTGGTTGTCATCCTCGGACCTGTGGCTGACGCTGATGCCCTGGGCGGGTGCTGTCAGTGCGGTGCTGTTGCTGGTGAACGTGTTTCCCCGTACCAGCCTCTGGTTGAACTATGTGTTCTACCTGTCGCTGGTGCACGCCGGGCAGATGTTTACCCGCTACCAGTGGGATATCCTGCTGCTCGAGGTGGGGGTGCTGGCTATCGTTATGAGCTACTGGCCGCGGCTGGGAACCTGGCTGGGGCGTTGGTTACTGTTTCGATTTGTGTTGTTGTCCGGCGCCGTCAAACTTCTGAGCGGTGATAGCAGTTGGCAGGATTTGACCGCATTGGCTTTTCACTTTGAAACACAGCCTCTGCCGACTCCGCTGGCCTGGTATTTTCACCATCTCCCGGAAGGCGCCCTGCAGGCGATGGCAGCGTTGCTTTTTGTGATCGAACTGGGGTTGCCACTGCTGATCTTTATGCCACGTTATCTGCGTTACTCGGCCGCGGCTGGCTTCACTCTGCTGCAGGTAATGATTCTGCTGACCGGCAGCTATAACTTTTTTAACCTGCTTACCCTGCTGTTGTGCCTGCTGTTGCTCGATGACAGCCGTTTTAAAGCCTGGGTGCCACTGATGCACGGCGCCGATATCCATCATCCGCCCAAGCGTCCCCATTGGATATTGCCCGGTGCGTTAACAGCGGTATTGCTGAGTGCCAGTATGACCCATACGGTTGCGACCCTGCGGAGGAGCTATCCCTCTGAACCCTGGCTCAGCCTGGTGAGGCTGACACAGCCGTTTTTTGTCGCCAACGGCTATGGCGTATTCGCAGTGATCACCCGCCATCGTCGGGAGATTGTGATCGAGGGGTCTCACAATGGTAAGGAATGGCTGGCCTACCGTTTTCGCTATAAACCGAACTCTGTGATGCAAAGACCCACGCTGGCCACGCCCCATCAGCCGCGTCTGGACTGGCAACTGTGGTTTGCCGCGCTCAAGTCGAGGCCCGAACCCTGGTTCGACAACCTGTTGTTGCGTTTGCTGGACAACGATCCGAGAGTGCTCGCCTTACTGGCCCACAACCCCTTCGCCGAGACACCGCCGCGCTATGTGCGTGCCGGTCTCTACCAGTATCGATTCAGCACCTCGGCGGAAAAGGCCGCCACCGGGGCCTGGTGGCATCGACAATGGTTGGGAGACTATTCTCCCCCCTTGGGTTTGTTACCGTTCGACGCCGGAGCCCACAAATAGCCCGACATCGCACCGGCGGCAAGGTAAAATGGCGACAGTTTTTAACCCCTGAGTATTCCGATCGAGGCTCGCCGACGCAGCGTTATGGAACTGATTTTTATTCTGGTAGAGCCGGCAGTGCCGGAAAATATCGGCGCCAGTGCCCGGGCCCTGAAAACCATGGGTTTTGAACGGTTGCGGCTGGTCAATACCCGACAACACCGACACAAGCAGGCGCGTATCCTGGCCCATGGCTCCAGTGATATTCTCGCCGCCGCCGAGAGCTTTGACTGTCTGGAAGACGCCCTGGTGGATATCGACCTGGCCATCGCCACCTCCGCCAAACCGCGCCACCGTTGGCGCGACCTGTTAACGCCGGTGCAAGTGCGGGAGCTTATCGCCAATAAGGTGGAGGCTGGTGCTAGTGCGCTGGATCGGGTGGCCCTGGTGTTCGGGTGTGAGGAATCGGGTCTCAGTAGCGCACAACTGGAGACCTGCGACATTGTGTCGGGGATTCCCCTGGCGGCCAGCTACCCCTCCCTGAACCTGTCGCAGGCGGTGATGCTTTACGCCTACGAGTTGAGTCAGCTACGGCTCGGCCTGAAACAGCGCGACAGGGCGATGGACGATAATCATGTCGCACAGTGGCGGGCGTTGAAAGCCAAGCTGCAACAGATGTTGCCAATGCTGTCTTATGAACCCGATTCCACCCTCTACCGCTGGGCGATGGAAAAATCGGGCCGGCTGGGGGCCAAGGATGTCGGTTTTCTGCACAGCCTTTGTGACAAGGTACTGCAGCTTACGGATAAACGATCATCGGATTAACAGCTGGCTGCCGCCGTTTCGAGTCACAGCCTTCAAGGGCTGCTGGCACATCGATACCCGCTGGGGCAGAATTGACCGGGAATAAGAATAAAGGGGCGGGATATTCTCAATGACTCTCTACATCAGAACCTGGGTGGGTCGCTGCCTGATAGTGACGCTGATATTGCTGGCGCTATTGTATAGCCTGACGCCGCTCCTGGTGCGTGAGTTGGTTATCAACTGGCTCGAGCGACAGGGGCTGACGGCGGAGTTTGAGTATCTGGAATTGTCTCCCGGCATTGGTCGGGTGGTGGTACATGGCTTGCGAGGCCAAAATTCCCAGGGGCGCGGTTTCGCCCTGGAGGCCTTGACCCTGGACCTCGCCCTCTGGCCTCTGCAGGAACGGCAGTTGGTGATCGAAAAGGCGGAAGTGCAAGGCGGTCGCCTGGACCTTTATCGCCGCCACGATAGCTGGGAAGTCGCGGGTTTGGATCTCGCGCGCCTGGCAGTTGATGACAATACCGACGTCGAATCGCAACAGACTGCTCCGGCTTCCAGCACCTCGCCCTGGCAATTGGAATTACAGGCGTTTTCCCTTAGCGATATCCAGGTCTGCCTGCAACAGCCGGCGTCGGAAACGGCGACGGCTTTCTACCAGTGCGTGGGTCTGGACACCTTTGTACTGGAGGGCGGTGCCCGTGCGCTGTTTTCCGATGCCCCTGAGGCCACGTTGCCACAGCGGCTGAAACTGGCCCGGTTCCATATCGATGACCTCTCCCATGAGCGCCAGAGCTTTGGTTTCGAGGGCATGAGTCTCAGGCAGCTGGACTGGGGTTCGGAAGGACTCACTTTCGGCGAGCTGGCTTTTCACGACATGCGTTTTGCCGAGCGTTTACCTGAAGAACGCGCTCATCAGCAGCACAGCTACCACGGCTCCCTGGGAACGCTTCGGTTGGAAGCTTTTAGCATGAGCGAGTCACAGCTGTCGCTGTCCCGGGTGAGTCTCGAGGGTTTGAACTTGCTCCTGCACCGGGACAAGACAGTGCGCTTCCCGCTCCTGCGTCTGATCGAGGATTTGACCCAGCCTTTCGCCCCGGTGGAAACAACGGCCGATACGCAGGCGGCGCCGGCTCCCCGCTCCGGGCCCGCCCCGGTGATCCGGATCCAGCGCCTGACAATTGGTGAAAACTCACGCCTGTCCTGGATTGACGAAGGTGTATCACCCGTCGCCGAGCTGCGACTCGGCGACCTCGACTTTTCACTCACCGATCTCGATAGTGGTAAACCCGCGGCATTGAGCCCGCTGTCACTCAAGGCCAAACTGGGTGATTTCGGTGAACTTGAACTGGCAGGTGGGGTAGCGCCCCTGGCTCCCAAACTCAACCTCGAACTCGAAGGCCGGGTCAAGGCGCTGGATCTGGCGCCGTTGACCGCCTACAGCGAAGCGGCCATCGCCTATCGCATTACCCGCGGTCAGCTTAACCAGGATCTGAAGCTCAAAGTGGTGGACGACCAGTTGGACAGTGTCGTGGATTCCCGTTTGCACAAGTTTGATATCGAGCGCGTGAACGGCGACACAAAAGATAGCCAGATAACGGAGGCCGTCGAAGGCGACAGCCAAGGCCGGGCAGAAGCGGGACTGTTGCCCCTGGACGTGGCCTTGAATCTGCTGCGTGAAAAGGATGACAGCATCCGTCTCAAGCTCCCGATACAGGGCGATATCCACGATCCGGAGCTGTCCTTCGGTCATATTGTCGGTGTGGTGGCGCGCAAGGCGCTGACCGAGGCGGTGATCAGTTATTACACGCCCTTCGGTATGGTCAGTCTGGCCTCCATGCTCGCCGAATCCGCGACCAAGTTGCGCTTTGAGCCCCTGATATACACTCCCGGCCAGACCCAACCCAACGCCACCGTGCGCAAGCGCCTGGATAAGCTGGCGGATCTGTTGGGTGAACGCCGGCAACTGGCGCTTTCATTCTGCCCCATCGCCAACGGCAGCGACTGGTCGGTGGTTTATGGCAAGGGCCAGTTGCTGGAAGATCCGGCATCGGTCACCGGCCCGCAAAAACAGGGTCTCAAGGCGCTGGCGGAAGAGCGGGGCAAGGGCCTGAAAAGCCTGTTGCTACAAAAGGGTGTGGCCACGGAGCAAGTGGTCGTCTGTGCCGGCGAGGTCAATCTGGAGGGCGATCAACCGCCCCGTGTCACGGTATCAATCTAGTACACCTTTAAGGTGACATTGACGTATGTGTGATAGGTAGGCTTCGATCCGGCCTGAGTGGCTGGGGTGCCTTCAGAAACACGCCGTATACCCCTCCCTGGACCCAAA
>JBNKHG010000046.1:0-54431 GCA_050290225.1 Cellvibrionaceae bacterium
AATAACAAGATTCGTGTACTGCAACGCCGCGCCTATGGTTACCGTGATGAGGAGTATTTAAAACTCAAAATCATCGCCTCTTTCCTCCCGCCTCTACCCAAAAGGATGCTTTATGACCCACACTAATCCGCGTAGACCCACTTTTCTAAAGCTTCTTTTCGCTCGCGCTCATATTCGTCGTATGGTTTATTGGCGCTTGCCATGCAGTCGTCATATTGAGACGGCGGGAGTTTAGCGCACTCGATTCGGTTACTGGCCTGAACACCCTCATAGACTCCTCTGTTCGAGCAACCAGCCAAAACGAGGAGTGTTAAAAATAGTGGTATCGCTTTCATTGTTTTATTCCAGCTATTGTGCACTATTGGATAGTGCCGATTCATATTCGACGAAGCCATCTTCTATTGCTGGGAAAATATCCACAATTTCAAAATAGGGCACCGTATAGATTTTACTATCTCGCAAAGCGTCGATCAAAAAATAATAGTCTTGAATGTTTTCAGTCTCGTAGACTGCAATATCGCTGCACTTGCTGCTAAAGGCCTCTACATCGTAGAGTCGCACCGAAACGCTTGGGTATTTCGCAAAGATTTCAGTTTGAATGTTGTCAAAATACTTTTTCCTTTCATCTCTGCTAAGGGACAGCCACTCTTTCGTAGCATTCATGTGTACAAAAAAGTGTATTTTCGAGACATAACTCTATCCTTACCGGTTCGATCCGATCAAGGCGCCCAGCCAAGTCGAGCTCTCCCCGTTACTGCAACGCATTCGGGTTGCTTCGGCGGTAGGACTACTCAACCCCTGTATTTAGGGTTTGCCAGACGATGGTAAATCAATCTGTGGGTTCCACTGCAACCACAGCGGGTCCGCTTCCTCATACAGCGTAAAGCGGGTGCCGGTGGTGGCGGCGTCACTCTCGTCCGGTGTGGCAAAGGCGATACCACCAGCCAGAATTGATTCCAGCGAATCGGCGCGAATTTTGGCACCTTTAAATAAACTGAAGTCGATACCAATACCGCTGGTGTTCCAGAATCGCGAATTTTTGGTAACCAGTGGAGCAAAACGATTTTCAATACTGATATCGATATCCACAAATTGGGCTGTGCTGCCGAGGGCGTAGCCGGTGACTTTGCCCACCGGTACGTCACGGTAGTAGACGGGGACGTCCGGCTTTATGGAACCCAGCTGTTTGGCCTGCAGAACCAGCTGTAAACCTTCGGTTTCGCGACCACTGGTCGGTGCCTTGTCGAGGCCGTGGAAGTGGTAGCGGGAGCGGCCACTGCCGGGGCTGACACTGATATAGACACCGCTGATCAGTGTACCCAGGTTGGCACTGTTGGAGAGCCCGAGTTCCGCGCGGGTGATCCAGAAGCGGCTGGTTTCCCGGGCCAGGTGGCTGGCGCTGGGTAACAATGTGACGGTTGCCTTGACCCGGTTGTTGGCAGGGTTGAGCGCAATGGTTTCCACTTCGCCGATTTCAATTCCCTGGTATTTCAGGGGGCTGCCCACTTTAAGCCCTTCGCCATTGGAAAACTCGATGGTCAGGGTGGGGCCGCGGTTGGCTGCACTGTCCAGGTCCGGGTGCAACACAAACTGATGCCCATTGGCCACATGGGTGCCGACACCCATTTCAGGCGCCATCTCAGGGTTGTAGATGGCGATGCCGCCCTTCATCAGTGACATCAGGGATTCGGTTTTCACTTCCAGGCCGTTGAGACCGCCGCTGATCTTGAGTCCGCTGGCGTGATAGAAGTGGGTGTGGGGTGTGATCAGCTTTGAGTATTCCGGTTCGATCACGATGTCGAGCAGGATATGCTCGCGGTTTTGCGTCAGGGCATAGCCCTGCACCGAGCCGATGGGAATCTGGCGAAAATAGATTTCGCTGCCGCGACTGAGGCTGCCGAGGCGATCGGTTTTCAACTTCAGGTGCAGGCCGGGTTTGGAGTTGTCCAGGGTAGGCGGAGTATCGAGGGCGGTAAATTCCCGCTGCGGTTCACCTTCCCCAAAATCCATTTCCAGGTAGGTGCCACTGATCAACGTGCTGAGTCCGGAGATCTCCGACAGGGTGACGCGGGGTTCCACAAGCCAGAATCGTGTGGAGCTGTTGAGGGCAACGTCGGCACTGGGATCGAAAAGCACCTCGGCGATCACGCCGCTAAAGTCGGTATTTGGCTTGACCTGCCGCACCGTGGCCACCGTCATCCCTTTGTATTTGACCGGTGTGTGTTCGGCCGTCAGGCCTTCGGCACTGTCGAGATGGATGCGAACCCGAATGCCTGCCTGGGCGTCCTCATAGTCCTGGTAGAGTTTGAAACTGTCCAGTTGCCGGCTGGCCTCGCCGGGGTTCTCAAAAGGCGGGGTATCAAAAGAGATGCCGCCCGCGACCAGTGACGCGAGGGAATCGGTTTTGAGTTTGATATAGGGCAGGCTGCCGCTGACAGTCAATCCACTACTGTTCCAAAAGCGTGTATTTTGCCGCACCAGGTGGGCGTGGCCGCTATCGACATGGATCTTGATGGAGACGCCCTGGTTGTCGGGGGTGAGTTGGTAGCTGACCACCGCGCCGACTTTGATTTTCCGGTAGTGGACGGGTGAGCCAACGTGTAAGGAACCCAGGGAGTCGGCGTTCAGGATCAATGCCAGACCGGCACTGCCGTCATCGACGGGAGGCGCTTCGCTGAGAGCGATAAAGTCCCGCTGGGGAGTGCCGTCACCGGGTTTGACGGCGATATAATTGCCCGAAAGCAGGGTGTCCAGGCCGCGCACACCCCCAAAGCTGACTTCGGGTTTGACCAACCAGAACAGGGTTTCGCTGTTGAGCGCACGCTTGGCGCGCCGATCGATGGCGGCCTGGGCAACCACGCCTTTGAGATCCTTCTCCAGCGCCAGCGTATCGACTTTACCGATCACGATGCCCTGGTAGCGTATTTCGGTTTTTCCCGGGGAGAGACCGTCGCCGGAGGAAAAATGCAGGGTGACGGCGATATCCCCTTCGGTTACATTTTTGTACACCAGCCAGCCGCCGATACAGGCCGCAATCAGTGGCAGTAACCACACCAGGGGAATACCCCGTTTTTTTTCCACCAGGGCCTCGGGAAGGGCTGCCTCTGTGAGCGTATTATTGTTGTCGTTGTCCGTCATCGTTTTGTTGCAGGTCCCAAATCAGGCGCGGGTCAAAACTCATGGCCGCGAGCATAGTGAATACCACCACCGCGGCGAAAGCGGTTGAGCCCGTGCCGGCGGTGACGGTTGCGATTTTGCCGAGGTCGACCAGGGTGACCAGAATAGAAATCATAAATAGATCCAGCATGGACCAGCGGCCGATCAATTCAATATAGCGATACATCACGGTGCACTGGAACGGGCTCAGTTGCAAACGCAGTTGCACAACCAGTAACAGCCAGGCAATGCCCAGCAGTTTCATCACCGGCACCGCGATACTGGCCGCAAACACCAGCAGGGCGATGGGGTACATGCCCGCTTCCATCAGGTGGATAACGCCCGACATAATGGTGTCCGGCTGCCCGGAACCGAAGTAGATCACCGTCATCACCGGGTAGACATTGGCGGGAATCAACAGTATCGCGGAGGTAATGACCAGAGCCCAGGTGCGGGCCAGGCTCTGGGGGGCGCGCAGGTACAGGGGCGCGTGACAGCGGCTGCAATAGGGCGTGCCCGCCGTTCTCGTCGGCCAGCGATTGACCTGGTAACACAGGTGGCAGAGGGCCAGGCCGCAGTCGATTCCCCGTCTTAGCATGTGTCAGCGCGCTCCTCGGGATTGATCCCGTTCAATTCACGCCAGAGCGCCTTGGCATTGAAAACGGCGGTCGACCAGCTGGACAACAACAGTAGTGCGATAAAGCTGTAAAGCCCGAGCCCGGTGACCAGATCGCCGAGATCCATCATTTTGATAAACGCCACTAAAATACCGAGCATGTAAACGTCCAGCATGGCCCAGTGCGTCAGGCGCTGATAAGTTTTCAGCAGGGGAGCCACCAGCGCCAGGGGGGCTTTCACGGCGATGGCCAGGCAGACACTGAAGCGCAGGCTTAGCATCAGCACGGGTACCAATACACTGCAGGCAAATACCAGAAACGACATCCACCAATAGCCGCTTTCGAACAACTGCCAGGCGCCATTGATCATGGTGTTGGCGTTGGATTTTCCAAGAATACTGAGGGTCATAATGGGCAGTGTGTTGGCGGGAATCACTAATATCAAACCCGCCAGGCTCAGGGCCATGGGAGTTTGCAGTCCCTGGTGTTCGTCATGCGGCAGTGCCGCGCGGCAGCGGGGACAGCGGGTCAGGTATTCGGCGCCGACCGCGGGCAGTTCGACCACCAGGTCGCAGTCGTGGCAGAGGGTCAGGTGCGCGGCCATGGGATCAGGGTTGAGTCGCTACCGGCATTGAGGTGCTGAGGTGGACGACCCTGCCGTCCCGGTAAACTGTGATTTTCATGGTCTGGCCCGCCTTTAATCCCTGGTGGTGGCGACGTATGCGCGCCAGTCCGTCCGGACTACAGCTGATCGCCTCGTCGCCTGGGGCGATAATCACATCTCCGCCCGGCAAGAGTTTCTTGCCGGCGATTATAGCGGCTATTCGCCCGGGCTGAACACCCGGGGCGTCCCTGTGGCACTATTCCCTATGGTGCTATCCCCTATGGTGCTATCCCCTATGGTGCTATTCCCTATGGTGCTATTCCCTATGGTGCTATTCCCTATGGTGCTATCCCCTATGGTGCTATCCCCTATGGTGCTATCCCCTATGGTGCTATCCCCTATGGTGCTATCCCCCCCATGATGCTATCCCCCCCATGATGCTATCCCCCCCATGATGCTATCCCCCCCATGATGCTATCCCCCCCATGATGCTATCCCCCTCATGATGCTATCCCCCCATGATGCTATCTCCCATGGCACTATAGGCTTTTGCCTGGGGCTATCGCCTCTGACGGCAAGATGGGTGTGCTAACCGACAGTCGAATTTACCAATCCACCCCAGTACAATCTGGCTCCGGTCAGGTGAAGTGGTCGGAACCCGCTGTCGAACAAATCATAATCGTTGGGGAATCGCCACTTGGATACCATTAATCAATTCCTGCTGGGCATCGACGCCTATCTCGGCTCCGCCGCCTATTTTCCCTACCTGCTGTTGGGGATTGGCCTATTTTTCACCCTCTATCTGGGATTTCCACAGTTGCGTTACTTCGGCCACGCCTGGTCGGTGGTGTCGGGCAAGCATGCTAAAAAAGGGGCTCCCGGTGACACTTCACACTTCCAGGCGCTGACCACAGCTCTGTCCGGGACCGTCGGCACCGGTAATATCGGTGGGGTGGGGTTGGCGATATTTCTCGGCGGCCCCGCCGCGCTCTTCTGGATGTGGATGACGGCGTTTGTGGGTATGGCTTCCAAGTTTGTGGAAGTGACCTTGTCCCACAAGTACCGGGTAAAGGCCGCCAACGGCACCATGGCGGGCGGTCCCATGTACTACATGGAGCGGCGCCTGAATATGAAGTGGCTGGCGGTATTTTTCGCCGTGGCCTCGGTGATCAGCTCATTCGGTACGGGAAACCTGCCGCAGATCAACAATATCGCCCAGAGTGTGTATGCCAGTTTCAATATTCCCCATATGCTCACCGGCGGGGTATTGGCGCTGCTACTGTTTGCCGTGATTGTCGGCGGTATTCATCGGATCGCACTCATTGCCGAGGCGATAGTGCCCTCCATGGCGGTGTTCTATTTGGTTGGCGCCCTGGGGGTGATTGCGGTGAACCTGGATCATATCGGGCCATCCTTTGCCGCCATTTTTGGCGACGTTTTCACCGGCAGCTCCGCCGCCGGCGGATTTCTGGGGGCCAGTTTTGCCTACGCCTTCAACCGAGGTGTCAATCGCGGCCTGTTTTCCAACGAAGCGGGGCAGGGTTCGCGCCCATCGCCCATGCCTCGGCCGCACCGATGAGCCGGTATCCGAAGGGATGGTGTCCATACTCGAGCCGTTTCTCGACACCATTGTGATTTGTACCGTTACCGGTTTGGTCATCCTGTCGTCGGGGGCCTGGATCGAGAAACACGACAATCTCTTTCAGCGCGCGGACATGGTCTATCTGGGCGGCCAGTACTCGGATAAAGTGGAGGCCGATCGCGAGGCGCTGTTTGACTATCTGGTCAATGGTAATGCCCAGTCGGTGACAACCTATTCGGGGGAAATCCAGATTGTGGACGGCAAGGCGGTGTCGGACGGATTTAACATGCTGCACGCCCGCTCTGTGGCTGAAGATGTTCGTTACAGCCTGGAAGGCAGTCCCTTTACCGGCACCCTGGCGGTAATGGATGGCAAACCGGCCAATGGCGAGGCTGCGCTGGAAATACAGGGACGCTCGCTGCTGCACTCGGCGGCGCTCACCACCGAGGCCTTTACTTACAGTCTGTTTGGGGAATACGGCCAGTATATTGTCACAATCGGGCTGGTGTTGTTTGCGTTTTCAACGGCAATTGCCTGGTCCTACTACGGCGATCGCGCCATGATTTACCTGTTTGGCTTTAAGGCGGTATTGCCCTACAGGGTCGTTTACTGTATCGGTTTTTTTGTGGCTTCGTTTATGGATACCCGCCTGGTGTGGAACCTGTCGGCGGTCACCATTGTGTTGATGACGCTCCCCAACCTCTTTGGCATGTTGCTATTGCGACGTGAAATGAAGGAAGAGATGAAAGCCTATGTGGCAAAAGAGGTGCATGTGTCAAAAGCGACGAGCACCTCAAGGTAAGGGGGCGGGCTTAAGCCTGCTTCTGCGCGTTAGTGGGCTCAGTCCTTTAGCTGGGGGAACGTTAAAGGGCAGTGCTTAATGGCGTAGAATTATTTAGGGAGCCTCTGATTAATAGATCGCTTCGACGCAATCCGAGGCTCAAATTGTGTTAATCGCTACATAAAGTAGGGTTTATTGCCTTATAAGAAGGCTATTTCCCGATTGGACTGCCATTGTGCAGCTCAATCTCTAATTTTTAGGCGCACTGCGCCTGCAATAGGACGACGAGCGGTTCCTTTGGGCTTCGGATAAAAAGGCTCAAAGGCGCTGACTAATCCCTCCCAAGGGATGAGAGCTTCAATTTCCGCCAAGAACTGCTTTTTACGAGTTTTCTTGCGGTGTGTTTCAAAACCATCTGTCAGGGACTGTTGCCGCATGAGGTACTATCCCGTTGTTCCAATCAGTTGGTGCCATTAGCGCAAATTTTTACGAATTTATCAGAGTTTCCTTAACGTAAAAGTTGGGGGGTAGACCTCTATAAACCGATGACTATTGGAAGAGTATTTATTATGAAGAAGATTATTTCCCACCTGATCTGTCTGTGGCTGGCGTCTGTGCCCGGTCAACTTGTGGCCTCCATCAGGATAGCCGCAGATGCTCCCGAATTGCTTTATACCGGCCGTATAGACTTCAGCGATAAAAAGGCCCCACAGCTGTCCTGGTCGGGGTCCAGCATAAAAGTTAATTTCACCGGTACCAGCCTGAGCCTGGTATTAGACGATAAAAAAGGCCTCAATTACTACAACGTGATTCTGGATGGCAACACGTTGCATCCCTTCGTGCTGGAGGCTAAACAGGGCGAACATAGTTACGAAATATCCCGCGCGCTGGCTCCCGGCAAACACTCCCTGGAATTATACAAGCGCACCGAGGGTGACGAGGGGGTCACCGTTTTCAAGGGGCTGTTGCTGGACGACGGTGCCAGGTTATTGCCGCGGCCAGCGCGCCCAAAACACCGCATGGAGATCTACGGTGATTCCATCACCTGTGGTATGGGCAATGAGGGTGCGGACAACGGCGTCGACGACCGGGCTTCGGAGAAAAACAGCTATTGGGCCTACGGCTCGGTAGCCGCGCGCCAGCTGAATGCGGAGCTGCACACGGTTTGCAAGAGCGGTATTGGAATCATGGTGAGCTGGTTTCCCTTTATCATGCCTCAATACTACAACCAACTAATCGCGGATGGCGACAATGATACCGAGTGGGATTTCTCTCGCTGGACTCCGGATCTGGTAGTGATCAACCTGTTCCAGAATGACAGCTGGCTGGTCGACCAGAAGGAGCGTCTGCAACAGACTCCCTCTGACGAACAGCGTATGCAGGCTTATGTGGACTTTGTGCGCTCTATTCGAAAGCAATACCCAGACGCACAAATTATCTGCGCTTTGGGTAGTATGGACGCTAATGCCAACGAAAAATGGCCCAACTATATCCGTACGGCAGTGGAGCGCATGCGTACCGAATTTGGCGATGAGAAGTTGGACACGCTTTTCTTCGATTTTACCGGCTACGGTCAGCATCCCCGTGTGGCCCAACATGTCGACAATGGTAACAGGCTCGCTGATTTCGTAAGGCAAAAAATGGGTTGGTGATCGCTATTGCACGCGGCGTTACGTCAAGGTAGTGCTTCGGCTTCGATGGGCGGGTGCTCTTTGTGATGTTTTTGCTCCAGTGCGATGCGCTGCCTATTTTTGCCCACCAGTCTGATGCCGAGGCGACGCAGCCATTCAAAGACCAGTAACACTAACAGCAAGGCTGTGAGCGCGATAAGAACACCTGCTACACCGAGGCTGGTGCGTTCGGCGTGACAGGTCCAGATAAACTGGCCTATACACAGGGTGGCTACCACCAGCAGTGTGGGTTTACGGCCGATATATTCGACAATAAACACACCTAGATGTGCATTCAGTGCGACCACCGGCGCCGCCGCCAGCCAGTTCTCGTAAACACCCGGCTGCCAGCTGTGGCTCAGGCTTTTGACAACAACACCGAGAACAGAGTTATAAGCCATGATCACTACGGAGGTTGGAATCGCAATTTTTAAATCTGCCCGGCACAACAATACCAGGGCTGCGTAAATGACCATATCAATACCAACGCCGGTCACGCTGACAATGGATGCACTTGCCAGGAGGCCCAGTAGTAGCCCTACGCGCTGGCCCAATGTTCGTCAAAATCGGTCATGCCAACATGACTGGAAATTTCGTTAATCCGGTACAGCTGTAACAGGCCAAAGCTGCCCCAAATGACGGCGAATGAGCCAGAGAAACCAGATCCACAGTTTCTGTTTGGGCGGGGTTTTTATGGATATATCAGACGAGGCTCTTTGGCGTCTCAGATTTCGGAGAGGCAATACCACTTATCGAACCGATTCGGCTTAATGTGCTGGATCATGTTCACTTTGTTTTAAAAGCGTTTTATTTCGCTACTATGGCTATTATATGCATCACTACGGCGGGAGCCTGGATCTCCATTTCGATTGGGTCAATCCAATGGTTGGGCCGCCGCTTATCCCATTACAGATCATGGGCCGGTAGAGACGATGGTTTTGAAACGGTAATTAGAAATTGGTGCACTGTTTGCCCGCGGGTGAGGTTAATAGCCCGCTAAAGGTATATGAGAGAGGGGTATTGATTTGAGCCCGCGACTGATTATTACGCGGACTCAGAACCCTCTATCACGTAGGCTTTTCTTGTCGCCTTGTATAGGTAGGGGCTAGTTTGTGAAAAAACCGGGATATAATTTTTCAAAATCGGTATTCATTTTTTCCACGTCGTTTGACTTCAACATGCCATTGGCCAATAGGGAGAGCTTTGCATACAGAAAGTGCATGGCATCCATTTTGTTGATCTCAATCCGTTTATGCACCACCGCTGGAAATTCTACACCACCTTCACCAAGCGGAAAGGTGCGTGCCATGACGTACCTACCGTCAAGATAATCCATCACCTGTTGGTCAAAGGCTTCGTAACTCATATTAAATATGGCCTGGAAAGAATCATCCACCGTATATCCTTTGTTTATAGCGTACAGGAACTGATACATCTTTTTTCGACGCTCCGGGTCTGCATTCAGGTAGTGAACGACAGCGACGGAACGGGCGTAAAATGTATCAACAAACTCTCTCTGTTTATTTGTCTGATCCTGACCTACACCCAATTTACTCTGCGGTGTTTTGAAGAGCGACTCTGAATCCACATTTTTAAATCCTGAGAGGTTATTTATTAGCAACGAGTAAAAACGGTTCCTGAGTATTCGCATATCACCAAGAACGATTTGGTCCCGCTTCTGTATAAACGTACCGAAATACTCTGCAATGCCTTCGTTGAACCAGGGTGGGTTTGCCAGGCCCAGGGAAGAACTGTTCATCAGGAAATGCGTTAACTCGTGCAGCACAACGGAGCGCCCCCAGCTACCGCCGCCGGCATTGGAGGCTCGAAATTTGTCAGCCCGCGCATAGACATGTCCACCCCCTGCCGGAGAAAACAGCCCTGCATACTCCTCCTGGATACCCATGGCTCGGTAGGTGGAGGCGTTTCGAGCCAACACAAAAGGGATTTTTCGGTCTAGCTCAACGGGCTCATATCCCATAAGTATTGCCATGAAGTAGTTGAAATGCTCAAGCTCCTCGAGCATGGCAATAGCAGTTTTCTCTTTCGCATCGGAAAACACCAGAAAGTTTTTGCTTTCCAGCATGATCCAGTCGCGCTTGCTGAGCTTTTTTACGTTAACCTCATCGGCTTGAGCGGCCCAGCTAACAGATAATATCAATAGGGTCGTTATAATTTTTTTTAACATCTCCATGACTCCGTTTAGCACTCGCAATATCGCTGTTATTAGGCCTGTTTTGGTTCTGCATTATAGGTTGAAATATGTGCGTAAAGGCTTTCCCGGTTAACTTCAGCACAGTGCTATGTAGGAATGGTGCGGCTGGAAAAGGCACGGCCGAATAAAGGCGGCTAGTGACCAAGTGTGAAGAAGTCAGCGCACCTGCACTGGGCTGGCTGTGCGCCGTTTCAATAGGCAGATAGCTTGTATATAATTTATATAATACATCAATCGTGTGAGTGGGGGTAGAGCAAGAGTGCCAAATAAAAGTTATCTGGTGCAAAAAACCTGCAATCAACTGCTGGATTGGGTTGTGGCCAATTCGGCCGGGGCTCAGTCTTATATGCCCAGCGTGTTGTCTCTGGCAGAGGAAATGGGTGTCAGCAGAACTACCATAAGAGCTGCATTGGCACATCTGGTGGAGCGGGGGCTGATAGCGGATGACACCACGGGTAAGCGTATTCTGCGCAAGCCAAAGAAGGCGGACTACTGTCAGTTGGGGGATGAGCCGGCCTCCCGGGAGGCGACGATAGAGAAGTATTTTCTTTCCCTTATCCACAGTGGTCGGCTGTTGCCTGGCAGTCGTTTTTCGGAGTTGGAGCTAGCCAAACAGTCTGGTTGTAACACGGTCACTGTCAGGGAGTTTCTCGCACGTTTTTCCCGCTTCGGGCTGATCGAAAAGAAGCCTCGCTCCCAGTGGCAGATGGTGAGGTTTGACCACTGTTTTGCCGCAGAGCTGATCGAGTTTCGCAAAGTGCTGGAAATGCGAGCCCTTGTAAAATTGTTGGAATTGGAGGGCGAGCACCCGGTGTGGTCGGAATTGAGTGACCTGCTGGCACTGCACCGGGCGGTTCTACAGGACTTCGAGCACCGTCATGGTGAAGTGTCGGCGTTGGATGTGCGTTTGCACCGGGCGTTGTTGTCCGGTACTCAAAACCGATTTATCAGCCAGTTTTTTGAAGTGGTGTCTTTCGTGTGCCATTACCACTACCAATGGGATAAGTCGGGGCAAAAGGAGCGCTTGCGCGTGGCGCTGACCGAGCATATTGAGTTATTGATTGCCTTGTTGGCCGGGGATGCGGCAGCTGCTGTCGCGGCGCTGGAGGCGCACCTGGATACCGCTGAGCGAACGCTGCTGGATTGCGCCACTCAGGTCGGCAGGGCCGGGTAAGCGCCGCACGTTTGGGCAAGCGTTTCCTTGAGGGGAAAATTACTGGATTTGATTGTATTTTATTAATAAAATACATTATAGAGAATTATTTTACAAGAGTGACTTTATGGCGTCTGAGCCGACTGATAAGCGCTTTGTCCTGCTGAGTGATGAAGACAATATTCTGGTGTGCTGTGCGCATGTTACCGCCGGGGAGCGGGTGCAACTGGAAGGGGGCGTTGCCATTCTTTCGCGGGATATTCCAGTAGGCCACAAGTTGGCCCGGCGGGATATAGCTGTGGGGGAACGTATCGTTAAATATGGGGCTCCCATTGGTTCTGCCACTACTGACATAAAAGTCGCCGAGCACGTTCATTTGCATAACATGAAGAGTGACTACATCCCCAGTCACTCCCGTCAGGGACGAGGAGCAATATCGTGAAAGGCTATCTGCGTGCCGACGGGCGGAAAGGTATTCGCAATCAGATTCTGGTGGTGTATCTGGTGGAGTGTGCCCACCACGTGGCACGTGCGATTGTTGCACACAATAATTCCCGGGTTGTACAGCTGATTGGTTTTCCCGGCTGCTATCCCAATGACTACGCACTGAAAATCATGGAGCAGTTGTGTACCCATCCCAATGCGGGTGGGGTGTTGATTGTCTCCCTAGGTTGCGAGGGTTTTAATCGGGAACAGCTCGCTGCTACGGTAAGCAGCAGCGGCCGTCCAATACAGACCTTGGTGATACAGGAATGCGGTGGAACATCCTCTACCTTAGCGGCGGGAATCGCCGCGGTGCGTGAATTGACGCAGGCCCTGCATGATGTGCCCCTTGTGGACATGGGTGTTGAGGATCTGGTGGTAGGCACCATTTGCGGGGGCTCCGATGGAACCAGTGGCATAAGTGCCAATCCGGCGGTCGGCCGGTGCTTCGACCGCTTGATTGAACAGGGTGCAGCCTGCATTTTTGAAGAAACCGGGGAGCTGATTGGTTGCGAACATATTGTGGCCGAGCGCGCCGTAACGCCTGCGCTGGGTCAGGAAATTCTTCGTGCCGTGAACAAGGCGGAAGATTACTACCGTGCCATGGGTTACGGCAGCTTTGCGCCTGGTAATGCCGAGGGCGGTCTTACCACGCAAGAAGAAAAATCACTGGGTGCTTACGCTAAATCCGGCGCGTCGCGTATTCACGGCCTGATCAAACCGGGCGACCTGACACCCGGTGCCGGACTTTATCTTATGGACGTTGTGTCCGACGGCGGGCCACGCTTTGGCTTTCCCAATATAGTAGACAATGCGGAAATCGTGGAGTTGATTGCCTCGGGTTCTCATCTGGTGCTTTTCACCACTGGGCGAGGCTCAGTCGTTGGCTCAGCCATATCCCCGGTTATCAAGGTATGCGCCAACCCGGAAACCTATCGGCGCATGCATGAAGATATGGACGTAAATGCCGGAAAAATAGTAGAGGGCAGAGCCAGCGTGGACGACATAGGCGAAGAAATTTACCAGCTGGTATGCCGGGTAGCGGCTGGCGAGCAAAGCCGCTCCGAGGCGCTTGGGCATCAGGAATTTGTCTTGACCTACAAGCATTTCGAGCCCATTGGGCCAGCATGCCTGCCGCGTTAATGCGGGTTGGCTTTAGATTAAATGAGCGTGAATAGAATGATTGGGCAAGTACGGCGGCTAGGCAATACGGATTTAATGGTCAGCGAATTGGGATTTGGGGCTGCCACACTGGGTAATCTCTATCATCCGGTTTCCGATGTGGCGGCGAAGAGTGCTGTTGAGCGAGCTCTGGTTGCCGGCATTAACCATTTCGATACGGCGCCTTACTACGGGTTTGGTTTGAGTGAGCGCCGCCTGGGTGATGCATTGCGCTTACTGCCGGCAGAGCAATACGTACTGTCTACCAAAGTGGGGCGTCTGCTCCAACCCTGTGGCCGTGCCGAAGACAAGTATGGTTTCTGCTCCCCCATGCCCTTTGCACCTGTTTACGACTACTCCTACGACGGCGTTATGCGGTCTTACGAGCACAGTATTCAGCGTTTGGGGCTGCCCCGGATTGATATTTTGTATATGCATGATATCGGGCGGGTAACCCACGGTGACGATCACGACCGCCTGTTTCGCATAGCAATGGAGGGGGGCTACAAAGCGATGGATGAGTTGCGTTCACAGGGGCTGGTACAGGCTATTGGTCTGGGGGTTAACGAATACCAGGTATGCGAACAAGCCATGGATCATGGCGATTTCGATTGCTTTTTATTGGCGGGGCGTTACACGCTGCTGGAGCAGGACGCCCTTAATGCGTTTTTTCCGCGTTGCGTCAGGCAAAACGTCTCCATTGTGTTGGGTGGGCCGTATAACTCTGGCATTTTGGCCACCGGTGTGCGATGTGAAGGGGTTGTTCCTCACTACAATTACCAGCCCGCAAGCAACGCCGTTATTCAGCGTGTGCAGCGCATCGAAGCCTTGTGCGATGAATATGGGGTTTCCCTGGCGTCGGCAGCGCTCCGGTTTCCACTGGCGCACCCGGCTGTATGCAGTGTGATTCCCGGCTTGAATTCCGAGACCCGTGTAGAACAGGCGATGGGCCAAATGCAGGAAGATATCCCCGAGGCTTTCTGGGTGGCACTGAAAGAATCAGACTTACTGCATCCGGAAGCGCCATTGCCGGGCCGGACGGATCATTGAATTTTACAGTTACCCGTGGATTTTTTTATGACTCAGCAACTTAAAGGCAAAACCGCACTGGTTACCGGTGGTGGCAGTGGCATAGGCGAAAGCATCAGCCTGAAACTGGCCAGCCAGGGTGCGAAGATTGTGGTAGTGGATATGAACCTCGATGCCGCCACTGCAACATTGGAAAAAATTTCAGCGGCTGGCGGCAAGGCGAGTGTCTTCCAGTGCGATGTGTCTGACCAGGCTCAGGTCGATGAGGTATTTGCGGCGATTCAAGCCACAGATGTTATTGATGTGCTGATCAATAACGCGGGCATTGCGCACGTGGGCAATCTGGAAAAAACCAGTGAAGTGGATCTCGACCGGCTTTATCGGGTCAACGTCAAGGGTGTGTACAACACCATGCGGGCTGTCATTGAGGGTATGAAGACGTGGCAAAGCGGGGTCATCATTAATATGGCTTCTGTGGCAGCGTCTGTCGCGGTCGCTGATCGATTTGCCTATTCGATGACCAAAGGGGCGGTATTGACGATGACCTATTCGGTGGCCAAAGACTATATTCACGACGGCATCCGCTGTAACTGCATATCGCCGGCGCGGGTGCATACGCCTTTTGTGGATAATTTTCTGGCGCAGAACTATCCCGATACCCGGGACGAAATGTTCGTGAAGCTATCACAAAGCCAACCCCTGGGCCGCATGGGGCGGGCAGAAGAGGTTGCCAGCCTGGTGGCCTATTTATGCACCGATCAGGCGGCGTTTATTACCGGTACGAATATTCCTATCGACGGTGGGTTTATAACATTGAACAGTTGAGCAAGCGTTCTGCTGCGTGTGTTTCAGTTATCTGTCCAGGCTAGGGCCTAATTTAAACCAATAATGAGGGGTACTGCGATGAGTACAGTTGAGCCGGCCGAAACACCTGACGAAATGAACAAGCCAGAGGCCTCCAAGTCTGCGGAGGTGGTACCGGCATCTTTGCTGGTACCATTCGCCTTAATAACGTGTTGTTTTGCACTTTGGGGGTTTGCCAATGATATTACCAACCCCATGGTGGCGGCGTTTCAGAAAATTTTCCTGACCGGTGCCGCGGAAGCAACCTGGGTACAAGTAGCCTTCTATGGTGGCTACGGTGTTATGGCAATCCCCGCCGCCTTGTTTATTCGTCGCTATTCCTACAAAGCGGGCATGCTGACCGGCCTAGCCCTTTATGCTATAGGTGGCTTGCTGTTTGTGCCGGCCAGTGCAATTGGTGAGTTTTACCCCTTCCTGCTGGCTTATTTTGTGATTACCTGTGGTTTGTCGTTTCTTGAGACCACTGCGAATCCCTATATTTTGTCGATGGGGCCGGAAGAAACCGCCACCCGTCGTTTGAATCTGGCACAGGCCTTCAATCCCATTGGCTCTCTTATCGGTATGTATATCGCATCACAATTTATTTTGGCAAAACTGGATGAACGAGGTAAGGGCGCCAGAGCGTTGCTGCCGTTAGACGAGTTTGAAGTATTGAAAGCCGCAGATCTGGATATTGTCAGTCAGCCCTATGTCATGATCGGTATTGTGATCGGGTTGCTGTTTATTCTGATTGTCAGAATGAAGATGCCCGACAACAAATCATCTCCCATCGTGGATGACAGTATTGGTGCTATCTTTCGTCGGCTTATCCGGTCGAGAACCTATGTTGGCGGTGTGGTGGCCCAAATGTTCTATGTGGGCGCGCAAATCATGTGCTGGACATTTATCATCCATTACGGCACAGAGGTGTTTATGGGCCAGGGGACGTCTGAGAAGGATGCCCAGGTTTTGTCACAGCAGTACAACATTGCTGCTATGGTCATGTTTTGCCTGAGCCGGTTTGTGTGTACTTTCCTGTTGAAGTTTATCTGTCCGGGTCGGCTGTTAATGATGCTGGCCCTGGGTGGCATCACCCTCAGTCTTGGTGTGGTTCTGCTGGGTGGTCTGCCAGGGCTTTACTGCCTGGTGGGTATCTCTGCCTGTATGTCGTTGATGTTCCCTACCATTTACGGCATCGCCTTGAAAGGCCTGGTGGGTGACGACGCAAAACTGGCGGCGGCGGGGCTGATTATGGCGATTGTCGGGGGTACGATCCTGCCAATGCTACAAGCGTTGGTAATTGATCACTGGTCGCTGGATCTGCTCGGTGCGATACAGGCTTCGTTTACCCTGCCACTGCTGTGTTTTATCGTCATTGCCGTCTATGGCCATTTAACGGTAACGCCTCGCAATGCCTAGTCTGCAAACGCCAAAAAGCGTCGCGCTTTACGTAACCTGCCTGGCAGACATTCTGCGGCCGAGCGTGGCCTTCGCGGCGGTTAAACTGTTACAGGAGGTCGGTTGCGAGGTTGTTGTGCCCAAGCGCCAGGTCATGGCGAACTTGCACGGTTATCTTATGCGGTTCGAGCAGAAGGTTTTGGCGCAGGGCGGTCAGGTTCACTGGGCAGGGTCGACGCAGGAGGCCCGTGCAGCAATACTGAGTATCTGCCGCGCTGCGGATGCAAAAACCGTCACCAAGGGCAAGTCCATGGTGACCGAAGAACTGGGGCAGAATGAATTCCTCAAAGCGCAGGGAATGACGCCGGTAGAAACGGATTTGGGCGAATACATACTGCAATTGCGGCAGGAATCGCCCAGTCATATCGTGGTGCCGGCCGTGCATTTACAGCAGGATGATGTGCGGCAAACGTTTGTTGACCGTCATACACACTTTGATCCCGAGCAGGAATTGATTACCCCTGAGAGCCTGGTTGAAGAAGCGCGGCGGGTGTTGCGCCGCCGTTTCAGTGAGGCAGATGTGGAAATTACCGGCGCTAATTATCTGATTGCGGAAACGGGCTCGACGGTCATTGTCACCAATGAAGGAAACGGCGATTTAACCCAGACCCTGCCCAAAGTGCATGTGGTGGTGACTACCATCGAACGGGTTATTCCCACGCTGGATGATCTTTCCACCTTTTTACGGTTACTGGGTCGCTCCGCCACCGGGCAGGATGCAACGGCCTACGTTACCCTGTCCTGCAGCCCCAGGCAGGATGGCGATCTGTATGGTCCCGAGGCCTTTCATGTGGTGCTGTTGGATGGTGGGCGCAGTGATTTGCTGGGTACAGAAAAGCCGGACCTGTTGAACTGCATACGCTGCGGCGCCTGTATGAATTGCTGTCCGGTATATGCTTGTGTCGGCGGGCATGCCTACGGCTGGGTTTATCCCGGCTCCATCGGCGCGGTGTTGACACCGGCCCTGATCGGGTTGGAAAAGTCCTCCGCACTGTATGCAGCGTATGAGCAGCATGTGGTTGCCAGTGGGGCCTCGTTCGAACCGCTGGGATCTGATGCCGATATTCCTGCGGCGGTCGCGCGCTATCTCGGTGAGCAAGGCGCGCCGGGACAGTGTTTTGTCAATGCTGCCGTGGCGGGCTGCCACGCTCTGTACACCTGATAACGGGGCCATCGCGCACAGGCGATATTGAACAAAAAATAGTCATAGGGGCGCATGGCCCCAAACGTTTATACCTATTGCTTTTAGATTAACGATAAATGAGGTTGTCATTATGAAATTATTGCGGTTTGGCAAACCAGGTCGAGAGAAGCCCGGTTTGTTGGATGCGGATGGAAATATTCGCGATTTGTCCGCTCACATCAAAGATATCGACAGGGATTTTCTGGATAGCGAAATGTTCGCAACATTGCAGGCGCTGAACCCCGCTAGCCTGCCGCTGGTTGATGGCAACCAGCGCCTGGGGGCTCCTGTTGCCAAGGTTGGAAAATTTATCTGTGTCGGACTCAACTATGCGGATCACGCGCGCGAATCCGGTATGGAAGTGCCGTCAGAACCGGTGCTGTTTATGAAGGCGACGTCGGCAATCACCGGCCCTAATGATGTGGTACAGCTACCGCCAGACTCGAAAAAAAGTGACTGGGAAGTGGAGTTGGGCGTGGTGATTGGCCGCGAAGCCCTGTACGTGTCTGAAGCCGATGCCATGGATTATGTGGCGGGTTTCTGCGTAGTTAATGATTTGTCCGAGCGGGAATATCAACTGGAACGTCAAGGGCAGTGGGTGAAAGGCAAGGGCTGCAATACCTTTGGCCCCATTGGCCCTTATCTGGTGACACCGGAGGATGCGGGAGACGTAGACAGCGCTGGTATTTGGCTGGAGTTGAACGGGGAGAGAGTGCAGGACGGTAGTACGCGCACCATGGTGTACAAAGTGCCGTTTTTGGTGCATTACATCAGCCAGTTCATGAGTCTGCAACCGGGAGATATTATCAGTACGGGTACACCGCCGGGTGTGGGTCTGGGTATGAATCCGCCTAAATTCCTGCAGCCGGGCGACGTTATGCGTTTGGGTATCGATAACCTGGGTGAACAGTGCCAGCAGGTGATACGTTATGGTGAGGTCAGTTAGTATTATTGTATTAAAAACAATAAATTATGGGGAATAATTAAAATATTTTATGATTATAAAAAAGGTCTGAGTCTGGAGCAACGCTTTAAACGCTACTGCGATGGGATTGTGAGCACCTTGTTGCACGCGGACCGTGAGTAGCCGGCGCTCTGGTATGTCAAATGCTTGATGCTGCCGGGGGAGCGCAAGAGCGTGGAACCAATGGCGGCACGTGTGGCGCCGGACCAGTTAATAGGCCAGGATCGGCTACTTATAGCCCTACACCAAAGGAATCTCCATGATCAGGTTACACAACATCCACAAGTACTATTACTCAGGTGATGAGCGTCTTCATGTGCTCAACGGGGTTGACCTGCATATCCACGAAGGCGAGCTGATTTCCATTATGGGCTCCTCGGGTTCAGGTAAATCCACGCTGCTGAATATTCTCGGGATTTTGGATAACCACGACGAGGGCGATTATATATTGGCGAACACCGAGATTAAAAAACTCTCGGAAAAAACTGCCGCCAGGTTGCGCAACCAACTGCTCGGTTTCGTGTTCCAGTCGTTCAACCTCTTGCCCTTTAAAAATGCCACCGAAAACGTAGCCCTGCCGCTTTACTATCAAGGTATAGGGCGCAAAGAACGCAACAAACGCGCTGAGGAATATCTGGAAACGGTGGGTTTGAGCCCCCGCGCCCAACATATGCCCAATGAATTATCGGGTGGCCAAAAACAGCGGGTTGCCATCGCGCGTGCGCTGGTAACCAAACCCAAGGTGATTCTGGCTGACGAGCCCACCGGCGCACTGGACAGCCAAACCACCCAGGAGATTATGGCGCTATTTAAAGAAGTGCATAAACTCGGCAACACTATCATCATCGTTACCCACGAAAAAGATATTGCCGATCAGACTGAACGCCAAATTGTATTGAAAGATGGGCTGGTTGTCGCGGGAGAATACGCCCGGCAAGAAGTGCGCCGCGATGAAGGCATTAGCGATGCCTACACCCAAGAAGAGAAAACCCTGGAGTAATTCATGGACAGCTTCCAGGAAATTCTTTTTACCCTCAGGCAAAACAAACTGCGCACAGCACTTACCGCCTTTGGGGTGTTTTGGGGAATTTTAATGCTGATACTCTTGCTCGGTGCCGGGCGCGGAATGCAAAACGGAGCACGTCAAAACTTTGGTTCGGATGTCTTGGATTTCGTGACTGTTTACGCTGGTACTACGTCTGTCGCATACCACGGCATGGGACCGGGGAGAAATATTCAATTAACGCTGGAGGATGTGGATGCTGTTAAACGACAAGTCTATGGCGTAAGAGTTATTTCGCCTGAGAGCCAGCGCGGTGATGTGGCTATAGAGTATGGTGCCAAGCAAGGTAATTTTGCACTATACGGCGTGCCCGATGAATATTTTAAAATTAAAGAAGATGTACCTTTTACCTCAGGCCGTAAAATAAATCCGTTTGATGAACGGGAAGTACGCAAAATTGCCTTGTTGGGCACAGTTGTTGCCGAGCGAATATTCGGAAGGGGTGTAGACCCGATTGGCAAAGATATAAAAGTCAATGGTGTGGTAATGCGTGTGGTGGGGATGTTTTATGACAAGGGTAACCGCGGCCGCGCCAGCGAACGGGTTTACATTCCCTCCACTACCTTTCGAAAAATGTTTGGCACCAACAATCAAATAGGCTCATTTTGGTTACGTCCCAAGGAGGGTGTGGATAGTTTTGCGCTGGAAGCGCAGGTGATTCAGTTGATGAAGCGTCGCCACGATGTGGCACCGGACGATAAGCGCGCGATTCGCTCATTCAATATGGCCGGGCCAACACAAGCTATTAGCGGTTTATTTTTGGGTATTAATGGCTTTATCTGGTTTGTGGGCCTGGGAACCTTAATGGCGGGCATCGTTGGTGTGAGCAACATAATGATTATCACGGTTAAAGAGCGCACCCGCGAAATTGGTATTCGCAAAGCGTTGGGGGCAACGCCATTGAATATTGTGAGCACATTGTTATTGGAATCTGTTTTAGTGACCGGTGTGGCAGGTTATGCAGGGTTGGTCCTGGGTGTGGGCTTGATAGAATTAATGGCATTTGGTCTTCGTGTTTCGGGTGTCAATATGCCTTACTTCGACAAGCCGGAAGTCGATTTTCCGGTTGCCGTTACTGCCATTATTTTTCTCGTCGTCATTGGTGCTCTGGCTGGGCTGGCGCCAGCGTTGCGCGCGGCAAAAATTTCACCAGTTGAAGCCATGCGTGCTGAGTAGGGAATTGTTGTCAGTGATTATTGATACCGAAAAGTGGCAGGAAATACTTAAAACGCTGGCGCAACACAAATTGCGCACTGCGCTCACGGCTTTCGGTGTCTTTTGGGGTATTTTCATGCTGACAGTCTTGCTGGGTGCAGGCAAGGGTTTGGAAAACGGTGTTAATAATGGTTTTCCGCGCGTGCCTAATGTTGTCTGGATTTGGGCGCAGGGCAGCACGCAAATGCCCTATCAGGGCATGTCCATTGGGCGTCAAATTAAACTTAAACCCGATGATGTCAAAGATATCGAAGAGCATGTCTCCAGTGTTCGTTTTATTCGCGGACAAAATTCAGTGGGTATCTGGGGCGGCACACCACCTTACGCAGTTTACGAGGACAAAAACGGCACCTTCTACGTCGAAGGCACTCACGCGGGCATGGATGAGATGAAATCGCTACGTATTTTAACAGGCCGCAGTATTAATCGAATAGATGACGACAACAAACGCAAGGTTGCCATTATTGGCACCCGGGTGCGAACCCAATTGTTTGGTGACGACACGGATCCCATTGGTAAGAATATCACTGTCAATGGCATCAGTTTTTTAGTGGTTGGTGTATTCGCATCGCTCTCCAATGGCAATCAGCAGCAGGAAGAGGAAAAAATTTATATCCCCAACGATACCCTGCGCTATGCCTTTAATCAGACGGGTTGGATCGGCAGTTTGGTGGTATTACCCCAACCTGGTTTGCATGCACGGGTGGCCGAAGAAGAAGTTAAAAAATACCTCCAGAAAATTCATAAAGTTAACCCAGATGACACGAGCGTATTTGGTAGTTTTAATTTGCAAAATGAATACGACAAAATCCAGGGGTTATTTGCAGGTATCAAAGTATTCAGCTGGTTTATAGCAGTGTGCACCATACTTGCCGGTGCTATAGGTGTGGGTAACATTATGCTCATTGTCGTTAAGGAGCGGACCCGTGAGATTGGCTTGCATAAAGCGCTGGGCGCTACACCCGCATCCATTGTGGGCATGATAGTACAGGAGGCGTTATTGATTACCGCAGTCGCTGGCTATGCAGGTCTGGTGTGCGGGGTATTTTTACTCGAAGGTATTAGTAAATTGTTAGATAAGGGCTCCGGCCAGAGTGGTTTTTTCAGCCAGCCCGAGGTGGATTTTAATACAGCGCTGAGCGCACTGGTGATATTAATTGTTTCCGGCTTATTTGCATCCGTGTTGCCAGCAACCAAAGCGGCCGCGGTTAGTCCGATCACTGCGCTGCAGGATGAATAGGCGCTTGCAAGGGCTAAACGGCTAACCGACATTGAGAGAGTTAAAAAAAGGATACCATGAAAAAGTTATTTTGGATTTTGGTAATGGGTTTTATTGTTTTTGTGTTTATTGGGACGGCAGTATTTTTATTTAATAAATCCCAGGCCAAACCTGTGGTTTACCAAACAGATGCAGCTTTTACCACCAACATTGTAAAAAAGACAGTAGCGGTAGGTAAGGTTGTGCCCAGGCGTGAAGTGGAAATCAAGTCTCAAGTGTCGGGAGTGGTGGACAAATTATTTGTTGAAGCTGGCCAAACGGTAAAAAAAGGCGAGATTATTGCCAAGATCGCCCTTACCCCCAGTATGGTACAACTAAATCAGGCAGAGTCGCAGTTGGAGCAGGCACGCATCAACTTCGAAAATGCGGCTGCCGAATACGACCGCCAGAAAAAATTATATGAGATAAAATTGATTTCGTCTTCAGAGTACAACAAGTTTTTACTGCAATACGATTTACAGCGCGAAGAATTAACCGCCGCGGAAAACAATTTGCTGCTAATGAAACAGGGTGCCACCAAACAGTCGGATAAAGTATCCAACCTGATTACCGCTACCGTAAATGGTATGGTACTGGATTTGCCTCACAAAGAAGGCGCCTTTATTGTTGAGACCAGTTCCTTTGGTGCGGGTACTACCATTGCCACCTTGGCCGATATGACAGACATGATTTTTGAAGGCATGGTGGACGAATCCGAAGTGGGTAAAATTCGCGAGGGCATGGAGTTGGTACTGGATGTGGGTGCACTCGAAAGCGACCCTTTTACCGCCGAACTTGAGTATATTTCACCTAAGGGGGTGACTGATCAGGGCACTATTAAATTCCAGATTCGCGCTGCGGTAAATCTGCAGAACAAGCATTTCCTGCGTGCCAACTACAGTGCCAATGCCGACATAGTTCTGGAAAAACGCACCAATACCCTGGCTATTAACGAAGGTAATTTATTTATCGAAGACAAGGGCCTGTTTGTAGAGATGGAAACCGCTCCCCAGGTCTTTGAAAAGCGCGAAGTGAAAGCCGGAATATCGGATGGCATTAATATCGAAATTCTATCGGGCTTGAAGGAAGGGGAGAAAATCAAGCGCCGCTAGGGCCTGTTAAAAGCCCCCGACAGGCTTTTAGCCATTCTCTGAAGATACTGCTAATAGTCTGGGGTATTTCTGCCGTCGACATATGCCCGGCGGCAACGGCAATCAGTTGGTTGCCTGGTGGAGTGTCGAGTAACTTACTAACCGGTTTGATGATGCCGAAATTCTTCCGCGCCGGGCGAGTCCCGGCACGGAATGCGCTTCCAAATTATCGCCTGAAACGGTACTCGCCTGAAAGGGCACTACAGGCGATAAAATTTGCAGGCATTCCCGCCGAATATTTGAGATTGGTGATCGTGCTGGTTTCGTTGCACGTAATCCTTGATCAGAGCATGGACCTGGGAATATTCACCGGCCAGGTGGCAAACCGGCCAATCGGAGCCGAACATGACACGCTCCGGTCCGAAACACTCAAAAACATGGTTCAGGTAGCGCTCGAAATCGGCAGGCTTCCAGTGTTTCCAATCGGCTTCTGTAATCATGCCGGAGAGCTTGCAGTACACGTGGGGGTGCGATGCCAGATCGGCAATGCTTAGCTGCCAGCTCTGCCACTGGCCACCTTGTATGTCTGGCTTGCCGATATGGTCCAATACCAGGCGCATGGCAGGCAGGTGTTGGACGAGTTCGCAGGCTTGCGGCAGTTGCCCGGCAAAAACCAGAATGTCGTAGCTGTAGTCATGCTCGGCTAAAGTCTTCAGACCGCGGATAAATTGCGTCTGTAACATGAAGTAGGGTTCTGGCTCATCCTGCAGCACATGACGAAAACCTTTTAGCTTTTCGTTGCCGGAAAACAAGGCCAACTGATCAGCCAGGTTCTCGGAACCAATATTTATCCATCCGACGATGCCACGGATAAAGTCAAACTGTTCGGCTAATGCCAGCAGCCATTGGGTTTCCTCCAGTGACTGGCGCGCCTGAACGGCTACGCAGCCATCCAGCTGAAACTGTTCGAGTTCCTGGCGCAGGTCGGTGGGAAGAAAGTCCCGTTGCAGGACTCCCATGGCATCTGAAATCCAACTGTACTGATCCGCTGTGTAGTGCCAGAAATGTTGGTGGGCATCAATATTCATTTTGTTCTCTATAACTGTTCTGCCATATCAAAACAGCATTCCATAAATTGCCATTTCTGCCCGGCGGGTGTATTAGGAAGCCTTTGCTGGTACTTATCCATCAGTGTTTCCCACTCCTGGCAGGCTGGGTCCAGCTGCAGATACGCTTGAAATGCCTCATCGGGATTGTAGTTGACTACGGTTTGCATCAGCATGAAAAGACGATTACCCAAAATGTAAATTTTCATGTCGATAACACCGACCTGCTTCAAACTGGCCAGCACCTGTGGCCAGACATTCTGGTGATGCTTTTTGTACTCGGCAATCAGTGTTGGGTCGTCTTGCAGGTCGAGAGTGAGTGCATACTGTTTCATCGAGCCAAATGTCCTTGGTAAACGTCTGCTCTATAACAGATTGTGTCGCTCTAAACGCGAGCGCATTAAGGGTAGCTTGTGTTCCGGCATGCCCGCTGGTCGCTGTTTCCAGATGGGCAGCAGTCTGCGTTCGATTTTAGTCACGTGATTTTGCGCAATGTCGGCGAGTTTGTGTTCAAGGAACGGATTCAAAAACCGATCGCGAACCGTTTGCGCATAGGCTGGTACATCTTCATTGAGTTCCATGGATTCGAGTATCGGAATCACTTCCGTTTGCAAAATATCTTCCAGCGCACCTCGTAAGCGGTCATCTTGCATAGCCTGATAGACAGTGCTTACATCGGTGTTGTACTCCTGCTGCCAAAGGTCCACCAGAAAGGTGTGCGATAGATTTAAAATCCCAAGTTTCAGCCACTCCAGGGGGGCTAACGATTTAACAACCCGAATGGCCGGGTGCTGGCAGGGCAGTGTTAATCCGGGCTGGTCTTCAATGGCCCACAGGGCATAGGGTTCGGCCACTGCGCCAATGGGCTCAATGGCTTGCGAAACAATGCGGTCGACCAGGGAGTTAACCCAGACGCACTCTGTCGTCAGCCATTGTATGAATGTGCTGGGCAGCTGCCAGCTGCTGGCAAGATCCAGCACAATATTTTTCAGCACATCACCATTATTGGCGATTAACTCACAGGGCATGATCACAATGGCTTCACCGCCATACTCATAGCGGGCGAACAGCAAAGACAACAGCTTGGCCGGAAAACTGCGCGGAGGGTGATCGCCCGGCCGGTCGCTATCCACGAGTTGATAGCCGGCGTCGGCAGTGTTGGACACAACATGGGTGGCCCGTTGGCAGAACAGCTCAACAATGCGCGGCCAATCGGTATCTGCCTGAAAAGCAGACTCAATGCTGTTGATGTGTTCCTCTTGATTGATGATCTCGCCTGAGGCCAAGCCCTGAACGCGTACCGGATAGGTTTGCGAAGCATTCATGGCCTCGACACGCCGCCGCCCAGACTCACTGTTTGACGTTTGTACCACCGTCACAGGAGTGGATGAGTACCCGGATGCAATGGACTGCCCGACAAAATAGTCCACGTGTGCCTGCAAAAAGCGGCTGGTACCGAATTGCACAATGACGGCGTTGTTGGACGACATTACTAAAGTTCCACAACTGCTTTGATGACACCGCTGTTTGGTGCTGACCAAACAGGGAATAGGTCTATAAGTTGGGTAAAGTGGCCGCGATGTGTAATCATCGGCGACGCAGTGACGATACCTTTTTGAAGGCAGCTGACCACATGTTTGAAATCTTCTCGTGTAGCGTTGCGACTACCAAGCAGTTTTAGTTCCCGCTTGTGAAATTCCGGATCTGAAAAGGATATGTCTGCATCGACGACACTTACGAAGACATAAGTGCCACCGTGGGCAACCCACTGAAAGCCTGCCATCATCGCCTTCGGGTTTCCTGTCGCGTCGACTACGACTTGGGGGTAATCTCCGTCCGTCAAGAGTGTAAGGCGGGATTCAACATCTTCAAAGGCATTTATGGTTTCATCTACTCCCAAAGAAGTTTTACAGAACTGTAAACGCGTCGGGTTCATGTCTAAAGCGATAACGCGAGCGCCCTGCACTTTAGCGAACTGCATGATACCCATTCCTATTGGGCCGGCTCCTACGGTCAAAAGCGTGGCTCCTGCTTTTATGTTCGCAAGACGTACCGCATGCGCTCCAATAGCCAGACATTCTACCAATGCGAGTTGGTCCAGTGTCAGGTTTTCGGCTACAACTACGTGGTCTTCTGGAACGGTAATGTATTCACACATTCCCCCGTTTATATGCACACCAAGTACCTGCATGTTTGCGCAACAGTTCGGCTTCCCGTGACGGCAGGCGATGCAAGTTCCGCATTCTAAATAGGGAATTATATAGGCAGTGCTACCTGGCTCTATCGATACGCCATGGCCGACCGATTCAACAATTCCAGCCAGTTCGTGACCCAATATCCGGGGGTATTCGAAAAATGGCTGGTTTCCTGAAAACGCATGAATGTCGGTACCACATACCCCAATGCGTTTGATCTTGATTAGTACCTGACCTGATTTAAGTTCAGGAATTTTCGCGGTTCTCATTTCCAGTTGGCCAGGTTGCATGCAGACGATGGTCTTCATCATATTCTTGTGGCTCTCTTAAATCGTTGAAAACGTCCGTTGTAACTAGACACTTGATTAAAAATTAAATAAGTTCGTTTTGCTTAAGCCAAGTTGTTAGTGGTGCAAACCAATCAAATGAATGACGCATACCGAAGCCGTGACCTCCGTAGGGCAGGAGGAGCAATTCAACCTGGACGTGGTGTTTAGCTAAGGCCTGACTGTATAAAATAGAGTTTTCTACCGGAACAGCTTGGTCATCGCTGGCATGGACAATGAAAGCCTTAGGTGTGGAAGCTGTAATTTGGGTTTCATTGGAAAACCACTCGATTTTTCTATCGTCTGGATCTGAACCGAGAAGGTTGCTCCGTGAACCATGGTGAGTTACCCCATTCTTCATGCTGATTACCGGGTAAATTAAAATTTGAAAATCCGGTTTCAGGTTGGCGTTCCTGTACGCCTCCTGTACGGGGTAATTGAAGTGCGTTGCCGCTGTCGACGCCAAATGGCCTCCAGCAGAAAATCCCATTACACCAATTTTTTCAGGATCCAGGTTCCACTTTTCACTATTATTGCGAACAAACTGTATGGCTTGCTGTGCATCCTGAAGAGGACCGTAAGTTTTGTTTGTCATGGTATTATCGTTGGGCATTCTGTATTTTACGACAAAGGCAGTAATGCCCAATGCGTTAAACCGCTCCGCAACATCATACCCCTCTTTAACAATTGACACGCCCACATAGCCGCCGCCCGGAAATATAATGACGGCTGTACCGTTAGCCACCTTGGGATCTGCCGGGTAAACACTGATGGTCGGTTGGTTTATGTTGTTTATGAACTGATCTTTCGCTTGCAGGTCACTGGTAAACTCCTGGTTTGGCAGGTGGATTTCACCATGGATGGATCCGTTGTATAGACTTACAACCTGAACTTTATGATTGTTCTGATCACCGCTATTAATAATTTGGCCATTGGAGTTCGTAGTCGCGCTGCAAGCAGTCAAGGAAAAAATGCAGGTTAGGCAAAGAGCTATTGAATATTTCATCTATTCCCTTCGTCATGATTGAGCGGCATTTGATTGAAGGCTCGGTGGTTGGTTTGTTGGCATGGCATTGATATGTCTTTTAAGCAGAATGCTGGTTGATCGTTGCGGACAAGGTGCCTTCCACCCATGGTTCGTTAGAAGATAAAAGGCAAGCTGTTGTTGTCTCGCAGGGTTCGCTACTCCCCCAGGATAGGGGTGGAGGCCAAGTAATGGGAAAATAAAATACCACGAGATGTAAACGTTTACAACCTTATTCCAAATAACCGATTCTTCCAAATATCTACCGGGAACGCACCATTCGATGTCTAGGATGCCAAACGCCTCATTAAAGGTTATAATAATATTAGATGGCCTCAACGGCTTATCTCTTCATAGTTCACAGTTAAAATTGGATAAAAGCGTCGATTGATAACTTCGCAACAAGTTGTATTTAAGCGCTGCATTCTGCCAATTCGGCGCCTTCTAAAATGGTTTGAAAAACGGAATTACATATGAGGGAAAGCAATCTGCGCAGTGTGCATGCCTGGGTGGCTTACACTCTGGGTACGCGCATTGTCAGTGGTGAATATGCCCCGGGGACCTATCTACCCAATGAGGCCATTATCGGAGCTGAGCTGGACGCATCCAGAACAGTGTTGCGCGAAGCATTCAAACTGCTCACAGCTAAAGGCCTTATCGAGTCTCGCCCGAAACTGGGCACCTGGGTGCGGTCAAAAGATTGCTGGAACATGTTTGATTCAGACGTACTGCGCTGGTGTTTCGAGTCTACACCCTCTACGGAATTCTTACGTGCTCTGTTTGAAATGAGAGAGATTATAGAGCCCAATTCGGCCGCTCTGGCCGCTCAGCGTGCGACTGCGGAACAGATCGCCGAGATTGAGCAGGCCTATTTCGCCATGGAAAATGCTAAGCTGGGAACCGACGAGGTCATACAGACGGATATTAATTTCCACATGGCGATTCTCCGGGCTACCAATAACGAGTTTATGGTCTCCTTTGGTCAATCCATGAAGACTGCACTAATGGGATTGTTTCGAATAAGCAGTTCTGAAGAGTCGGAGTATGTGGATTCCCTGCCGGGACACAAGGCGGTTTTACTGGGAATCTCTAACCGCGACGCCGATCGCGCTCAATTTGAAATGAAATCATTGTTGTCCAGTTCAGTTGGTAAGGCACTGGGAAGCTTGTGCGTCGTTGACTCCGATACCCGCACTACAGTGTAGCTGCTTAAGCACATATATTCTTATTTTTCCGATGTGTTCAGATTCACGAGTTGGCTTGCAAACTTTGTTCGCTAGGCGTTAAAAAAGGGCGATCACTGGGATCGCCAACAAGAGGTCAATGGGAGGCAGGGACTTACACTAAACGAACTATTTAGAGTAAAAAATTATAGTAATTTAACAGCAGGAACCTTCCGTTGATCTACGCCCAGTCGGTTGCGCAGGGGGCGGCCAAAGTAATTCGCTTCAATTTCAAATCGATCACCAGGCTGAACTTTGATACCGTCTCCAAAGCTTAAGGTCGCGGTACCGAAAAAATGTACGTGCACCTGGCCTGGGCGGCAAAACCCTGAGTATTTGAAATGATGTGCTTCCAGGTTTGCAATAGAGTGGGACATGTTGCGTTCGCCACTGAGAAAACTTTTTTCCCAGAGAGTTTGACCGTTACGCAAAATTCGCGATAAACCTTCAATATGATCGGGTAGATCGCCCAGCAACAGCTCGGGGCCGATGGCGCAGGGACGCAATTTGGAGTGCGCCAGGTAAAGATAGTTTTGCCGTTCGGTTACATGGTCAGACAGCTCGTTGCCCAGTGCAAAACCTATGCGCCGTGGTGTACCCTTCTGATCAACCACGTAGATGCCGGCAATCTCAGGTTCCTCTCCTGCATCCAGGGCGAAAGACGGGCTCAGCAGGTCCGCTTCAGGTGCGACAATGCTGTTGCCATCACCCTTGTAAAACCACTCAGGTTGCACACCTGGGGCGCCTGCGGTTGGCTTGCCGCCTTCAACGCCCAGGCGAAACATTTTCATGGTGTCGGTCAATTCTTGCTGCGGGTTCGCGCTGTTATGCGCGTGCATAGTGGCACGGGTATCGGCACTGCCTAGGTGGGTAAGGCCGGTACCGGTTACCAACAGGTGCGCGGGTTCAGGGTGGTCGATGGGCGACAGCAGGCGGCCCTGGTCCACGATGGCCTGATAGTCCAACTGTTCATCGGTTAGCAGGCTGCGCGTTATATCCTGCAGTGGTAGGCCCAACTCTACTGAACGATGTGCAAGCTGGAGGATGCTGGAAACTTCTGACAGGGGCTGAACGGCATCCCAACTGATCACCGCTGCGACGGCCCGCCGGCCAACTTCGGTCTTAAATTGAATCAACCTCATTACTTAAATCCTGTTGGCGCACCATAACCACCATATGATGAAATAGTGACGCCGTTCTTGTATGTAATTTCATATAGTAATACTATAATAATTAAATTGCAAAATAGTAGGATTCCCTGATGTCTAGAGACAATATCAAGAACAAGAAACCCTTGCGGTCGGAAGGTTGGTTCGGCACTCGGGACAAGAATGGTTTCATGTATCGAAGCTGGATGAAAAATCAGGGTATTCCCGACCATCATTTTGAAGGCAAGCCGGTAATCGGTATCTGCAATACCTGGTCCGAGCTGACCCCATGCAATGCCCACTTCCGCAAAATTTCCGATCATGTAAAGCGCGGTATATATGAGGCCGGCGGTGTGCCGGTGGAATTCCCAGTTTTTTCGAATGGGGAATCCAATCTGCGGCCTACTGCCATGTTAACTCGCAACCTGGCTGCTATGGATACGGAGGAAGCTATCCGGGGAAACCCAATTGACGGAGTAGTGCTATTGGTGGGTTGTGACAAAACTACGCCGGCGCTGCTGATGGGCGCTGCCAGCTGTAACCTACCCACCATCGTGGTTACAGGTGGACCCATGTTGAACGGCAAGCATCAGGGCAAGGATGTGGGTTCTGGAACCTTGGTGTGGCAGATGCACGAAGAGTACAAAGCGGGCAACGTTTCCCTGCACGAGTTCCTCAGTGCCGAGGGAGGCATGTCTCGGTCCGCAGGCACTTGTAACACGATGGGCACCGCCTCGACTATGGCATGTATGGCGGAGGCCCTGGGTACAAGCCTGCCGCACAACGCTGCAATTCCGGCAGTGGACTCGCGGCGCTACGCCCTGGCGACCATGTCCGGCATACGTATTGTGGATATGGTGCGCGAGGACCTGGTGCTGTCCAAGGTGTTAACCAAGCAAGCATTCCACAACGCAATTCGCACTAACGCGGCTATCGGTGGATCCACCAACGCCGTAATTCACCTCAAGGCTATCGCTGGGCGTATTGGTGTCGACCTGAGCCTGGACGATTGGTCCGAAGGGCGTGATGTACCGACCCTGGTGAACCTGCAACCATCGGGCAAATACCTGATGGAAGAGTTCTACTATGCCGGGGGCCTGCCGGCTGTACTGCGCCGATTGGGCGAGTTGGATAAGTTAGACAAAGATGCCTTAACGGTAAACGGTGAAACCCTTTGGCAGAACGTCTTGGACGCCCCCTGCTATAACGACGATGTGATTAGGCCAATAGACAACCCAATAGTGGCTAATGGCGGTATTTGCATTCTGCGGGGCAATTTGGCTCCACGCGGTGCGGTTTTGAAACCCTCCGCAGCCACGCCAGAGTTGATGCGTCACCGGGGCAAGGCCGTGGTGTTTGACAGCTTCGACCATTACAAGGAACGCATTGTCGACCCGGAACTGGACATCGACGAAACCTGCGTCATGGTGATGAAAAATTGCGGTCCAAAGGGCTATCCCGGTATGGCCGAAGTGGGCAATATGGGCTTGCCGCCGAAATTGTTGAAGCGTGGCATCAAAGATATGGTGCGCATCTCCGATGCTCGTATGAGCGGCACCGCTTTTGGTACTGTGGTACTGCATGTGACGCCAGAAGCTATGGAGTTGGGACCCCTGGCTGCGGTTCGTGATGGTGATATGATTCATCTGGATGCTGTGCAGGGTGTACTGCACCTGGAAGTGTCCGATGAAGAGCTCGCAGAGCGCCTGGACAGCCTCAGGAAAAGTCAGACCATTGCCTCCAGCGGTGGTTACCTGCAAATGTATCGCGAGCGGGTATTGCAGGCGGACGAGGGCTGCGATTTCGATTTTTTGGTGGGCTGCCGGGGCGCGGATGTGCCGAAGCATTCGCACTAATAGCTGCTGATGCACTGACTCCACAACGGGAGAGCTAGCAAGTGATGCATTTAACCAACCAGTACCCCAGTCTAAAAGACAAAACTGTGTTCATCTCCGGTGGCGGCTCCGGGATTGGCGCCTGTCTGGTGGAGGAATTTTATCACCAGGGAGCCAAGGTCGCCTTCGTGGATATCCAAAGAGAGTGTTCCGAGGAGCTGGTGGTGCGTCTGCACAAAGATTTCGGCACCGGGAACGGCGAGGTGCACTTCTTTCAATGCGACGTGACTGATATTGAGCAGTTACGGGAAACCATTGCCTTAGTGGGGCAGACGCTTGGACCTATTTCTGTGTTGGTCAACAATGCTGCCAACGACACGCGGCACGATTTTCGCCAAGTGACCCCAGCTCAATGGGACCAATGTGCGGCGGTTAACTTGCGCCACCAGTTTTTTGCTGCCCAGGCTGTGTACCCGCACATGCAGCAACTGGGTGAAGGTTCCATTATCAACCTGGGGTCCATGAGTTGGCACGCCAGCCAGGGTGGCATGCCGGGTTACACCAGTGCCAAGGCTGCAATCGAGGGCCTGACCCGCGGCTTGGCCAGGGACATGGGGGCGGACAAGATTCGAGTCAATACCCTGGTGCCTGGTTGGGTCATGACGGAAAAGCAATTGCACCAGTGGGTAACTGATTCCACCCAGGAAGAAATCGAACGCAGTCAATGTCTGAAAACTCGGCTGATGCCGGAGCACATTTGTGCAATGGCGCTGTTTCTGGCCTCTGACGACAGCCGCATGTGCACGGCGCAAAATTTCATTGTCGACGGCGGTTGGATTTAAATTGCCAATCCGCTGCGCATTCGACGCCTGGAAAACGGAGTAACGAGGCGTGAGCTACAGAAACGGCGCCAGCGATGTACGGCATAACATTGTGAATAAAAATGATATACCACCATCGGGAGATCCACATGTACACAAATTTAATTCTGGCCGGCGCCCTGGCGCTGGCCGTCAGCCTGTCCCAATCCGCCCAGGCGGTTATCGTGGGATTTTCCCAGGTAGGCTCCGAAAGCGGTTGGCGTACCAGTTTTAGTGAGTCAGTTAAAGCTGAGGCCAGCCGTCGAGGCATTGACCTGAAGTTTTCCGACGCTCAGCAAAAGCAGGAAAACCAGATCAAAGCGGTGCGAAGTTTTATCGCCCAAGGCGTGGACGCCATCATGATTGCTCCAGTGGTGGAAACTGGTTGGAAACCAGTGCTGCGCGAAGCCAAACGCGCCGGTATTCCGGTAGTCATCCTCGATCGCAATGTTGACGTTAACGACAGCAACCTGTTTCTCACTCGCATAGCCTCGGATTTTGTGGAGGAGGGCCGTCGCGCTGCTAGATGGTTGATGGATACCACCGATGGTCAGTGCGCCATTTTAGAACTGCAGGGCACTGTGGGTGCTACGGCAGCCATTGATCGCATGAAGGGGTTCAATGAGGTGATCAATCGTTATCCTGGCGCGAAGATTGTGCGCAGCCAGACCGGTGAGTTCACCCGCGCCAAGGGTAAAGAAGTGATGGAAGCCATGATCAAGGCGGAAAACAACGGCAAGGGTATTTGCGCACTTTGGTCGCACAATGACGAAATGGCCATCGGTGCCATTCAGGCGATCAAAGAGGCTGGTTTGAAGCCCGGCAAGGATATGCTGGTGGTGTCCGTGGACGGCGTGCCTGATTACTTCAAGGCTATGGCGGACGGCGAGGCCAACGCCACGGTGGAGCTCAATCCGCACCTGGGCGGCCCGGCTTTCGATGTCATCACCCGATACCTAAAGGGCGATCGCAACATCGAAAAGCAAATCACCACTACCGGCGACCTCTACACCCAGGAAACCGCCGCCGTCGAATACCAGAAACGCACCGCTCAATGACCGAACTGCTGTTACAACTGCACAAGGTTGAAAAGCGCTATCCCGGCGTCAAGGCGTTGGATGGTGTCGACTTTCAATTACGCGCCGGTGAGATTCACGCTCTGCTGGGCGAAAACGGCGCCGGTAAATCCACGCTGGTGAAAGTGATGACCGGCGCCCTGCAGGGCGATGGCGGCAGCATGACCTTCCTGGGCAGCCCGCTGCGCTTGCATAGCACCGCGCAGGCACAGGCGATGGGCATCAGCACCGTGTACCAGGAGGTGAACCTGCTGCCTAATTTAAGTGTGGCGCACAACCTGTACCTGGGCCGCGAGCCAAAAAAGTTTGGCCTGATCGACTGGAAACGCATCAACCGTCAGTCGGTGGAGGTACTTCGGCGATTTGCCCTGGATATCGACGTCACCAAGCCGCTGGCCAGCTACTCTGTGGCGGTGCAACAGCTGGTGGCCATCGCTCGGGGCGTGGACATGTCGGCCAAGGTTTTGGTGCTGGATGAACCCACCGCAAGCCTGGATGCCGATGAAGTGGAGCAGCTGTTCACGGTCATGCGCGAGCTGAAAGCGCGCGGCATTGGCATCGTGTTCATCACCCATTTCCTCGATCAGGTGTATGCCGTGTGCGACCGCATTACGGTGTTGCGCAATGGCGGCCTGGTGGGCGAGTTCGAAACCGCGACGCTGCCGCGCGAGCAATTGGTGAGCCACATGCTGGGCAAGGAACTGGAAGCCCAGGCGCACCGCCCCGGTGAGCGAGGGCAGCGTGCCACCGGTGATGCCGTGCTGGATTTGGACGCCGTGGCCGTGCTCGGCAACCTGCAAGCCACCAGCCTGACCATCAAGCGCGGCGAGGCAGTGGGACTGGCTGGCCTGCTTGGTTCCGGACGCTCGGAAGTGTGCCGCGCGGTGTTTGGCGTGGACCGAGTGTCGGAAGGGCGGGTGACCTTTGACGGCCAGGTGCGGAATTTTCACCAGCCGGCCGATGCCATCGCCGCAGGCCTGGCCCTGTGCCCGGAGGACCGCAAGACCAGTGGCATCATCGGGCCCCTGTCGATCCGCGAGAACATTGCGCTGGCATTGCAGGCGCGCCTGGGCTGGTGGCGGCCCATGAGCCGTGCCCGACAACAGCAGCTGGCCGACAGGTTCATCGCCGAGCTGCAGATTGCTACGCCGGATGCCAACAAGTCCATTGAGCAATTGAGCGGCGGCAACCAGCAGAAGGTGATCCTGGCTCGCTGGTTGGCCACCGATCCCAAGTTGCTGGTGCTCGACGAACCCACCCGGGGTGTCGACATAGGCGCCCACGCGGAAATTCTCAAACTGATCAAGCAGCTGTGCGACCGGGGTATGTCGTTGTTGGTGACCTCGTCGGAGCTGGGGGAGCTGGTGGCCTTTTCCGACCGGGTGGCGGTCATGCGCGACCGGCGCAAGGTGTCGGAAATCGCTGGCGACCAGATTTCCGAAGGCGCACTGATGCGGGCCATTGCCGACGCGTAATTACTCTCATCCGCGAGGAACATTGTGAATCACATATCATCGGCCGCGCTCAAGGCGCGGTCCACCACTTCTGCATCGCAGCGCGGAAAGTTGCCGCCGCTATCCGGCCGCTACCTGTGGCCACTGGTGGGTCTGGTGTTGCTGCTGGCCATCAACCTGCTGCTGGCGCCGGAATTTTTTCACATCGAGATCAAGGATGGCCGCCTGTACGGTAGCCTGATCGATGTGCTCAACCGCAGTGCGCCGGTGGCGCTGTTGGCCATTGGTATGACGCTAGTGATTGCCACTGGTGGCATCGACCTGTCGGTGGGTGCCACCATGGCCATTGCCGGTGCCGTGTGTGCCAACCTGATTGTGAGCGGAGTGGATAGTGCCTTGCTGCTGGCGGCGGCGGGCCTGGCCGCCGGATTGTTGGCGGGCCTGATCAACGGGAGCCTGGTAAGTTACCTTGGTATTCAGCCCATTGTCGCCACCTTGATTTTGATGGTGGCCGGCCGTGGCATCGCGCAGCTGATCAACGCTGGGCAGATTGTTACCTTTCAACACCAGGGCTTTGCCTTCCTAGGCACAGGCGCCTTGTTTGGTATTCCGTTTCCGGTGGTGTTGGTGTTGCTGGTCTTGCTCGCCACCCAACTGCTGATGCGCAAAACCGCCCTGGGCTTGTTTGTGGAATCCGTGGGCTGCAATGCCACCGCCAGCTACTACCTGGGCATCAACGCCAGTGCGGTCAAATTGATGACTTATTGCATCACCGGCATGTGCGCCGCCCTGGCGGGCATGATTGCCGCCGCCGATATCCAGGGTTCGGATGCCAACAACGCGGGCCTCTGGCTGGAGCTGGATGCGATTTTGGCGGTGGTGATTGGTGGTGCCTCCCTGATGGGTGGCCGCTTTTCCCTGTTGTTGTCGCTGGTGGGCGTGCTGGTGATCCAGTGCCTGAGTACCACCATCATCATGAGCGGCTTGCCGCCCAAGTTTAATCTGTTGATCAAGGCGCTGGTGGTGATCCTGGTGCTGTTGCTGCAATCGCCGCGCTTTCAGGCACAAATGCTGGCTCTGTGGCAAATGGTGAAGGCCGGCCAAGGGAGGGCAAAGGCATGATGCAGTCCCGATATGCATCCCTGTACGTCACCGGTGGATTGCTGGTACTGTTGTTCCTGGTGGGCTCACTGCAGTTTTCCGGCTTCGCCAGCGGCCGCGTGGTGGCTAACCTGTTTTCCGACAACGCTTTTCTCGCCATCACCGCCATCGGCATGACATTTGTCATCATCTCCGGCGGCATCGACTTGTCCGTGGGCGCGGTCATTGCGCTGACCGGCGTCGCCTGTGGCGTGTTGATTGGTGAGCAAGGCATGCACCCCTTGCAAGTGTTTCCATTGGTGATCATCGCCGGCGGCCTGTTTGGCGCAGCCATGGGGGCGTTGATTCACTACTACCAACTGCAACCCTTCATTGTCACCCTCGCGGGTATGTTCTTGGCGCGCGGACTGGCCACCACCCTGAGCGAGGAGTCGGTGCCTATCGACCATGCCTTCTACGATGCGGTGGCAGATTTTGGCCTGCAACTGCCGGGCGGTGCCTGGGTGGGTGCCTCTACATTGATCCTGTTACTGGTGCTGTTCGCAGCCATGCTGCTGGCCCACTACAGCCGCTTGGGTGGTTACATCTACGCGCTGGGTGGCAATGCCCAGTCGGCGCGCTTAATGGGCGTGCCGGTGGCCGGCACCACCATTGCCATCTATGCCATCAGTGGTGTGCTGTCGGCCGTGGGTGGCATTGTCTATTCCTTCTACACCTTTTCCGGCTACGCCCTGGCCGGCGTGGGCATGGAGCTGGATGCCATCGCCGCTGTGGTGATTGGCGGTACCTTGCTCACCGGCGGCTCGGGTTATGTGCTCGGCACCTTGATCGGCGTGCTGATCATGGGTGTGATCCAGACGTACATTTCTTTCGACGGCACACTCAGTAGTTGGTGGACCAAAATTGTCATCGGTTTGTTGCTGTTTGCGTTTATCGGCATGCAACGGCTATTGACGGCACGAGGGTCAAGTCACTAGTTGCTTTCTCTGTGACTGCAGTGCCACCTGGTCTTCTTTTGAAAAAGTCGTTGCCGGCAATCTTTTTAACGTTTCCGTTGTGGCGCCCGCCAGGCATTTAGCAAGGGCTATTGTGCTGATCGCGCAGGTCACGGATTTTGCTATTCCATGTTGAAAAATCATCTGCTTACCACCGAGTCCACATCTTAGGTTTTCTTGACACAGGTCCGATTTGTCTTCCAGCGGACACAGAGAAGATGTGTTGATTTTTAAATAATATAGTAATACTATTAGATTTTCGTCATGCAAGGCCTATTTGGGTGTTCTGACTAAATGGCGGGTGCTTTGTATGGTGGCTGTGTCGGATGACTTTGCAGAGGGTTGGTACCTGCGGTTTAAAAAATGTATCGCAATCTTTTACTGGATATAGACTTATGTCCCCTTCATTCCACTTTGCTAAGTAATGTCATTGAATCAGCAAATATAATTTTTGAATCAACGTCCGCAAGCAGCCAGTCGTCAATTGTAATCGTCAGACCATATATAAAGGGATAGTTCTTGGAGCAAAGCCTGTCCACACGATAGATGGAGGCTTTTTCGCACCACTTTTATTGGATAGCCAAATCTGTAATAGCTACTAACTACATTGAAAAAATAAGCCCACTTATATTTCCTTCAGGGCTTTGGAGAAAATGAGACGATGATTAGAACGTTATTTTTACTGATGTCAGTTTTGACTCTGACATTAATGGGATGTGGTGGCGGAAGCTCCGGTGGTTCGGGTTCTGTGGAAGTGGTCGACTCTGACCCGCAACCCGAACCAACGCCTGAGCCCGAACCAACGCCTGAGCCCGAACCGACTCCCGAACCTGTTGGTAATAGTTGGACTAACGTCAAAATAGGCGGGCACGGTTATGTCCCGGGTCTCGTGTTCCATCCGGTTGCTCCGGATGTGTACTATGCACGTACCGATATCGGCGGTGCCTATCGCTGGGATAGGGATGCAATGTCGTGGCACGCCATCACTGACAGTTTTGGCGTGACAGAAGGTAATTACATGGGCGCGGAAAGCATTGCTCTCGACCCAAATTATGACTACCGGGTTTATATGAGTACAGGACTGTACATTTCCAACGGCAATGGGCGGCTCTACATTTCCTCTGACCGCGGTGAAAGCTGGACGCATGTGGAACTGCCATTCCCGGTGGGGGCCAACAACTCTGGGCGCGCCATTGGCGAACGGATGATGGTAGACCCTAACCTGTCTTCGACCTTGTTTTATGGATCGCGCACCGCCGGATTGTGGAAATCAACCGATAGTGGATTGACATGGAACCAAGTGACCAGTTTGTCTTCGCTCGTGATGCCATCCAACTCAGGCAGTACCCCCGCGGGTGTGGAATTTGTGGTGTTCGATACTGACACCATGGGCAGCGGATCGGCAACCCAGACCATCTATGTGGGGGTAGGCCCTGAATATGCCAGTGCGGCAGGCTTAACCAAAAAGGTGTATCGATCGACGGACGCCGGTGCGACTTGGGTTGGCCTTGACACGCCTGTGGATGGTGAAAGCACCAATTACTATATCCCGCATGTGGTGCGTGCGGATGATGGGCAATTCTATTTTATCTTCACCGGCAGCATAGGCCCTGGCGCCTCTGGCCCTGGACGGCTTTACCGTTTTGACGGCAGCAACTGGACTCTACTGCGCAAAAGGGATCCGGGTGCGGGAGTAAACTTTGGCTATGCCGGACTTTCAGTTTACGGTTTGGGCAGCAATACCCGGATCGTCCTGGGTATCAGTAACTCCTGGGGTGAGTGGGATGGAAAGCCTGTCGTGGAGTTTTCCGAGGATGCGGGTGTGACCTGGAGAGAGATTTCCGAGGGTAAGCCGCATACGCCTGAGGAGTCGGTTTCTGGCTGGATTGATGACGTGGAGATAAACCCCTTTAATCCGGATCACGTACTGCACGTGACTGGCGGTGGCGTATGGGAGACCTACAATGCCACTGACGCTGATCCTCACTGGGTTAAGATGGTGGAAGGCCTTGAAGAAACGGCCACCCTCAATCTGACTACGCCACCAGCGAGCGCCTCCTACACTTTGTTAAATGCCTCCGGTGATATCGGTACCTATGTGCATATCGAACTGGATACTGCGCCGTCCCGCACGCCGAGCGGAGATTTGAAATTTGCCAATGGGGTCAGTGGTGATATGGCCTGGTCCGACCCAGCTTATATCGCGACCATTGGCACCAGGCATTGGCAGTTTGGCAGTGAAAACCCTGCCGGTCGCTATTCGCGAGATGGCGGCTTGACCTGGTCGGCGTTCGCTTCGCTGCCGGAGGGCGTTGTGGCAGGGGAAGGCTTACCCAATCCAAACAACATCGCGATAACGTCGCCCAACAATATCGTGTGGTCGGTCGCTAACACAAAACCCTACTATTCCACCGATAGCGGTAACACTTGGTATGCGAGTAACCTCCCCCAACTGGATTCATTCAGTGTGGCCCGCAGCTACCATGTGGCGGCGGATCGCCAGAACCCGAACAAAGTGTACGCCTACGACCACGGTGGGCATTGGTGGGGCACGCCTGGTAAGTTCTATTACTCTACAGACGGTGGTAAAACTTTTACTGAAAGCACAGACCCGAATCTGACACTGAGTGCCAGCGGTTACTCAATGACATCCATCGCGGTCAATCCAAATTCGGAAGGTGATATCTGGCTGATCGATGGCCATAGCGTGTTCCATTCTCTGGACTCCGGGGTGACCTGGACAAAGCTGGAGGTGACCGAATCCATTTGGGGGGCGAACTCCTGGCCCGATATCTATGGTGCTTCCAGTATTGCCGTGGGTAAAGCCGCTAATGGATCAAGCTACTCGGCCGCGGTTTACCTAGTCGGTGTTATCGACGGGGTTTGGGGTTTGTTCCGCTCTGATGACATGGGTGTGAACTGGGAGCGGATCAATGATGATGCGCATCAGTACGGTGGCATTAGCCAGCTTGCCGCAGACCACAAGATTTACGGCCGCCTGTATATTGCTGGTAACGGACGAGGAATACTTTACAACTACTAGCGTGGCTCTGTGCTAATTGAGTTTAATTGCATAGTAAATACATCTAAAGGTGCTACACATGCTGTAGCACCGTTTAAGCTTTATGGGACGGAGGTAGGTTTGATAATAACGCTGAACCGCTAGCTAATGTGAGCCAAATTATTTAGCACCGAAAAGCCGATTTTTCTTTTGATCGAGACCGAAAACTGCACATCGATGATGTACTAATAGTACTGCTAATCAGCAGTAAAACGGTCAAACATGTTATGAATATAATTTTTGAATTGATCTATAAAAATGCGAAATTTTTCTAACCAGACATATTTAATTTGCAGTAAGCGAAATGTGGAGGTTTAATTTTTGAGTTGCAATGGATTGAGTCCTTGTCAACATTCTGAGGAACGCTACAATAATCGATAAAATATTATGATAGTTATTAATTTTTGTAAGGAATCTTGTAGTGGGTGGGCCTAAGCATGTTAAGGCAGTACGGGCTGAGGTGACGGTAATGTTTAACTTGCAATGTAAACGATTGCATTGCAAGTTAAACAGTAAATGCGTTATTGCGGAAAAACCAGGTGAGTAGGGAGTTGATGTTTTACTAAATACTAATCAAACGGGAGCAATTCAAATATCTTAGCGCCGTGGAGTATGTGAGTGCTGTTGCACGAGCGGCCATGGACGTTGGTGTAACACGAATAGCCGGAAAAATAAAAACGGTAGTGCGCGACGACGAAACCATTACATCGCTTGTGTTGCAGGACGATGCGGTTATCGAGGCCGATTTTTATATTGATGCTTCTGGCCCTGATGCAGTGCTAATCCGAGCATTATCTGACGATGCCTTTGAGGACTGGGGTACTGGTTTCGTAGTGACCGCATGATCACCGCTTCCGTGGGTCCGTTTGTCGCCAAAGCCGGCGTTTGCTCAGATTACCGCTTTTTCCAGTGGCTGGTGCGGGCTTTACCCGCTGGCCCATCGGACTGCTGTACAGGTATTGTATTCGTCTGTCGATGCAGACAGTTCTACAGTGATCGACGAAGTCAGCGCACTTACAGGTGTAGATGTTTCCGGGGACAAAGAGCGGGAACTAAAGTGCGGTATCTTGAGTCGTGCCTGGATTGGAAACTGCCTGGCGGTCGGTTCTACGGCGGTGGTACTGGAGCCGTTGGATGCATTGCAGCAGCATCCGCTGGTTATTAGTATGGTGCTCTTAAGCCAGTTATTTCCAAGTAGTAATAAGTATGCTAACGAACGAATAATTTACAACAGTAGCATGCATTCATACGTGAAAAATTTGCGTTATTCAGGGAGTGTGGTTATGTATCGGTGCGCGAGGACGAAACCTTTCGGGAAGAAAACTGGATGAGCCTGTTTCACGGTCATGGTGTTATGACCGAGAACTACAGTCCGCTGATGGACAACGTTCCGGAAGACGAATTGAGCAGATAATTTCAGGAAATATTAAAAACCATAAAGAACCGTATTGCGTCAGCTCCATTGATTGATTGACTCGTAAACCTAATTTGTTCTACTCTAGGCCTGAAAATGTAAACGTTTACATGGGGGTGGACGCTGCACTAAAAGATCGCGGTGTCGACAGATTCACTGAAAGAAGAGTATTGAATGATCAACGCTGTGCTGAGTTCATTGCGTCGCCGTTTGTTAGGGTCCGCTGCGTGCGCTGTGGGTGTTCTTTCCTTGATCGTGTCGTCAGGTGCTTATTCAGAAGAGCGAAGTCTCAATATCAACTGGCAGTTTTTTCACGGTGATGTCCCGGGCGCTGAACACACGAATTTTGATGATATCGGATGGCAATCCATTGTGGTTCCACATGATTGGTCAATCATGGATCGCAAAGGCCAGACCTCTCCGTTTGATCCCGGGGTTGTTGCGGGACAGGATTCCGGTTATCTGGCCGGCGGCGTCGGTTGGTACCGACGGCAGTTCGATTTATCGCCGGTTGACGCCATTAAATATATCCGGCTGAAGTTCGGTGCGATTTATATGGACGCTGACATTTGGTTGAATGGCGAGCACGTGGCTTCACACCATTACGGATATACTCCATTTTCTATTGACCTGACGGACAAGGTGCGAGTGGGAAGAAACTTCTTATCTGTGAGAGTGAACCACGAGGATCCTTCGTCGCGTTGGTACGCTGGCTCAGGCATAATTCAGCCGGTATCGCTGGAACTACTGAATTGCGCTCACGTTAAACCGGATTCTGTTTTCGTAACAACCCCGGTTGTGACCGCCAAGAATAGCAACATCCATGTCAGAGCGGTTGTAAATCATTGTGGACAAGGCCCAAAGAAAGCACAGCTCGTATCACGGATTCTTGATGCGTCAAACGAAACAGTTTCGCGAATTGAGTCGCACCTTGAATTGAAATCTGGTGGCGAATCCGATTGGGAACAGTCTCTGAATTTAAAACATCCATTACTGTGGTCGATCGATAGCCCTAACCTGTACACGCTGGTGCAGGAAGTATTAATCGATGGTCGCATTGTCGACAAACGGCGCACGCGCTTTGGTATTCGGCAGATTGAAATCAGCGCAAAGAAAGGGCTGCTGCTTAATGGCAAGCCAGTGGAGTTAAAAGGCGGCAATATTCATCACGACAATTATATGCTTGGGGCGGCCGGCTATCCTGATGCTGATGCACGGAAAGTTTTGCTGATGAAGCAAGCCGGTTACAACGCCATTCGCATTGCGCACAACCCAGCCAGTCAAGCTACGCTAAACGCCGCAGATGAGCTGGGCATGCTCGTAATTAACGAAGCGTTTGATAGTTGGAACAAGAGTAAGCGGGATAAGGACTACTCGCGATTCTTCAGCGACGACTGGCAGTCGGATATCGATGCGCTTGTTATCGGTGGGCGAAATCACCCCAGTGTATTGTTCTGGAGTATCGGCAATGAAATTCCCGAGCAGGGCACCGATCTTGGTGTGGAGACAGGTATCGCCCTGGCCAATCGTGTACGTGCCCTTGATCCTACGCGGTCAGTGACCCAGGCGGTAAGTATCGACCCTCCCGCCAGTACCAGGCAGTTTGAGCCTCTTGATGTAGCGGGTTACAACTATCGCGGGCACTTGTTTGAAAGTGAGCATGCCGCAAACCCTGAACGTGTTATCTACTCTTCGGAGTCATTGCCAAAGGATGGGTTCAGCTATTGGCGGCTGGTGGAGAAGATGCAATCCGTTATTGGTGACTTTGTGTGGACTTCCGTGGACTACCTTGGCGAATCGGGCATCGGCTGGATGGGGTACAGTCAGGATTGGCAAAAGCTCGGTCCATATCCGTGGCACTTGGCGTACTGTGGTGAAATTGATGCGACTGGCCGCAAACGACCTGCCGCTTATTATCGTCAGGTGTACTGGAGATCAGGGTTGGACCCGATTTCGATCTTTGTACAACAGCCGGAAGGCACAGTCGATTTGCCGGACCGGTATTACTACGAGGTTGAGCAACCTCACCTGGATTGGTCTCTTGACGATGTCCACCCAAGCTGGACCTGGGCCGGGCAAGAGGGTAAGCCGCTGGATGTGGTGATTTACTCAGAGTTTCCAGAGGTTGAGCTGTTTCTTAATGGCAAAAGTCTGGGCAGGAAAGCGGTAAATCAGTCAACAGAATACAAAGCGGCATACGCGGTACCTTATACCCCCGGAACCTTGAAGGCAGTGGGGTATGAGGGCGGCCAGGCGAGGGGCAGTTGGCAGCTGCGGACCGCCGGTGCGCCAGCTTCGGCCAGGGTGCATGCCGATAGAACCCTGTTGCGAGCCAACGGGCAGGATCTGGCGTACGTGACGGTTGAGCTTGTCGATAACAACGGCACGCCTGTATACGACCAGACTGATGACCGGCAGGTAAGTGTAGAAGTAGAAGGACCAGGCAACGTCATAGGTGTGGGTAACGGCAACCCCATTGATGTCAGCAGCTTCCAGTCAGGCAGCAGAAAGACCTTTCATGGTCGTGTTGTTGCGGTGGTCAGGGCCGGGATGGAAGCCGGACCAGTCAAGGTGCGAATCGCAGTGGAAGGCCTGCCGGAACAGGATCTGTTACTGCATGTGACAGCGAGTGATCAAGTGTGAGGTGCCGGGTAACTATGAGCCACATCATGACAATATTCTGCCATTACTGGCTGCGTCTGCTGGGACTGGTCGCGCTGACGTGCGCTATGTCAGCATACTCGGCCGAGGGGTCTGTGACCCCCCATACTCAGCCAGTAAAGACGGAGTACGTGACTGTCAGCAGTCCGGCACTGGCAGGTAATCTGGCCGGGGAGTCGACCGAGCGACAAGTAATTGTCTACTTGCCGCCAGACTACGATAAACAGGCTGACCAGCGTTATCCGGTCGTTTACGCACTACACGGCTATGGCATGACCAGCGACAGCTTTGCTGGACTGCTGCAAGCACCACACACGCTCGAGGCAGCTTTTGCCTCGGGCACGGCCGGAATGATTGTGGTGGTTCCCGATACACAAACGCGTCACAACGGATCGATGTATTCAAGTTCGGTGACCATTGGGGACTGGGAAGGATTTATTGCCGACGACCTGGTTCAATATATTGACCGGCATTACCGAACCATTCCGAACCGAAACAGTCGTGGTCTCGCCGGCCACTCCATGGGTGGATACGGGGCCACACGCATCGGCATGAAACGGCCAGATGTTTTTGGTGCGTTGTACATTATGAGTCCTTGCTGTTTATCCGCACGTGAGGCGCCACCGCCCAACGTATTGGCAACCCTCGCAAAACTTCAAGAGACAGATGACATTTCAAAACTGGACTTCCTGTCTCGCGCCACCCTGACTGTGGCAGCAGCCTGGTCGCCGAATCCGGACCGCCCGCCTTTTTATCTCGACCTTCCTACAGGCGACGAGGCGCATATTCACAGCGTGTTATGGCGCTGGGCTGCCAATGCGCCTTTGGTAATGATCGATCAGTACAGCTTCAATTTGCGTCGCTATCGCGCCATTGCGATGGATGTGGGAGATGAGGACTATCTGCGTGTAGATGCCAAGGCACTGAATCAGCGTATGACGGAACTTGGGGTGATATCGGATTTTCAAGTCTATCCAGGCGACCACGGCAACCGGGTGGGGCAGAGATTTCAGAGCCATGTACTGCCGTTTTTCGGTAAGGTTCTGGCGGTTGATAGTGCTCGTTAGTGTGTACTTGCTTTAAAGAATCAATATCAGCGTTACAGCGCTGAAATAGGCAAATGTTGTTGATGAATAATGAAAAGTTCATCGACGGATAATAATGACTGGAGCAATGAGTATGACATTGTCAAATTTGGATTGGGTGGTTTTCGCCTTTTACTGTGTCGTGTTGATCACGCTGGCCTGGTGGGTTTCACGGGAGCGGGCTGATCATGATAAAGACAGTTCAGATTATTTTTTGGCGAGTAAGGCCTTGCCCTGGTGGGCCGTGGGTGCATCACTGATTGCCGCGAATATTTCTGCGGAACAGATCATTGGCATGTCGGGTTCCGGTTATGCCATAGGTCTCGCCATCGCCTCTTATGAATGGATGGCGGCGATTACGTTGATCATTGTGGGGAAATATTTTCTACCGATTTTTCTGGAAAAGAAAATCTATACGATGCCACAGTTCCTGGCGCAGCGTTTCGATAAGCGTGTACAGCTGGTGATGGCCATTTTCTGGCTGGCTGTGTACGTATTTGTAAACCTGACATCGGTCTTGTATCTGGGTGCACTGGCCATTAACACCATCGCCGGAATCGATATGACTTATGGCATGGTCTTCCTTGCCCTTTTCTCATTGGCCTATTCATTGTATGGCGGATTGAAAGCGGTTGCGCTTACCGACTTGCTGCAGGTTGCGTTACTGGTGACAGGCGGTTTACTGGTTACCTACCTGGCCCTTGATAAGGTGTCAGATGGTGCTGGTGCGATAGCCGGTTTTGGCATTCTGCTGGAAAAAACACCGGGGAGTTTCGACATGATATTGTCACCAGAGCATGAGGATTATATCAGTCTGCCCGGCCTTTCCGTTCTTTTGGGGGGGATGTGGATTATTAACCTGTGCTACTGGGGTTTTAATCAGTACATCACCCAGCGAGCGCTGGCGGCCAAGAGCCTGGGCGAAGCACAGAAAGGTATCGTTTTTGCTGCTTTCCTGAAATTGTTAATGCCACTACTGGTTGTGTTACCTGGTATTGCCGCCGTGGTATTAATGCCGGATCTGAGCCGACCTGACCAGGCCTACCCAGAGTTGATGAAACTGGTTCCCTCGGGGTTGCTCGGCCTGACCTTCGCGGCGTTGGTGGCTGCGGTTGCCTCCTCGCTGAGTTCAATGGCGAACAGTGTGTCTACTATTTTTACGATGGACGTGTATCCGCAGCTGGTTAAGAGTAAACCTTCCGAGCATCAATTGGTCGTGGTGGGGCGGCTGGTGGCGCTCAGTGCGATGATTGTGGCCATGCTGCTTGCGGATCCACTATTGGGCAAGATGGAACAGGCCTTCCAGTATATTCAGGAATTTACGGGTTTCTTCACACCGGGAATTGCCGCTATATTTTTGCTGGGCTTTTTCTACAAGCGTGCCAATGCAACGTCGGCACTCGTCGCGGGTGTGGGCTCTGTGGTTTTGTCACTGTTGGCGTACCTGTTCTGGCCGACATTGCCATTTATGGATCGCATGGGGCTGGTCTTTCTGGCGTGTCTGGTGCTGGGGGTCTTGGTGGCGGATCGCGCGCCTGTGGCCAAGGCGATTGATATCTCTGAGGTCAGTTTTTCTACCCATCGCAGCTATCGGGTGGCAGCACCCTGTATTGCATTGATTTTGACGGCGCTCTACACCACTTGGTGGTAACCATTTTTACAAGTATGTTTTTGCAGGTTTTGTAGCGCCTTGCCTGAATGGCCCCGTTCTTCGGGGCCATGTTTTTTTGACTGTGTCATCAGCCGTTGAGATAACACTGTGAACGCGAACTGGCTCTGGATGCCTTAGTATATAAGTACAGAAACCGGACAAGGCGACAAAAAAAATATGTATATAAAACGTTGTAATTTCAATCGACTGATTAAAGCCCATTGGATGGAGAAAGCGATGACGTTTCGATTCCTGTTTGTACTTTTACTTCTGGCCCTGGGCAGCCAGTCAATGGCCGATTCCACGGAAGTTCAATATCTCAGCGGGGTTGATAAGGACAATACCGTTGCGTGGCAGTTTCATGTCAGCGGCGGTCGCAACGGTGGGGTGTGGAGCACTATTCCCGTTCCCTCCAACTGGGAAACACAGGGTTTTGGCACCTATCGCTATTGGAGCGACTGGGCGGGTGAGCCAGCACCGGATAAAGAAGGTCTTTACCGGCATACGTTTTCCGTGCCGCAAGCGTGGCAAGGCCGTGCGATCAGCATTGTCTTTGGCGGCGTTATGACTGATGCCGAAGTGCATATCAACGGCGTTCCTGCCGGCCCGGTGCACCAGGGCGGGATGTATGAATTTCGTTATGAAATCAGTGATCTTCTGCGCTATGGCGAAGACAACCAGCTCGAAGTCAGGGTAACTCGCTATTCCTCCAACAAGTCAATCAACCTGGCAGAACGGCGGGCTGATTTTTGGGTGCTGAGTGGTATCTATCGTCCGGTGTGGCTTGAGGCAAAACCCTCTCAGCATATTGAACGTGTGGCCCTGAATGCCCGCCACACCGGTGAGTTTAATGCCGAAGTGCAGTTTGGCGGGGTCGCAACGGCTGATAAGGTTGTTGTACGCGTAATGGATTTGGCTGGGAAATCCGTAGGGCGTTCAGTCACCGTTGATGTGGCTCCAGAACAGCAACACGTGAATGTTTCAGCGCGTTTTAGTGATGTTATTCCCTGGAGTGCAGAACAGCCGCAACGTTATAAAGCCAGCGTTGAACTCAAGCGTGGACGTAAAACCTTGCATCGTGTGGAAGAGGTCTTTGGCTTTCGCTCGGTTGAGGTACGCCCGCGTGACGGCTTGTATGTCAACGGCACGAAAGTCAGATTAAAAGGTGTAAACCGCCATTCGTTTTGGCCTGATTCCGGGCGCACCACCAGTGCAACGGTAAGTCGCAAAGACGTCGAGCTGATTAAGTCGATGAATATGAATGCGGTTCGAGTCGCTCACGCGCCACCCGATAAACACTTTCTGGAGATGGCTGATGAGCTGGGCCTGTACGTGATTAATGAGCTGACCGGCTGGCAGGATGCCTACGATACCGAAGCCGGCCGGCCGCTGGTGAAAGAGATGATCCTGCGTGATCACAATCATCCGTCTATCATTATCTGGGCAAACGGTAACGAAGGCGGATGGAACAGAGAGCTGGACGCTGATTATGGACGCTGGGATTTGCAACAGCGCCCGGTTATCCACCCCTGGGATTTTTTTGGGGGCATTGACACTTCGCACTATGAAAGCCTGGATTGTTGTGTCGACAGCCTGTTTGGCGGATCGGAATTGTTTATGCCCACCGAATTCCTGCATGCATTGTATGACGGTGGTGCCGGTGCCGGGCTAGATGACTGGTGGAACAAGATGTTGCGCAGCCCGTTAGCCGTTGGGGGATTTATCTGGTCGTTTGCCGACGAGGGTCTGGTGCGTGATGATCAATCCGGTGCGATAGATACGGCGGGTAACTCCGCTGCAGACGGTATTTTAGGCCCTTACCGGGAAAAGGAGGGCAGTTATTATGCGGTGCGGGAAATATGGTCGCCGATATACCTGCCATTAAGTGAAACCAGTCAGTTGGTCGAGTCTTTTGATGGCGTATTGCGTGTCGAAAACCGTTACGACGAGACCAGTCTGAACGCGGTGAATTTTAGCTGGGAGTTATGGGATTTTGCTGGCCCGGCCAAGTCCGGTGCAGGCCATGCCGTGCGTCACAAGGGGCGCGTGACTTCTCCCGATATAGCACCCGGGCAGCCTGGTAAGATAGCGCTGAATCTTCCCAAAACCTGGCGCGACAACGACGCGCTGGTGCTGTCGGCAACTGATCAGCACGGACGGTTGATCAATACCTGGTCGTGGATGATCACAACACCCTATAACGTTGCGCAGCGCTCGGTGTCCAAAGATGGGCCCGGGGCTGTGGATGTGAATGAGCAATCCGCCTATTACGAACTGCGCTCAGGTGAATTGGCGTTGCGCATTGATAAAAAGACCGGCCGCTTGGCCAGTGTTAAGCGCGGCGACAAACAGGTGTCACTGACAAATGGTCCACGGTTGGTCAGTGGAACAGAGCAGCTAGCAAAGATTTCCCTGGGTTGGAATGGCAAAACCCCGGTTGTGCGTGCTGAATATGAAGGGAACTTGCGTCACGTGGAGTGGCGTTTGCATTCCAGCGGCTGGCTGCAGATGAATTACGCTTACCAGTTTCCCGGTATGCACAGAGAAAATTATCTGGGCGTCACTTTTGATTACCCCGAGGAAGAGGTGTTGGGCATGCACTGGCTTGGTCGGGGCCCCTACCGCGTGTGGAAAAACCGCCTTAAAGGTGTGACCTTTGACGTATGGCACAATGACTACAACGATACGGTGACGGGGCAGTCCTGGGATTACCCTGAATTTAAGGGGTTTTATAGAAACGTCAACTGGGCGGTTCTGGAAACCCGTGAGCTCCCCATTACCATGGTGACCAGCTCGGAAAATACCTATTTCCGTATTTTCACACCACGCGAGGCGGCGGCTCCAATGGCCTCGCATGTGGAGTTCCCCGCTGGCGATATTTCATTTCTGCAAGGCATTGCGCCAATGGGAACCAAGTTCTACCCAGCCGCAGAACATGGTCCCCAGGGTGGGCCGAACCGGGTAGCCCGCCTCGGTCGATGGGTTCAGGATGAAATGTATTTTTACTTTGGTGATTTGTCCGCCGCTACGGATGATAACCACGCTAAGGAAGGACAGTAGTCAATAATGGGCGCTAAGAAATTAAGGTATCGATGCGGTGGGCGTAGCTCCCGCGTAATTACGGGGCTGCTCAAGCAAAGCGTGTGTGGTTATAAACGTTTAGGCCGGAATGTTGTCTATGGCCTGGCAGCTTTTTGTCTGTCAGCCTGCAACGCGGTTGAGTCAACGGACAAGCCGGTGGTATCGGCAGCGCCCCGTGAAGCCTTGACGAACCCCGAAATGTTTGCAATTAACCGGGAGCCGGCCAGAGCCAGTTTTTTTGCCTACGAGAACGATGCGCTGGCGGCGGCAGGCAATCCGCAGAATTCAGCGCGTTTCCTGTCGCTCAACGGCAAATGGAAATTTCATTGGGTCAGTAAACCAGCGGACCGGCCTGCGGATTTCTATCGCGAAGATTTTGATGATTCGGGATGGGCCAGTATTGAGGTGCCCGGCAATATCGAAAGGCAGGGTTATGGAACGCCGCACTATGTCAACATTGACTATGTGTTCCCGGCCAATCAGCCGTTGATTCCCGCTGACTACAACCCGGTGGGGTCCTATGTTAAAACGTTTACTCTGCCTGAAACCTGGCGTGATCATCAGGTTTACATTCATCTGGGCGCCGTCAATTCCGCTTTCTATATTTACCTGAACGGTCACGAAATCGGTTACAGCGAAGACGCCAAATTGCCCGCAGAATTTGACCTGTCGCCCTATTTGCAACCGGGACAAAACCGACTCGCCGTGGAAGTCTACCGCTGGGCCGATGGCAGTTATCTGGAAGATCAGGATGGCTGGAGCCTCAGTGGTATTGAGCGCGACGTCTACCTGTTCGCCCGACCGCACATTCATATTCAGGATTTTGCCATTACCGCCGACTGGGACCCGCAACACCAGCAGGGTACCTTGGTAGCGAGTGTCGACATTGCCGGTAAGCGCAAGCTGGCAGAAAACCATTCTCTGCAGCTGACCCTCAGTGATGGTGAAACAGTGCTGTATCGTGCCGACAAACCCGTGGCTGATCCGGGGCAGTCTGTCGGGTTCAGGCGTGAACTTCCGGCCATCGCGCCCTGGAGCGCCGAAGCGCCAAAGCTGTACAACCTGAGCCTTGTGTTGCAAGACGGTGCGGGCAAGGTTGTTGAGGCGGTGAGTCAAACGGTGGGTTTCCGACGGGCAGAAATGCGTGCTGGTCAGTTTGTTGTCAATGGCCGCGCCATCACCCTTCGGGGGGTCAACCGGGTTGAGCACCACCCAACCCGTGGGCGTGCGGTAACACGGCAGATCATGGAGCAGGATATGCGCTTGATGAAGGAGAATAACATCAATGCGGTTCGTACCTCGCACTTTCCCAACGATCCTTATTGGTACGAATTGGCCGACCGCTATGGGCTTTACATTCTCGACGAGGCAAACATCGAGTCCCACCAGTATCGTGACATGGGTGACGCCAAACCCCGGGAATTAGTGACGACAAGTGACGAGGCCTATCGCGCGAAATTTCAACTCGGTTACCAGCCCGAATGGATCGCTGCGCATCTGGCGCGAGTCTCTCGCATGGTTGAGCGTGACAAGAACCATCCGTCAGTCGTGCTATGGTCACTGGGTAATGAGGCCGGTATGGGGCCGGCCTTTGAACAGGCTACGCGCTGGATCAGGGCAAACGATCCGAGCCGTCCTGTCACTTACGGTGGTAATGGCCAGGGCCTTGAGCACTATAGCTATGTGGATATTTACACGCCCATGTATCTACCACCTGATGCCATGGCGGATTATGTCAAGGTGCCCCGTGATAAACCGATGATTCAGCTGGAATATGCCCATGCCATGGGCAACAGCATGGGCGCACTCGATGCCTATTGGGCGCTGATATACGCCGAGCCACAATTGCAGGGTGGTTTCATCTGGGACTGGGTTGACCAGACGTTTTTGGAAACCGACGACCGTGGCCGTCACTACTGGGGTTATGGTGGGGATTACAACGACGGTAGAAACGATGGCAACTTTCTGGCCAATGGTCTGATTCAGTCCGACCGCACACCAAACCCCCATCTGGCCCAAGTGAAAAAGGTCTACCAGCCCATTTATTTTACGGGTTTCGATGAGCAGGCCGGTACCCTTGAAATCGCCAGTCACTATGATTTCGTCGACACGGCGCATCTTCGATACGAATACGTCATTCAGGAAGATGGGGTGGACATTCAGTCTGGTACCCTTGCGCTTCCCGTAATCAAAGCGGGGGAGACCAGGCGTGTTGAATTGAGTGTGCCCGCCTTTTCGAAAGTGCCCGGGCGGGAGTACCACCTGATGATTCGTGCGCTACAAGCGCAGCAGGAAAATCTCGCACCAGAAGGGCATCTTATCGCCTGGGGACAGTTTCCGCTGGCCTCTGCAGGCGCGATGGCTGCTGCGGCTAAGGTTGAGGGGGCGTTGCAACTAAAAAATCAGGGTGGCTATACAGAGATATCCGGTAATGGCTTCGCCATGCGTTTTTCCCGACAAAGTGGGGTGCTGACCTCTTTGAAAGTGCAAGGTATTGAGGTGATAGAAGAAGGCCCCACTGGCAATTTCTGGCGTATCCCCACCGACAACGACCGTGGCTGGGGCATGTATTACAAACTGGCAGTCTGGAATGACGCCAGCGTGAACCGGCGCCTTGAAAACTTCGAGGTGAGTCAGGTTGGATCATCACAGGTTGACGTGAAAACGGCCTTCACGCTGGGTGACAACCTGGCGACCTTCGAACTGAATTATACCATTCAGGCCAATGGCGACACCGATATTGAGGCGCGGCTTGTGCCGCAGAAAGTCTTGCCCATCATCCCGCGAGTGGGTCTGCAACTGCAGATGCCAGCAGGCTTCCAGGCGTTGGCATGGTTTGGCCGGGGCCCGGGAGAAAGTTATTCGGATCGGAAAAGCGGATACCCTATTGGCCGCTATCAGGGCCGGGTTAAAGACCAGCTGCATGATTACTCCCGCCCTCAGGAAACCGGTAACAAAACGGATGTGCGCTGGGTAAGCCTGACCAATGAGCAGGGTGTCGGCCTGAAAGTTAAGGCGGCAGAGCCCTTCGGCTTTTCCGCTGTGCCCCTGACGCAGTATGCGCTGTACGATTTCGATCGTGTTCCGCGTCATGTGAGCGAGCTTGATGTCGACGAGGTGGTTACCCTGCGCCTGGATTATTTGCAAATGGGTGTGGGTGGCGACGATAGCTGGGGCGCCAAACCGCACGGTGAATTTCTGATCCCTTCGCGACCCTATCAATTCGAGTTTAAATTGGAACTTCTTGGGCGTCAGTAGTACAGCATAACGTGATCCAGCATTCCCCGGTTTGATATTGCGATTGATTAAGAAATTATGGCTTCGAAACTGACTCGCATCTCAACGTGGGAATTGAAAACACCCGTACTCGTGCCCAAAGCCGGGAGTTAACTCCAGTTGAGCCGAGGGGGCTGTTTTCATGATCTTCTCTTGACAATATGTAAACGTTTACATATTGTGTCCAATAACCCAACCAAGCCCCGCCGGGCGGGTAAAAATAATCCGAAACCAACGGCAGCCATCGGGCTGTCCGCATACAAAAGGGCAGAGCGATGAACTCAACGCTGGAATCCCCGGCTCTCGACCTGGCACTCGAGTCCCGAGCCTCCG
>JBNKHG010000047.1:0-12472 GCA_050290225.1 Cellvibrionaceae bacterium
CCCGCAGTTTGTTCTTGGCAATTTTCTCCAAGGTCGAACGCGGCAATGCGTCGACGACATGAACATCCCGCACGACCTTGAAATCCGCCAGTCGGTTTCGGCAAACGTCGATAATCTTTTGTTTGAGTGCTTCAGGCGCATCGTCATGGGGTATCACAAAAGCCACCGGCACCTCATCCAGCATGGCGTGTTTTTGACCCACCACGGCACATTCACTCACCCAGCCGGTTTCCAGGATCACTGCTTCCACGTCGGAGGCCGCCTCCGGGCGGTGATATTATCGCCAAAGTTTTTCTGGGTTTCCACGCCCAGGCCGATAAACACCAGATCATTATCGGCGCTGACCTGAGCCAGCCCGGCGTTATCGCTGAGCAGACCATAGCCCGGGTGGATAGCCTCGCGGCCGGCGGCGACGGTGGCTATGTTCAACTCGTTGGCGGTGCAAGCGATGCGAATAGCGATTTCGCCCCCGTTGGCGATAAGAAGTTTATCAATCACATGCAATCACCGGTCAGGTGCCATTACCGATCGGCAATGTTTACTGCGAAACTGGGTGGCTTGTTCATAAGCATAGGCCATGCCCAATAAGTCAGCCTCTGCCCACATCTTGCCAAGAAAAATAATACTAAAAGGTGCTCCGCTTTTATAATAGCCCGCCGGCACTGTTATACCAGGAGTTCCGAGAATATTAATCTGCGGGGCTACAGTGTTTGGATAAGGTAGAACAGAATCCAACTTAGGTATTTCCATAAACATTTGCGGGAATACCAAAGCATCGAGATCGTGGCCGCTCATCACCTGATTAAATATATCCAAGTAACGCTCTCTTAAGTTAAGGTAATCGGAGAGGTCAGGGTTTGTATAAATGTTTTCCGGTAGAACAGGGATCTTCATTTTTGAAAGTTCCTCTAGAACAAATTCCCATTTTTTTTCGGCAGATTCCGGAATAAAGTCGGAGTATATATCGCAGTCCGCACTCAGCCGAGACACATCAGAGTAGAGAATTTTCCATATCAATCCCAGCACTTCATTTTCGGAAAACGGATTCTTTCCAGTAACAAATTTTAGGTCTTTTAACGAATGGAGAGGAGCCTCCGGGCCATAACCTCGAAGATAGTGGTCGAGATCGAACGCCACACTTTCATACCCATAAACAAGAGCCTTTAATGACTCAGGCGGAGAAAGCGTTGAAAAATCTGTATTGGCAAAGGGGTCGGTGACGAGAATAGCCCCTTGTTCCCTTAGCTTATCCAGAACATTATGGTAAAGCACGGATGTTTCCGGACTCAGAGGCAGAGAACTCCAGCCTTGCCCATAAAGCCCGACCCGCTTGGCTTCCAATGCATCTGTGCGTAATTTCTCAGTGTAACTCCCCCCAGGAGGGCGATGCCCAATTGCTGAGAGGGTTTTAGGATCAAGGATCGAGTAGCCCGCCAGAATATCCATCATTAACGCAGTATCCCGGACCGTTCTTGCATGGGGACCCACGACGTCCCGAGTGCTGCCACCGAGGGGTACGGTGCCTGTGGTTGGCACAAGTCCAAAAGTCGGTTTGACGCCAACGATGGCCTGGGCGGCGGCGGGGTTCTGGATGGAACCGCCACTGTCTTCGGCCACGCCCAGTACCGCCAAATTGGCTGAGACCGCCGAGGCTACGCCACTGCTGCTGCCTCCTGGGCAAAACCGCCGATCAATCGCATTGAAGGTAGGCCCGGCCCAACTGCTGTTAGCGCGGGTAGGATCGGCACTGAACGCGGGGATATTGCCTTTTCCGAGAATAATGGCACCGGCGTTTCGCAGTCGCCCCACGACCACAGCGTCCTTCTTTGGAATCAATTCCATCCCACCGGTTTTTTTACTCAACGGCGCCCACCCCATGGTCGAAGGCAGACCCGCAACGTCGATGGACTCCTTCACGATGATGGGAACGCCTGCTAGAGGACCCAGTTCTTCTCCCTCTGTGCGACGCCGATCTATTGTTTTCGCTTCTTCAAGTGCATTAGGGTTGAGGCTTGTGAAAGCATTTAGAGAAGGATCAATTTTTTCGATACGACATAGAAAAGCGTGAACGACCTCCTCCACCGTCCAAAGGCCAGCATCATAGTTCTCTCGGAGCCGTTCAACAGTAATTTCTTCAACAGGTACATAAGACTTTTGCGATGGTGGGGTTGATTTCATTCGGTTTACCTCGATTCGATGCGATTTATACTGAAGACCCGTTCCCATTGTTTCCGAGGACTGGTAACAAAACTGCCCTCGTCCGCAATACCGGCGTTGTTGATCAAAAGGTGAATGTGATCGGTCGCATGTTGTTCTCGGACCGAGTCACAGAACCGCATTGGCTGGGACTCATACGAGACATAGACGCAATGGGGCGAAATTCGCACTTCCCTATCGGCTGCCTTCGCACACATTTTCGTTAAGGCTCTGGCGATAGTGAATTTGTCTGGGTTGATAATATTCATGTGTCGCTACTAAATCATGTCGCAGCGATCTCGAAGCCGCGTAAAAGCAGGCAGCCGCTAGCAGCATGGCGGGAGCCACAATACAGCGCAGTGACATGCCGAGGGCAGCCTCGTCCAGTGTTGGTGTGAGCAAATCACTGACTATGCCGACACTCCAGGGGCCAAGGCCCATGCCGATCATATTGATAACAAAAAACAGGATGGCCGACGCTGTGGCGCGCATGCTTAGCCCAACCAGGCCATGGGTAAGGGCGACCACGTTGCCGAGATAGGCATTGAGCACCATGCCGGGAACGAACAATGCAAGCAAAGCGAGGTAAGTAGTATCCACGCTGTAAGCGATAAAAATTAATGGCGTGGCGACAAACAAGTATAGCATGGGCATCCAGACGTACCAGCGTTTGTCGGTATTGCCGAGACGATCCGAAATCATACCGCCACCTATTACGCCAACAACGCCGGCCACGCCGAGAATAAGGGCGAGCCAGGTGCCCAATTCACCGGTTTCCATGCCGTGGCTGCGGATCATAAAGGAGGCTGTCCAATTGGCGATAGCGTAGCCGGAGAAGGCGTTCAAGGCCGATGCGGCGGCCAAAAAGCGGAAGGACTTTCGGCTCCACAAGAGCGAGAGTACGCTGTGGAGGCTGGTTTCTTGCGACGCCGTGTGAGTCGACTTCGTAGGGTTTTCTGATTGTCCGCGCTGTGGCTCACGCACCATAAAACGTACCAGTATAGCCAACAGAATTCCCGGCACACCGACTACAACAAAAGCGATGCGCCAGCTGAAAAACTCGTTCAACCAACCGCCCAGTAAAAATCCAAACAGGATGCCGATATTTACGCCGGTGGAATACAGGCCCATCGCCGTGGCGCGCTTTTGGGGCGGGAACATGTCGGAAATCATGGAGTGAGAGGGCGGGCTACCGCCGGCTTCGCCCACGCCAACGCCGATTCGTGCTAGAAGCAATTGCAGATAATTTTGTGCCAGCCCGCTGATACTGGTCATGAAGCTCCAGGTAAACACCGCCAGCGCGACGATATTGCGCCGGTTGCCGCGATCCGCCCAGCGTGCGATTGGAATACCGGCGGTTACGTAGAATGCAGCAAATGCAAAGCCGGTGAGCAGGCCAAGCTGGGTATCTCGTAGACCCAGATCGGCTTTGATGGATTCCTGCAATATCGCCAGCAATTGGCGGTCTATAAAGTTGAAGCTATAGACCAGCGTTAGAACGCCCAATCCGCAATAGGCAGCTTTTGTTGTGGGCAGATTTTCGGTTGTGGTTCGTGTATTTATCGTCATGAAAGTGCCCAATTATTGTCGTTAATTGCTGTTTCTGCCAGGGCCAGAAGCTGCGTTTCTTGCGAACTGGAGGAGGAATATTGTTGGTATAGCTGTCGGTGATTGTCTGATAGATTAATGTTTTGAACATCAAGCCTGATCTGGCTGGCGTGGGGAATATTCTGGGTCATAAAAATGTCGATGAATTTTTTATCGGGGTCGATCCATCGGTTGCACGGTTTTGGGAGAAAGAAGATGCACGCCATTGAATTCACCGCCATTGAGCACCACCTGACAGAAGCGCAGGTAGTGTTTATTGGTGATGAGTAAGCCGCCTCCTGCACTTTTGAACAGCGCGCCCAGTAGGTAGTTGTTGTCCAGTGACGGGTCTGCTTCGACCAATGCCTTCGTTTGCATGCCAATGCCTTTGTCTGGACAATGATCCAGACCATGGACCTCCAAAGCATTAATCGCCGATTCGACCATCGAATGTATGTGCCGGGCTTGCTGATAGTTCTGCGAACGTTCTCATTCCTGCACGACCTAAGGCCACCACGTCCAGCAACCCCATTTCCTCCAGCGTCCATAATGAGCGGAGCGAGCGGGTGGGCTTTTTTACAATGGTAAAGGGTAATGCTCATGGGTTTGCTCTTAGGCGTGCACGCAATTCGTTTTTGGCAATCTTCTCGATTGTGGATCGTGGAAAACTGTCGACAACATGCACTTCTCGAATAACTTTGAAATCGGCAAGACGTTCCCGGCAATACGCAATCAATCGCTCCTCCAACGCTGGCGGCGCGCTTGGCACCGGCATCACAAACGCGACCGGCACTTCGTCCAGCATTACATGCGGCGCAGCCACCACCGCGCATTCCCGCACCCAGCCACTGGCCAGGATCACCTGCTCGACCTCGGCGGCGGACACGTTTTCGGCACCGACGCGGATGATGTCTTTCACCCGGTCGGCGAAAAACAAGTCACCCTCCTCGCCGATGCGCACCCGGTCGCCGGTGTTGAACCAGCCGTGTTCGTCGAAGCTCTCGGCATAGGCTTCAGGGTTGTTCAGATAAGTGCGAAAAATGGTGATTCCGGGCACGCCCTTGATATAGAGATCGCCCGTCTCACCGGCTTCACATTCGCGACCGTCCGCACGGCGGACGGAGACGGCGATGCCGGGCGCCGGCCGGCCCATGCAGCCCGGCGCGCAGGGCATGTGCGCGTCCGAGGCGATCGGCGACCAGCCCATCTCGGTCATGCCCCAGGAGCTGGTGATCTGTACACCGAACGTCTGCTCGATTTCCGGCGACATCACAGAGTTCCACAAACGGAAGCGGTGCGCCGGCACCGCCTGACTGAGCAACGCGTTGACACAGAAGGGCACCATCGGTGCCCAGGTGGCGCCGTATTTTACCGCCGGCCCCCAGAAATTGCGGACAGAAAATTTGCGCTGCAACAGGATTGCACCGCCGCTCCAGAGCGCACCCAGAGTGATCGACAGGGCGTAGATGTGGAACAGCGGCAGAAAGACCTGGGCTATGTCGTCAGTCCGCAGCACGAAGTTCCGCGCCGTCTGCTGACCGCTGTAGAGCACATTGGCATGGGTCCAAACCACCGCCTTGGAACGCGAAGTGGTGCCGGAGGTGAATTGGATGCTGACGTCACTCATCGGCGCCGGTGTCCGGTCCTGGTCCCAGATTCCTTTCTCCATCAGTTGCTCGAAAGCCATCGTCTCCGCCAATGTCAGGTCGCGAACTACCCGTTCACCAGCATCAGTTTCCGTGACGGCGAGAAAAGACAAGTTCGACGCGGCATCGGCTATCAAGCCGACAAAACAGGGCTGGGTGATGGCGCCAACCGCCTCAGTCAATTCGCAAAAGTAGGCAACATCGCCTGTAACCGACCGCGTATTGCTCAGCACGCCTATGGCACCCAGATAAGCGCAGGCAAACCAGCTCAATAACAGTTCGGGGCAGTTCTCCAAATGAATCAGCACCCGATGACCCGGTTTTACGCCCTGAGCGGCCAGGCCTGCGGCAACACGCCGGACATCGGCCTCAAAAGCCGCATAGGTCCAAATACGTTCGTTCCCTTCGAAGGGCGACCATATGAGAAACGGCATATCGGTCCTGCGTTTCGCCTGAGTACGTAATAGCCAGGGCAAATCCCGACCATTTACCAGATGGTCAATTGTATTATGTGTTGATTGGTCGGACTCAAACATTGATGCGCTCCCATATTCTTTTTTAATTAGCAATCCTGTTTATGCTTTTTCGCTAACCCGACGGTAGTCCTTGTGCGTTGAAGGCTTTCAATCGTCAATGTCGACATCGGTATTAGCTCTCGATATTGCGAACCTACGGACTTGAACATCCAGTCCCCTTGGCTTTCATCCGATGAAGAACCGTGGGGACGGTGAAAAATTAAAATTGAATCACAGTCGGGTCGGATAAGGAGACCACGTCACCACAGCTCACTCTCCTAAGAACCGTGCATGCTGGTTTCCCCGCACACGGCTCAAGCCTTTCAAAGGCCGGTGATTAAACCGACCCGGCCACCACGCTTTCGCTTCGGCGACCTTGGTAATACATCATTGCAGCCGATCTACACGGTGCTCCACTGCAGGCCAAGCAACGCTTGCCCAGTTGGCGACTCGTGTTGAGGGAGCATCAGTCAATGTAAACATTGCTGTCATTTGCGATTCCTCATGCTTTCGGTTCTCCAATGTTTCTCACCAAGAAAGACCCGTTGGACGTGGGCACACTTTCGTGTCAGGGCACCGGCCCCTATCCATTGCATTACATAATGGCATTCGCTTTTTCCGACATCCCAAACCGGCACCGCAACCCAGTGGCCTCGCGACCACCTTTCTCCTTCCCTGAAGTACGATACCGGGTTTCCACGTTCCGCTGGGCGGAGTACACGGGGTTAGGCGCCTGCTTTCGACCGGGCGGAACATGGGCCACGAGAGGGTATTTTAAAGACCCGTCTCCCACCGCCGTTACCTTTTGGTTCAAGCGTGTTAACCACTTCCGCTTGTTGTACATAACGATCTTTATCACAGATTCACATACGTTCGCCATGCCCGTTCGCTAGCCCTTACCCGGTCGTGTGGTTGCCAGGAGGAAACGCCGCTTGCGCTTTGCTTCCCGCAGTTATAGACTGCTTCGGTACATTGTCAGCCTCGCTCTTTATTCAGAAGCCTAGCGTCACCCGGTGGCACGGGTGGTCCCGTTAACTCATTCTCCTCAAATTAATTGAGGAGAATAATGAGTGGGACAACTCTTCCCAGCGACTTCGTGTCGCACTCAAAAGTTATATTTTAATTCTACACCCCAGGTGCGCGGTTTGTTTGGATTACCGATGGCCGTAAAAGAACTCTTTCTACCTGACTCCAGTGATACATCATCCAACACATTCTTTCCGAATAACGAAATGCGGTAGCGGCCATCGTGGGTGGTTAACGTGGCACTCAGGTTCAAAGAGCGGAAGGGATCCAGAAAGATATCGTTAACGTCGTTCGAGGGGCGCTTTCCGGTATGAGCATAATCGCCTCTCAGGGAGAGTTCCCCAACGGAAAGCGAAATCTCATAAGCGACTGCCAAGTTATAGGTCACTTCGGGTATCCATGCCAGCTCATTGTCTTTGGCCAGTTCCGGATCCGGCACATCATCACCATCAACATCCAGGCCATTGAACTCCTTAATATCGTTACTCATTAGTCCCAGATTACCGCTTAAGGTCAGGCGCTCGGTCGCCAGCCAAGTCACCTCCGCCTCAAACCCCATCACCTCGGCGCTACCGGCATTTAAAACGGCATTAGTGGACTCGAGTTCTCCATCCACGAGGAAATATGAAATAACGTAACGCTGCATATCCGTGTAGTCATTGAGGAAGGCCGCCAGATTCATGCGCAGCTTGCCATCCAGCAGGTCGGCTTTCAGGCCGATTTCGTAAGCCTCCACGGTTTCTTCATCATAGGGCCCGACAGCGGCCGGTTCCGCACCCTCATCAAGGTAACCACCGCTCTTAAATCCTTTGGTCCAGGAAGCATAGGCCTGAGTGGTATCGTTGATCACCCATTGCAGGCCCACTTTGGGACTGAAATTCTCCCAGCTTTCGCTGTCTTTAAAATCGTAATTGCAATTGATATTTCGGGCGGCATCGGCGGGATCCTGTTCACAACCGCCGCCCGCGTATGTTGCATCGAGGATATTCTTGTTTTCTTTACTGTATCGGCCACCCAGGGTTAACATCCAGTCTTCGGACAGCTGGACATCGCCCTGCGCAAACACCGCGTAGGTGTCGTGGTCCATGAAACCGAGCCCGCGATCGACATTGCCAAAAAGATCCAGTTTCCTATTGTTAAAATAGGATTGATCAAAATAGAACAGGCCAGTGGTGAGATTAAATCGCTCGCCGATATCCATTGCATAGCGGATTTCCTGGCTGAACTGTTCCTGCTCGTAAGCAACCGGTCCCCAATGAATAACCCCAAAACCCGATGAGCCATCAATGTCAATGGACACCAGCAGCTCCACCTCCCGATATCCCGTCACGGTAGTGAGCACGCCGGGCCCGACATTCCAGTTCATCTCCGCGATGGCATGCCACCATTCCTGGTAGAAACGGCCGGGGAAATCATGATCCAAAACCCGCAAGTTGTCACTGGGTGGCGTGTAAGATTGACTATAATCTGTATCCGGGTCAAAGAGATTGCGTACGGGAGTCTGATCCCCATCACGCTCTCCATATTCGGCAAACAGAGTGATATCTAGTGTATCCGACGGAGTGAATACCAGGGTGGGCCGGATAATTTGGGTTTCCGCCTCGCCGATACGATCACCGCCATTGGAATTTTTATAGTAACCGTCACGGTCCTTGTACATAACGGCCATCCTGCCTGCCAGTTTGTCTTCAATCAGAGTATTTTCGATGCCGAAAGCAATATCCCGGCGATCATAGGAACCTACTGTAGCCTGCGCCTCGAACCCGAATTCACCGGTGGGCCGCTTGGTGCGCACAGCAACCACACCGCCAGAGGTGTTACGACCGAATAACGTGCCCTGGGGGCCGCGCAGCACTTCCAGCGATTCCAGATCAAAACTGTCCGTGGTCGCACCCACGCTTACACCAAAAGGCATGCCGTTGAGAGTAAACCCTACGGAGGGATCCATAGATGCCGCAGTATGACTCACTCCCACGCCACGTATAAAAAAGAACGCTTGACCTGGCCCAAAGTGCGATTCCTTCAACGTGGCATTGGGGAATTTATAGCCGATATCGGCAATGCTTTCGAAGTGCAATGCGTCCAATTGGTTTGCATTCATGGCGGTGATGGCGACCGGCACATCCTGAATATCTTCAGCGCGGCCTTTTTTGGTGGCGGTTACCAAAATTTCTTCCAGCGCCACTTTCTTTTGCACCGCCCCGTCGTTACCGGACTGTGCCAGGACATCGTGCGCTCCACTAGCCCCAACCAAAAACCCAATCACCGCCGTCAAAATATTTTTTCTACTGTTCATTTTGCTACCACCCTCACCAGTATTATTTTGAGCGCTGAACGTGACCAGAATCACGCCGCGTTCGGTTAATGTACCGGTAAGTCCCGTGCCTTGAAGCAAAATGTCCAGTGCGTCCGCCAATGTGTATTCCCCGATAACCGGATTGGATTTCAGGGGGTCGACCAGCTCGTGGGAAAACAGCAGTTGATGTCCTGTTTGCGTTGCAATCTCACTCAGGGCTTTTGCTATCTGGTGAGACTGTATATTGAAGGTGTAAATTTCACCGACAGTTTCCGCAAAGGCAGCACTACTAGAAAGGCAAATAGAAATGGTCAGATAATACCTTTGCAACCACTTCAGCGGCCCCCCACGAGTCGGCTTCGATTTACACGTTGGCGTGTTTCTTACCGGTCTCATAATATGTAATCCGGCAAGGTTAAAAATCCTCAGGTTTTTTTATTGAAATTTTTAAAATATTTTTCTCAAATTCCGGGCTTTCGCCTTCAACCCGCGAAAATCCTAACGGAAATCGTCTGCAAAGGGAGTGCAGCCGGTTCACTGGTTGTCTTCCATGCGGACCAGGTAAACAACGTTGTCCGACACTTTTTCCGCATGAATACCAAAACTCAGTTGCAGCGCTTCAAACATTGACTCCGTATCCCCTACCTTGAAGATGCCCCCGACAATCATTTCCCTGACCTGCTGTTCCGGGATAATAAATTTTGTCGAGGTGTAACGGCTGACTTCCGCTACGACGTTTTCCAGGGGTTCCCTATCAAAGGCAAGGATGCCCTCGCGCCAGGCGAGTTTGTCTTCGATCTTTTTGATCTCCGCCAGGATGACTTCCTTATAATTGTCCTTATCATAGGTTGCCTGACTGCCGGCGGTCACTTTTACCCGTGTATTTGCCGACGGCGTCTTGTTCGTCCGCGGTTCCGCGGACGGGTTGCCCGGCGTGGCGGACCCCGCATTGGGTGCTTTTAGCAAGGTATTTGGGAGACGCTCCGGGGGTGGCGCCTTGTCTATTTCTACAATTCCCTCAGTTACGACAACCTCGACATCTTTTTCCCTCAGGTGTACCGCGAAAGCCGTGCCCACGGCCCGCACCGTACCCCCGCCAGCATAGACTTCAAAGGGTCTCCGGGGATTGTGATGGACATTGAATAGCGCTTCGCCCCGCACCAGGCGTACACCACGCCGGGTATCGTCGTAGTCCACTTCCATCCGGCTGTTGGTGTTTAATAGCACCGTGGTGTGGTCCGGCAATTCAACTGTTTTTTGTTCACCGATAGCTGTCGTATAGATCATGGGTGTAGGTTGCCCTACATGGACAATAAATGTCAGCGTTACAGCTACCAGTGAAGTGAAAGCCAAGCCCACGGCATAACTGCGCTTGAGCCAGGATCGTTCACTTTTATCGACACCGGCTTCACTCAGGTTGCTTTTTTTTCTGGGAGGGACCACCTCAGTCAGGATATTGAGTTCATCCCAAAAGCTGACCAGGCTTTCAAACTCGGCGCGATGTGTATCGTCCTGGTTGATCCACTGTTTGAAAGCCTCCACTTTCTCCCTAGGTGGATCGTCGGAGTCTAGCACGGACAACCACCTCGCCGCCTGGGCCTGGACAGTCTCGACTTCCGGGAATTCAACCACTGTCGGCTCATCATTGCTGTCAATTTTGTAATCTCGACTCATGATATTTCCATTGTACTAGTGTGTGGAAACCCTCGAGTTTCCATGGATTAACCCCTTTTCCCTGTTCTCCACGTACTTTTTGCAGCGTTCCGCCCCGAGCGCGATATGCTTTTCGACGGCGCTGGGTGTTATCCCCAGTTCCCTGGCGATTTCCTTGTGGGAAAGCGCCTGGTATTTGCGCATCAGGAACACCCGCCGGCACTGGGGCGGCAATTCCGCGATGGCATCACAGAAAATCCGGATCTTCTGTTCGGCCGCGAATTCTTCCTCGAGCGTCGTTTCCGGATCCGGTTCCGGGTTTGTGGACTCTTCGATATAGTCTGTCAGTTGTCGCGATTTTCTCGACAGCTCTTTCAGGGCCATCGTCTTGGCGACGCGGAACAGGTATGCCTTGGGGGAGTCAATTTCGCGATCCTGTATGGCACTATAGGCCCGCAGGAAAGTCTCCTGGGCCATGTCGTTGATATCTTCGGGCTTATAGAGGAAACGACCGATAAATCGCTTTAACGAAGACTCGCAAGCAACGAATGCATCGTAAATGCCCCACCGCTGGGGTCGCTTCCCACCATTCGGCGACCCTGGCATTATCCACCCGACCTGTTCATTATTGATGTCTCCTACCCGAAAAAAGACCGGCTCTGATAATTGAAATCTTTTTTACCGGAAAAACCTCAGGCAGTTCTTATATCAAAATTGAATTTATAGATTATTTTTTATTACCTTAATCCATTTGATCGTAGGTCGAACGTTCTTGTGAATTGGCCGATGTATATGGTAGCCGCACTTTAGATTGCCACAAGTAGTGTCCTTAGAAGAATCTTGATCTGGTATGTATCCACTATGTCTAGTACGGATCTTTATAATAATGTAACAAAAACTACAGTTTTCAAGACACCCGTGACGGCGACGGGGAAATGGTCTTTATCGTCGGCGGCGCCGGCATGGCTCCCATGCGCTCCCATATATTCGACCAGTTGAAGCGCCTGCGCACCGGCAGGACAATCAGTTTCTGGTACGGCGCCCGGAGCCTGCGGGAGGCCTTCTATGTAAACGAGTTCGATCAGTTGGCAGCGGCCCACGATAATTTTCAATGGACCCTGGCCCTGTCCCTGCCCCAGCCGGAAGATAACTGGCAGGGACCCAGCGGCTTTATCCACCAGGTGGTTTTAGACCGCTACCTCACCGGCCACCCGGCTTGGAGTATTACCTTTGCGGTCCGCCACCGATGATCGATTCCTGTGTGGCGATGCTGGATAACCTGGGGGTGGAGCCGGAAAATATTCTGTACGACAAGTTCGGCTGACCGCCGTTCGGGGATTTGGTAAGGGTTGAGAGTTGATGGAATCGACGATATCGGTCAGTTCAGGTTCAGGTCCCCATTTTGGAATTGAAGTAAGTATCCCCCGGCAAAGCCGGGGGCTTTAGTTCTGTGAGCCGCTCAAAGCGGCGATTACGGAACCTACAGTTCCTTGAGACCCCTAAAGGGGTCTACATTAGCTTCAGCTGCTCAAGCCGTCGATCTTCCTGCTCCT
>JBNKHG010000048.1:0-73841 GCA_050290225.1 Cellvibrionaceae bacterium
GACACTGATATGTATTGACCTTGTCCAGTCGTTTCTCTCATTTTTCATAAAATGTATACTCATCAAGCACTTGGAAAAGGACAATAGTGGCTATCAACGACGGTAGATCACTCTGATATTCGCGGGTCAGAACCGCATGACTTGTCTTCGTCGTGGAGCTGCCTCTCTCTAGTGCCGAGGGTCATCCTGTTTAATCAGGCGCCTCTTAGTGTCCTCGAGGGTTCTCCTACCTGCCTCCTATTGCCCTTGCCCAAATGCTCGATGCCTGTCAGTTCCACTGCCAATCACTTGACTGTAATTGCTCCTCGCCCCTGTATTTCGCAGGAGATCGCCCAAATAAATCCACATAATTCCCGCGCAATCGCGCTACATACTTGCACTTTGAGCTTCCCGCCTTGCAGCAGATGCTGGTAGCGCCCACACAGGCGCTTTTGCGCCTTCCAGGCGATGTCCTGCACCGCCCCAGACGTCCGTTCAGCGCGCCGCTGCAGCACAGCGGTTTTGCGAGCGGGGAAACGGTAGCACCACGCGGCTTCTGTCAGTACTCGACGCACATGTCCATTACCGCTTTTCGTGATTCCTCCTCGACGCTGACGCGCTCCACTGGAGTGCTCGCTGGGCACCAGCCCTAAGTACCGCATCAGCTGCCGTGGCGAGTCAAATCGCGAGATATCGCCCAGCTCTGCCATTACCGTCATCGCTGTGATCAACTTGCAGCCACGCAACGCCATGAGTCCGTGAACGATCGGCGCCAAACTCCAGTTCTCAAGGGCCTTTTCCATCTCATCTTCCAATCCCTTCGTTCGCTGCTGCAGCTGTCTGACCGTGTCCACATACTCCTGAAAGACAATTTGCTGCACTGCATTTTCAAACATCAGGGTCTCCAGCCAACGGTAATAGCGCTGCGTCCATTTGGTCTTGCCTGCCTCATAGCTTTTACCATAGCGCAGGAGATATGCACCGAGCTTTTGCTTGGCCTTGCGTTCGAGCGACTTCATGTCTTCCCGGGCTCGAGTGAGATCCCGCATGGCTTCCTGGTCGGGGCCTGGAACCCATACGGCGGTCAATTCTCCCGCCCTGTGCAAACTGGCTAGAACCTCAGAATCCCTCCGGTCGGTCTTCACTCTGTCGCCCGGTTTAGAGGGGATCAGTGATGGCGCCACTACATCACAGTCATGCCCGAGGCTGGTTATCTGGCGGTATATACCGTAACCACAGGGGCCAGCTTCATAACAGAAGGAGATAACCTCACCCGAGCTGCTGAGCTTCCTAACCAGTTTCTCGATCGCTTCTGGGGTGTTTGCAATCTCACCAAAATACTTCGGTTTACCTCTACCTACCGTAGCGATGGCCACCGCGATCGTGTCTTTGTGTGTATCCAGCCCTACGTACTTGCTAAACTTGTCCATGCCTGTCCACCTCGATTATGGCTCTGTGTTTGGGACTCACCTCTTCAAGCGTAATCCACGTGTTCGAGGTCGGACAGGTCAATACATTATGTCTAGTGTCAGAAAATAGATAGTTTAGGTCAGCCGTCACTGTGTCCTGAATTGGGGGAGGACATTTCACATAAAACCACCGAGGGCACGCAATGAATTCGCAAACCGGTCATTACCCTCTGTTCGCGCGCAGCGACCTCAGCGCCTTCTGGGCGCTGTTCACTGACAACCTGACGAACCTGATCGTCCTCAGCGCCATCTGCAAGTTTGTGTTCAACATGCCCGGTGAGATCGTGTTCGGGCATATCGTGCCCGGGGCGTCGGTGGCGATTCTGGCGGGGGTGCTGGTGTACACCTATCTGGCCCGTCGGCTTGCGGCGCGCAGTGGCCGCACGGATGTCACAGCCCTGCCCTATGGCATCAGTACCCCGGTGATGTTTGTCTATCTGTTCGGGGTTATCGGGCCCATCTACTGGAGTACCAACGATGCGCTGCTGGCCTGGCAGATCGGGATAGGGGCCGGTTTTCTCGGCGGCATTGTCGCCGCCATGGGGGCGTTGATTGGTCCCTTCCTGAAGCGGGTTACGCCACGAGCGGGTATGTTGGGCACACTCTGCGGTATTGCTCTGGTGTTTATCGGTACCGTGTCGCTGGCTCATATTTTTCAGGAGCCGGTGATCGGTTTCGTGTCGCTGGTGATTATTGTCTGGGGGCTGGTGGGGCGTTTTCGCCTGCCGTTCGATGTGCCGGCGGGGTTATTGGCGCTGATTGTGGGTACGTTGATCGCGCTGGCCATGGGCAAGTCCACGATCAGTTTCGACGGGGTGGGTTTCTACCCGCCGTTGCCCTACGTCGGGGACCTGGTTGTCGGTATCCGGCATCTGTTTGATCACCCGGAACTGTTTCTGGTGCTGGTGCCGGTGCAGATTTATAACTTTATCGAGACCATGAACAATGTCGAGTCGGCGGAGGCGGCGGGGGACGCCTATCCGGTGGCAGTGTGTCAGGTGACCGATGGTGTGGGTACCATGATCGGTGCGCTGTTCGGTTCACCCTTTCCCACCACGGTTTATATCGGTCACCCGGGTTACAAGCGTATCAAGGCGCGTTGCGGTTATATCCTGTTGGTCGGGGCGGTGTTTTTCCTGGCGGCCCTGTTCGGACTGATGGCGTTTCTCAATAATCTGATTCCCCTGGCCGCGGCAGCGCCGATTCTGGTGTATGTCTCTATTACCCTGATTTCCGAGAGCGCCGCCAGTTGCAAAAAAGAACATATGATGGCGATCGCCATTGCAATGATGCCCCATGTGTCCTCATTTGTGATGGTGAAATGGGGGTCGATGATGAATGCGCTGCGCGATGCCGGGGCTACCCATCTACCCGGCTTGACCGATGACGCCATGGTTTCCGCCATGGCGCAACAGGGGGCTCAGGTATTGGGTCACCAGGCGCTGTCCCAGGGGGCCATTATCACCGGCTTGATGTGGGGCGCGATTGTGGCCCATGTGATCGACGGCCGCTTCCGCGAGGCGGGCCTGTTTTCAGTGGTGGGGGGTATGATGGCAAGTGTCGGGATTTTACATGCCCCCAGTCTGCATATACCGGTGTTTGACGGGGTGGTGTTTGGTTACCTGGCTTCGGGCATCTTCCTGATACTCTATCCGCGCTTTGCCAAGGTGGAAAGACTCTAACCTGAATGGGCTCCAGTACTCCTTCTAGGTGATAATGACGCATTAGCTCTGCGAATCCACTGCGATGTCAGGCCTGAGTGGCTGGGGTTTCTTCAGAAACCGTGCGCGACAAGGACGTCGCGCCCGAGCCCCGGGCCGGCCCCGCGAGTGCAACGAGTGCTTTGGGTACATGGATGGGTATACGGCGTGTTTCTGAAGAAACCCCAGCCAATCAGGCCGGATCGAAGCCTACTTACCTTGCGCTTATAGCCAGGCGTCATTATCACCTTGAAGCACTACTAGCTGATACCGCAACCTTTCAATACCAACTGTGTGAGGGTCTCGGCGATATGTTCGAAGTCCTCGTCGGTTAGCGCTTCACGATCCATGGCCGCCCGCACCTGAACGCCGAAATCGGCATAGTGCTGGGTTGCACCCCAGATAAAAAACAACAGGTGCATGGGGTCGACCGGGTCCATCTTGCCCGCATCGATCCAGGATTGGATGGCGGCCACCTTGCGCTGGATCCACTGGCGGAAATCCACTTTCAGGTACTCGGTCAAATGGGGGGCACCGTGGATGATTTCACTGGCGAAAATACGCGATGCCGCGGCGTTGGTTTTGGAGTACATCACCTTGGCGTGAATATAGGCCGTCAGTGCCTCGCGCGGGTCGTCTTCCGCCTTGATGGTGTCGAAGGTGGTGTTCCAGATCTCGACAATATCCCCAAGTACCGCACCGTACAATTCGAGTTTGTTCTTGTAGTAATAGTGAATATTGGCCCTGGGCAGTTCGGCCCGCTCGGCGACCCGTTTCATGGAGGCGCCTTTAAATCCATAGGTGACAAACTCCTCTTCCGCCGCGGCCAGAATCAGCGTCTGGTTCTGCTGGCGGATTCTGCCGGAAGGTTCGTTGCGTCTCAGCTTGAGGATGTTGACGTCGGACATGGTGCTCCAGTGAATATATTTTGTCGTGCATGGGGTTGATTCGACAAATTATATCCAATAATTGGCACGGCTATCTATGGTTGATCGACACGGCTGTTTATGGAAAATGGGCGCAACCATTTTTTGCAAATTGGCGCACCCGTTGACTGTTAATAGTTACCGCTATTTGTCGTTAATTGGCGCCGTTAGTTGTCGTGAATCGACGCGGCTATTCACCCTTTATCGGCGCACCGCTGGCAACCCAGAGGCCGACCAGGCGGCGCTCCTCGTCGGTCATGGCGGTCTTGTTCATAAACGGCATATCGGTGGCGTCCACGGAGCGGGCCTTGATGCGCGGTGCCCACTGTTGCATGGCCACCAGGTCATCCAGCATCACACCCGCCGGGGCCACCTTGAACATATCGTCCGTGGGGGCGGAGGAGTGGCAGCTGCCGCACCGGGTCGACAGTATCTGTTCCACGCGCTGGACATCCACTTTGGCTTGCTGGTCCCCGGTCGAGGGCGGCGTGACGGACTTGGGCGCAATGGCAAAGGCCAGGACAATGGTCGCCAGACCCGCGCCCACAAGAATGGCCGGTTTTTGTTTGCCGGTGTGGCGCAACACAAAATATTGGCGCGCCGCCGCAGTGATCAGAATAATCGCCACCAGCACCGCCCAGTTGTAAGTGTGGTTATAGGTGATGGGGTAGTGGTTGCTGATCATGATAAACAGCAGTGGCAGTGTGGTGTAGGTATTGTGGGTGGAACGCAACTTGGCCTTGGTTCCCCAGGACGGATCCGGGGCGGTGCCTTTTTCCACCGCTTCCACCAGCGCGCGCTGCGACGGCATAATCACGCGGAAGACGTTACCCGCCATAATGGTGCCGATCACCGCACCCACATGAATATAGGCGCCGCGGGCACTGAACACCTGAGTCAATCCGTAGGCGAGACCGGTGGCCAGCACCAGCAGGATCAACCCCAGCAGGGCGCCGTGCCCGGCCAGTTTGGTGTTGCACAGGGTGTCGTACACCAGCCAACCGCCGATCAGGGCACCGAGGCCGATGCCGATGGCCTGCCATTGGGTGAGGTCGGCGACGCGCTTGTCGATCAGGTAGGATTCGGCACCCACGTAATACATCAGCGACAGCAGCAGAAAGCCGGTAATCCAGGTGGTGTAGGCTTCCCATTTAAACCAGTGCAGGGTTTGCGGCATGGCGGGAGGTGCCAGTCTGTACTTGGCAACTTCGTAAAACCCGCCGCCGTGAATGGCCCATAGATCGCCTTTGATACCCTTGTCTGCTTTCCATTTCGGTGGTTCTTCCAGGTGGTTGTCCAGCCAGACAAAATAGAAGGAGGCACCGATCCAGGCGACGCCGGTAATCAAATGTAAAAATCGTAACAGCAGGTTTAACCATTCAGCGATATACGGGTCCATAATCTCTCCCCTTTGCGTGTATTCGTTGTCGTATTGGTAACTGTTTTATTTTCCGTGAACCCGCTCGCCCATAATATGGGTGGCACGCACGGTGCGGTCGTCACCGAGAATGCTGAGCACAAACAGCTTTTCCATCAGGTTTTCGCAGTGTTGCATGCGCAGTTGCAGCAGCGGTGTGGCCCGATAGTCCAGCACCACAAAATCCGCTTCCTTGCCCGGCGCGAAGTTGCCGATCCTGTCCTCCAGGTCCAGCGCCCTGGCACCACCCAGGGTGGCCAGGTAGAAGGATTTCAATTGTGTCAGTTTCTCACCCCGCAACTGCTGTACCTTGTAGGCTTCGTTCATGGTCTGCAGCAGGGAAAAACTGGTGCCGGCGCCCACATCCGTACCCAGGCCCACGTTGTAGCCAAATGTTTCCGCCTGCTTCAGGTCGAACAGTCCACTGCCCAAAAACAGGTTGGAGGTGGGACAGAAGGCGACGGCGGATTGATGCTCCGCCAGGCGCCGGCACTCGTCTTCGCACAGGTGGATGCCGTGGGCGAAAACACTGCGGCGACCCACCAGACCGTGCTCGTCATACACGTGCAGGTAGTGCTCGCTTTCGGGGTAGAGTTCCTGCACCCATACCACTTCATTGGCGTTTTCCGAGAGGTGGGTGTGCATATACACGCCCGGGAACTCTTTTAACAGTTCGCCCGCCTTGGTCAGTTGCTCGCTGCTGCAGGTGGGGGCAAACCGCGGGGTGACGGCGTATTGCAGGCGGCCGCGGCCGTGCCACTTTTCAATCAGCGCCTTGCTGTCGCGGTAACCGCTGTCGGCGGTGTCCGTCAAATACTCGGGGGCGTTGCGGTCCATCAACACCTTGCCGCAAATCATACGCAGGTTCCTGGCCTCCGCGGATTCAAAAAACGCTTCCACCGATTCTGGGTGGACTGTACCGAAGACCAGTGCCGTGGTGGTACCGTTGCGCAGCAGTTCGTCGAGGAAAAACTCGGCGGTTCTGGCGGCGTAATCGCGGTCGGCAAACTGTTTTTCCGTGGGGAAGGTGTAGGTTTCCAGCCACTCCAGTAACTGCTCGCCAAAGGCACCGATCATTTCCGTTTGTGGATAATGGATATGGGTGTCGATAAAACCGGGTGCGATCAGGGCGTCTTTATAGTGAGTGACCGGTGTGTCGGCGGGCAGTCCCGGCAGGAGATCCTCGGCCTTGCCGAGGGTTTCCACGTGCCCGTTTTCCACCAGCAACAAACCGTCGGCGAAATACTCGTAGCTGTTGTCATTATCGTTCCGGGCGTCACCAGCCACTTTGGCGGGATCGTCGAGAAAGTGCAGAATCTCGCCGCGAAAGGCTTGCAGGGTTTTAGTCATCTGAAGTGCTCTCTTTTTTCTACAACTGAATTTCCAGACTGACGTCGAGACTGACCTCGTCGCAGTTGTCTCCGTCGCCGCCGCGATCCACCACCAGGAAGTCGCTAACGGTGTTCAAGGCCAGACAGAAGTGGTGCCAGGTGCCGCGGTGGTAATTGACGCCCTGATTGGACTGGGCCAGAAACACCTCGATGGCGTTGCGGTCGAAGTCGCCGGCCGGGGCGACCACCACCAGGTAGGGATTTTCGCCCAGGGGTATGAACGCCTGGCTCGACAGCGGGTGGCGTTCCATCGTGTCAATGACAATGGGGGCAATAGGTTGTTGCAGCGGTGTGGCCCGAAAAATACTGATCAGCGGTCGGCCACCCTGTTCCGCAACATCAACCTTCGCCAGGTCGTGGTAGCGCTCGGTGTAACCTCTGTTGATGCTGAAGTGTTGCGCCTGGTCGCTGACTTCGATGACATCACCAAAGGCGGCGAAGTTGTCCCGGGTCAGCGGCTTGGGTTTAAGCCGCTGGCGCCGGGTGGTTACAGACTTGTTCACTGCTGTCGTCATGTTTAGTTGCCCCGGTAAGTAGAGTAACCGTAGGCGGTTAATAAAAGCGGAATATGGTAATGATCCCCTTGATCGCCAATCGCAAACACAATATCCACGTAGGGGTAAAAGCCGCTCTCGCCGTTGGCGTCGAAGTAGGCCTGGGTATCGAAGTGCATACGGTAACAGCCGGCGGGCAGTATACGGCCCGGCTCCAGCAGGTCGGGAATACGGCCGTCGCTGTTGGTGGTGCCGCTGGCGAGCTGCTCCCACTGGATTTTTTGTGGGGCTGCTTGTGGGTCTACTTGTGAGTCTGCACCTTGCGCACCCGGGCTCTGTTGATAAAGGGTGATGGGCAGGTCGCGGGCCGGCAGGCCGCGGGTGGTGTCCAGCACATGGGTGGTGATTTGGCTCATAACAGTTTCTCCAGGCGCAGTTGGAAAATTTTGCGCTGTTCCTCGGCGGCATTTTTCAATTCGGTGTCGCGGTCATTGGGCAGGCGAGCCTGCAACAGCGCCAGCAACTCCGCAGCGTTTTTACCGGTGGCACAGACGATAAAAATAAAACCGAATTTCTCTTCGTAGGCGCTGTTGCCATCGGCCAGGGCCTGGATGGTGGCATCATCGGCGCTTTTGACGCCGGACTGCTCGCCGGCGGCGAGCGCCTTGGTATTGGCGTACTTTTTCCGCAGGCTGTCTACGTTGCCAATTTTGGGGTGGCCTTCAAAGGCTTCGAGATAATCCCGCTCCTGCAGGTCCAGCCAGTTTTCATCGGCCCGGCGTTTCAGGTTCCCGGCGTCGGCGTAGGGGCGGCCCGCCACCATGCGCGCCACCCAGGTGCTGGCGGTGCAGCACTGCATAAAGGCGTGGCTGGCTTCCGCTACCGACATGGCGTTGATCCGATCGATACTCACTTGAGCTCCTCCTTGCGGTAACCGAATACTCGCATACGACTGACCCCGCCGTCGGGGAAAATATTCAGCCGCACATGGGTAAAGGTTTGGCTGGCGTCGCAGGCAATTTCATCCATAAACAGGTGTTCGCGGTGGGCGTACAGTTTGGTCTCGGGAATGATCGTCTGCCACGTCACATCGTTGGTTACCGCCTCGTCGCTGCCGACCGCACCCTCCAGGGAGAAGCGGTCGGGGTAGTTGCCCTTGAAGTGGGCGGTATCGATCACCACCTTGTTGACGCTGCCCTCGCAGGCCAACCTGATAATGGACCAGTCGGGGCCGGGATCGCGTCGGCGTTTGGTTTCCCAGCCGTCGCCCATATTGATACCGCGACCGGGCATGATCAGGTTGTTCTTGTCGCTGAAGAACATATCGCTGCACAACAGCGCGCGGCCGCCATTCTTGATCGCAGCCAGGTCGACCAGCTCGCCGGGCAGGAATTGGGTGGGATCGATTTTCGGGTCGCCGTAAACGCGCAAGCGGGCGATACCGCCGTCGGGATACATGCACAGGCGCACATGGGTCCAGGTCTGTTTACTGTCGACGCTGAAGAGGTTTTGGCTGTGGGCTTCAACGGCGGTTTGTGGCAACAGGCTGACCCACTCGACATTGGCATCCAGTGCCTCGTGGCAGACGCAGGCCTCCACTGAAACCGATTGCGGAGCATTGCCGCGAAAGTGGTTGGTATCGATATCGAAACCGCGAATCACGCCGGGGATCCCCAGGCGAATGGTGCACCAGTCGTGGTCGCGGCCGTTGTCCCGGCCATAACTGCGGCGGGATTCCCAGCCGTCCATCCACTTGCCGCGATCGGTGTACTTGTCGTCGATAAATATCCCGCGACCGGGCTTGAGCAGGTTTTCCATGCCCGCGAAAAAATCGTCGCTGCAGGCCAGGGTTTCACCGCCCAGGCGCTCGGCGGCCAGGTCGATCAATTGTTGGGTGAAGTAGGTGTTCAATTCGTTTTGGGTGTTGCTTGTCATAGTGATTCCATAAAAATGTCTATAGGTGCTCCTGATCCAGAGCCATACGCTTTTTAAAGTTTTCCTTTCAATAAAATCAGTCTTTCAATAAAACCGTTCTTTCAATAAATCCGTTCTTTCAATAAAGCCGCCCTTTCAATAAAGGCTGTCCCAGCGGGCCGTTTTTAAACTGGTTATCGGCATAAACCAGATGACCCCGCACATAGGTGCGTTGAATTTCGCCGCATACCGGTTTGTCGACATAGGGTGTAATTTTGTGTCGGTGTTTGATCATATCCGTACTGATGGGATATTCGACGCTGTCGTCAAACACCAGCAGGTCGGCGTGGTAACCCTCGGCAATGTGCCCCTTGATAGTGTCGAGCCCGGCAAACCTGGCGGTGGCGGTAGACATCAACGCGGCGATGTCAGCCAGGTTGAAATTCCGCTCGCGGGCTTCGGTCCAGATCAGCGGCAGCCCGAACTGCAGGGCCGAGATGCCGCCCCACGCTTTTTCCACGTCGCCACTGTCGATATGTTTCAGCGCCGGGGTGCAGGGTGAGTGATCGGAAACGATAAAGTCGATTACCCCGTCCTTGAGCGCCTGCCACAACTGTTCGCGGTTATGGTCTTCACGAATCGGCGGGCAACACTTGAACAGGGTTTTTCCGTTGGGTATCGCCTCCGCGAACAGGGTCAGGTAGTGGGGACAGGTTTCAGTGGTCAGGGACAGGCCCTCTGCACGGGCAGCGGAAATATTGGCCAGCGCTTCGGCGGAGGAGAGGTGCACGATATGCACGCGGCAGTCGTGGCCTTCGGCTTTGGCTTCGCGGCTGAGGCGAATCATCAGGTCGATGGCGTCGTTCTCCCACTGCTTGGGACGCGATGCCAAAAAGCTCTGGTAGTTGTCGCCAATCACGGGCGGTTCGCGGTGTTCGCGATCGAGCTCGGCGTGGATGAGGTAGGGCGCCCCGTGTTTGGCCAATATCGGCATGGCGCGACGCAGATCATCCTCGGTGACGTTGGGGAACTCGTCGATGCCCGAATCAATCAAAAACGATTTTACGCCCAGCACGCCGGCGTCCAGCAGTTCGTCCAGGTCGTCGATACTGTCGGGAACCACGCCGCCCCAGAAACCACAATCGACCCAGAGTTTGTCCTGAACCGCGTCCAGTTTCTCGTCCAGTGCCGCCTTGTTGATGGTGACGGGGATACAGTTCAGTGGCATATCCACCAGGGTGGTAATGCCGCCGGCCGCCGCAGCCTGGGTGGCGGTGTTAAAGCCTTCCCAGTCGGTGCGTCCCGGTTCGTTGATATGCACGTGCGTATCAACCAGCCCCGGCATCAACACCTTGTTGCCTAGGTCTTCCACCGGACAGCCGGGATCGGCGTCGTGATCGAGCAGGGCAGTGATCAGGCCGTCGTTGATTTTGACCGTGGCTGCTTTCATCCCCTCGGGGGTGACGACGCGCTGGCTGCGTAATGCAAATGAGTTCACGAAAACTATCTCCTGGGTAATGTTGAGAGCGGCAAGTTGCAAGTTGGAAGCTTCAAGTTGCAAGCCTCAAGCTTCAAGTTGCAAGCCTCAAGCTTCAAGTGGGTTGTTCCACTTGTCGCTTGTCGCTTGTGGCTTGCGGCTCCCCCAACATCTTTTTCAACGTCTTCCAGTGCACCCCCTGTTGTGTCGGCTGCGGGGGAATATCGCGCTGGTAGTGCGCTATCACCTCGCCGGCGATAGACACGGCCACCTCCATGGGATGCTTGCCCGGTACTTGGGCCAGACCGACGGGGCAGTGGATTCGCTCGACGGTTTCGGGGTCGACCCCCTTGTGGGCGAAGCGCTGCTGGAATCGTGTCCATTTGGTGTCGGAGCCGATCAGGCCCAGGTAGCTGAAATCGCCGCGTTTTAAAATAGCTTCGGCGATTTCAAAATCCATTTGGTGATTGTGGGTCATAACGATGTAATAGCTGTTGGCGGGCATGCTTGCCACTTCGTCCTTCGGTTCCTCGCTCACCAGCGGCGTGATATTGCCGGCCATGGGTGTGGGAAACTGGTCTTCGCGCGGATCCACCCACTGCACCCGGCAGGGCAACCCGGCGAGAATCCCCGCCAGGGCCCGACCCACATGGCCGGCGCCAAACAACATGATATTGACACGGCTGCCGGCAAAGCGCTCGAACAGAATGCTGGTGCTGCCGCCGCAACACTGTCCCAGGGACGGGCCGAGGGGGAAGTGTTCGATATGCTGTAGCCGGTTTTCATCGGCCAGCAGCTCCTGGGCCAGGGCGATGGTTTTGTATTCCAGGTGGCCGCCACCAATCGTGTCGTAGATGCCGTCGGCGGTGATCACCATTTTGGTGCCGCTGTCGCGGGGTGCCGAGCCACGCACACCCAGGATGGTTACCAGTACATAGGCTTCGCCTTTGCGGGTCAGTTCGTTAACCGCGTCGCTCCAGCTTTTGTTGCCGCGAATATTCCAACTGCCGTTGTCGTTAGTGTTCATGGTGTCACCTGCGACTGTTGTCTTGACTTGAATTTTTGCACTCTGCTTTCTTCATCGTTTTCGCGCTGCGTCTAGCATTTTCGTACGGCTTCGATGGCCTGCAGTACCCGCTCCGGCGTCGCCGGTGTATCCAGCGGCGGGCTGACGCGGTAACCGGACAGACTGGAAACCGCATCGCGTAACGCCGACCATACGGACATGGCCAGCATCAAGGGGGGTTCACCCACGGCTTTGGAGTTGTAGATGGTCGCCTCGCGGTTGGGTTCGTCCGGCATCAACGCCACGTTGAAGACTTCCGGCATATCGGCGATAGCGGGAATCTTGTAGGTGGCCGGGCCGGACGTGAGCAGGCGGCCCTTGTCATCCCACTGAAGTTCCTCGGTCGTCAGCCAGCCCATGCCCTGCACAAAGCCGCCTTCGATCTGGCCGATATCGATGGCCGGGTTCAATGACTTGCCGACATCGTGCAGGATATCGGTGCGCAGCACCTTGTACTCACCGGTGAGGGTGTCGACAATCACTTCCGACACCGAGGCGCCGTTGGCGAAATAGAAAAACGGCCGGCCGGAGGCGCTCTCGCGATCGTAGTGGATCTTCGGCGTTTTGTAGTAACCGGTGGAAGAGAGGGAGATGCGATTGACATAGGCCAGTTGCGCGAATTCGCCAAAACTCATCACCTGCTCGCCAATATGCACCTGGTTGTTGGCAAAGCGAATCTCGCCGGCATCGACTTCGAAGTGCTCGCTGGCAAACGTGATCAGTCGCTCCTTTATCGCGCGCGCCGCATTTTGCGCCGCCTTGCCATTCAGGTCGGTGCCGGAAGAGGCCGCTGTGGGCGAGGTATTGGGTACCTTGTCGGTGCGTGTTGAAGAGACCTGGATAGTGTCGACGTCCACCTGGAATTCCTCGGCCACAACCTGCGCCACTTTGGTAAACAGGCCCTGGCCCATTTCAGTACCGCCATGGTTGAGGTGAATACTGCCGTCGGTGTAAATATGGATCAGCGCGCCCGCCTGGTTGAGGTGTTGTACGGTAAAGGAGATGCCGAACTTCACGGGCGTCAGCGCGATGCCCTTTTTCAATACGGTGTTTTCAGCGTTAAACGCGAGAATCGCTTCACGGCGGCGCAGGTAGTCGGCGCTCTGTTCCAGGCGTTCGATAATGTCCGGCAGGATATTGTGCTCAACCGTTTGGTGGTAGTGGGTGACGTTGCGTTCATGCTGGCCATAGAGATTGATCTTGCGAACCTCCAGCGGGTCCTTGCACAGGTGACGGGCGATATCGTCCATGACGCACTCAATCGTCATCATTCCCTGGGGGCCGCCGAACCCGCGGAATGCGGTGTGGGAAACCATATTGGTTTTACAGCGGTTGCCCACCACCCTGGCCTGGTCCAGGTAATAGGCGTTGTCGGAGTGGAACATGGCGCGATCGACAATGGCATCGGACAGGTCCGGGGAGTAGCCGCAGTTACCATTGACTGTGATCTCGATCCCCTTGATCTGGCCCCGATCGTCGAAGCCGACACGATAGCTGTTTTCGAACGGGTGACGCTTGCCGGTCAGGACCATATCGTCGCCGCGGCTGAGACGCAGTTTGACCGGGCGCCGGGATTTGTTGGCGAGCAGTGCCGCCACGCAGGCCCAGGGGGCGGCGTTGGTTTCCTTGCCGCCGAAACCGCCGCCCATGCGGCGCATGTCGACAGTGACCCGGTTAAAGGGAATGCCCAGCACTTCCGCTACCAGCTTTTGTACTTCCGAGGGATGTTGGCTGGAGGTGTAAACGTTCATGCCGCCATCTTCCGTCGGTTCGGCGCTGGAGATCTGGCCTTCGAGGTAAAAGTGTTCCTGCCCTCCGATACTGAGTTCACCTTCAAGTTGGTGTGGCGCCCTGTCAATGGCGTTGGCGGCGTCGCCGCGTTGCTGGGTGTGGGGGGGGCGAACAAAGTTTTCCTTTGCCAGGGCGTCCTTGACGCTCAGCACTGGCGTCAGTTCTTCATATTCCACCTTGGCGAGTTTGGCGGCGCGTCGGGCCAGTTCGTGACTGGTGGCGGCCACGGCAAAGATCGCCTGACCGACAAATTCCACCTTGTCCCTGGCCAGAACCGGATCGCCGGGAAACACCGGCCCGATATCCAGGTGGCCGGGTACATCGTCAGCGGTAATCACCTCCACCACACCTTCGGCGGCATATACCGCCGACAGATCCAGCTTTTTGATCAGGCCGTGGGCAACACTGCTCTGACCGATGGCGGCATGCAGCTGGTTGGCCAATTCGGGGCGGTCGTCGATATAAACGGCTTCACCGCTGACGTGTTTGTCGGCGCTCTCGTGCTTGCGTCGGGCGCCCACGCCGCCCTCAACCGTATTGGCACTGCTGACAGGGCTGATCTCAGTTAATGTACGCATAGTTCTCTGCTCTTTTCATCTTCTCTCGCGTGATGGACGCTTTGTCGGCAGCGTCTCGTCTCCATTGCCGGCATTAACAGGCCGGTTGAAAATAGTTGACAACGCTGGTGTTTGCGTCGGGCTTTTCCAGTTCCAGATAACATTTATGCAGCAGGTTTTTCGCCACCTGCATACGGTAGTGTTTCGAGGCGCGCACGTCGGTCAGTGGGGTAAAGTCCCGTTCCAGGGCTGCCATGGCCTGGTCGATGGTGGTCCGGTTCCAGGGTTGATCCAATAGCGCCGCTTCACAGTGACTGGCGCGCTTGGGTATTGCCGCCATACCGCCGTAGGCGATGCGCGCGGTTTTGATCCTGCCGTTCTCGATACAGAGGTGGAACGCGCCCAGCACCGCGGAGATATCATCATCGATACGTTTTGACACCTTGTAGACTTTCAGGTGATGACCGGCCCTGGCCTTCGGAATTTCCACGCTCTGGATAAATTCGCCTGGCCGCTGTGCGGTGACCTTGTAATCGATAAAGTAGTCTTCCACCGGCAGGGTACGCGTCTGTTCGCCCTGTCGCAGGGTCAGGCTGGCGTCCAATGCGATCAACACCGGCGGCGTGTCGCCAATAGGCGAGGCGTTGCCGATATTGCCGCCCAGAGTGCCCTGGTTGCGAATCTGCAGCGAGCCCAATCGCTCGATCATGGCGCCGAACTCCGGGTGCTCCAGGGTCAGGCGGTGGCAGAATTCGCTGTAGGGAACGGCCGCACCAACGGTGAGGCTATGGTCCGATTCCGAGGTGTGCAGCAGTTCGCGCACCTGGCCGACATAAATCAGGGTGTCGATATTTTTCAGTTGCTGGGTCACTGCCAGCGCCAGGTCGGTTCCACCGGCCAGTAACTGGGCCTGGGGATGGTCCTGTAGCAGCTGCGCCAACTCGTCGACGCTGGCGGGGCTAAAGGCGCGGTGCTGGCCGTCATTGAGTTCGGTGGTTGTGATCGAATTGATTTCCCGCAGTTGGCGGATGGTTTCGGTGCTTCGGCGATCAAATTGATCCTGTTGGCCGGCCGCCAATTCGGTTTGCCTGGTGGCGGCGTCGACAATGGCACGGTAGCCGGTGCAGCGACAGAGGTTGCCGGCCAGGGCCTCCCGGGTCTCGGCGATGGTCGGGGCCGCGTGATTCTTCTGCAGCGCGAAGAGCGACATGACAAAGCCGGGGGTGCAGAAACCGCACTGGGAGCCGTGGCAGTCCACCATGGCCTGTTGAGCCGGGTGCAGGCGGTCGCCCTCCTTGAGATCCTCCACCGTAATCAACTGCTTGCCATGCAGGCTGGGTAGCAGGGTGATACAGGCATTAATGGTTTTGTAACGCAGGTTGTCGCCAACGAGCTCTGCGACCACGGCGGTACAGGCGCCACAGTCACCGGAGGCGCAGCCCTCCTTGGTGCCGCAACGGTTCTGCTGGCGGCGCAGATACTCGAGGACGCTGGTGTTCGGATTGCTGTCTGTGAGGGTTTTCAGCTCGTTGTCGAGTAAAAACCGGATTGTCTTATCAGCCATTTCTCTCTATCCATTCTTTCTTGTGCGCGTTCTTGTGCGGATGTGTCTGCTGTTCGCGCTTGCCGCTAATCGGGGTGAGGGCGCTTGTGCGTTACTGCCTGTTTGTTGCCACTGCCAGAGGCATTTGCCAGGTGTCGGCGGTATTTTCTCAAAACCTGACACATGTGACAGGTTTTATTCAATTTAAACCAAAGCTCTGCGGGGGTCAACTGTGTTTGGTGCCCTTTTTACAGTTATTTTTCCCGGCTTTCCCGGTAGGGGACGTTTAGTGACCACCAGCTCTAACCCCTTGTTTTATTAAGCTTAAATGTCATTAAAAGTTTGGTTTTGGGAAAAATTGTCACTAATGCCAATAAAAATATTGACACAAGTGACAGATTTTGATCTTTTAAAAAAAGAGCATCGATAAACGTGCCGTTGGCGCCTCAAGACGCCAGTCAACAATCACAGCATCTGAAACAAAAGCAGACGGTCATTGCGTGCCCCAAAAGGGCTCAGCGTGCCTTACGAGGTTCATTGGGTGAGCAATGGCGGGATGCGTTTGTGTGTGCAAACCTGCCGGTTTTTGTGATGGAAGTTTTATAAAAATCTATAACCGCAGATTGCAGTCCTCAATAAGCTGTCATAATCCAATGTGGAGAGAGTCATGAAAATAAAGAAAGCCATGAAAATAACGAAAACCGTGAAAACAAAAAGTCACCCCCTGAAAAACAGTGCTTTGGCTCTGGTCGCCGGCGTACTGGTATCCACCACCGTAGCGGCAGAGATGCAGTGGAGCGATAACAGCTTTACGCTGTTGCACGGTGAGGATTACGAGCTGGACTACAGCCTCAGCACCGATGACTCCACCCGCGATGTGATCACGTTTGAGCATGTCAGTGGTCACAGTTGGGGCGATGTCTTCCTGTTTGTGGATCGGCTGCACTCCAGCGACGGGTCCGACGAAACCTACGCCGAGATTTCGCCCCGTGTCAGCCTCGGCAAGCTCAGCGGTTCCGATTGGGCCGTTGGTCCGGTGAAGGATGTGCTGCTGGCGGCCACTCTGGAAATGGGTTCCTTTGACGATCCCGATAAACTGACCCGCTCGGAAGGCAGTTTTAACAATCTGCTGGCCGGTGTTGGCTTCGATCTGGCGGTGCCCGGCTTTGCCTATGTGCAGGCCAACGTCTACCACCGCAACAACGACTACGAGGAAAACAACGAGCAACTGACCCTGGTCTGGGGCCTGCCCTTCAAAATCGGGGCTGCGGAGTTTATGTATGACGGCTTCGCAGACTGGACCAGTGCCACCGAAGACCAGCACTCTTCCCTGAACGTGACTTCGCAGCTGAAGCTGGACCTGGGCGCGTTCTGGGGCAAGCCGAAAAAGCTTTATGCCGGTATTGAATATGTTCACTGGAATGATAAGTTCGGCGTTGAAGACGGCACCTTTGGCTTGGACACCAATGAGCGCAATGTCAACCTGATCCTGAAATTCCACCTCTAACGGACCCGACTGGCAGCCCGGTGAAAACCGGGCTGCTGACTGTGTTTCGCTCCCTTTGGCGGCAGCGCCCAAAGTGACAGCGATTAATGAAAGCATTTGAGATTTAGGCAAAGGAGCTTAGAGGTGATTCTCGGCTTACTGAAAGAATACCAACCCGGCGAAGCGCGGGTGGCATTGACGCCGGCGAATGTCGCGGCTTTGTGCCAACGCCAGTTGACTGTACTGGTGCAAGCGGGAGCCGGTGAACGTGCCGGCTACGACGACGAAAGCTATAAGGCGGCGGGTGCGGTTATTGTGGAAACCCGCTCAGCCATGATTGTCCGGGCCGATATCCTGGTGCAGGTGCAAATCCACGCCGTCAATGGCGCTCAGGGTGAAGGGGATCTACTGCATCTGCGCAAGGGACAATTACTGATTGGCATGATGGATCCGCTGGCACAACCCGGTCAGGCCCCGGTGTTGGCCGCAACGGGCGTCACTGCCCTGGCCCTGGAACTGGTGCCGCGGATCAGCCGTGCCCAGAGTATGGATGTGCTCTCTTCCATGGCGACCATCGCCGGTTACAAGTCGGTGCTGCTCGGTGCGTCCGAGCTGGGCCGAATAATGCCCTTGATGATGACCGCAGCCGGCACCCTTAAGCCGGCCCGGGTTTTTGTCATGGGCGCGGGGGTCGCCGGTTTGCAGGCCGCGGCCACGGCCAGGCGCCTGGGCGCGATGGTGGAAGCCTACGATGTGCGCCCGGCGGCGCGGGAGCAGATACTCTCGGTGGGGGCCAAACCGATAGCACTGGATCTACCGACGGACGCGGCGGAAGGGCAGGGGGGCTATGCCAAAGCCCAGGCAGAGGACTTCCTTCAGCATCAGCGCGCGCAGATGACGAAAGTGCTGGCACAACAGGATCTGGTGATCACCACGGCCGCGGTGCCCGGCGCCAAATCGCCGGTGTTGATAACCGCCGAAATGGTGGCGCAGATGAAAACCGGAGCCGTGATCGTCGATCTTGCCGCCGAGCGTGGTGGTAACTGTGAGCTTACCCGTTTGGGTGAACGGGTGATTGAGCAGGGGGTTACCATTCTTGGACCGGACACTATCGCCGCCAGCGTGTCCCATCACGCCAGCCAGATGTACGGCAAGAATCTGGAAAACCTGTTGTCGCACCTGGTGGACAAAGAGGGGACGCTGACGCTGGATTTTTCCGATGAAATCATTGCGCAGACAGTAGTCACATACCGGGACGACGTGGTGCAGCCACAGATTCGCAAGTTGCTGAAGTTGGATGAAGAGGTTGTTGTGCGTGCAGTGACGGAGCCGGAAACGGCATAGCAGTCGCCCTTCAACACCTTTCCCGTCATCACTGTAATTTTCCGGACATAAACTGCGATGATATCTGCTACGCCCTGTCATTTGTTTAATGACGGCATAGCGAAAATCGGTGGTTTATGGATGGAATCTGATTTGAGAAAAAATACCATGGAGTTTTTCGTTCTATTACTCGCGCTCTTCGTACTCGCCCTGTTTCTGGGGGTGGAACTGATCACCAAAGTGCCGCCCACGCTGCATACGCCATTGATGTCCGGCTGCAACGCCATCTCCGGTATTACCCTGGTCGGAGCCGTGCTGGCTGCGGGTGGTGGGGAAGCCGGTTCTTCCCTGGTCAGCCTCCTGGGCTTTGCTGCCATTATCTTCGCCACCGTCAATGTGGTCGGGGGCTTCTGGGTTACCAACCGTATGCTGGCCATGTTCAGCCGCAGACGGTAAGAGGAAATAACACGTTATGAATGAAGGTTTAATGAATCTCGCCTATCTGGTGGCGGCATCCCTGTTTGTGTTCGGTATCAAGGGCCTGACCAAACCGCGGACCGCCGTGCGCGGCAACTTCCTGGCCGCTGTTGGCATGTTGTTGGCGGTCGTGGTTACGCTGCTGGACAATCAGGTGCTTGAGTACGGTTATATTCTACTTGGCTTGCTGATCGGCGGCGGTGTGGGCGCCCTGGTGGCGGTGCGGGTGCAAATGACTGCCATGCCTCAGATGGTGGCCCTGTTGAATGGTTGTGGCGGCGGCGCCTCACTGGGGGTGGCCGCAGCCGCCCATTACGACAAGCTTTTGAGCGGCGTTTATGCAGCGTTGCCCGCCGATGGTTTGCTGATGCAGTCCGTTGCCATTTTTGCGACGGCAATGGCTTCTGTGATCGGTGCAGTGACGCTCACCGGCAGTCTGGTGGCATTCGGTAAGCTGCAGGAAATTATTCCCGGCAAATCCGTTGGCTTTCCCGGAATGAAAGTGGTCAATGCCGGGTTGCTGATCGGTTCGCTGGCCGCTTCAGCGATGCTGGTTGTCGAACCGGTAAACAGCGGGCTGTTTATCGTCATGATCGCCGCTTCCCTGTTGCTGGGGGTGTTGCTGGTGTTGCCTATCGGCGGCGCGGATATGCCGGTGGTGATCGCGCTGCTGAACGCCTATTCCGGGATCGCGGCGGCGGCGGCCGGATTTATTATGGGCAACAGTGTGCTGATTGTATCCGGCTCCCTGGTGGGGGCATCGGGTTTGATCCTGACGCAGATTATGTGTCACGCCATGAACCGCTCGCTCGCCAATGTGCTCTTTGGTGTGATGGCGGAAGCGGGTGAAGCGGTGGATGCCGATGAAGTTTATGCAGGCAAGGTCAGCAGCGCTTCTGCGGACGAAGTGGCCATGATTCTGGAAACCGCACAGCGGGTGGTGATCGTGCCCGGCTTTGGCCTGGCCATGGCACAGGCACAGCACGCGGTCAGGGAGCTGGCTGACGAGTTGCAAAAACGCGGTGTGGAAGTGGCCTATGCCATTCACCCGGTGGCCGGACGCATGCCCGGGCATATGAATGTGCTGCTGGCGGAGGCGGAAGTGCCCTACGAGCAGTTGGTGGAGATGGAGCGCATCAATCCCACCTTCGAACAAACCGACGTCGCCATTGTGATCGGCGCCAACGACGTCACCAATCCCATGGCGCGGGAGGACAAAGGCAGTCCCATTTACGGCATGCCGATTCTCAATGTGGATAAGGCGAAAACGGTTGTAGTGGTCAAGCGCAGCCTCAGTCCGGGATTCGCCGGCCTGCCCAACCCGTTGTTCGCCAATGACAATACCCTGATGATTTTCGGCGATGGAAAACAGGCGGTACTGGGATTGACTTCGGCGCTGGTGGAAGCGGCTTGAACCCGGCGGGTGCTATGATGACAGAGCACCCGCTTTTTTAAGATAGACTTGCTCCTGCTTTACAACACCTACTCTACACTGAAGTCGAAATACTGATTTGGAAACGGTTCGTTTGCCAGGGTAAAGTGCCACCACTCCGCATGATAGGGCGTGAAGCCCTGATTCACCATCAGTGTTTGCAGCAGCATACGGTGTGCCCTTTGTGCGGGTGTCGCGGTTTTGCTATCAGGCCAGGATTCGGGACCAAAGAAATCCCAACCTGTCCCCATGTCCAGTTCCCGCGGCTCGTCGGTATCGAGTGCGACAATCGATAAATCGACCGTACTACCGCGGGAATGACCGGACTTTTCCGCTATATACCCATCTTTAAAAAGCGTCTTCTTGTCCACGTTGGGGTAATACCTGGCTTTCATCTTTCTGTCATTCAGGTTCTTTGCCCATCTGACAAAATGATCAACGGCCCGCTGGGGTCTGTAGCAATCGTAGATTTTTAAACCCAGCCCATGTTGTTTGAGGGCTTTTTGAACTTTCTCCAGAGCGGTAGCGGTGTTTGCGGTGATGATGCATTTGGGTTTGTTGTAGCCATCAATACGCTGTCCCACGAAGTTATCCGCCGTGTAATAGCGAATCTCCATTTGGATATCGGGGATCACATTCCTGATATCCACGAAACCTTCGGGTAGGTTCTCCGCCATTGCCCGACCTGTCGAGCCAAGGCCTAAACCGATTGCCAGCAGAAGTAAAAAGAGCGGTTGCATCTCTATCTCCCGATATGTTTTTAGCCGCATCCGTTTTAACTGTAATCGATCCAAACCGAAATTGGCAGTTGAACTGGACAATGAAACCCTGGGTTTTCCCGCCTGGCGGTCGCTTTGGCCGATTGTTACAATGCGCGGAATTTCTCAATCGCACGGATTCGTGCCACAGGGCCATGAAGTCAAAACATGAAGTCAAAAAGGTCGACAACGCCGCCGGCAAATCGGTTCGTAATGGTGCCGGCCAGGTTCAGTCTCTGGTCCGGGGGTTGACCATTCTGGAGTGCCTGTCCGAGTCCAAGGGCGGTATGAACCTGACTGAAATCGCTGAGCATGTGGGCCTGGCGCCGTCGACGACTCACCGTCTGTTAAACAGTCTGGAGCAACTGGACTTCGTCGCCCAGGATGAGGCGCGCGGCAGCTGGTATATCGGCGTCAAGGCGTTCAGTGTCGGCAATGCGTTTTTGCGCAATCGGGATTTTGTCGCCATCGTGCGGCCCTTTATGCACGACCTGGTGGCGCAGACGGGGGAAACCTCGAACCTGGCGATTCTGGATCACGGTGCGCCGGTGTTTATCGCCCAGGTGGAATGTGGCGAGATGATGCGCATGGTAGCGACCCTGGGCGGCAAGGCGCCGGTGCATGCCAGTGGCGTCGGCAAGGCACTGTTGTCACGCCGACGTGATTCGGAGGTGGATGCGATTATCGCCGCCAATGGATTGCCGGCGCTGAGCCCGAACACGATTACCGGCGCGGATGCCTTACGCGCAGAACTGCTGCAAATCCGCCAACAGGGTTACGCCGTCGACAACGAAGAGCAGTCCATCGGCTTGCGTTGCATTGCCGCCAATATCTATAACGAGCATGGCGAGGCGGTGGCGGCGATATCCATTTCAGGGCCGGCGCCACGCGTTACCGATGAGCGGGTACCGGAACTGGGCGCGCTGCTGGCGGCGACGGCCCGCGCCGCCACGGAAGCGCTCGGGGGATGCGTGCCTGAAAATCGTTAGCCATCGCAACGACTCGACAACAGTAAAATCCCGCGGTTTCCGGACGAACACGGATTGGCTCGCCTACAGAAGCTCAAAAAAAGCTTGCAGCTTGCAGCTCACAGCTTGCAGCTTGCAGCTCACAGCTCACAGCTCACAGCTCACACCTCACACCCAAGCGCCTGAAAAACAGGCATTTACTGTTAGCTGTAAGCCGTTAACTGTCAGCTAACAAAGGCCGCTGTTTGCGGATAAAGTTAACCCGCATCGGCAATCAATTCCGCCCCCTGTATACCTGCGATCGCACAGGCCTCATCCACATCCGAGGTGTCTCCGGTCACTCCCACCGCACCGATAATATCGTTGTCTTTGTCCCGAATCAGTACGCCGCCCGGCACGGGCACCAAATTGCCCTGGGCCATGGTGGTAAGTGCGGATACGAACGCTGGCCGCTCGGCTGCCACAGTGCCCAGGGTACGGGATGACATGCCCATGCCGATAGCGCCCCAGGCTTTGGCGATGGCGATATCGGGGCGCATCAAGCTGGCGCTGTCCTGACGTTGGAAAGCTTTCAGGTGACCGCCTTGGTCCAGAATGGCGATGGTCAGTGGCGGGGTATTGAGTTCCGCGCCCCTGGCCAGCGCGGCCTCGATGATGCGGGTGGACTGGGTCAAGTTTAATCGGTTAGCCATATCGGTTGCCTCTCTCTCGGTTTGATTTCAATTCGCTCTAAAACCTGTGCTTCGCCTGCCCCTGACCTGTCTTATATATTCGAGTGATATCCCGGACTTGTCGTTATAACGTTGTGTAATTAATTGATATCTAAAGCTTTTCCATTGTTTCTTAATTGTTTTTTCACACAGTGGAAAAAGTTTTCATTAAAAGTTGACACAATTGACAGGATTTTTATAGTATCACCTCATCGAGTGGCGTCAACACATTTACGAGGGGAAACAAATGCCCAAGATGAGAGCAATTGAAGCGGCCGTTAAGGTACTGGAGCTGGAGGGAATCGATCAGGCCTTCGGGGTTCCGGGAGCGGCCATCAATCCGTTTTACGCCGCCCTGGAAAAAAGCGGTGCAATCAAACATGTCCTGGCTCGCCATGTGGAGGGAGCCTCCCATATGGCCGAAGGTTACACCCGCACCAAGGCAGGCAATATCGGCGTTTGTGTGGGTACCTCCGGACCGGCGGGTACGGATATGGTGACGGGGCTCTACTCGGCCTCGGCGGATTCGATCCCGATTCTCTGTATCACCGGCCAGGCGCCGCGTGAGCGGCTGCACAAGGAAGATTTCCAGGCGGTGGATATCACCAGCATCGCCGAACCCGTCACCAAATGGGCCACCACTGTACTTGAGCCCGCACAGGTGCCCTGGGTGTTCCAGAAAGCGTTCCACCTGATGCGCTCCGGACGTCCCGGTCCCGTGCTGATCGATCTGCCCTTTGATGTGCAGATGGCGGAAATCGAATTTGACCCTGATACCTATACGTCGCTGGAGACCTACAAGCCATCGGCCAGCCGTGCCCAGATCGAAAAAGCGATGCGCATGCTTAACGACGCCGAGCGTCCGCTAATTGTCGCCGGTGGTGGTGTCATCAATGCCGATGCCTCGGAAAAACTGGTGGAGTTTGCCGAGATTACCGGTGTGCCCGTCATTCCAACCCTGATGGGTTGGGGCAGCATTGCCGATAATCACCCGTTGATGGCGGGCATGGTGGGGCTGCAGACGTCACAGCGTTACGGTAACGCCACGCTATTGGAATCCGATTTTGTGTTGGGCATCGGTAACCGCTGGGCCAATCGCCATACCGGTTCCGTGGATGTCTATACCAAGGGGCGTACCTTTGTGCATGTGGATATCGAACCGACCCAGATCGGTCGGGTGTTTATGCCGGACTACGGTATCGTTTCCGACGCTGGCGCGGCCCTGGATCTGTTTGTGGAAGTGGCGCGGGAGTTAAAAACCCAGGGCGATCTGCGCGACTGCAGCGACTGGGTTGAACAGTGCCAGTCGCGCAAGCGCACCCTGCTGCGCAAGACCCACTTCGACAATGTGCCGGTCAAACCCCAGCGCGTGTATGAAGAGATGAACACGGCGTTTGGCAAAGACACCTGTTACGTCAGCACGATTGGTTTGTCGCAGATTGCGGCGGCCCAGTTCCTGCACGTCTACAAACCGCGCCACTGGATCAATTGTGGCCAGGCCGGGCCCCTGGGTTGGACGGTGCCCGCCGCCCTGGGTGTCTGCGCCGCCGACCCGGATCGCAAGGTGGTGGCCCTGTCCGGTGACTACGATTTCCAGTTTATGCTCGAAGAGTTGGCGGTGGGTGCGCAGTTTAACCTGCCCTATATCCACGTGGTGGTGAACAACGCCTACCTCGGACTGATCCGTCAGGCCCAGCGCGGCTTCGATATCGATTACTGCGTGCAGTTGTCGTTTGAGAACATCAATGCGCCTGAGCTGGAAAGCTACGGCGTCGACCACGTCTCTGTGGTGGAAGGACTGGGCTGTAAAGCCATTCGCGTGTTCAAGCCGGAGGATATCCAACCGGCCTTTGCCCAGGCCCAGGCGTGGATGGATGAATACCGGGTGCCGGTGGTGGTGGAAATCATCCTCGAGCGGGTAACCAATATCGCTATGGGTACCGAGATAGACAATATCAACGAGTTTGAAGACCTGGCGCAAAACGATGCCGATGCGCCTACCGCAATTGCGCTGCTGGACTAAAACCGCCGGGAAAAAGTCGCGGTCCGAAACAATAATTGCAACACCTTAAGAGAATGACTATGCCAAAGTTAAATGCCAATTTGTCCATGCTCTTTACCGAGCACGCGTTTCTTGATCGTTTCGAGGCGGCCGCCAAGGCCGGGTTTCGCGGGGTCGAATATCTGTTTCCCTACGCCTATGATGCGGCGGCCATTGCCGAGCGCCTGGAAGCCCACAATTTGGAGCAGGTGCTGTTCAACCTGCCCGCGGGCGACTGGGAGGCGGGCGAACGCGGTATCGCCTGCCACCCGGACCGCGTCCAGGCGTTTCGCGACGGCGTTGAGAAGGCGATTGAGTATGCCCGCCAGCTCGGTTGCGGCCAGTGCAACGTTCTCGCCGGTATTGTACCGGAGGGTGTAAGCCAGGAGCAGGCGCGGGAAACCTTTGTTGAAAACCTGCGTTACGCGGCGCCGTTGTTGGCCGAGGCTGGTGTCAAACTGCTGGCCGAGGCGATCAACACCCGCGATATCCCCGGCTTTTTCCTTAACAACACTGCCCAGGCGCTGTCGATTCTGGATCAAGTGGGCAGTGATAATCTTTTCTACCAGTACGATATTTACCATATGCAGATTATGGAAGGGGATCTGGCGCCGACCATCGAAGCCAACCTGAACCGTATTGCCCATATCCAACTGGCGGACAACCCGGGTCGTCACGAGCCGGGTACCGGTGAGATCAACTACCACTTTATATTCGAATTTCTCGATCGCATTGGCTACAGCGGTTGGGTCGGTTGCGAATACAAGCCGGCCGCCACCACCGACGCGGGCCTGGGTTGGTTGAAGACCTATAACCAGATTTGAATGCGACAGCAGTTAACCTATTGGGAGAATACACAATGAGTAAAATCGGTTTTATCGGTACCGGCATTATGGGACTGCCCATGGCCCGGAACCTGCAAATGCAAAAGGGTGATCACGAACTGTACTTTTCCGAGCATCACAAGCCGGTGCCCGAGGAACTCCTTGCCGCCAACGGCCAGGTCTGCCCGACGCCTAAAGCGGTCGCGCAAGCGGCGGAATTTATTATTCTGATGGTGCCGGACACCCCACAGGTGGAAGAGGTGCTCTTTGGTGAAGAGGGTGTGGCCGCGGGGCTGGCACCCGGAAAAATCGTGATCGATATGAGCTCCATATCCCCGATAGCGACAAAAGACTTTGCCCGGCGTATTAACGCATTGGGATGCGATTACCTGGATGCGCCGGTGTCCGGCGGTGAAGTGGGTGCCAAGGCCGCCAGCCTGACCATTATGGTGGGAGGGCCCGAGACGGCGTTCGAGTCAGCCAGGCCGCTGTTCGAATTGATGGGAAAAAATATCACTCTGGTGGGCGGCAATGGTGACGGCCAGACCTGCAAGGTTGCCAACCAGATTATTGTTGCGCTCAATATCGAAGCCGTGAGTGAAGCCCTGTTATTTGCCGCCAAGGCCGGTGCCGATCCGGCGCGGGTGCGCGAGGCACTGATGGGCGGATTTGCCGCTTCCAAAATATTGGAGGTGCATGGCGAGCGTATGATCAAGCGTACCTTTGAACCGGGTTTCCGCATCGGCCTGCACCAAAAAGACCTGAACCTGGCACTCTGCGGTGCTCGTGAGTTGAAGTTGAGTCTGCCCAATACCGCCACCGCCCAGGAGCTGTTTAACAGCTGCGCCGCCAACGGCGGCAGCGACTGGGACCACTCGGCGATGGTCAAGGCCCTGGAGTTGATGGCCAACCACGAAGTGGGCTGATTTTAAATCCTTGTAAAAAGATCCTGTGCTGTGCCTTCACTTGCATACCCCAAGCAAGTGTTCCCCAGCATGGCGGTCGCCTGATCGCTATGCTGGTCTTTTTACGGCCACGGTATGGGAGATGTTTGCGCCCTTGATTGAGTGAACGCCGGGAGAAAACCTATGCATTTGGAGCCCCAAACATTTCTGTCCCGCCTGTTTGAAACGGCGATCGCCGCGGCGCATCCGGAGCAGGTGTTGGCGCGGCATTTACCCGCCGATACCAGCGGGCGCGCTATCGTTATCGGCGCCGGCAAAGCGGCAGCGGCCATGGCCGCGGCGCTGGAAAAACACTGGAAGGGAACACTGAGCGGGCTGGTGGTGACACGCTATGGTCACGGTGCGGCCTGCAAGCATATTGAAGTGGTGGAAGCGGCTCACCCGGTGCCCGACGATGCCGGCGAGGCCGTCGCCAGGCGCATGATGGCAATGGTGGAAAACCTGGGGGCCGACGACCAGGTGATATGCCTGATGTCCGGCGGGGGATCCTCCCTGTTATCACTTCCGGCGCCGGGCCTTTCATTAGCCGACAAACAGTCGATCAACCGTGCCCTGCTCAAGTCCGGTGCCTCCATTGATGAAATGAATTGCGTGCGCAAGCACCTGTCGGCGATCAAGGGCGGTCGCCTGGCGCTCGCCTGTTACCCGGCGCGACTGCACACGTTTGCCATTTCCGACGTGCCGGGTGATGAAGCCACGGTGATTGCCTCGGGGCCGACCGTGACCGACCCCAGCCGTTCGGTGGAAGCCCTGGCGATTCTCTCGCGGTACCGCATAGAGGTGCCGAAGCAGGTGAGCGATTGGTTGCACAGCAGCGAGTCGGAAACCGTCAAGACCGGCCACCCGGCAATCGCCAACAGCCGCTTCACCCTGATAGCCAAACCCCAGCAGTCATTGGATGCCGCCGCCGCAGTGGTGCGGGAGTCCGGTCTCAATGTGATGATTCTGAGTGACTCTATCGAAGGGGAGGCGAGAGAAGTGGCCAAGGTGCACGCGGCCATTGCGCGGCAGGTCTGCGAACACGCCCAACCGCTGCCGGCGCCCTGTGTGATTTTATCCGGAGGTGAAACCACCGTGACGGTCCGGGGGCAGGGCCGCGGTGGACGCAATGCGGAGTTTCTTTTAAGCCTGGCCCACAGCCTGTCGAACCAGCCCCGCAGTCGTGACCGCATTTATGCGTTGGCCGCCGATACGGATGGTATCGATGGGTCGGAAGATAATGCCGGCGCAATTCTGACACCGCAAACCTTCGCGCGGGCCCGGGCGCTTGCGCTCAATACCGGTGATTATCTCGACAACAATGACGGCTACGGTTTTTTTGCCGCCACTGAAGATCTTATTGTGACCGGACCAACGCGCACCAATGTCAACGACTTTCGCGCAATCCTTATCCTACCGGAATAACGCTTATGACCGCTGTAAGAAATACCAAGATTTTGGCGACCCTCGGCCCCAGTGTCGAGCACCGTCAGGCGGTGAAGGACCTGGTCGATGCCGGCGCCAACGTATTTCGACTGAACTTCAGCCACGGTGAACACGCCGATCACGCCCTGCGCTACGAGTGGATTCGCGATGTCGAGAAGGAGATTGGCAAACCCCTGGGCGTGCTGATGGATTTGCAGGGCCCCAAGCTGCGTGTCGGCACTTTTGCCGATGGGCGTATCCAACTTATCGAGGGAAGCCGTTTTCGCCTTGATGATTCATGTCGGCCCGGGGATGCGATGCGCGTCAACCTGCCTCACCCGGAGGTCATTACCGCATTGAAGCCGGGTATGGATCTGTTGCTGGATGATGGCAAGGTTCGCCTTCGGGTCGACGTTTGCGACAACCGCTGGGTGGACACCACGGTGGTTACCGGTGGTGAACTTTCCGATCGCAAGGGAGTGAACATTCCCGATGCGCTGTTAAGCAGCGGCGTGTTGACCGATAAGGACCTGGAAGACCTGCGCTTTGGTTTACGACTGGGTGTGGACTGGGTGGCGTTGTCTTTTGTGCAGCGACCCGAGGATGTGGCTTATGCCAGGAAATTGATCGCCGGTCGTGCCGCCATTATGGCAAAGATTGAAAAGCCCTCCGCAGTGGAATTACTGGAGGATATTGTCACTTTGGCGGATGGCGTCATGATCGCCCGAGGCGACCTGGGTGTGGAAATTTCCGCAGAAAGCGTGCCGCAAATCCAGAAAGAAATTATTCACGAGTGCCGTCGCCAGGGCAAGCCGGTGGTGGTCGCCACCCAGATGCTGGAGTCCATGCGCGAAGCGCCGACCCCGACCCGCGCCGAGGTTACCGACGTGGCTAACGCCGTCTACGAAGGGGTGGACGCAGTGATGTTGTCGGCGGAAACCGCCTCGGGCAGCTACCCGGTCGAGGCGGTGTCGATAATGAGCAAAATTATTCACCAGGTGGAGACGGATCCGCGCTTTTGGTTGGGACTCGATGCCAGTCACACGTCTGCCGAGCCCACCGTGGAGGACGCCATTAGCTGCGCCATTCGTCGCATCTCCAACATTCTGCCGGTCGCCATCCTGATCAATGTCACTGAAACCGGCGTTACCAGTTTGCGCGCCTCCCGGGAACGGCCCAAGGCCCCGATATTGAGTCTGACGCCGAATATGGATACGGCGCGAAAGTTGACGCTTGCCTGGGGCATTCGGTCGGTCCAGAGCCGTCGTTTTGAAGACAGTGAAGATATCGTAAAAGCGGCGATGGTCGCCGCCCTTAAAGAGCAAGTGGCGGCGGTCGGCGACACGGTGGTGATTACCGCGGGTATGCCTTTCGGTCGCCAGGGTACGACTAATTTTTTGCGAATAGAGGAGCTTTAGGAAACCACGGGTAAAAATTAACAGAGACCAAAACCATTCACCTTGACTGATTAATAACGATAAAGTCACTAGAGAGGTAAAACCATGAGCGATGTCATTGAAGCCGGAGTCAGTAGTACGCCAGAAGTCGAACGCCAGGGTGGCGCGGGCATTTTGGAGCGACTTTTTAATTTGAGCGAGAGAGGAACCAACGTCAAAACGGAAGTGATTGCCGGTGTGACCACTTTCCTCACCATGGCCTATATTATTTTCGTAAACCCCAATATCCTGTCCGCGGCGGGTATGGACCACGGCGCCGTGTTTGTGGCCACCTGCCTGGCAGCCGCTGTGGGCTGCCTGATTATGGGGTTATACGCCAACTACCCGATCGCCCTGGCGCCGGGTATGGGACTCAATGCCTTTTTCAGTTTTACCGTGGTCGGTGAAATGGGGTATAGCTGGCAGGTGGCACTGGGCGCCGTGTTCCTGTCCGGCGTGGTCTTTCTGTTTCTGAGCGTTTTTAAAGTGCGGGAGTGGATTATCAACAGCATTCCCCAGTCGCTGCGACACGCGCTGGCGGCCGGGGTGGGGTTGTTTCTGGCCATCATTGCGCTGAAAACGGCGGGACTTGTAGTCGACAGCCCGGCCACACTGGTGACCCTTGGGAATGTTACCCAGCCGGGACCGCTGTTGGCGGCTGTGAGTTTCTTTATTATCGTTGCGCTCTCCTACCGGAAGGTGCCTGGTGCTGTCATGCTCGGCATTCTGGCGGTGTCTGTGATCAGCTTGATAGCGGGTCTGGTGGAGTTTAACGGCTTTATCGCCACGCCGCCGAGTATTGTGCCAACCATGCTGCAACTGGATATCGCCGGCGCTTTTGAAGTGAGTATGATCAGCATTATCTTTGCATTCCTGTTCGTTGATCTGTTCGATACCGCCGGTACCCTGATGGGGGTGGCTCATCGCGCTGACCTGTTGGATGAAAATGGCAATATGCCGCGGCTCGGCCGGGCACTGATGGCCGACAGTTCCGCCAGTATGTTCGGCTCGCTGATGGGGTCTTCCACCACCACCAGTTATGTGGAAAGTACGGCCGGTATTGCCGCCGGTGGCCGTACCGGGCTGACAGCCGTGGTCTGCGCCGCACTCTTCCTTGGTTGTATGTTCTTCTCACCTGTGGCCGGCATGGTGCCCGGTTATGCCACCGCCGGTGCTCTGCTGTATGTGGCGGTGTTGATGACCGGTGGGCTGACTGCCATTGACTGGGGGGATATAACCGAGGCGGCGCCTGCGGTGATCGCGGCCATCATGATGCCGCTGTCATTTTCGATTGCCAACGGTATCGCCCTCGGATTTATCGCTTACACGGTGATCAAGGTGGCCAGTGGACGCACCGCTGATATCTCCCCCAGCGTCTATGTACTGTGTGCGCTGTTTGTCGCCAAGTTTATATTCTTTTAATGGTGCGACCGGGATCAAGCGGCCCGGAAAAGATGGAACGGCTTCAAGCTTCAAGTTTCAAGCTTCAAGCTTCAAGCTTCAAGCTTCAAGCTTACAGCTTGCGGCTTGCGGCTTGCGGCTTTTAAACATTCCCGGACGCACGCTAAATAGTGAACCTTCAACATGCGAACTTTTAACCAGCGAGAATCGTAGTGAAGAATTTTATTACCAAACTGCCCAAGGCTGAATTGCACCTGCATATCGAAGGTACACTCGAACCCGAGTTGATGTTCGAACTGGCGCAGCGCAACCGGATAGAGTTGCCGTTTCGTTCGGTGGCAGAGGTGCGCGAGGCGTACCAGTTTTCAAACCTGCAATCGTTTTTGGATATCTATTACCAAGGGGCTCAGGTGTTGATTCATGAGCGGGATTTCTACGACCTGACCTGGGCCTATATGGAAAAACTGCACCAGCAACAGGTGCGACATATCGAGATGTTTTTCGATCCCCAGACGCATACCGATCGAGGCATCAAGTTTGCCACCGTTATCAATGGCATTCATCGCGCACTGGAGGACGCCAGGGAAAGCTTTGGTATCTCCTCCATGTTGATTATGTGTTTCCTGCGGCACCTGAGCGAGGCGGCAGCCCTGGAAACCCTGTCTCAGGCGCTACCGTTTAAACACCTGATCAAAGCCGTGGGGCTGGATTCCGGGGAGGCGGGCAATCCACCGGAAAAATTTGTCGAGGTGTTTGCCCGCGCCCGGGAACAGGGTTACCTGTGTGTGGCCCACGCCGGCGAAGAGGGACCGGCTGACAATATCTGGCAGGCGATAAGACTGCTGAAGGTCAGGCGCATCGACCACGGGGTTCGCTGTGAGGAAGATCCAACCCTTGTGGCCTTTTTGCGAGAGCATCAGATCCCATTGACGGTCTGTCCCCTATCCAACACGGCGCTCAAGGTATACCCGCATATGGGTGAGCACAATATTGCCCGGTTGTTGCGTCAGGGATTGAGGGTGACGGTTAACTCCGATGATCCCGCTTATTTCGGGGGGCACCTCAATGATAACTATATCGCCATACAGGAGGCGTTTGATCTCAGTTGTGCGGAGATGGCACAGCTGGCGCGGCAGAGTTTTGAAGCCAGCTTTTTAACGGAGCCGGAAAAGCAGGTGCATCTAAAGGCGATCGACGCCTGTCTTCGGGAGGCGGCGCCGGAGAAAGTCTCTCGGACTGTCTAACCCAGTTTCAGTGTCCGGACACATGTTATATGGAAATAGAAAGAATTGATAGTGATCGGGACCTGCCGGTTACTGCGATAATACGCCGCCGGGTACGCCCGGGATACGAAGCGGAGTTTGAGCTCTGGTCAAAGGGTGTTGCAGCAGAATGCCAAAAGTTTGCGGGCTACCTGGGGACTCGCGTAATCCATCCCGCCGATCCAGCGGAAGCCCAGGTCACCATTATCAGCTTTGACAGCTACCCAAACTACCAGGCATGGATGAATTCGGAGGTGCGTCGCGAATGGACGCAGAAGGTGAAAGCCATTACCAAGGGGTCAGCCGCCATCGAACAATTTTCCGGCTTGGATTATTGGTTGGGGACGGAAAGCACTCAGAAATCAAGCTGGCCTCCCAGTTTTAAAATGATTGTAGTGGCCTATATCGCCATATGGCCTTTGGTTCATTTTGTGTCGCCCCTGCTGCAGCCCTACCTGCCGACCAATCCCTTGCTTGCCTCTCTGATTTCAAGCGCCGTGATCACGCCTTTGATGGGCTATCTATCCCTGCCCCTGGTGAGCCGGATTTTTCACAAGTGGTTGGTGGGCTAAGCGAAGCCCGGCGATTGAGCGTAGCCGCGGGCGTACATCAGAGCAATCGCTTCCTCGTCGTTATCGGCTGGTTAGGGGCGGCTCTGCGGTATTCGCATTCGCTGCAATAGTGTGATGCATGTCACATTATTGGTGTGGATCACTCGGCATTTTACAGGAGATTGGTTTCCAGGCTTTTCATTATTGGCCTTTCTTGGTAATAAAAGAAGATTCTTGTGACATTACCAATTAGTAAAAACGCAAGGGTACTCTATAATACGCGCTCTCGATGCCCGGGGGCTCAGGCCTGGAACGCACACAGCGCAGGGAAATCAGGAAAACTCTAGCGGAGAATAGGTTTTATGAAGATGTTTATAAGGTGCCAAAAATTAAAGAAGACCTTGATCGGTCTGCTGCTGATCTCGTGGTTTATGGGTGGTTATGCGCAAGCGGGAATGGTGTCGACAAGCGCGGTGATTGGCGCTCATGGAGAATCATACACGCAAGCGCAACTTCAGGCCGCATTGGCGTCAGAAGAACTTAAATCCCAATTGCAGGACATGGGGGTTGATACCGATCAACTTAATGATCGCATTGCCAGTCTTACTCCCAGTGAAATTCAACAGCTGAATGCCAGGCTCGAACAAGAGCCCGCCGGCGGCATTGTAGGTGCGTTGGTAACCATATTTGTTGTCCTTGTCATTACCGATATGTTATGTGCCACTGATGTATTCACCTTTGTTAGATGTATTAACAAGTAGCATTTCGAAACGTGTGGTTTTTGTTCGCCTTTCAGTAAGATTGGCGAAGTTGCTTATTGGCCTGGGCTACACGTTTCTGGTCGCCTGCTCAAGCAATCCTGTCAAGTTAGATGGTGACAGGCTTGGGCAGATCCCCGACTCACATATCATTTCCAACTTGCCCTACTTCCCGCAAGAGGATGACCAGTGCGGTCCTGCGTCATTGGCTACAGTGCTTGGCGCAAGAAACATTGCTGTTACCCCGCAAGCACTTCGCGAGAAAGTATACATTCCCGCCAAACAGGGTTCGCTGAAGACTGAAATGGTGGCACAGGCAAGGCGTCACGGGATGCTTGTGTATCGGTTGGATCCCCAACTAACCGATATTTTTACGGAGGTCAGTGGGGGTAACCCGGTGTTGGTGTTGCAGAATCTGGGTTTTGACTGGTTGCCGAGATGGCACTTCAGTGTCGTCATTGGCTACGATATATCGCAGCAGATTGTCACGTTAAGGTCGGGAAAGCATCGCGCCTATAATGTCTCTTTGCCGTTGTTTTCAAAAACCTGGAATCGGGCGGACAACTGGGCCGTGGTGATCATGGATCCGTCTACATTACCTCAGACTGCACAGCAGTCGCGTTTTTTGAGTTCTGCCAATGAGCTGGAAATTGTCGGTGAAGCGAAGGCGGCTCTCGCCGCTTATACGGCTTCCATTGAGCGTTGGCCCGCATCTTCATTGACCTATTTCGGGGCGGGCAATACCGCTTACTCGCTGGATCAATTCGACAAGGCCCGCCAGTTTTTCTCTACCTATATCAAGCAGAATCCCAAATCTCCAGCGGGATGGAATAATCTGGCTTTCAGTTTAATCAAACTGGGGTGTCGGGATGAGGCGCTCTCCGCGATATCCTGTGCGTTGAACCTGGCACCCGGCGAGCAGGAGTATTTAAGCAGTAAGGCTGAAATCCTTTCTTATAAAGGGCAAAGTACACAAACGAGTTCCTGTCCGATACCCCGGTGCCCGCTTGCTAATCGCCCGTTTGCTAATCGCCCGCTTGCTAATCGCCCGCTTGTTAATCGCCCGCTTGCTAATCGCCCGCTTGCTAATCGATAGAAACGGGTTTCACCGCTATTTGCTTACAGCCTCCGCACAATCAATTCCGGGAATACCTGTTTTTCCGGTGCCGGGACAGGCTCTTTCGCAGACCTTGACTGTCAAGTCTTTACGCGTAGCGCTCTCTTGGGAGAGCGCTGTTTGAATTTCAGGTCACCGCTGGCGGTTGAGAAGTCGCGGTGAGTATTAACACGGGATTGAACCGGACCTATTAAAACGGCGCGCTCTGCGGCACCCGTGGGAATGGAATCACATCGCGGATATTGTCCATACCGCTGATGTAGGTCAGCAGTCTTTCAAAACCCAGTCCGAAGCCGGCGTGGGGAACGGTGCCGTAGCGGCGCAGGTCGCGGTACCACCAAAGGGTATCTTTCAGGCCCGCATCCATGCGCGAATCCAATACATCGAGCCGCTCCTCGCGCTGGGAACCACCAATAATTTCGCCGATACCCGGCGCCAGCACATCCATGGCCGCTACCGTCTCACCGTCGTCATTGAGTCGCATATAAAACGCTTTGATATCCTTCGGGTAGTGCTTGACGATCACCGGCCCTCCGACGTGTTCCTCGCAGAGATAGCGCTCGTGCTCCGATTGCAGATCCAGTCCCCAGCTGACGGGAAACTCAAATGATTTCTTGGTCTTTTGCAGAATATCGATGGCTTCGCTGTAGTCCATGTGGGTGAATTCACTGTTGATCACTTTTTCCAGTCGGCTGATGGCGTCCTTGTCGATACGCTGGGCAAAAAACGCCATATCATCTTCGCGCTCTTCCAGTACCCGGGTGAAACAGTGCTTGAGGAAATCTTCCGCCAAAGCGGCGTCGTCTTCCAGATCGGCGAAAGCGATCTCCGGCTCGACCATCCAGAATTCGGCCAGGTGGCGGGAGGTGTTGGAGTTTTCAGCCCTGAACGTGGGGCCGAAGGTATAGACTTTGGACATCGCCAGGCAGTGGGATTCCACATTCAGCTGGCCGGAGACCGTCAGGTAACTTTCCTGGCCAAAAAAGTCCTCCTTAAAATCCACGCTGCCCTGGTCGTCGCGGGGTAAATTGTTCAGTTCGAGTGTGGATACCCGGAACAGTTCACCGGCGCCTTCACAATCGCTACTGGTGATAATGGGTGTGTTTACCCAGTGAAATCCGTTGTTGTAGAAGTAATTGTGAATCGCGTTGGCAAGGGTGTTGCGCAGGCGTGTCATGGCGCCAAAGGCGTTGGTGCGAGGGCGCAGGTGGGCCACGGTGCGCAAATATTCGAAGGTGTGACGTTTCTTGGCAATGGGGTAGGTCTCGGGCTCTTCCACCTCGCCGATGATATCGAGCTGTTGGACCTGGATTTCCACTGCCTGACCCTGGCCTTCGGAGGCGACCAGTTCGCCGCTTACCTCAACGGCGCAACCCGCACCCAGATGGGTGATGGCTTCGTAGTTGGGCAGGCTCTCCGGGGCGACCGCCTGGATGGAATCGAAGCAGGAACCGTCGTTAATGGCAACGAACGAGATACCCGCTTTGGAGGTGCGGCGGGTTCGAACCCAGCCGCGTACGGTGACGGTCTCACCCAGGGGTACCTTGGCATTGAATAGGTCGTTGACGGCGTATGTGCTCATTGCTGTCCTCATTGTCTCTGGCGGGCATTCCGGCCTGGGCTGTTAGGGTCTCATTATCTGTTTCCCGCCGGGCTTTGCAACTGTCTCGGCAGCCCATTTGATTCAGGCTTTGTTCAGAAGCGGGATCGGAGTATGCTGACAGTCGTACAGTTAAAGGATAGACACAATGGAAAGCTATGAAGCCCTGACCGCTACCATTGCCTTGACCATGGGGGCAGCCTGGGCCAGTGGTATCAACCTCTACGCGGCCCTGCTGGTATTGGGTATTGGCGGGAGTACCGGCAATATCGATCTCCCCCCCGATCTGCAAATATTGCAGGACCCGATGGTCATAGGCGCGGCGGGCCTGATGTATTTTGTCGAGTTCTTTGCCGACAAAACCCCCGGGGTGGATACCGGTTGGGACACCCTGCACACCTTTATTCGGATCCCCGCGGGCGCCATGCTGGCGGCCGGCGCCGTCGGGGATGTAACCCCGGTGCTGGAAATTGCGGCTGGAATTCTCGGCGGCGGCATGGCAGCTACCAGCCATATCACCAAGGCCAGCAGTCGCATGTTGATCAATACCTCTCCGGAGCCCTTTTCCAATTGGGGGGCATCGATCTCCGAGGACCTGCTGGTGCTGGGAGGATTGTGGACGGCGCTCAATCACCCGGTGCTGTTCCTGGTATTGTTGGTGCTGTTTGTCCTGCTGGTGATCTGGCTGCTGCCGCGGATCTGGCGTCTGCTGAAAGCGGTGTTCAACAAGATTCGCGTTTTCTTTGGCGGCGAGGATAAACCGGTAGAAAATGCACGACCCGAATCCAGTATGACAGCGGCAGCAACAACCCGCCCGGAAGATTCACTTTCCAAGCTGGAGCGTCTGCAGAAACTGAGGGAGTCCGGGGCTATTACCGATGAAGAGTTTGGCGCCCAAAAACAGCGGATTATCGGCTAACCTGCCATGTGTGTCCGGCGTTTAATCAGTCTCCCGATGAACGCCGGCCTTTCATAATTTTTTGTATTTAAGAATCAAATTTTTCAGTCCAAAATGTTACATGGATGGCGCCTGTCTTTGCCTATACTTTGGCCATTGCGGCCAGTAGAGAGAGGTGGTAGGAGGCTCTCATCCATGCAGTCGATTAAAAGCAAGATACAGCAGCACGCGGAAATTCAACACCAGATCGAAGAGTTTCTGAAAGACGGCGGTAAGATCAGTGAGATAGCGATAGGTATCAGCGGCGAGAATCCGTTGAAGGGCCTGAGGGGAAGTTTTGTGTCCTCTCGTGGCGGACAGAAAAAACAGTTATTGGAAACGAAAAAAACGCCTCGACATTTCCTCACCAAAGAGGTGCTGGCGGTGGAAGCCAGACGCAAATTGGTTGAGCTGACCAAGCCTACGGTGCGAAAAAAGCACCTGCATTAACGACCTTCCTAATAACACAACCTGAAAGAGCTGCAGCTTGATTTGGCAGGCTGCATTCCACACCCATGCCATAGGCTTCAGCTCGATGCTCTCAGCTATGGTGTTGCTTGAATGTCGTTTACTGGTTCATGTGATAGTAATTACTGCAAAAAAGAAACCGATGCGCGACTGAGCGGGGCAGGCCGGTACAACGCCGGTCTGTTCAGTCCGGGGAAAATTATTCGATGATAAACGGCTTGTCGAGAGCTTCGGCCAGATGGGTGCAGAGCACATCGAAGGGCACGGGTTTACTGAAGTAATAGCCCTGTGATTGATCGCAGCGCAATTCGGTAAGGCTCCGGTGCTGTTCCGGACCCTCCACGCCCTCGCTTACCACCTTCATGTTAAGGCTGTGGGCCAGGGTAATGATCGATTGCACGATAACCTTGTGATCACTGTTTTCCTGCATGCCCTTGACAAAACTGCGGTCGATTTTGATCAGGGTGATCGGCAGGGTAATGATATGGGCGAAAGAGGAGTAGCCGGTACCGAAGTCATCCAGGGAAAAGGTGATACCGCTCTGGCCTATCAGGTTCATGGTGTCTGAAACCTTGCGGTGGTCGTGCATGACGGTCGTTTCTGTCAGCTCGAATTCGACATACTCCGGATTGATTGGGTAGCGGCTGATAATGTCAGTCACTGTGGTGGCCAGGTCTTCATCGTGGAACTGTCGGAAGGAGAGGTTGATGGCCAGGTGAATATCCTTGAATCCCCATTCACGCAGCGACTGCCAATCTTTGCAGGCGCGTTCCAGAATCCAGTAACCGAGCGGGATCATCAAGTCCGATTCCTCGGCAATGGGAATAAATTCATCCGGTGACAGTAGTCCCCGATCCGGATGGTTCCAACGAATAAGCGCTTCGGCACCGACAATTTTACCGTTGCGCAAATCCACGCGCGGTTGGTAGTACAGCTCCAGCTCGTCCCGGGTGATGGCCATGCGCAGCTGCTTTTCAAGCATAAAGCTGCCGCGCACCTGGAGTTCCATCTGCTTGTTAAAGCGCTTGTAACTGTTGTCGGGGTCCCGCTTGGCGGTTTCCAGGGCAATGGTGGCATTTTTTAACAGGGTGTCGGCGTTCTCGCCCGCCTGGGGATAGAAGGCAATGCCGAGGCTGGATTTGACCGCGGCACTTTCGGTACCGATGATGATGGGAATGGATACCACGTCCAGCAATTTATTGGCGATGCGGGTAACTTCCAGGGAACTGTGCAGCCCCTCCAGCAGGATGGCAAATTCGTCGGTGCCGATACGGGCGAGGATGGCTTTGGTGCCTATAATGCTCTGGATGCGGTCTTTGGTGCGCAGGATTAACTGATCCCCCGACTTGATACCGTAGTTGCCATTGAGGGCGTAGAATCCATCCAGATTCAGCAACATCACTGCGAATGCCAGTTGCGACTTGCTGGACTGCTGGATTGCCGATTCCACGGCCTGGGCAAATTGCTCGCGGTTGAGCAGGCCGGTGAGCGAGTCGTACTGCGCGCGTGAGACCTGTACCCTGACGGCCTTTTCCCGGGATATGGCAGTGTTAAATGTCATTGCCAGGCGAGTGGGATTGATGTCGCGAACCGGGAGAATTTCGTGTACCCCTTGTTCCAGCAGTTCCGCCATATTGAGAGGATACTTGTTGGCGATATAAATAATACTGGGGCAGTCGGGGGCCTGTCGCAGGTGGGGAATCAAGTCGCCGTCGCGGGCGGCGATTTCTTCTGAGACCAGCAGCAGGTCGAAGTGCTGTGTTTTAATCAGGGAACGCGCGTGGGTGCCTGTGTCGCACCAGGTGGCGTGAAACTGATTTTGCTGGGGGGAGTTGGTCTGCAAAAGGAGCTGGGTCAGCTGCTTCCGGTGCTCAGGGGTCAGTGCTAGCAGCAGCTTCCGGTTAGAGACCGGCGAAGCGAGCACAACGTCCTTCCATATTGTTAACAGCCTATTGTATAAAATTCGGCCTAATCCAAAGGCCGACCTTTCTCGTCACTTTTATGTGACTTTGCATCCTAAAGTCCAGTTTTTACGCTATTTATAGGTTGTTTGCAAGTTTTGTCGGGGGGTGTTCTGTATTACCGAGACCGATGAATAAATAGTCAGATTCAAGATGCCTGAAATCACGGATTTCTGTGTCGGCCCGCCGTGAAAAAAGTTGAGCGCTGAAAATAAATTCTCTGGTATTTCACGCGAACGACCCACTCTGTCGCAAAGTTTTCCGTTGCGGCTATGAAGGTCGTACCGAGTGCGGGTAGAATGACCAGCCACAATAACGACAGATTTCATTGCCGCTTAATATATGACCGCTTCGTTCGTACACCTTCGCGTTCACACCGAATTTTCCCTGGTGGACAGCGTCGTCCGCATCAAGCCCCTGGTGGCCAAGGTGGCCGAGATGGGCATGCCTGCGGTGGCCGTCACCGATCAGTGTAATTTTTACGGTTTGATCAAGTTCTACAATGCGGCCCAGGGGGCCGGGATCAAACCCATTGGCGGGGCCGACTTCTGGGTCGCAAGCGCCGATCCGGACGGCAGCCCCACGCTGTTGACGCTTTTGGCCATGAATACCAGGGGTTACCGCAATATCACCGAGTTGATTTCCCGGGCCTACCTGGAGGGCCAATCACAGGGACTGGCTTATATTCAGCGCAGTTGGATTGCCGGGTACAGCGAGGATGTGATCGCGCTTTCGGGCGGCAAGTTCGGCGATATCGGCGTGGCGCTGTTATCGGGTCGCAAGGCTCAGGCGGCGACGCTGCTGGACGGCTGGATGGCCGACTTCCCCGGCCGCTTCTACCTGGAACTGCAGCGTACCGGGCGCGAGAACGATGAGGAGCACCTGCACGCGGTCGTGGAACTGGCCGCTGATAAACAGTGCCCAGTGGTAGCCACCAACGACGTGCGCTTTATCGACCGCGATGAATTCGAGGTGCATGAGGCGCGGGTGTGTATCGGTGAGGGCCGCACCCTGGACGATCCGCGGCGAGAGCGCCGCTACAGCGAGGAACAATACCTGCGCACGCCTGCGGAAATGGCTGAACTGTTCAGCGATATTCCCGAGGCGCTGCAGAACACCGTGGAAATTGCCAAACGCTGCACTTTGGAAATCGAACTGGGCAGGTATTACCTGCCCGATTACCCGATTCCCGATGATTTCGAAAACGACCCGTGGTTCGCAGACAATATCGCCTATAGCACGCTGGAGGACTGGGCGAAAAAAGCGATGACGGAAAAGTGGGCCGGTAAGGAAGACACGCCCGATTATGCCGCCATGCTGAGAACCAATGTCTTCTTCGAGAAGATTTCCTACGAGGGATTGTTCTGGCGCCTGGAAACCATCCTGCCGGACAAGGCGGCGGCCGACTACCAGGAACGGCTGAACGTCTATACCGACCGACTGCAGTTTGAACTCGATATCATTATGCAGATGGGGTTCCCCGGGTACTTCCTGATCGTGATGGACTTTATCCAGTGGGCCAAGGATCACGATATCCCGGTGGGGCCGGGGCGGGGTTCCGGTGCCGGTTCCCTGGTGGCCTATGCGCAAAAGATTACCGACCTGGACCCCCTGCAATACGACCTGCTGTTTGAACGCTTCCTCAACCCCGAGCGGGTGTCCATGCCCGACTTCGACGTCGATTTCTGCATGGACAACCGCGATCAGGTGATCAGCTATGTGGCCGACAACTATGGTCGCGATGCGGTGTCGCAAATTATCACTTTCGGAACCATGGCCGCCAAGGCGGTGGTGCGTGACGTGGCGCGGGTGCAGGGCAAGTCCTATGGCCTGGCCGACAAACTCTCCAAGCTGATCCCACCGGATCCGGGCATGACCCTGCAAAAGGCCTACGACCAGGAAGAGTTACTGCGGGAGTTTCTTGACACCGACAGTGAAGCTCCGGAAATCTGGGAGATGGCACGCAAGCTCGAAGGCGTGACCCGCAACGTAGGCAAGCACGCTGGCGGGGTGGTGATCGCCCCCACCAAACTCACTGATTTTGCGCCACTGTTTTGCGACGAGACCGGCTCCGGCCTGGTAACCCAGTACGATAAAAACGATGTCGAGGCGGCGGGGCTGGTGAAGTTCGACTTCCTCGGGCTGCGTACTCTGACCATTATCGACTGGGCGCTGAAAATGATCGATCGCAAGCGCAAGCGCCTGGGTGAGGAGACGCTGGATATTTCCCAGATTCCGCTGGACGATGCCAAAACGTTCAGATTGTTGAAAGCGGCCGAAACCACTGCGGTGTTCCAGCTGGAATCCCGCGGCATGAAGGAACTGATCAAGAAGCTGCTGCCTGATAATCTGGAGGATATGATCGCCCTGGTGGCCCTGTTCCGACCCGGCCCCCTCGATTCGGGAATGGTGGACGACTTCGTCAACCGCAAGCACGGTCGCGCTGAAGTGGCCTACCCGGATGCCAAGTACCAGCATGAAAAGCTGGAGCCGATCCTCAAGCCCACCTACGGGGTGATCGTCTACCAGGAGCAGGTGATGCAGATCGCCCAGGAGCTGGCGGGTTACTCCCTCGGCGGCGCCGATCTGTTGCGCCGGGCGATGGGTAAAAAGAAACCCGAGGAAATGGCCAAGCAGCGCTCTACCTTCGCGGAGGGCGCCAAGAGCCAGGGAATAGATCCCGAGCTGGCGATGAAGATTTTTGACCTGGTGGAAAAGTTCGCCGGTTACGGTTTTAACAAATCCCATTCGGCCGCTTATGCACTGGTGTCATACCAGACAGCCTGGCTCAAGGCTCACTACCCCGCCCACTTTATGGCCGCCACCATGTCTTCGGATATGGACAAGACTGACAAGGTGGTGACCTTTATTGAAGAATGTCGGCACATGGGGCTAACCCTGCTGCCACCGGATGTGAACAGTGGCGACTTCTATTTTAATGTCGATGACGACGACAATATTATCTACGGGCTGGGGGCGATCAAGGGCTTGGGTGAGGGGCCGATCGAGAATATTCTCGAGGCGCGTAAGGCCGGCGGCCCCTTTAAGGACCTGTTTGATTTCTGTGCCCGCATTGACTCCCGCAAGGTTAACAAGCGTGCCCTGGAGGCCATGATCCGCAGTGGCGCCCTGGACGGTATCAGCCCCAAGGTCGAGCTGGACTACGACCGTGCGGTACTCTTTGCCGCTATGAATGAAGCGGTCAAAGCTGCCGAACAGAGCGCCGCCAATGCCAATGCCGGTATGGTGGACCTTTTCGGTGACGTGGTGCCCAGCGGTGGCGGTGATGATGGCGATGTTTATGCTGATTTCCGCAATACCCGTATCTGGAGTATGAAGGAGCGCTTGAGCGGGGAGAAGGATACCCTTGGCCTCTATCTCACCGGACATCCTATTGATGAATATCGCAATGAGGTTCGTCATCTGGCGCCTTCGCGCATCAATGACCTCAAGCCTGACAAGAATAACCAGCGCGTGGCGGGTCTGGTCGTGGCAATGCGAGTGATGAAGACCAAGCGCGGGGACACCATGGGATTTGTGACCCTGGATGACCGTTCGGGGCGTATCGAAGTGGCCATCTTTTCTGATACCTATAACGAATACCGCGACAAACTGGTAAAGGACAGTATCCTGGTGATCACCGGTCAGGTCAGTCACGATGATTACAGTGGGTCGCTGAAAATGCGGGCAGAGGCGGTCCGTACCTTGAATGAGGCACGCCGGGACCTGGTGCGCGGGCTCAAGGTGGAGCTCGAAGCCTGCAAGTTGCAGGGCAATGCTTCACGGCAATTGGCAGACATACTTGAACCCTACCGCCAAGGTGGCTGCCAGGTGACACTGGACTACAAACGCAATGATGCCCGTGGCCAATTGGTGTTGGGGGCTGATTGGCGTGTGCAGCCTGAGGACGACCTGCTGCAGCAATTGCGTGACACCTACGGTCGCGATAGTGTGAACCTTGTCTACTGATGCCCCAAAGGCCGCTGCTTGTGCACCACAAAAGGTCGACTCCCGTGCCCGTTTAGCGTATCTTTAGCCCCCATTTGCAAGGGCTTGCGGAAAGTTTGTGCCGTAAAAGTCCTGTTTTTAGGCTGGTGTCAAAAATCCATGGACCAAGGGCGCAAATCCTGGCCACCAACAGACTATACCCCGGGGTATCTGGTTTACTATGAATTTGAATTATCTGGACTTTGAGCAGCCCATTGCGGAGCTGGAAGCCAAGATCGAAGAGCTGCAATTGGTCGGCAGCGATAACGACCTCAATATCACCGAGGAAATTGCCAAGCTGCGGGAAAAGAGCGTTAAACTGACGGAGAATATCTACTCCGGCCTCTCACCCTGGCAGGTGGTGCAGGTAGCGCGTCATCCGCAACGCCCCTATAGCGCAGACTATATCCAGCGTATGTTTAGCGATTGGGACGAGCTCCACGGTGATCGCCACTTCGGTGACGACAAGGCGATTATCGGTGGCGTAGCCCGCCTCGACGGCAAGCCCGTTATGGTGATCGGCGAGGAGAAGGGTCGCAGTGTCAACGACAAGGTGATGCGAAACTTTGGCATGCCCAAACCCGAGGGCTATCGCAAGGCGCTGCGACTGATGGAGATGGCCGAGCGTTTTAAAATGCCGGTGTTGACCCTGATCGACACCCCAGGGGCCTATCCGGGGATCGATTCGGAGGAACGCGGTATTTCGGAAGCCATCGCCCAGAACCTGGCGGTGATGTCGCGCCTTCGCACTCCCATTATCTGTACTGTGATCGGTGAAGGTTCCTCCGGTGGCGCTTTGGCCATCGGTGTGGGTGACCAGTTGAATATGTTGCAGTATGCCACCTACTTTGTGATATCGCCGGAAGGTTGCGCTAATATTATTTGGAAAACCGTGGAAAAAGCGCCGCTGGCGGCCGAGGCGATGGGGGTGACCTCCGATACCCTGGAATCCTTGGGTATCGTTGATGAAACCATCGAGGAGCCCCTGGGAGGAGCACATCGCGATATCGATGCCATGGCCGAAAGACTCAAGGGCCGTCTGAGCGAGCAGGTGGACCAGTTGTCCGCTATGCCGTTGGACGAGTTGCTGGAAAAGCGCTATCAGCGCTTGATGAGTTACGGCAACTGATCGCTGTTATCGCAATGTGGGCGCCCGCAAACATGCGGGCGTTTTTGTATCTGTTGAGACCGATTTAGGGATTCTCGTGGCTGTTTCCCGGTATGCATGTGGCGACCGTGGGGCAGGTGTAGTAAACGACTGGCAACCTTCAGTATGAACCATCCGATAATTACCCTGGTTTTTTGCATCGTCTATTTGAGCATGACGGGTTGTACTCTGTTCACCCGAGACCTGGAAACCCTGCGGGAAGGACAGGCACAGCAGCAGTCCGAACTGCAGCAACAGCGAGTCATGCTGGAGCAACAGTCGGAGCAGTTGCAGTCACTGGCCGAAGTCCAGCATCAGCTGAAAACCGAGTTGCAGAGCAGGAATGTCGTTGTCGTCAGCAAAAGTTCGAGGCGCGACCGCACTACCAAGGTGCAGAGCACCAAACAGGTGGTGAATGTGGACGGCAAGCTGTTGCTGGGGCGTGTGGAATGGGCTTGGTTAAACCAGCTGGACAGGCCCTTGAAGGCCCGCATCGATACCGGCGTCGGCATCTCTTCCCTGCAGGCTCAGCAGGTCGAGGAGTTCGAGCGCGATGGTAAACGCTGGGTACGGTATATGGTCGTGGTGGAAGAAAAGGGTGTCTCCGAGCGTATGGAAGCGCCGCTGGTACGCTATGCCCGCATTCGCCAGTCCAGCAACGAAGACATGGAGAGACGCCCGGTGATTCGTCTGACTCTGAGATTGGGCCAACTGACCGAGGAAACCGAGTTTACCCTGTCAGACCGTACAGGGATGCTGTATCCGATTCTGCTGGGGCGTGAATTTTTGCGGGACATCGCCATAGTCGATGTTGCACGTAAGTTTGTGCAGCCCAAACCTGCCGATATCGAGTCGCCAGAAGCTGCCCCCTCCGTAGCAGAGGAACCGTAGCGGTGGTATCGAGAATACCCTTTTATCTTCTTATCTTTACGCTTTTGGCCGTAGGGGCAGGGATGACCTACTATCGCCACTCGGTGTCGGAAGTACCCTGGTTCCCCGGGGAGTTGCGGCGCATGTGGTCGGTGGAGGCAAAGCTTGAGTTTGTAGCCTCCGGTGGTAGTGTCAAGGCCTCGTTCGCGATTCCCGACTCCCAGCCCGGGTTCGAGCGCATCAGCGAAAACAGCGCCAGTCCCGGATATGGCCTGGCATTCATCGATGCCGACAGCGAGGGTGATGAACCCCGGGGAAGACGCGCGGAATGGTCCATCCGCAGGGCCAGTGGCACCCAGACGCTCTATTACCAAGTGAATATGCTGGTGGCCGGTGACGCCGATCTGGGGGTGGTGGCGCCGCCCCCGCTGGAACCACAGCTGGAGCCGGAACCTTATGCCACGGTGGCCGAACAGATGTTGCAGAATGCCCGCGCCCGCTCGGCAGATGCTTACACCCTTGCCCGTGAGCTGATTGCAGAATTCAATGCCAAGGCACAGAGCGCCACTCTGTTGTTGCAGCGCAAAACCCGGTTGAGCTGGCTGGTGGAGCTGTTGCAGCGCGCCGGTGTGCCCGCCCGCGAGGTGCAGGCGCTGCAGCTGGAAGACGGGCGCCGTCGTCAGGAACTGGTGAGCTATCTGCAGGTGTTCCATGGGGAAGAGGCGACTTACCAGCTGTTTGACGCCGACAGCGGTCGGCAGGGGCGTCCCGCGAATCTGATGTTGTGGGAGTATCGCTCCGGACCGGTGTTGGACCTGGTCGGTGGTCACAATTCGCGTGTGACTTTCTCCATGATCAGGCAGGAACTGCCCATCAACCAGATCTCGCGTTCTGTGTCATTGGATGAGACACCGCTGCTTAATTTTTCGATTCATAGCCTGCCTCTGGAAGAACAGGCGCTGTTCAAGGGGATCCTGTTGATCCCGGTGGGGGTGCTGGTGGTAGTGTTAATGCGTATTCTGGTCGGTCTTCGCACCTCCGGTACGTTCATGCCGGTGCTGATCGCTATCGCCTTTATCCAAACAAGTTTGCTTACCGGCCTGCTGGGGTTCCTGTTGATTGTGGGCACCGGTCTTATCATCCGTTCCTACCTGTCACACCTGAATTTGTTGCTGGTGGCCAGGATATCGGCGGTGATTGTTACCGTGATTATTATGATTTCGTTGATCTCAGTGCTGGCCTACCAGTTGGGGCTGAGTGAGGGTATGAAAATCACCTTCTTCCCGATGATTATTCTTGCCTGGACCATTGAACGTATGTCCATACTCTGGGAAGAAGAGGGGGCCCACGAAGTCCTGGTTCAGGGTGGGGGGTCTCTTCTGGTAGCTATACTGGCCTATCTGGTGATGGATAACACCTGGGTGAGGCACCTGACCTTTAATTTCCTCGGTCTGCAGCTGGTGATTATAGCGATTGTATTATTGGCCGGAAATTATACCGGTTACCGTCTGTTGGAGCTCAAACGTTTTCGCCCCCTGGTTGAAAAAACTGGGGAGCGGGAGGTTTGAGCAGCCCTCTATCACGCTGGCATCGCTGGTTCAATCCCTCGCATCTGCGCGGTCGCGGTGTATTGGGAATGAATCAGCGCAATATTGACTATATTGGGCGCTACAATCCTCGCCGCCTGTATCCCCTGGTCGATGATAAGCTCAAAACCAAGCGCCTGGCTCTGGATGCCGGACTGAGTGTCCCCGAATTGGTGGGGGTGATTGAGAGCCAACACCAGGTCCGGGAGTTGGGTCAGATGGTATTGGACGCGCCGGGCTTTTGTATCAAGCCCGCCAAGGGTTCTGGAGGCAAGGGTATTCTGGTGATAACCCGCCAGCAAAATGGCGAGTTCTATAAACCCAATGGCCAGAGCCTGACCCTGTCCGAGTTGGAGCGACATGTCTCCAATATTCTGGCGGGACTGTATTCCCTTGGCGGCGCGAGCGATGTAGCCCTGATAGAAGGCTTGATTGAGCCTGACAAGGTGTTTAGCGGTTACACCTATGAAGGGGTGCCCGATACCCGTGTAATCGTTTTCCGCGGGTTTCCTGTGATGGCGATGATGCGGCTGTCGACTGCGGAATCCCACGGCAAAGCCAATTTGCACCAGGGGGCGGTAGGTGTTGGCTTGAACATCGCCAGCGGTTGGGCCTTGCATGCCGTGCAACACGATCAACCCTTGCGCCTGCACCCGGACACGGGCAAGGACCTGTTGGGTTTGCAGGTGCCCAGTTGGGTGTCGCTACTGGAAATTGCCTGCGCCTGTTACGAGATCTCGGGGCTGGGCTACCTGGGAGCTGACCTGGTACTGGATCAAAGGCGCGGGCCGGTGTTGTTGGAGCTCAACGCCCGACCCGGTTTAAGCATTCAAATTGCCAATGGACAGGGGCTCCTGCCGCGGTTGCGCCTGATTGAGTCCCTGGGAAAGAAATCGAATTTTACTGTGGCGGATCGGGTGGCATTTGCGCGTGAGCAGTTTGCTGGCTAAGCCGGCGGCCCCGCGATTGTCATCATTTTAGTCCTATACTTAATTTATGAAACTACGCCAAAAGGTGGGGAATGGGACGCGATAGGCAATGAAAACTCTCTATCTCGCTCGACATGCAAAATCCAGTTGGGATTGTCCGGGGGTGGAGGATTGGGAGCGTCCGCTCAATACGCGTGGGGAGAAGAACGCGCCGTTAATGGCCAGGCAACTGGCTGAATGCATCGTAAAACCCGATGCCATCGTGTCGAGCCACGCTGTCAGGGCCATGATGACGGCGAAGGTCTATGCCCAGGCTCTGGGCTTTGTCGAAGAGGAGATTGAAATCGATCGCGCCGCCTACGGCGCGGGCGTTGATGAACTGCTGGATATTATCCGCGATTTTGATAACCGCCAGACTGCGATGATGCTGGTGGGGCATAACCCGGGACTGACGGATCTGGCCAATTACCTGTGTGATGAGCGTGTTACCGACGATTTGCCAACCTGTGGGATTGTGGTGATAAGTCTGCCTGTGGAGCATTGGCAGGCGGTTACTGCCAGCGAGGGGACCTTGGTGAATTTATTGCGCCCTAAGCGCCGGATTTAATGTAATGTGTGGCATCCCGGATTTGAACTGAGACGTTGTTTTTCCGCTTTCTTTGATTTCTATCGCGCTTGCTATTCCATTTGTCCCAACGCCAAGCTGCCACTTAAGCGGTTGCCTCTACCAGCATCCTGTCGTACTTCTTGCTCAACAGATCGTAAAACTGCTCGCGCAGTTTGTGGATATCCTGCTTGATATCGGCGATTTCCTGACTGCTGATATCCTTGCGTCCCACATACACCTGTTTGCGGAAGTGCGCGATTTTGGCACCGTATAAACGCAAAGTCTTTTCCAGGCCTTTTTCACCCAACATCAGCAGCTTGGCCTCGGCATCGGCCATTTTCTTGAATTCCGCTACCAGCTCCAGATTCACGGCGTCAAATTCCTGTTTGCGTGCTACCGGCCAGCGATGGCCGAAGCGGATGGATTCGATCACCAGCGCCGAGTATTTGGCGAAAATGTGGGTGATATTGCCGACATCGGCCGAAATAGCTTCCAGCGTCGCCAGGCGCTTCTGGGCGCGAGCGTTGGTGGCGCGGGCAGCCCCGGGGTGGCGCCGAGAGATAATCCAGGCGGAAAGTCCAGTTACCAATGCACCAAGTCCCACCTTGGCCGAAGTGTCTACCAGCTGTATGAGAGTGGCTTCATCCATACAAAGTCCTGCCCTAATCAATGTCAATAAGAGTCAATGTCGATGAGCTGACGGTTTTATGACGGTCGGGAGGTGTTCAGCAATTATCAGGCCAGAGTGGTATAAAGGCCGCAAATCAAGTTGTTCAATGGGGTGGTCAGGATTCAAGCATTGCGTAACGGTGCCAGCAGGCTTTCCAGGCCATTGAGCTTGATTTGGTATAAAAGGGCCAATTGCTCACCTAAGCGGCCCCTGGGGAAGCCCTGCTGGTTAAACCATACAAGATAGGGTTCAGGCAAATCCGCCAGCAGGCGTCCATGATATTTTCCGAAGGGCATGCTGGTGGTAACGAGGTCCTTGAGCAAGCTGGGATCGAGGGGTAAGTCTTCCATCAGCCACCGGCCAGTTTTACGGTATAACCCTTGTCTTCGAGGGCTACCTTTATTTTGTCCCGGTGATCTCCCTGAATTTCGATGATGCCGTCCTTAACTGATCCGCCCGTGCCGCAAATCTGTTTTAACTGCTTTGCCAACGCCTTCAGCTTTGGCATATCGAGAGGGATGCCGCTGATCGCGGTGACCCCTTTGCCCTTGCGTCCGCTGGTTTCGCGTCGAATTCGGACTATGCCGTCCCCCTGGGGTTGGTTGGGCTTTTCCTTTTCCGCTTTTATGCGGCCCTGGTCGGTGGAGTAAACCAGGCGGCTGTTTTTAGTCATGCTGAAATGTTTCTCGGTAAATAGCGTTAGAAATTATGGTTCTTCAGAAAAATTTGTGGGTTGTTATGATTCATGCTTTGGCAACGACGTTTCGTTCGTGCCGCAAGCGGACGAACCGACGTGCCACGAATACTTGTGGCTTGCCGCTTGAAGCCGCAAGCCGCAAGCCGCAAGAGCCCGCTTTTGGCACTTTGCTGACTATCACATCGTGCCTAAACCTTCTAATAAATGATATCCGAATAATATTTACCGACCTACCACAAAAAGATCTTGAATTTCAACAGGTTAATAGACTCTCGAATTACATCATACCCACGGATTATTCAGAGGAACCGAAATTATAGGTCGTTCGCAAAAGCATTTCCGTGATTGCAGCATGGATCTTAGGGCCAAGGGCTATGGCTTGGGTGGTAGTTTGGCCTTGGCGAGTTTCTGTGTAAACAGTCCCACCAAAGTGATTGCCACTCCCAGGGCGAACAGGTGGCGGCTGTCCATCAATCCGATGTCCCAATAGTGAAACAGGGGTGCCAGAATAACGGCCACAAACAGGCCGGCAGACAACACGGTATCCGCTTTTTCCGGGTAAACAATGCCTTTTTGGCAATAAGGACAGGGAAAGGGTTTGCTCTTCAGAAAATCGTGCAACAGGTTGTGGCGATTGAGCAGGCGTTTGTCCATCGGTTTGTTGCAGTGGGGACAGTGTAGAGGCTTGATCAGTAATGCCACAAAATTACCTAACGATAACGGGGTGGGTTATACCACCTGAATTAACAGGAACAGAAGGCACAGGGTAAGCCCTAAGGCGGGGATTGCCAAGGCTGCCAATCGCAAACAGGCTTTACCGCTGCTACGGGTTTGCCACTCCACGGCCAGCAGTGCGGCATTCACCAGGGCGAACACTAATAGCATGATGGTACTGGTGAGTTTGGCCAGGCTGACGATCGGCAACCAGAGCGCGAATATCAGCACTGCCGCGCCAACCACCAGGGTGGCGGGCACGGGTGTCCTCAATCGCGGATGCAGGTGACTGAACAGATCGTGCGCCAGTTTTCGTCTTGCCATGCCGAACAGTACTCGCGCTCCCATGATAATTTGCACCAGGGCACCGTTGCTGATTGCAACCAGGCTGATTAGTCCAATCACCCATACCGGGATGTCGCTATTCGCTTCGATAATTGCCGCGAAGGGGGCCTCACTCTGGCTCAGTACCTCCAGCGGCAGGGCTGAGACGGCAACCACGGCGACCAGGATATACAGCAATGTCGTTACTGTCAGTGCCAAACCGATGCCCCAGGGCATATTGGTTTGTGGCGACTTCACCTCCTCTGCCATATTGACCATGTCCTCAAATCCGATATAAGCATAGAAGGCCAGAAAGGCGCCGATGAAAATGCCCCGCCAGGCTTGCCACTCCAGGCCTGGAACAAACGTCTGGAGTGCATCCTCGGTTGACGATCTCGCGCCGATTCCCAGCACCAGCGCTATGCCCACCAGCTCGATCAGGGTAATCAATACTGCCACGCCAACCGCTTCCAGCACCCCTCGGCAGGCGATAAAAGTCAGCGTGAACACGACCAGGGTGATGCTCACGTTGTGTGGCAGTGACACGAACAAGTCCAGGTAACCGGCAAAACCGCGACTGATCGTGGCGGCCGACACAACGCCTGTTAGAATGATCGCCCAGCCCACTGCAGAAGCCAGGCGTTCGCTGCCGAAGGCTTCGCGCACGTAAACGGATTCTCCTGCGCTGAATGGAAAGCGGCTGGACAATTTGGCGTAGGAGTAGGCGCTAAAACTGACAATCAGCGCCGACATCATAAACGCTGCGGGGGCGAAGCTGCCCGCCGCCGCGGCCACTTTGCCGATCAGTACATAGATGCCGGCTCCGAGAATCGTGCCGACGCCATAAAAAACCAGCAGTGGCAGAGATAGCCGGCGCGCGAGCTCTTTTGTGGTGGTGTCCGCATTCAATTGGGTTGTCCTTCGAAGGGCTTCGAGCGCTCCCTTGATTTTAGTCCGATTAAGCGAATAGCATACGTGAAATCCTCTGGGAACAGACTCGCTATGGATCACGCTCGGCTTAAGGATACCCTGTATACGGTTATTTTTGGCACAGACACGCCGGCCGGCAAAAGGTTTGATCTGGTGTTGATCTACTCCATCCTCATCAGTGTCATAGCGGTGATGGCGGATACTGTCTCTGGCATTGCTGCCGGTTATCATCGCGAACTGCGTGTCATTGAGTGGGTTTTCACCGGTTTGTTCACCGTTGAATACTGTCTGCGCATCTATTGTTCACCGCGCCCACTTCGCTATATCCGCAGTTTTTACGGGATTGTGGATCTGTTTGCCATCCTCCCCTCCTATCTCGGTATATTTGTGGCTGATGCCAATAATCTGATGATTATTCGCCTGTTACGGCTTTTCCGTATTTTCCGGGTATTGAAGTTGATGCGTTATATCAGCGAAGCCAATGTGCTGATGCGGGCTATGCTGATGTCGCGGAGAAAGATTTTTGTGTTTTTCTCTTCGGTGTTGATCCTCAGTGCGCTGTTCGGTTCGCTGATGTATATCGTCGAGGGGCCTGGGAACGGTTTCACCAGTATTCCCAAGAGTATTTACTGGACTATCGTCACCATTACCACTGTGGGTTACGGTGACATTACTCCGCAAACAACCCTCGGACAGGTGATTGCAGCCGCGGCCATGTTGACGGGTTATTCCATCATTGCGGTACCTACGGGAATTCTCACTGCCGAGCTGACCCACGAAATGAATCGGGAGCGCCTGACGCGCCGGTGCCAAAACTGTTTTCGCTGGGGTCATGAACAGGACGCCAGTTACTGCAAGTTCTGTGGTGCCGCCCTGCCCAAGGTCTGATCTAGTGCAGGGAATTGCCCGAGTTCAGCTGTTTGTCCCTTTGTGCCGGGGGGAGATTGCGACAGTCTTCCCAGCGACTGTGCCTCGCCGGAGAGAGGTAAAGCTTGGCTTCCGCCAGGCGGTTGGCGATCAGGTTGGTGGCGATCCGGGTATGACTGGCCTGTTTGAAAATATCCCCAAGGGTCGTGCCAATGGCATTGATCTTTTTGTCAATGGTTTCGGCACTGGCATGACGATGGTGACAGGCGGCGTAGATCAGGCCTCCGGCGTTGATGGCATAATCGGGGGCATAAAGAATATCCCGCTCAAGCAGGGCCTGCCCCAAGTGTTCCTCCGCCAGCTGGTTGTTGGCGGAGCCGGCGATAATGGCACAGCGAAATTCAGTTAGTGTGTGCTCGCTTACTATGCCGCCAAGGGCACATGGGGTAAAGACGTCGGAGTCGATCCGGTGTATATCCTTTGCCGACACCGGTGTGGCGCCGGTCAGTTCGCAACATTGGCGGACTCTATCGCTATCCATATCAGCCACGCTCAGGCGGGCCCCGGCTTTGGCCAACCGCTGCGCCAGGTTCAAACCCACATGTCCCAATCCCTGCAGGGCGATATGGATACCCTCCAGCTGCCTGCGACCCAGACGATGGGCAACCGCAGCCTGGATGCCAACAAATACACCTAGGGCTGTATAAGCCGAAGGGTTACCCTCGGCGGAAGTACTGGTCGTGAAGGGAGTGCGGCTGGCAATAATATCCATGTCCTCAGAATTGGTACCACTGTCGACGGCAGTGATATAACGCCCACCCAGGCTGTCAATAAAGTCGCCAAAGGCTTCCATAAGTGCTCGCCGGTTAAAGGCGGTACGTGGCTTGAGCAGGACGGCCTTGCCACCGCCGTGAGGGATGTCGGCGAGGGCCGCTTTATAGCTCATGCCGCGGGCGAGTCGTGCGGCATCGGCAATGGCGGATTCAGTATCGGGGTATTCCAGAAAGCGGCAGCCGCCCAGTGCCGGGCCACGACGGGTGCTGTGAATGGCGATAATGGCTTTTAGGCCGGAGCGAGGATCCTGGTGCAAATGCAGGTCGGGCAGTTGCTCACGCGTCATCAAGTCAAACATAGTCTTCTCCTTTGACACTTAACCATCGCGCTTTCACGCAATGAGGTCATACCGCGATGCTGAGGCAAATGGATCGCGGAACGCTTGGGCTCGGTGTTAAGGAGGGCGTTGCAACACACTCGATTTAAATATCTATTGTCAGTATAGAAATAGACAGCGGGGTTGTTTTTCCTGTTTTAGACTGTGCGGCTATATGTAAAATAGCCAGTCTCAACGGGGAGAATAAGATTCAAAAAGTGTAGGATAGGTGTTTTCTTTTTGCGGGTAGGCGCTGGTTTATTAGGATAATCCGCCACTGGTGAAAAATTGTCAAAAAATGGGTCGGAAAGTGCCTGCGGTCTTTGTTAACGTATCGGGAAATTTGGGGCGGGTAGTAAGCCCGGCCATGGTTAGTTAAGTGAAGGTATTTTGGTGAAGGAAGTAACAACAAAGGTCCAGGGGTTTTGTGCACACGGATATGAAACTGTCAGAATGGCCTTTGCTCGCCTGTTTGAGGAAACCGGCGAGCAGGGGGCGGCGGTCAGTGTCTATCGGCATGGCGAGCTGGTGATCAGCCTCTGGTGTGGTTCGCGGGACAAGTCCCGCAGCTTGCCGTGGGAGGAGCGCACCCAGGTTAACGTCTTTTCGGCCTCAAAGGGGTTGGTAGCGCTGTGTGCGCTACAGCTGGTGGAGGCCGGTGCTCTCGATCTGGATATCCCTATAGCCCATTATTGGCCTGAATTCGCTGCGGGAGGCAAGTCTCCTATTCGCCTGCGCGATATCCTCTGTCACCGCAGTGGGGTGTCGGCATTCAAAGAGCGGGTGCCGGACGAGCTGGTCTATCAATGGCCGCAGATAATCGAGCGCATTGCCGGGGAGGAACCCTGGTGGGTGCCGGGGAGCGAACAGGGTTACTCACCCATGCTCTTCGGCTGGATCCTGGGGGAGGTGATTCGCCGCGTATCCGGTGCCAACAGTTTTAATCATTACTTCCAGCAACAGGTGGCCGGGCCGTTGCAGGTCGATTGTACCTTTGGGGTGGATAAGGCCGAACAGGTACTGTTAGCGGATGTCGGCCCCCTGGCGGGGACGACCCCCGGTAACAATGAGCTTGGGCGTGTAATGAAAGCTGATCCAGAGGGGGTGGTGAAAAAAGCGTTTACCAACCCTATGAGCCTGATGATGGGAACCAATTCCCCGGATTGGCGAGGCGCACAGATCCCGGCCGCCAATGGCCACGCCAGCGCTCGGGCGCTGGCGGCGGTGTACGGTGCATTGGCCAACGGCGGCGCGCTGGAGATCGATGGTGTGGTAACGCGGCTTTTAAGCAGCGAGAGCTTGCCCCTGTGCTGGCAGGAGCAGAGCCGTTCGTCGGCGGATAAGGTGCTCGGGGTGCCACTGCGCTTTGGCTTGGGGTTTATGTTGAAAAATGAGCGCGAGGATTGTCAGTTTGGCCGTGGTGAGCGTGGCTTTGGCCACCCCGGTGCTGGTGGTTGTCTCGGTTTTGCCGACCCGGATGCCGGTATAGGCTTTGGCTATGTGACAAATCGCATGGGGCAGGGGTTATTGATCGATCCGCGAGCACGATCATTAATAGACGCTCTCTACGATTGTAAGGGGGTTCAAGATGCCTGATCCATCCAACGCTGATTCTGCTGATATTACTTCAGCCAATAAAGGTAACGCTGCTGAAGAACTGCGGGATCAGGTGATAGAGCTGCAGACCCGTCTGGCCTTCCAGGAGGACACGCTGCAGCAACTCAACCAGGTGATCGCCGAACAGGACAGCGACATGCGTGCTTTACAGGTGCAGTTTCAGGCATTGCTGAAAAGACTGGACGATTTGTCCTATGCCTTTGAACAACGCCAGATTAACCCGGTCGATGAGAGACCTCCACACTATTGATCAAGAAGCGCCCAGACGGACTTAGGTGTTTTTCTTGCCCCAGGCCGCGGGGGAGATGGAGTTGTAGCGATTGATGGCCAGTTCCTCCATGGCTGGAATGCTGTCGTCCAGGCTCTCACGCAGCACATAATAGTCGTCCTTAAACAGGCACCAGCGGCAAAGGTCGATGGGCGTGACCTCCGAGCAATTAACATTGGGAATAGTGCCCGCGGCCTCCAGGCCCGCTGCCACCAACTCGGAGCAATAGATTTTACTCATGTCTTCTTCATTGCCGGTGAGGAAACCTAGCAGTGTCGAGTCATCGAAGAAGTCGAACCCGGATTTCAAGGCTTGCAGGGCATCCCATTGATGCTTGTTGTCCGCCTTGTCGAACAGAAAGCGGAAAAAACGGTTGGCGTTAAAAGGGATATCGTCGCGTAAGGGCAGCCAGTAGATCTCACCGGGGTAGGCTTGCAGACGGTCGCTGAAGCGAGACACATTAACGCCGCAAAAACCCCGGACTTCAGTGGACTCGATGATCTGGTTTACCTCCATGTCGCCGACCTGCGATTTGAGTATAGTGCCGACGTGAGAGATGCGGGACATGGTTACAAGTCGAATTAATTTCGATAACGGACTGCGTCCGGCGAAAGCGATGACATCGCCGGGTTTCATCTGTGGACGAGCGTCGCTGTAGGAGATTAAGGTTGGTGTGTGAGCTGGCATGGGACCTCCCTGTCCTGGCTGTTCGAGAACGGCGTGACTTGCGCTTCAACTCCTTGCGCTAGCGGGTGTGTCGAGTTTATAGCCCATGGATCCGGGGTTGGCAAGTATCGAGGTTGTGGTGAACTTAAAGCTCGGCTTTTTCCTGCATTTTGCGCACATCTTTCAGCCGTTGTTGTAGCAGCGCGGTCATTTGAAAGTTGCCCTTGGCCAGCTTTAAACCGTTGTTGATCTGCTTCTGTGCCTTGTCGTAAATACCGTTGAGAATAAAGTATTCGGCCCTGGCGCGGTGGACCCCGAGGATGTTGCCTGCCAGTCCGTGCACTTCGGCAAGCAGGTACCAGACATAATCATCCTTGGGGCGCTGCAGGGAATAATCCTCAAGAATCTGCTCGCTCTGGGTATATTTTCCGGCGTGCATAAGGGTCTCTGCGAGACGGATAGTCAGAGGATGGCTGCTGGGGTAGCGCTTCAGTTGTGTCTGGATAATATCGAGGGCACCCTCATAGTTTTCCGCGGCTATTTCCACATCCGCGGCCGTGACCTGGTAGATCACATTGTTTGGTGATTGTGTCAGCAGCGGTTGCAGTGTCTCCCGTGCCTGATCGAATTGACCGGTGGCGGTCAGCGCCAGCACCAGGCCATAACGGCTGGCTTCCCGGGACAGGCTGTCACCTTCAAGTTCGCTGTTAAAACGTTTTACCGCTGCCTGTGGGGTCTGTTCATGCAGCATGAGTGCCCGGGCACGCATCAGGTGAAAGTCGAGATTGTCCGTGTACTGTTTTGTGGCGTACTTGTTGGCGCGATTGCGTGAGTCGGCAATACGGCTTTCGGTGACCGGGTGAGTCAGCAGGAATTCCGGCGGTCTGCGGCTGTAGCGGGTGGAACGCAACATACTTTCAAACATTTCGGGCACCGCATGGGGGTCCATGCCGGCGCCGACCATCGTTAACATGCCGATACGATCTGCCTCTTGTTCATTCTGGCGGCTAAACCGTAACCGGGTATCGAGCGCTGCTGCCTGGGTGGCCGTTAGGGCGGCCAGACCGGCATCCCCACCGGCGGTGGCGGCCAGCACCAGACTCGCAAGTAGTGCCGCCATGGTGGGAATGGTGGCCTCTTTTTGTTTCTCGACGCCACGGGCAAAATGGCGCTGACTCAGGTGGGCGAGTTCGTGGGATAGCACCGAGGCCAGCTGGTGCTCGCTTTCCGCATACAAAAACAACCCAGTGTGTACACCAACGACACCTCCGGGGACTGCGAAAGCGTTCATGCTGGGGTTTTTCACCAGGATCAGCTCCAGACGCCGGTCCTCCAATTGGCTGTAGAGAGACAATTTGTGCAGCAATCGTTCAAGGTATTCATTTATCAGGGGATCTGAGGACGTGGGAACCCGACTGCGATACAATCGCAACCAGGTTTGACCCAGTTCGTATTCTTTGGCCGGCGACACGATGGCCGAACTGGCATCACCCAGCTTGGGCAGTTCAATATTGGATGACTGGGCCAAGGCGGGAGCAGCGGCAGGGGTTAATGTTGCCACCAACAGGCAAGGGAGTAAGTGCTTTTTGGCCCGAATGACTAAATACTGCTTGGCTGAGGCGGTCTTCATAGGGTTTGAGGCTGTTCTCTTAAAGGCTTGAGGTAAAGGCTTGAGGGGCTTGTCGGTCGCCGCACCCTGCCACAGGGACAATGCCTACTCTATCGGTTTCGTCGGGGATTTGGTAGCGTTGCGGCGCGGCCCCTCGGACTGTGGGTTTGATAGTGGTGCAGGGCAAATGTTCAATATGCCCGTGTTAATATTTGAAAATCTTGACCTCCAACAGTCCATGGCCCCGAATATGTTGTAAATTACATGCCCATGGTGACTGCGTTTTGCTGTCTGGAGCCTGAATGGGCGTCAATTGAGAGAAATATGTCTGACGAAAAAGCACAAAGCGCTCCCAGCTCGAAAAGCACTTCTACCTCGAACAGCCCCCTTGCGGCTAAAAGTGTCGAGGTAACCATTAAATCTACAATCGATGCTTCCGGGTTGACCTGTCCCCTGCCGCTGCTAAAGGCTAAACAGGGTTTGAAGACACTGGCCAGCGGTGAATGCCTGCGCGTGATAGCCACCGATGCCGGTTCAGTAAGGGACTTTAACGCCTTTGCCGAACTCAGTGGTAATCAACTGGTGGCCTTTGAAGAAAGTGATAACCGCTATATATATGTGCTAAAAAAAGCCTGATGCCACCCCACGACGGACGTCTGCCCTAAGGATTTTCTATGCTGAGTATTATGCGAGGCTGGCTCAACCGCTACTTCGCCGATGAAGAAGCGGTGTTGTTGGCCGTGTTGCTCACTGTAGCATTGGTTGTGGTGATGACCATGGGGTCAATATTGGCGCCCATGATCGCCAGTGTGGTAATCGCCTTTCTGATGCAGGGCATGGTGGCGAGACTCAATCAATACGGGATGCCGCACCTGTTGTCGGTAACTATCTCTTTCCTGGTACTGGTGGGCAGTCTGGTGGCCAGTTTGCTTGGATTGATGCCGGCGATCTGGCAGCAGACCATCAAACTCTTTTCAGAGGTACCCCGGATGCTGACTGAGGGGAGGCAGTTGTTATTGCTGTTACCCGAGAAGTATCCCAATCTGATCAGCGAAGAGCAGATCGAACAACTTATCAATATAGCGGGTAATGAGCTCGGCGGCCTGGGGCAGGGAATTGTGTCCTTCTCGGTGACCAACTTGCCGGTACTCGCTGCGGCATTGATTTACCTGGTGCTGGTGCCCATCCTGGTGTTCTTTTTCCTCAAGGACAGCGAAGTCATTATCCATTGGGCCGCCTCCTTCCTGCCGGCGGAGCGGCCACTGATGGCCAAGATCTGGCAGGAAATGAACCAGCAGATTGCCAACTATGTGCGTGGCAAGGTGATCGAAATCCTGATCGTGGCCGGCGTCAGCTATGTATCCTTTGCCTTGCTCGGACTGAAATACGCCATCCTCATGGCCCTGGCGGTGGGGTTGTCGGTAGTGATTCCCTATATTGGCGCTGCAGTGGTGACCCTGCCGGTGGCGATGATCGGATTTTTCCAGTGGGGCTGGAACTCGGAATTCTTTTACCTGCTGTTGGTCTATGGAGTGATTCAGGCACTCGACGGCAATGTGCTGGTGCCGCTGCTGTTTTCCGAGGCGGTGAACCTGCATCCGGTGGCCATTATCCTGGCGGTACTCGTATTTGGCGGTTTTTGGGGGTTTTGGGGGGTGTTTTTTGCCATTCCCCTGGCGACACTGATAAAGGCGGTGTTAAATGCCTGGCCCCTGGAGGGGGAAGATGGTGGCGAGGAGGCTGCGGGCGAACTCAAGTGAAATGCCGCCCGGTTGAGTGCCAGGTGGCTGATTGATATAGACTGTGGGAGAACTATGGGGTCGCAATCGGGATGGTTTCGTTGTCTGATTAAGTCGCAGGGATACAACGCAGGGGGCGGAGTAAGGCAGTTGTCACGCCCGGTGCGGCTATTGTCGCTGCTGGTCCTGCTGGTGGTGGTTCCGCCGCTTTGGGGCGATTCGGGAGGCGCTGGAAAAAGCCAGGCCGTCACCTGGCCGGAAATAATTAAAAGCCCTGGCGATCAGTATCTTTACCGATATCTCGAGCTGCCCAATAAACTGCGGGTTCTCTTAATCTCCAATAGCAAGGCGGACAAGGCCGCCGCTTCTCTGGACATTTATGTCGGCAGTGCCCAGGATCCCGGGGACCGCGAGGGACTTGCCCATTTTCTTGAGCATATGCTGTTCTTGGGTACGGAAAAGTACCCTGATGCCGGTGAGTACCAGGCTTTTATCAGTGCCAATGGCGGCAGTCACAACGCTTATACCGCTGCCGAACACACCAACTATTTCTTCGATATCAAGGCGGGTATGCTGACGCCCGCCCTGGACCGCTTTGCTGAGTTCTTCGTTGCCCCCCTGTTTACAGAAGCCTATGTTGATCGTGAGCGACACGCGGTCAATTCCGAGTACAAGGCCAAAATCAAGGACGACTACCGCCGTACCCTGGATGTCTACCGGCAAGTGTTTAACCCAGAGCACCCGATGGCCAAGTTCAGCGTGGGCAGTCTTGATACCCTGGCCGATCGCATTGGGTCGGAGGATGCGACTGCAGAGGACGCGTCGGTGATTGATCGGGTGCGCGATGATCTGCTGGCTTTTTATCAGCGTTACTATTCCGCAGAGCTCATGACCCTCGTGGTGATGGGGCGGGAATCCCTGGACGAATTGGAAGCCTTGGTGCGACCACGCTTCGGGGCGATTCCTTCACACCCGGTGACATCCCTGCACCATGGGCAAGCGCTGTTTGAAACCGGTTTTTTGCCTGCGGAAGTCCATATTAAACCGGAAAAAAAGCAGCACCGCCTGACGTTGATGTTTCCGCTGCCGCCGGTGCAGCAGTACTACCATGAAAAGCCTTTGCGCTACCTGGGTAACCTCCTTGGGCACGAAGGGGAAGGCAGTCTGCTGGCGTTATTGAAGCAGGAGGGCTGGGCAGAAGGTCTGAGCGCCGGTGAAGGGCAGGGCGACAGGGACGGAACTCTGTTCGATATTTCGATCGCCCTGACACCTCAGGGGGTTGACGCCAAAGAACAGATTATTGCCCTGGTGTTTGAGGCGGTGAATAACATTCGACGTCAGGGGATTGAGCAATGGCGCTTTGACGAGCAGCGGCAGCTGGGGGAAATTGCATTTCAGTTTCGCGAGCAGGGCGAACCCATTCACACGACCAGCCGCCTTGCTTACAACCTGCACCACTATAGCCCTGAGGACGTGTTGCGCGGTGGTTATCGATTTGCCCGCTATGATGCCGATTTGATCACCGATTACCTCGCTTATCTGCGGCCGGATAATATGTTTGTCGCGCTCCATTCGCCCGAGTTGGAGACAGACCAGATCACCCAGCGCTATGCCACCCCCTATCGACTGCTGTCGCGTCCGCAGAAATTGACTGTGCCGGTACAGTCGTTGGCACGTCAGCTGCGATTGCCGGAAAAGAACGCTTTTATTCCCCAGCAATTGCAGGTCAAGTCACCGCCGACTCTGGAAGAACGTGCTGAAACGCCGCTGCTGTTGCGCGACACTGATAATTTTCAGGCCTGGTTTAAACAGGACTACGAATTCGAAGTCCCGAAGGCCAACCTGTTTATGAGGGTCAAGTCGCCGGAGGCGGCCGCTTCAGTCCAAGGGGCTGTAAATATGCGCTTGTTTACCGCCATGGTAACGGATGCGCTCAATCAATTCGCCTATCCGGCAGCGTTGGCGGGGCTTCAGTTTTCCATTGATGCCAACAGCCGCGGCTTTGATCTCTATATCAGCGGTTACAACGATCGAATGGGCTTGTTGTTGACGCGAATCCTGGATGCGGTGGTAGATCCCCGGTTTAGTAAAAAACGTTTCGACAGCATCAAACGCGAAACTCTCAGACGCTGGGGGAACGCCCGCAAACGGCCCCCTTATGTGCAGCTGTTGAACGATCTGCCCAGCACCCTGTTCTCACCCTATTGGAGCGAGCCGGTATTGATAGCCGCTGCGGAAGGCCAGACTTTCAAGCAATTGCAGCGTTTCAGCAGGCGACTGTTGAAGGGGGCCAGAGTTGATGCCTTGCTTCAGGGGAATCTCTATCGGGAAGAGGGATTGAAACTGGCTACCCTGATTGAACGGCGGTTGTTGCGCAAACTCCGGAAGAGGCCCATTGTCGAGGCCCAGGTGGTAAATTTACACGGTTCACTTGAGGACGACTCGCGCCCGTGGCTGCGCAACCTGGCGGTGGATCATCGCGACAACGCGGTCGCTCTCTATGTCCAGGGCTCAGAGGATTCCATCGAAGATATGGCTCATATGCTGGTACTGCGACAGGTACTGAAAGCGCCTTTCTTCAATGAGCTGCGAACGGAAAAACAACTGGGTTATATCGTCTTCGTTTCCGGTATGGGGCTAAAAGAGGTGCCAGGCTCGGTACTGGTAGTGCAGTCGCCCACGGCCACTGCTGAGCAGCTGGTGGGAGAGATTGCACAGTTTATCGATCACTTTGCCGGAAGCCTGGGGGAGCAAACATTCGTCCAGCAGCTCTCCCAGCATCGGCAGGCGGTGATACACCAGCTACAGGAGCAGCCAAAGAACCAGGCGGAACAGGCCCGGTTTTACTGGGAGAATATTCTGCACCAGAACTTCGATTTCAACCGTCGCCAGTTGCTGGTAAAGGCAGTGAATTCGGTAAGAGCTGAAAGCTTTGCGCGCTATTTTCAGCGGGTGTTACAGTCACCGGAGCGGAGAATCTGGATGACCTCCAGGGCACCGGTAGCGATTAGTGGGCAGTATGCGCCGATCGAGTCCCAGGAGCAGTTCAAGGCCTCACAGCCGTTGTATCGCTACCCCTGATGCCTGCTCTGACAGACTGCAGACATCAGGGGTCTCCCATTGCTTCCCTTCGGTCGCGGCTTGCAGATCGGTCGGCAGGCTTTTTCACATCACGCCTATTGACCCGGTTTGTATAGGGCCGGTTTGATATCGCCGAGGGTGTCTTGGCAAGCAAATACAGGCAATTTTTGTAGTTAATTTACAATGTAGTCGCTGTATATTGAATTGAACATGGTGCTTTTTATTGGCTATTTGTCGATTTAAGGGGCGGTTGACTAAAATTGTGATAAATTTGTGCGCTATGGGGTGGCTTTTTTACGCTTAAAATGTAAAAATACTACAAATTGATGGTTTAGACGAAATCCTGTGTGTTGAACCGCGCGAATGAGGTTCGCAGCTGGCGGAGCACTCCTCCGCGTAATGCTGCCGACGAGCAGAAAATTGCTTCTATAATCATCAGGGCAGTTGCCCTTTTAATAAGAGTCTATGGGGCTTTCGCCAATACATGCGAAAGCCCCAGGTTTATTGGGCCGGATATACCAATAGCTGGTCTGACGGACGAGGTCACCATGAGCCAAAAGCTTATGTGTCTTAACGAAATCTGAGGAGACTTGAATGCAAGAGGAAATTGATGCTATCGAAACACGCGAGTGGCTTGATGCGATGCACTCCGTTATTCGATACGGTGGTAAAGACAGGGCGGCCTACCTGCTGAAAATGCTCAACGACCGCGCCACCGATGCCGGCGTTCAACTGCCCGCTGCAATCACCACCCCCTACCGCAACACCATTCCCCCCACCGCTGAAAAGCGCATGCCTGGCGACCTCTTTATGGAGCGCCGTATCCGATCCCTGATTCGCTGGAATGCCCTGGCCATGGTGATGCGTGCCAATGACAACGACGAGGGCTTGGGTGGCCATATTTCCAGTTTTGCTTCCTCGGCAACCCTGTACGACGTGGGTTTTAACTACTTTTTCCGCGGCGGTGAAGGCGATGAAGAAGGCGACCTGGTCTATTTTCAGGGGCATGTGGCGCCCGGAATGTATGCACGCTCCTACCTGGAGGGCCGCTTCACCGAAGAACAGCTGGACAATTTCCGACGCGAGGTGGATGGCAACGGTCTGTCTTCCTATCCCCACCCCTGGCTGATGCCGGCCTACTGGCAATTCCCAACCGTTTCCATGGGTCTGGGGCCTATTATGGCCATTTACCAGGCGCACGTGATGCGCTACCTCTCCGCACGGGGGCTGGCTCCTCGTGGGGATCGCAAGGTCTGGGCTTTCCTGGGTGATGGTGAGTGTGACGAGCCGGAATCCCTGGGTGCAATTTCCCTCGCCGGTCGCGAGAAACTGGAAAACCTTATCTTTGTCGTCAATTGTAACCTGCAGCGTCTGGACGGTCCGGTGCGCGGAAACGGCAAGATTATCCAGGAACTGGAAGGGGCATTCCGTGGCGCCGGCTGGAATGTCATCAAGGTTATCTGGGGGCGTCACTGGGATGCGCTGCTGGAGAAAGACACTACCGGCCTGTTGCAAAAGCGCATGGACGAAGTCTGCGACGGTGAACTGCAGAACTACAAGGCCAACGGTGGCGCCTACACGCGAGAGCATTTCTTCGGCAAGTACCCCGAGCTGCTGGAGCTGGTAAAAGATCTCTCCGATCAGGACATCATGGACTTGAACCGTGGCGGTCACGATCCGTTCAAAGTCTATGCCGCCTATGCCGAGGCTGTGGCCCACAAGGGGCAGCCGACCGTGATCCTGGCCCAGACGGTCAAAGGCTACGGTATGGGATCGGCCGCAGAGGCCATCAATGTCACCCACTCCGTGAAAAAGCTGGATATCGACAACCTGCGAAATTTCCGCGACCGCTTCGGTATCCCGGTTACTGATGAGGAAATCGAGAGCGTGCCCTACTACCGCCCGTCTCCCGATAGCCCGGAAATGGTATACATGCGCAAGCGGAGGGAGGTGTTACACGGCCAACTGCCCAAGCGCCGCACGGATTTCGGGGCCCTGGATGTGCCATCTCTGGATGCGTTCAAGAGCCAGTTGACTGGCAGTGGCGAGCGTGAACTGTCCAGCACCATGGCATTTGTTCGCATCTTGTCATCCCTGGCCAAGGACAAGGTTATAGGCGAGCGCATTGTGCCGATTGTGCCAGACGAGGCGCGTACCTTTGGTATGGAAGGCATGTTCCGCCAACTCGGAATCTACTCTTCGGCCGGGCAGAAGTACACGCCCCATGACTCTGACCAGATCATGTATTACAAGGAAGACAAGAAGGGCCAGATTCTGGAAGAGGGCATCAACGAGGCCGGCGCCATTTCTGCCTGGATTGCGGCGGCTACCGCCTACAGCAACAGCAACTGCCCGATGATCCCGTTCTATATTTACTACTCCATGTTCGGCCACCAGCGGGTGGGTGATCTGGTGTGGGCCGCTGGCGATAGCCAGGCGCGGGGTTTCCTGATCGGTGCCACCGCCGGGCGCACTACCCTGAACGGGGAAGGCCTGCAACACCAGGATGGCCACAGTCATGTGTTAGCCAATACTGTGCCTAACTGCCGCACCTACGACCCGACCTACAACTATGAGTTGGCGGTGATTATCCAGAACGGCATCAAACGCATGTTCGGTGACAAGGAGAACTGCTTCTACTACATCACCACAATGAACGAAAACTACACTCACCCGGAAATGCCTGTGGGTGTGGAAGAGGGCATTATCAAAGGCATGTACTTGCTGGAAGAAGGCAAGAAGAAAAAAGGCAAGAAGCGGGTGCAGTTGATGGGCGCAGGAACCATCCTGCGTGAAGTCCGCGCCGCCGCCGAGATATTGCGCAACGAATTCGATGTGGAAGCCGACGTCTGGAGTATGACCAGTATCAACGAGTTGACCCGTGACGGTCAGCGAGCAGATCGCTGGAATATGTTACACGCCGAAGAGGAACCGAAAAAACCTTATATAACCGAGCAGCTGGAAAATCATACCGGCCCGGTAATTCTGGCCACCGATTACCTCAAGACTTATGGCGAACAATTGCGGGCCTACATTCCCAATGACTTTAAAGTCCTGGGGACGGAGGGCTTTGGTCGCAGTGATACCCGTGCAAAGTTGCGTCAGTTCTTTGAGGTGGACCGCAATTTTGTAACCTTGGCGGCGCTCAAGTCCCTGGCGGATCAGGGCAAGTTGGAAGCCAAGGAGGTGACTGCAGCGATGAAGAAGCTGGGCATCGATGCCGAAAAAGCTAATCCCATCACCTGCTAGGCCACGAATAAGGAGCTCGAACTAACGTGACAATTCAAGTAATTAAAGTTCCCGATATTGGTGGTGCGGAAAACGTTGACGTGATCGAGGTGTGTATCGCACCTGGTGACAGTGTCCAGGCTGAGCAATCGCTGCTGGTACTGGAAACAGACAAGGCCTCCATGGAAGTGCCTTGTCCGGAAGCGGGCAAAGTGGTCAGTGTCAGGGTTAACGAAGGTGACACGGTGTCGGAAGGCGATGCCATTGTTGAGCTGGACGTGGCCGACGGGTCAGCGGTCGTTGAAGAGGCGCCGCTTGACGCTGAGGCAGCAGCGGTAGAGCAAGCGTCAGCGCCTGAAGCTGTGGTAGAGTCTGCGCCTGTGCCGACTGGCACCGTTGCCACCGATATGCCGATTGTGATTCCCGACCTGGGTGGCGCCGAGGATGTAGACGTGATTGAAGTCTGCGTCTCCGTTGGCGATCACATCAATGAGGGCGACTCCCTGATCGTTCTGGAAACCGATAAGGCGTCGATGGAAGTGCCGGCGCCAGCATCGGGTGAGTTGATCGAACTGACGGTGAGCGAAGGTGATAAGGTTTCCGAAGGCATTACCATCGGTACCTTGAAAACCGAAACCGCTGCATCTGCAGCAGCTGTGCCTGCTCCGGCAGCGCCGGCTGCGGCAGCTGTTGCCGAGTCCGCCTCCGAACCGGCTGCGGCCGATATGCCGATTCTGATTCCCGATCTGGGTGGCGCCGAGAACGTGGATGTGATTGAAGTCTGCGTTTCAAAGGGTGATCAGATCAGTGAAGGGGATTCCCTGATCGTTCTTGAAACCGACAAGGCGTCGATGGAAGTACCGGCTCCCGCTTCGGGAGAGTTGATCGGCCTGACTGTACGTGTCGGCGATAAAGTTTCCGAAGGCTTCAACATCGGCACACTGAAAACACAAGCTGCTGCAGCGCCTGCTGCACCCTCGGCAGCGCCTGCGCCCACTGCGAAAGCTCCGGCAGCGAAAGCCCCGGTTGCTGCGCAAGCGGCCCAGACCGCTCCAGCGGCTGCAGTGCCGGGCGCAGAAGGTAAAAGCGGCGACATTTACGCTGGTCCGGCGGTACGCAAGCTGGCACGCCAGCTGGGTGTCGATCTGGGCGAAGTTAAGGGCACTGGGCCTCGGGGTCGCATGACCAAGGATGATGTGCGCAACTTCGTCAAACAGGTGATAGCCGATAAAGACAAACGCCAGGTAACGGGTGGATCGGGTATTCCTCCGGTGCCGGAAGTGGACTTCTCTCAATTTGGCCCGGTGGAAATGGTGAAGATGAGCAAGATCAAAAAGCTCACCGCCGCCAATATGAGCCGCAACTGGTTGAATGTGCCCCACGTGACTCAGTGGGATGATGCCGATATCACCGAGCTGGAAGCCTTCCGCAAGGATATGAAAGCGGAAGCGGAAAAACGCGGTACGAAATTGACGCCGTTGCCGTTTTTGTTAAAGGCCTGTGCCGCCGCCTTGCGCGCGGAGCCCAACTTTAACGTTTCCATGCATGCCGACGGCGAGCACATTGTACAGAAGGACTATGTCCATATCGGTATCGCAGCCGATACGCCGGCGGGTCTGATGGTGCCAGTATTACGGGACGTGGATAAGAAAGGCCTCTGGCAGATTGCCGACGAAGTTAATGAACTGATCAAGAAGGCGAGAGATGGCAAGCTTACGCCGCGAGACATGCAGGGCGGTTGTTTTACCATCTCCAGTCTCGGCGCTATGGGTGGCCATGGTTTTACCCCCATTGTCAATGTGCCGGAAGTGGCCATCCTGGGAGTATCCAGGGCGCAGGTCAAGCCGGTATGGAACGGCAGCGAATTCGAGCCGCGTAATATGCTGCCGCTGTCTCTGTCATATGACCACCGCGCTATAAACGGAGCGGACTGTGGCCGCTTCTTCACCTATTTGGTTTCTGCAATAGCCGATATCCGTCGCTTATTGCTGTAAACCAAAGTGGCGACCTTTGCGGCGAACACCATGGTCGCGGAGGTTGTTGCACCCGTCGCCAATCCGGGACTCTCCCGATCGGCGGCATCCTTTGCTGTATTGGATTTTCCGTCCATTTCACCGGCACAAGTGATTGTGCCGGTTTTTTTATGTCCGCTGCCTGGGGTCAGTTTCCTGCTTCAGTGCTAGGCTTGTCTACAGAGGGGCCGTTTTAGCGAACAAGGCCCGGCGTTCGAAGCGAAGTGTCAGGCACTCATGGATCAAATTCCCTACGATGCGGCAGTCATCAAAATGATGATGGAGCAAATGGTCCGGAAGGGTATTCCGAGAGCGCTGAAGATCAAAGACAAGGTCACGCGGGGTGAGTTGCTCAACGAATTTGATCTTGCATTCCTCGGAGATGTATCCACAGACCTTGCCAATATCAAACCCATTGCAGACCGCAATCCCGAATATCAGTCAGTTGTTTTGCGGATGGTGCAATTATTTAAGGAAATTGCGGACAAGGCGCTTGAGAATGAGTTGGCCGGTAAAGACGGTTGATTGATTTACGGGAAGTGGATGTCTTTCCGGTAGGCTGGGCAGGCGTTCCCGCCGACCGGTACCCGTTGGGTCACCGGTCGGCAAATTTGACGGAATCACCGACATCAGTCACTTTTGATTCTGAAATCCATTTGGAGGCCTTCCAGCGCGCGATTAAATGGCAGCTGAAGATGGTGAAAAAATGCTTGAACATGATACAACTGTCATGACCTCTCCAACTCCAGCCCTTCTCCACCAATTCCCAAAACGCCCGGCAAAAACGTCTACAGTATAAGAGCATGGTTTAACCGGCCCTTCCCGGCGGCTGCCAGGCGCCCCTGTGCGGGCGCCGCTGTGAGTCCGGCTTGTGGAAATTGTGAAAAGATCCGCAAGTCATTGATTCGGTGGGAGATAATAAGTGCATATAAAGAAAAAAGGCGAGGATGTGAGCCTGCCGGAGACGGGGTCCGGCGAGGGCTGGTCGCCTACGCCTGGCGGGGTGCGGGGATTGTTTGAGCAGCATTACAGGTCGCTGGTTCACTTTTTGATGAAAAAACTGGGTTCGGAACAGGAAGCCCAGGACATCGCCCAGGACGCGTTCGCCAAGTTGCTCGGCCTGGGGGATGACAAAGTGGTGACACATCTGCAGGCCTACCTGTTCCGCGTCGCCAACAACCTGGCGATCGACCGGATCCGGCAAAAAAAACGGCAGCAGAAAATCCATCAGGAAGTAGCACCGTGTGTTGAAGACGAAGCAACGCCGCACCACGGTATAGAAGATGCGGTAGAGGCACGGCAACGCCTGAAATTGATTCAGCACATTTTGGCGGAGCTGCCGCCTAAATGCCGCATGGCGTTTATGCTGTACAAATTTGAAAACCTGAGTTACCTGGACATTGGTAACCGAATGAAGGTAACGGAAAGTATGGTGCGCAAATACGTTCTGCGAGCCATGCGCTACTGCGCGGAAAGACTGGATGCGGAACTATGACTGGCTCATCGAAAGGCAAGGAACCTGATTCGTTGTTATCGCGCCTGAAGCGCTGGTGTAGCGCCAGGGCAGGCGATGGTCACGTGTACGACGAAGCGGCGGAGCATTTCCTGCGCCTGCAGGAAGAGCAGGTCGACCTGGAGGACTGGCAGACCGTTCAGGGATGGCTGTCCCAATCACACGAAAACCAGCGGGTAATGGGAAGCATGGATCGGCTGTGGCGCGACCTGGAAAAAATGGACGGGCTCCCCTGGCCGGACGAGGAAGACTGCCTGGCCGACAACTACGATGGCCGGCGGCCGCTACCCATACCCCAGGCGCGGCAACGCGGCAACCAAACCCGAACAGCCGACAAGCGCGATAGCCACAGCCGCGGCTGGCAGATCGGGTTGTCCCTGTCGGGCGCCGTCTCCGCCTGCCTGTTGGCCGTGTTATTCCTGGCTCCCATGCTGACTTCGCCCAAGGTATATCAGACCGCCATCGGCGAACACCGGCTGTTCACATTGGAAGACGGCTCGCAAATGCTATTGGGCGGAAAAACGCGCGCCCGGGTCGATTACGCAGCCGACGTCCGGCAGATCTATCTTGACAGCGGCGAGGCGCTGTTCACCGTTGCCAAAAACCGACAGCGGCCGTTCCTGGTCTCATCCGGCAACGCCAACGTGGTTGCCGTCGGCACCCAGTTCAATGTCCGGCGGTTGGGCCGGGACGTCCTGGTCTCGGTGGTTGAAGGTATCGTCAACGTATCCAACGAGCCCATCGCCGAATACAAACGGAAAAAACTGGTGAAAGTGGTCTCCGAACTCTCCAGGCCCCTGCTGACAAAAGCGCTGCCGGAAAAAGCCACCCGGCTGACCGTCGGTCAGCAAATCAAACTGAGCCCCGAAAGCACCGAGAAAGAGGTGAAAACCATCACCAACGATGAAGCGCTCGCCTGGCGCGACGGGCGCCTGCTTTATTCCGGAAACCCATTAAGCGCCGTGATCGCCGACGTCAACCGCTACCATAACCGGCCGATCCGCATCCTGGATGATGACATTGGCCAACTCATATTCTCTGGTACGGTGCGTGAAGACGAGATTGAAGACTGGCTCAACGGCCTGCAAACCGCATTCGGCCTGGAAGTGATTGCCACTGATGAACAAGTGATTATCAAAAAAGGTAAAAACCGAGTAATAAAAAAATAGCTCGATTAAAAAAAACAAAAAACATTCTCAAAACCTACGCGACATTCGTCTAATACAGTAAGAAGACCAGCGATGAAAAGAAAAAAAGGCTTCTTCACAATAATTTCTAAAACGATATGTCGCGTAGGAGAAAAGACCATGACAGCTGTAAACGCTGCTTTCAATACAATTGCACGATCCTCCAAAACGTTACCGCTCGCCGTTAGCCTATGCTTGTCAAACGGCCCCCACGCGGAAGAAAGCCAGGATCTCTACCGCTTCCTGATAGAACCCCAGCTCCTGGAGCAGGCACTGCTCAAATACGCCGACCAATCCGGCGTACAGGTACTGGTAAAAACTGAAGACATCCAGGGCCTGCGCTGCGAAGGCGTATCCGGCACGCTGAGCCGGGAAGACGCCATTAAAAAACTGCTGACCGGCTTCAATTTGAAATATGTTTTTACTGCGCAGAATACGCTGGTGATTAAAAAGGAAGAAAAGCAAGCGATGTCTGTTAAGAGGAATATTTTGACGGCGGTGATTGGGTTTTTGGTTGGGGCAGGTGGAGTGCACGATGTCCTGGCTCAGTCCGGTAACGACGGGGCGGTGCAAAAGAAAGTGGCGCTGGAAGAAATTCTGGTAACCGCCACCAAAAAAGGCCGTGCTGAAAACGTCCAGGATGTTCCAGTTTCCATCACGGCACTGGGTGAAAACCAACTGGACGCCATGCAATTCGAAAGCATTGCCGATATTGGCTACAAATTCCCCAATGCCACGCTGAAAGAATCGCACTATGGGCCAGGTCAAGCGTTCTTTTTTATACGCGGTGTGGGAGTTACGCATTCTGCGGCAACGGTGGATCCCTCCGTGGGCTTTACCCTCAATGGCATGCCTTTCGGTGTAAGTGTGGGTGCGACCATGGACAGTTTTGATCTGGAATCACTGGAAGTACTTCGCGGCCCCCAGGGAACCCTTTTTGGCCGCAATACCACCGGCGGTGTGGTCGTCGTGCGCACCAAGCGGCCCACGGGCGAGTTCGGATTTGAAGCTCAGGGCACGCTGGGCTCCTATGATCGTCGTGATATCGCCGTCGGCATCGAGAATGCCCTGGTTGAAGACAAGCTGGCCGGCAGGTTGGCCCTCATGTACAAGGATCATGACGGTTACTACAAAAATGCAAACGGTGGTGATCGTATCGGTGAAGCGGAAACCCAGATTATTCGGCCCACCCTGGTATTCACGCCGTCGGATACCCTGGATATCACCCTGTTTACCGAATATGGCGAGCGTGATGGGGATCAGACTCCCACACGCAATCTGTATGACGGTGAAACAACCTTTAGTAATGGTATTCCAGGTTTTTTACCGCCTTATATTCCGCCCAGTGATGACTTGCGGGTGTTGGATCATGGTTTCCCCGGCCGTTTCTACCAGGAATGGTGGCATACCATCGCTGAGGTGAACTGGAATGTGGGGCCGGGCGTGCTCACTTCCGTGACGGGGTATCGGGAGGTTGAAGTGGAGACATCCATTGATATTGATGGCTCATCAACTTTTGCGGTTATCCATTATGGGCCAGCATTTTACGAGCAGGATCAATTCAGTCAGGAAATCCGCTATGCGGTGGACGTTAGCGAGCGGTTCAATATCACCACCGGCCTGTTCTATTTTGATCAATCCTATAATTCCCATAGAATATTGGATATTTTTGGCAATGTTGATCGTGGGCTCGGTTTTATGGACCACGACACCTACGCGGTGTTTGCGCAGGGCGATGTCCGGTTGGCCGAAGACTGGGTGTTAACCCTGGGTGGCCGATACGGTAAGGAAAACAAGCATATCCTTGATGCAACAACCGCGGGTGGCGGTTGTGAACAAGATCCCGGAGATGCCGCCCGCAATGTTAATTGTAATTACGATTTTGAAGATAGTGAAAGCTGGGAGAACTTCAGCCCCAAAGTGGGCCTGCAATGGGTGATCAACGATACCACCCAGGCCTATGCTTCCTGGACCAAGGGGTTTAAGAGCGGTGGTTACCTTGACGATGCAGATGAACCAGCCGGTGTCGGGCCCTATGATGAAGAAACGGTAGAAGCCTGGGAAGTCGGCCTGAAAACCGACCTGCTGGATGGCAAGCTACGCATGAATCTGGCGGCCTTCTTCAATGACTACACGGATATGCAGCGTTTTGTCATTTCTACCCTCCTCATTGATGGAGAAGTTAAGGCTATCAATAACGTAGAAAACGTCGGTGGCGCGGAGGTGATGGGGTTTGAAGCCGAGGTGACCTGGCTGGCGACAGAGAGCTTGACGTTAATCGGTAATCTGGGGCTGATGAGCAATGATATTAAGGAGTACAACGGCCTGGATGTTGATAACGATGGCGTGCCGGACCCGGAACTGGCCAAGGATAATGAGCTGGCACTCATACCCGAGGTGACCTATAACCTGGCGATCGCTTATGACATTCCGCTGCCCATTGGGGAGCTCTCCCTGAGAAGTGATTATGCCTATACCGGAAAGCGCCCCGGTGACGACATTAACGGTCTCTTCCTGGATCCCTACCGCTCTTTGAATCTGAGTGCCACCCTGGCCACCCACGACGGGCATTACCGCATATCCTTATTCGGGAAAAATGTACTGGATGATGTATCACTAGAGTCAGGTGGAAAGAGTTCATTTTCTGCTGGCGGTAATCCAAACAAGCCGCGCACCTGGGGTGTAGAGCTGAAATACGACTTTTAGGTGCGACACGAAGTCGCTGGGAAGAGTTGTCCCACTCATTATTCTCCTCAATTATTTTGAGGAGAATAAGTTAACGGGACCACCCGTGCCACCGGGTGACGCTAGGCTTCTGAATAAAGAGCGAGGCTGACAAT